>JAUILQ010000025.1 GCA_030433005.1 Alphaproteobacteria bacterium
CCGGGGCGGGCCCGGAGGCTGCGGCACCGGCGGGCAGGGCGCCGACGGCGAGCAGGGCGGCGGCGAGGAGGCGGAGGAGGCTGAGAGGGGCGCCGGCGGTCATGCCGCCGAAGGTCGGCGAAACCGGCCGGGCGGTCAATTCGAGGGCCGCCGTGCGGGGCGCCGGCCCGCCCCGGCGGTCGCCGGGAAACGCGCGCGAGGGGGCTGGACAGCCCCGGGATCTTCTCTTATAAGCGCCCTCTCTTCCGCGCCGGACGACGGCGGGCGAAGACGCCCAGGTAGCTCAGTTGGTAGAGCATGCGACTGAAAATCGCAGTGTCGGTGGTTCAAATCCGCCCCTGGGCACCATTCCTTTCAAGAACTTAGATAGAATTTCGATTTTCCCTAGCGCTGTTTTGGCGCCGCGATGTCAAGATGTTCCTCTGAGACTGGCTTGGCGTGACCGCTTGCCTTGGTCCGAAGAAGAGCCTGTACGATTGTCAAACATACCCCCAACTCATGGGCAGCCGAGTCTCAAGGCCGCTCAGCGCGGTGGGGAAGCGCTGACGGATGCGATGGTAGGCCCACCTCCAGACGGATCGCGCACGGCCGCCGGCAGGCTGGGGCAGCTGGAGGCGCGATCAGGCCCAAGTACCGCCGCCACACGTGCCAAGTGATGTGGCGGGACGCGCATGCGGGCTCCCCTGAGAGCCGAAAACAGCGCGTCGGCTAGCGGCCCTTTTCCATCACCTTCATCAGGCAAGGTCGCGAACAGAAGATCAGTCGTCGAGCGCATGTGCAAATCGGGAAATCGTTCGATGCCGAGGGTCGTAGCCTTGCGCTCGTCGATAACCGCAACAGCGCCGAGCCTGATAGCTATTGCGAGAGTGGCGGCTTCGCCGTCGTCGAGCGTGCCTGCTGTCGTGCCCGAGACCAAGCTGTAGAAGACAGATTCATCGGCCACTGTCAGGCTCATCGGGGTTACACGGCCGGTGGCGACTAGGTCCGCAATCCTCGCCGAGGTGTCGTGACCCTTAATTCGGCCTCGTTCTAGCTCGCGTATCGCAATCGACGGAATGAAGGCCCGCATACCCACCGCGTCCAAGACCTCGTCGAGGTAGCCGCTGGCCACCAAGTTGATCCATACGCTCGCGTCGGCCACGAACGGGCGCGGTTCAGCGCTGAAGCTTGGGCGACTCATCAGTCACGTCCCCCTCAGCTTCATAAGCATCAATTAGCTCGCGTGCTTCGATGCGATCGATCTTCAACAGGCTTGCCACCTGGCCTTCGCTGACCAAACCTCTCGCCCAAGCTTCACCCGCCAATAGATGGAGTCGGAGCGAAATCGGACGGTCGGCATCGCGCGCCCGGGGATCGAAGTTCGGAGATTGTCCCAGGACTTGTTGAGCTTGCGCGTCTGTAATCCCTCCGGTTCGGGTGAACCAGTCCCAGGTTCCGGCCTTAGTCAAGCCGAGTTCTTCTAGGCGTCGAACCATGGCTTCACGCGAAACACCGAAAGCGTGCGCTAGAACGATTACATGGCGCCGAGTAAGTTTTGCAGCGCCGGCTGTAACGTCTCGAAACAACGTCTTCACCGTGCGGGCGGGCGTTAGAAACGAGCGTGCGAACGCATTTGCGTAACGCTCTTCTCTGGTTTGCTCCGGAGAACCATCATATAGCGCGTCGGGCGCCCGACGGGTCGAGATGTAGTGTGCGAGCTCGTGTGCAGCGGTCTGAGCGCGGCGCGACCGAGGGTGGCAAGCGTTCAAGAGGATGCAGGGGCCTGGCCCCTCGTCATAGGCGTAGAGCCCAGAGACTTTGGGAGCGAAGCGCCTAACGAATACCCGCGCACCCAGTTGCAGCTCAAGGAGGGACACGATGTCATGTACCGGTGCGTCACCCACCCCCAACCATTGACGAAGCTCGACAGCGTCTTGCTCGGCTTGAGTGACGACTTCGCCTGGCAAGATGGGACGTTCGGGTGGTTCTGTACGGCTGCGTTGCACGCCGAGTACATTTTCGAGCTCAACTTCCGCCTGTACCAGATCAGTCAGGAGTGCCGCTGCTTCTTCCACCGCATCGTCGCTATCGCCCTTACGTCGGAACCGGGGCCGGAGGTCAACCTGGGCCGCTTCTCGGCGCAAGAGGTTGTTGAGGGTGATGCCGTAGAGCGCGGCCAGTGTCTGCAACTCTTCCAGACGGGGGCGGCGGCCACCCTGCTCGATCGCAACTAGCGTCGTGCGGGCTACGTCCAACGCAGTGGCTGCCTGGGCTTGGGTGATCCTCGCCGCCTCGCGCGCGACACGAAGCCGTTCCCCGACGAGGATGGGGTCGATAGCTGCCGCAGGAGTGCTCATGCCGTGACGCTGCTGGCATAACGAGCCACGAATGAACTACCGCCCTGCGCCAGTACAAACAGACGCCACTCCTCTGCGTGACGTTTGAGTAGGCTAAAGAGCCTACTCTCTACATCATCAGCATCCTCTCTCAGAGCGTCAGCGGTCTCACGGGCGACACGTCGGACGTGTCGGCGGTGAAGGTCAGAGCCTGAAAGGGCCGCAAGGTGGTCTAGGTGAAGCACGCCGGCGATTCCATATTGGTCCAAAGCGGACGTATGGCGCTGAAACTCGGCCGCTGCACCAGCTCTGAATTCTGACGTCTGCAATGTCTCCCACACGTATGTCGTTGCTGATTCTTCCAGCCCGGCCGAGTGCATTGACATGCGCCGCAGCATGCAGGCGGCGCACACACCGCATTGGCGGCGCTCTCCTGCAACCGATACTTGCTGTGCGCTCTGCCAGCATGAACGGGTGCGAGCCCAATCCGGCGCCTGTGGCAGGGCGGCGGCTATTGCTAGAGTTTCACCTTTAGTGCTCCAGAGACGGGGAAACACGTAGCGGACGGCGCGGCCTGTCAAGGCTTCGAAAAAGCGCTCCACTCGACGGGTAAATGCTGGATGGACCCGGTAGTCCGGATAGGCGTGGCCTGTGGGGACCAGCACTGGCCCCAACGCTCCCTGGCCGCTTTCCGTAACTACGATGCGATCCACGCTCGACATCGCGGCGGCAATAGCAGTGATCACTGCAAACTTGAACCCGCGGGCACGGGCTGAGGGCTCCGCGCGGGTCTGCGTCCGGACATGGTAGGGCACACGGGCGAACGGCTGTCGGTCTTTGATGACTGAATTGCGGTCCACACCACCGGCGCCAAGGCGGACACGCACCAAGCCACCTTGCTCAGTCTCTCGCATGAGTGCATGAACTGCTAGGGAATCGAGCCCTTCGCTATAGGGCATGATGAGCGTCGCCCCTGGAGGCAACGAGAGTGACCGTTGCGGCGCCTCCGACTCGGTGTGCTTTCGCGCGATGAAACTGAAGCGCCATGTATCACCAGTAAGGAAGCCGAGGGTCTCCTCTAGTCCGTTGCACACATCAGGTTTGGTCCATTCTTCCGGTTCGTGAACAGATACACGAACATCGAATGCTCGCGCCCAACCGCGGGCGGGACGCCGATGGACACGATCGCAAAACTCGACAGCGGCCGCGACCACCAAGAGATCAAATAGCCGAACGTCCCATCGGGCGAAGAAGTAGCTCTTGAGGCCGACTAGATCGAGCTTGAGATGTTGCCCAATGATTGCCGCAATCGCTCCGGCGCGCGGTTCTATTTGCATTTCTACTGCATCGATTAAGAAAGGTGCTTTGGCGGCTGCCTGGAAGCGCGGCTCAATTTTCATAAGGGCACTCCGTCGTCTAAACCGGAACGATCCACAGCGGCGGCCCCAGTGTTTGCGGACGCGCCCGTCACCAAACTCTCAGCAAGGCTAGATAAGGCCTCGCGAGCTCCGAGGAGCCCGGCTTCGAGGCGCTCGCGAACATGGGCTGCTCTATCTCGTGCCGCCTCGCGAAGGTAGTGCTCCTCTACGTGCCGCACCGCCGCCAGACCGCGATCCTCAAGAGCTGCCGCCATGCCACTTCGAAGGGCGTCCAAGCCCGTAGTACCCGCGCGGAGGGCATCGTCTATGGCGTCCGCTAAGCCGGCCTCCATCGGTGATCCGGCTCGAGCGCGCAACGCCGCAACGGCCTGTCGCGCGTCATCGAAAAGCACTGATTGCGTCTCGCCCACATGGAGAGCCCGGCTTAGCTGCCGCTGGAATCCATCAGAGATTTCTCCTCGAGCGTCTGCGGCCAGGGCCGGAGTGATGCGCTCAACTACCTCATCCAGCCCGTGCGCGGCGTTGTCGGCGATCTCGCAAACCGCCTTCCAAGGTCTGCGCATAGGCAGAGTTCTGTGCGGTCCGTCGCTCATCGGCTCCTCCTTATCTTGGAAGATAGCATCCAAAAGCTGACATTGTCAAACAACAGCCAAGCATATTCTGACATTTCAGATGACAAGAGCTCCGGCTGCGCCGTTCACAGGTCAGAGGCTGTCAGCGGTAGCTGTCCGGGTTGCCTCGATGCGCGAGCTCTTCGTCGGCTACTGAGCTCGCGCCCCGGCCGATGAGCTCCCAGCGGGAACCGCGCCGGCGCATGGACGGTTGGCGTCGCATGACCGCTCCCTCCCTCCACCCATTCTGCTGCCGCGCGCCGAGCCGCCGGCGCTTCCTCGCCGCCAGCGCGGCCGTGCTCGGCACGGCGCCGCTGCTCGCCGCCTGCGACGAGCTGCCCTTCAGCCTGGTCTCCGACGCCCAGGCCGCCGAGATGGGCCGCCAGGCCTGGCAGGGCATCCGCGAGCAGACGCCGCCGAGCCGCGACGCCGAGCTGCAGGGCGCGCTGAAGCGCGTCTCGACGCGGCTGCTGGAGACGCTCGGCGAGCGCCCGGGCGACTGGGAGATCGAGGTCTTCGCCAGCGAGCAGGTCAACGCCTTCGCCCTGCCGGGCCGGCGCATCGGCGTGTTCGAGGGGCTGTTCGGCGTCGCCGCCAACGAGGCCCAGCTGGCGACCATCGTCGGCCACGAGATCGGCCACCTGCAGGCCGAGCACGCCCAGGAGCGCATGACCGCCGAGATCACCAAGCAGTTCGGCCTGCGGCTGATCGCGCTGCTGCTCGAGATCGGCGACGTCGAGTACGCCGCCGGCATCGCCGCGGCGCTCGGCGTCGGCGTGCAGTACGGCCTGGTGCTGCCCTATTCGCGCAGCCAGGAGCTCGAGGCCGACCGCCTGGGGCTCTCGACCATGGCGGCGGCCGGCTTCGAGGCGCGCGAGGCGGTCGCGCTCTGGCGCCGCATGGAGCAGGCCGGCGGCCCGCGCCCGCCGGAGTTCCTGGCGACCCACCCGGCGCCGCAGTCGCGCATCGAGGCGATCGAGGCGATGCTGCCCGAGGTCCGGCAGGGCTGAGGCCCGGGTCCGGGCGAGGGAGCGTCGGGCGTCAGGTCGGGCGTCAGCCGGCGGCCGGCTTGCGTCCGGTCAGGCCGATCACCGCCGACCAGCCGCTGTGCGCCGGGCCCTCCTGCAGCTCGCGCTCCTCCTCGCGGATCGCCAGGTCGTCGAAGTCGCCGAACGCCTGTTCCAGGAGCGCGCGGGTGTAGAGGTTCTCGACCGCCTTCGGCCCGCCGGTGCCGTAGTCCAGCTGCTTCGGCGTGTAGCCCTGCAGCACCAGCTGCCCGCCGGGCTTGAGCGTGCGGCGCAGGCCGGCCCACTTGGCGGCGCGCTGCGCTGAATCGCTGAACTGCGTGAAGATGTCGGCGACGACGTCGAAGGCCGCCTCGGGGTAGTCCCAGGCGTGGACGTCGGCGGCGACGATCTCGATCGCGACGCCGGCCTCGGCGGCCAGGGCTGCGGCCTTGGCCTGGGCGCTGGGCGCGAAGTCGAGCGAGACCACCTCGAGGCCCTGCAGGGCCAGCCAGACGCCGTTTCGCGCCTCGCCGTCGGCGACCGCCAAGGCCCGGCCGCGTCGCGGCAGCAGGCCGCGGCAGGATTCCAGGAAGGCGTTGGGCGCGCGCCCGAACAGGTAGTCCGGCGTCGCGTAGCGCTCCTCCCAGCGCGCCTGCTCGTCCTGCGGAGGCTGGGTCGGGGAGGGGCTGGGGGGCTGCTGGCTCACGGCTGCGTCTCCTCGCCTCGGCCGGCGGGATCAGCCGGCCAGGGCCTTCTGGAACGCCGCGTCGAGCTTGTCCAGGGTGTAGGGCTTGCCGACCACCGGCAGGTCGCGGCCGGCCAGAGCCTCGTTGGCGGCGCCGTAGCCGGTCGCGACCACGACAGGCAGGCCGCGGGCGACCAGCTCGTCGAGGAAGTCGACGCTCAGCGTGCCGGCGATGTTGAGGTCGATCAGCGCCGCGTCGAGCGCCTGCGACCCGGCGACCTCGCGGGCTTCCTCCAGCGTCCCGGCCGGCCCGGCGACCCGGGCGCCCAGCTGCTCCAGCATGTCGACCGCCATCATGGCGACCAGCGGCTCGTCCTCCAGGACCAGCACCGTGCGGTCCGCCAGGGCGCTCACGCCGCGCTCTCCGCGAGCCTGGGCAGCAGCGCGTCGATGCGGCAGCGCAGGCCGCCGGGCTCGAAGTCGAGCGAGACCTCGCCCTGCAGCTCGGCCGCCAGCCCCGCCTCGATCATCCGGGAGCCGAAGCCCCGGCGCTCGGGCGGCCGGACCGGCGGGCCGCCGCTTTCCTGCCAGCACAGCCGCAGGCGCTCCCGCGCGGCGCTGTCGGCAGGGGGCACGACCTGCCAGTCCAGGCGGATGCGCCCGCCGCTCTCGGACAGGGCCCCGTGCTTCAGGGCGTTGGTCGTCATCTCGTGCAGCGCGATGGCGATGGTCACCGCCGCCTTCGGCGGCAGCACGACGCGCGGCCCCGTCGCCTCCCAGGCCGCCGCCGGCGCGCCGGCCGCCGCGAGCGCGCTCTCGGCCAGCGCCTGCAGCTCGGCCTGTTCCCAGGACTGCTGGGTCAGCAGGTCGTGGGCCGCGGCGAGCGCGGTCAGCCGGCCTTCGAAGGCGCGGCGGCCGACCTGCGGGTCGACCCCGGGAGCGAAGGACTGGTAAGCGAGGCTCTGCACCACCGCCAGGGTGTTCTTGACCCGGTGGTTGAGCTCGTCGATGAGCAGCCGCCGGTGCTGCTCGGCCTTCTTCATCTCGTGGATGTCGGTGCAGGTGCCCATCCAGCGGATCACCTGCCCGGCCTCGTCGCGCGCCGCGACGGCGCGGCCCAGGACCCAGCGGTACTCGCCGCTGCGGTGCCGCAGGCGATACTCGGTGCCGTAGTCCTCGCCCGTGGCCAGGGCCTGCTGCCAGAGCCGCAGGATCTCCACGCGATCGTCGGGGTGGATCAGCTCGCGCCAGGCGTCGCCGTCGGTCGACCCCTCGGCCGCGCCGGTGAACTCGTACCAGCGGGCATTGAAGAAGTCGTGGCGGCCGTCGGCGTCCGTCGACCAGACCATCTGAGGCATCGCCTCGGTGATCGTGCGGAAGCGCGCCTCGCTGTCGAGCAGCCGAGCCTCCGCGCGCTTGCGCTCGCCGACGTCGAGGAAGTGCACCGCCACGCCGTCCGACATCGGATAGCAGCGCGCGTCGATCCAGCTGTCGAGCGGCGGGTAGTAGGCCTCGACGTTGACCGCGACCTGGTCGCTGAGCGCGCGCCGGTAGGCCGGCGCGAAGGGCGTCTGCTCGACTTCGGGAAAGCGCTCCCAGAAGATCTCGCCCAGGATCCGCTCGCCCGGGGCGATCAGCGGCTTCAGGATCTCGGCGCCGCGCGCGTTCAGGTAGGTGATGCGCCAGTCCGCGTCGAGCGTGATGAAGCCGTCCGAGATGCTCTCCACGATGTCCTTTGCCCGCGCCTCGCTCTCGCGCAGCGCCTGGTCGCTGCGCGCGCGCTCCAGCCGCGACCAGGTCCGCTCGGCGATCTCCTCGGCCAGCTCGATGTCGGCGGCTGGCCAGTGCCGCGGCGTGCTGCTGTGCAGCGCCAGCACCGCGCTCAGGCGACCGTCGCGCAGCATCGGCAGGTTGACGAAGGCGGCCATCGAGCGGGTCGCCAGCGTGGCCAGGGAGTCCGTCGCGTTGGTCCGCGGGTCGCTGCGGACGTCCTCGACGACGATGGTGCGGCCCCGGCGCAGCTCCTCGGCGAAGGCGACGCCGCTGCGCTCGATCCGGTAGCGCCCCGCGATGCTGGCCGGCTCGGGGCCCTCGCCGAAGGTCCAGACCCGGTCGATGTCGGCGAATTCGCCCGAGGGATCGATCTCCGCGAAGGCCGCGCGGTCGACCTCGAAGTGCCGCGCCAGCCGGGTCGCGGCCTCGGCGACGATCTCGGCGGGATCGCCGAGCTCGCGCAGCCGCTCCGAGAGGGCGGCGCGCAGGCGCTGGCGCCGTGCGCCCAGGACCTGCTCGGTGATCTCGTTGCAGGGACAGAAGAAGCCGGCGACCTGGCCGCCCTGGTCGCGGATCGGCGTGTAGGAGAAGGAGAAGTGCGTCTCCTCGGCGTAGCCGCGCCGCCACATCATGAGCGGGATGTCGTCCATCTGGATCGAGTCGCCGGCGTAGGCGCGCGTCACGATCGGCTTCAGGTCGCGTTCCCAGATCTCGTGCCACATCTCGTCGAAGGGCACGCCCATGGCGGGGTGCTTGTCGGCCAGGATCTCGGCGTAGCTGTCGTTGTAGAGCGTCGTCAGCGCGGGTCCCCAGACGATGAACATCGGCTGGCTCGAGCTCAGCATCAGGTCGACCAGCGTCTTCAGCACCTGCGGCCAGGTCTCGGCCGGACCGAGCGGCGTGGCCGACCAGTCGACGGAGCGGATCAGGGCGCCGGCCTCGCCGCCGCCGGCCAGGAAGGGCGGCGCCGTCGCTCGCCCTTCACCGCCCGAAGGCTCGTGGGCCGAGTCCTCGTTGATACGCTTGCGGTCCAAGGTTCGTCCTGCTTCCGGAATCGGGGCCGGCGCGAGACTCCGGTCGAGGCCGCGCGCGGCATGGTGGAAAGCCGCCGTCGCCACCGTCGGTTCCATGCCTGTGCAACGTCCGGGCGCGCCGAACGATCCGGGCTAGCGCTCGGGTATCAGGCCGCGTGGCGCGAAGCGCATGACCAGCAGCAGGATCGCGCCCATTAGCAGGTAGCGGGTATAGGCGGCGCCGGCGACCAGGTGCTGGGCGAGCGAGGAGTCCTCCGCCAGCGGCAGGGTCACGGTGCGCATGAACCAGTTGCCCAGCGGCTCGGCCTCGACCCAGAGGAACCAGATGACGAAGCCGCCGAGCACGGCGCCCCAGTTGTTGCCCGAGCCGCCCAGGATGACCATGACCCAGACCAGGAAGGTGAAGCGCAGCGGGATGTAGCTGGTCGGCGTCAGCTGGCCGTCGAGCGTGGTCAGCATGGCGCCGGCGATGCCGCAGGTCGCGCAGCCCAGGATGAAGACCTGCAGGTGGCGCCCGGTGACGTCCTTGCCCATCGCCTCGGCGGCATCGCGGTTGTCGCGGATCGCCCGCATCATGCGGCCCCAGGGCGAGCGCAGCGCGCGCTCGGCAAACCACATGACGACCGCGAGCACGGCCAGGAACAGGACGGCGTAGCAGAGCTTGACGAACAGGCTGGCGATGTCGGCGACGTCGGGCGCGCCGAGCCAGTCGGCGAGGCCGACGAACCACTCGGACTCGACCAGCGCGACCTCGTAGGGCACGGGGCGCGGCAGGCCGGTGACGTTCTTGACGCCGCGCGACAGCCACTCCTCGTACTTGATGACCGCGATGATGATCTCGGAGATGCCGAGCGTGGCGATCGCCAGGTAGTCGGCCCTGAGGCCCAGCGCCACCTTGCCGATGAACCAGGCCGCACCGGCCGCGACCAGGCCGCCGAGCGGCCAGGACAGCACGATCGGCAGGCCGAGCCCGCCGAGGTAGCCGGTCTGCGCGGGATCGACCGCCTCGATGCGCTCGGTCGCCGGCACGAAGAAGGCCGAGATCACGAAGTAGCCGATGACGATCAGCGCCAGCGTGACCGGCAGCCTCAGGACCGGCAGGACCAGCCGCCGGGCGACCAGGATCGCGGCCACCGTGCCGGCGATGCTGAGCGCCGACAGCGCGATGTCGCTGCCGCCGGCGGCCCAGGCCGCGCCGACCGGCGGCATCGAGACCAGCACCGCGGTCAGGCCGCCGAGCGCCGTGAAGCCCATGATGCCGACGTTGAACAGGCCGGCGTAGCCCCACTGCATGTTCACGCCGAGCGCCATGATCGCCGAGATCAGGCAGAGATTGAAGATGCCGAAGGCGACGTTCCAGCTCTGATAGAAGCCGACGCCGACGAGCAGCAGGGCCATGAGGACGTAGAGCGCGACCGTGCGGTTCATATCACCTTCCCGCGGATGATGCCGGTCGGCCTGATCAGCAGGACGGCGACGAGGATGATGAACGACACGGCGAACTTGTAGTCGGTCGACAGCAGCTGGACGAGGCCCTCCGGCGCCCAGTCGGTGGGCGAGAGGTAGGTGATCACCTTCTTGAAGGCGTAGGTCACCATGACCTCGGAATAGGCGATGACGAAGCCGCCCAGGATCGCGCCGACCGGCTGGCCGATGCCGCCGACGATGGTGGCCGCGAAGATCGGCAGCAGGATCTGCAGGAAGATGAAGGGCTTGTAGGTCTTGTCGAGGCCGTAGAGCGTGCCGGCGATGCAGGCCAGCGTCGCCGTGATGATCCAGGCGATCTGCACGACGCGGTCCGGGTTGACGCCCGACAGCAGCGCCAGGTCCTCCTCGTCGGAGAAGGCGCGCATGGCCTTGCCGGCGCGCGTCTTGCGCAGGAACCAGAACAGCGCGGCGACGACGACCAGGGCGACCACCACGGTGATCACCTGGGTCTGCTTGATGGCGATGCCTTCCTTCAGGCCGGTCGCCTTCTGGAACTCGAAGGCGGTGATCAGGAAGCGCTCGCCGTCGGCGAAGCTCTGGTCGTCCGGGCCGATGATGATGCGGATGAGGCCGGCCATGACGAACATCACGCCGACCGAGACGATGGCGAAGACGATCGGGTTGGCGCGCCGGCGCTGGTAGAAGCGGAAGACCATGCGGTTGGTCGCCAGCGAGACCGCGATGCTCGCCAGGATGCCGACCGGCAGCGCCAGCAGCGCGGTCGGGAAGGGCGCGATGCCGATGCCGAGGTCCTGCAGCGTCCAGGTGACCAGGATCGTCGCCATCGCGCCGAACGACATCAGCTCGCCGTGCGAGAAGTTCGCGAAGCGCAGGATGCCGAAGATCAGGGTGACGCCGAGCGCGCCCAGGGCGAGCTGGGCGCCGTAGGCCGTGGCCGGCACGGCGACGAAGTTCGCGAAGAGCGCGAGTGCGTTGACGATGTCCATTCAGCCGCCCAGGAAGGAGCGCCGTACTTCGGCGTTGGCGAGCAGGGCCTCGCCGGTGTCGGTGAAGCGGTTGCCGCCCTGCACCAGGACGAAGCCGTGGTCGGCGATCTCCAGGGCCTGGCGGGCGTTCTGCTCGACCATCAGGATGGCGATGCCGGTGCGGGCGATCTCGACGATGCGGTCGAACAGCTCGTCCATGACGATCGGCGAGACGCCGGCGGTCGGCTCGTCGAGGATCAGCAGCTGCGGCGCGGTCATCAGCGCGCGGCCGACGGCGACCTGCTGGCGCTGGCCGCCGGACAGCTCGCCGGCCGGCTGGGCGCGCTTCTCGCGCAAGACCGGGAACAGGTGGAAGACCAGCTCCATGGTCTCGTTGAAGTCGTCGTTCCGGATGAAGGCGCCCATCTCCAGGTTTTCCTCGACGCTCATCGAGGGGAAGACGTTGCGGTTCTGCGGGACCAGCGCCATGCCCTGACGCACCCGGTCCTGCGGCGCCATCGCGGTGATGTCGCGGCCGTCGAACTCGATGCTGCCCTCGCGCAGGTTCAGCATGCCGAAGATCGCCTTGATCGCGGTCGACTTGCCGGCGCCGTTGGGGCCGACGACGACGGCGATCTCGCCCTTGTCGACGGTGATCGTGCAGTCCTTGAGGATGTCGGCGCCGCCGTAGCCGCCGGTCATCGAGCGCGCCGCCAGGAAGCTCATGCCTTGACCCGCTCGTGCTTGCGGCCGGTGCCGAGGTAGGCCTCGATGACGGCCTCGCTGGCCTTCACCTCGTCGATCGTGCCCTGCATCAGCAGGCGGCCCTCGGCCATCACGATGACCGGGTCGCAGAGGCTGGCGATGAAGTCCATGTCGTGCTCGATCATGCAGAAGGTGTAGCCGCGCTCCCGGTTGAGGCGCTGGATCGAGCGGCCGATGGTGTTGAGCAGCGTGCGGTTGACGCCGGCGCCGACCTCGTCGAGCAGCACGACCTTGGCGTCGACCATCATGGTGCGGCCGAGCTCCAGCAGCTTCTTCTGGCCGCCCGAGAGGTTGCCGGCCAGCTCGTGCTTGAGGTGGCCGATCTCCAGGAACTCGGTGACCTCGTGGGCGCGCTCGAGCACCCGGGCCTCGACCTCGCGCACGCGGCCGAAGTTGAACCAGGTGTCGCGCAGCCGCTCGCCGGGCTGCTCGGCCGGCACGACCATCAGGTTCTCGAGCACCGTCAGGGTCGAGAACTCGTGGGCGATCTGGAAGGTGCGCAGCAGCCCCTTGTGGAACAGCGCGTGGGGCGGCAGGCCGGTGACGTCCTCGCCGTCGAGCAGCACCTTGCCCGAGGACGGCGGAAAGGCGCCGGCGACGATGTTGAACAGCGTGGACTTGCCCGCGCCGTTCGGGCCGATCAGCCCGGTGATCGTGCCCTGCTCGATCTCGAGCGACACGTTCTCGACGGCATGGATGCCGCCGAAGCGCTTCGACAGGTCGACGACGGAAATCATGAAAGGGCGATCATGGCGAGGGAATCGATCGGCGCCGCGGCAGGAGAGGGGCGGCCGGTCCGGCCGGCCGCCCCTGCCTGTCCGTCGGACGCGCGGAGGCTCAGTGGTACTGGACGGTCTCGAACTTGCCGTCCTTGACCTCCGTCTCGCGGAAGCTGCCGGCCGACTCGCCGGACCCGATCAGCTCCACGGCGGTGCCGCCCACGTAGTCGATCTCGCCGCCGTCGGCGAGGATCTGCAGGGCCTTGGCCAGCTCGCCCGGGTAGATCTTCTCGCCCGGGGCGTTGGCGACCTTCATGACGTGGTCCTTGTAGACCGCGCTGTCGGTCGAGCCGGCCGACTGCATGGCGAGCAGCAGCAGGGCCGAGGCGTCGTAGGCCTCCGGGACGTAGGGGTCGTCGCCCTTGAAGTCCTTGCCCTCGCTGAGCTCGGCCAGCATCGTGGCGCCCGGGCTGTCGGTGCCCGGGTTGGTGCCGATCGAGCCGTCGAGCGCCGTGCCGAAGTGATCGGTCAGCGACTCGCCGACCATGCCGTCGGGCAGCACGAAGCGGCTGAAGGCGCCGGTGTCGAGCGCCGCCTGGATCATGCCCTTGCCGCCCTGGTCGAGGTAGCCGGCCACGATCATGACCTCGCCGCCGGCGGCGGCCAGGGTCGCGACCTCGGCCGAGTAGTCGGCCTTGCCGTCCTCGTGGGCGGTCGTGGCGGTGATCTTGCCGCCCTTCTCCTCGAAGGCCGCCTGGATCGAATCGGCCAGGCCCTTGCCGTAGTCGTTGTTGGTGTAGGTCAGGGCCGCCGTCTTGATGCCGCGGCGGTCGAGGATGTCGGCGATGATCTGGCCCTGCCGCGCGTCGGACGGCGCGGTGCGGAAGAAGTAGCCGTCGTCCTCGATGGTCGACAGCGCCGGCGAGGTCGCCGACGGCGAGATCATGACCACGCCGTTCGGACGCACGACATTGTTCAGGACCGCCGTGGTCGCGCCGGAGCAGGTCGCGCCGACGATGCCGGAGACGTTCTCCGAGGTGACCAGGCGCTCGGCCGCGGCGGTCGCGGCGGCGGCGTCGATGCAGGTGCTGTCGCCGCGCACGGAGACGACCGTGCGGCCGCCGAGCAGCAGGCCGCTGTCGGAGACCTCCTGGATCGCCATCTCGCCGCCCAGCGCCATCGGCTTGACCAGCGACTCGGTCGGGCCGGTGAAGCCCTGCAGCATGCCGACCTTGACCTCCTGGGCGGCGGCGGCGGTGCTCGCCAGGGCGGCGGCACACGCGACTGAAAGCAGTAGTCTCATTTTCTTGACCTCCCAAAGGACATTAGGGACCGGCCCGGTTTCTCCCCCGTCACCGCAGGCCGGGCCGTCGATCGTTTTCGGTGCGGTTCCCCTCTACGCGTCCGCGATACTAGTCAAAGAGGGCGGCGCTTCAAAACGGCGAATCCGCAGCGGCCTTTCGAGCTGCGGGCCGAAGCCTCGGGCCGAAGCCGCGGGCGGCGCTTCAGTAGGCCAGGGCGTACCTGGCGCAGATCTCCTTGGGCGACAGGCCGTCCATGATCTCGATCTCGTTGCGCTTGTGGCGCAGGTAGGCGTCGATCAGCACCGGCCCGAAGGCCTCGCGCGCCCAGTCGCTGGCCTGCAGCCGGTCGAGCGCCTCGGCGAGGCTGGTCGGCAGGCGCTCGCAGCCGAGCGCGGCCAGCGCCGCGGCGTCGAGCTCGGCCAGGTTCTGCCGGGTCACCGACGGGGTCGCCAAGCCGGCGTCGAGGCCGGAGAGCCCGGCGTTGACCACGGCGGCGAGCAGCAGGTAGGGGCTGGCCGCGGCGTCGGCGGCGCGGTACTCGAAGTTGAAGCGCGCGGCCCGCGTCTCGTCGTCGAGCTCGGTGCCGAACACCGGGCAGATGCGCAGCGAGGCCTCGCGGTCCTGCAGGCCGAGGTTGTTGAAGGCGGCGCTCCAGCGGTTCGGCGTCAGGCGCAGGTAGCTGGGCACGCCCGGCGCGGTCAGCGCCAGCATGGCCGGCAGCTGCTTCAGCACGCCGGCCAGGAAGGCGCCGGCCGGCGCCGAGACGCCGTGCTCGCGCGCCGGGTTCCAGGACACCGGGCGGCCCTCGCGGTCGCGGAACGAGAAGTGCAGGTGGACGCCGTTGCCGACGCCGTCGGGATCCATGATCGGCGCGAAGCTGGCGCGCGCGCCGAGGCCGCGGGCGGTGGCGCGCGTCAGCTCGCGCAGGATCAGCGCCTCGTCGGCGGCGCGCAGGGCCGGCTTCGGATCGATCGTGACCTCGCACTGGCCGGGGCCGTACTCGGGCATGAAGGTGTCGAGCGCCAGGCCGGCGCGGTCGAGCACCGCCATCAGCCGGTTCGGAAAGGCGCCGAGCCGGCGGAAGGCGCGCAGCGCGTAGCCGAGGCCGGGCTGCGGCTCGCCGCCGGAGTAGTGGAACTCGTGCTCGAAGCTGGCGACCAGGGTCAGGCCGTGGTCGCGCTCCAGCCGGTCCAGCGCGCGCGCCAGCTGGCCGCGCAGGCAGCAGTCCCAGGGATCGCCCTCCAGGGTCAGGACGTCGCCGAGCACGAAGGACTCGTCGAGCCCCCACTCGGGCAGCGCGAGGTCGACCCGGGTCGAGAAGTCCGGCACCAGCATGAGGTCGCCGAGCGGCCCCCAGGGCGTCGGCGCGATCGGCCCGAAGGAGGTGATCATGGTGTTGGTCGGCGTCCAGCCGACGCCGATCCCGCGGCGCGCCTCGACCGAGCGGCGCGGCATCGCCTTGCCGCGCAGCTGGCCGGCGATGTCGCTGGTGCAGACCATGATCAGGTCGGTGTCGGGCCGCGCGGAAGCCCCGCCCGGGGCGCCGATGGGGGCGTCGCTGTCGCTCATGTCTCTCCGTCCTTGGGGATGCCGGGCCAGGCCAGGTCCAGGTTGGTCTCGACGCAGTCCAGCGCCTCGCAGAGCGCAAGGCGCTCCTTGAGCGAGACGTTGAGGCGTTGGGCGAGCGCGCCGACCAGGCTCTCGGCCAGCACCAGCGGCAGCGCCAGGCTGTCCATCAGCGAGGGCGAGGCGGTCGGCAGCTGGAAGGTGTAGTCGGCGTCGAACTGCGCCTTGTCGGCCCAGGTGTCGGTGATCACCACCAGGCGGGCGCCGCGCTGCCTGGCCAGCGCGGCGAAGCGGCCGACGGTGCGCTGGTAGCGGCGGATGTCGAAGACGACGATGGTCGAGCGCGCGTCGACGTCGACCAGCAGGCGCGACCAGCCGTCGGGCTGGCCGTCGGCCAGGTGCACCTTGTCGCGCAGCACGCCGAGGTAGTCGGCGAACAGCCCGGCGACGTAGCGCGAGTAGCGTCCGCCGATGCAGTAGGTCGAGCGGCGCGGATCGGCGAGCAGCGCGACGACGTCGTTGAAGTCGGCCTCCAGCACGCCGCGCGAGCCCTCGCCGAGGTTGGCGGCGACGCGCTGGAACATCTGGCGGTGGAAGCTGCCGTCGGGTTCCGGCGAGGGGTCGAAGCGGTCCGAGGGCGACTGCAGCAGGGTGTTGAGGTCGCGCTTCACGCCCTCCTGGAACTGGCCGTAGGCCTCGTAGCCCAGGCGATTGACCAGGCGCAGCACCGTCGCCGTGCTGACCCCGGCGCTGTCGGCGAGGGCCGCGACGGTCGAGAGCGCCGAGACGGGGTAGTCCTTGAGAATCGCGCGGGCGACGCTCTTCTCCTGCTTGCCGAGGTCGGCGTAGGCGGCGCGCAGCGCCCCGGCGAGGCTGCCGCTGCCGGGGCTCGCGGCTCCGCCCGTCTGCCCCGTGCCGGTGCCGGCCTTCTCGCCGCGGTCGCTTTCGGCCCCCATGGTCCGATCCTATAGGGCGCTGCAGGAAGCGGCGGCAAGACGCGCACCGCTCGAAGAACCTATTGGTACATCATGCGGCCAACAAGGTGAAAATGTACGATACTGTTGACTCCTCCCGCGGCTCCGGTAGCCTTTCCGCACTAGGGAAGCGGGGCGGAAGGGACGCGGGGACCCGGTCGGTCCCGGCCTCCTGCCGTCCGCCCGCAAGCGAGAACGGGGAGATGACATGACGCATGATCCGAGAAGCCCGGTCCGCCGGCATCTGCTGCGCCGGACCGTGATCGGCGGCCTGGGGCTGGCGCTCGCCGCCGGCGTCGGGCTCGGCCTCGCCGGCGGCGCCGCCGCGCAGGATCCGATCAAGATCGGCGCGCTCTACAACGTCACCGGCGGCATGTCGTCCCTGGACGGCCCGTCGCTGCGCGGCGCCGAGCTGGCGGCCAAGCAGGTCAACGAGTCGGGCGGCGTACTCGGGCGGCCGATCGAGGTGATCGCCATCGACACCCGCACCGACCAGCAGGAGACGGCGAAGGCCGCCCAGCGCGTGCTCTCGCAGGACGTGGTCGCCGGCATCGGCATGTCGGACACGACCTTCGTGATGGCCGCCGCACCGCTGTTCCAGGAGGAGAGCGTCCCCTTCGTCACCTCCGGCGCGACGCATCCGGAGCTGCCGGTCTGGGTCGGCGACTACTTCTTCATGACGCCGTTCGGCGACGACGACCAGTCCTACGCCATCGCCGACTACGCCTATGACGAGATGGGCCTGCGCAAGGTCGCGGTCTGGACCGACCAGTCGATGGACTTCACCAAGGCGCTCTCGAAGTTCTTCATCGAGCGCTTCACCGAGCGCGGCGGCGAGATCGTGCTCGAGGACTCCTTCATGATCGGCGACACCGACTTCTCGGCGCAGATCGCCCGCCTCAAGGAGGCCGAGGAGGCCGAGTCGGTGTTCATCGCCGCGATCCCGACCGAGGCCGGGCTGTCGGTCAAGCAGATCCGCGAGGCCGGCATGGACATGCCGATCATCTCCGGCGACGGCTTCGACACCGACCTGGTGGCGACGACGCCGGGGCCGGAGCTGGCCAACGACGTCTACTTCTCGACCCACACCTACCGGGCCGACGATCGCCAGGAAGTGACCGACTTCGTCAATGCCTACACCGAAGAGTACGGCGTCGAGCCGGAGAACGCCTTCGCGCCGCTCGGCTACGACGCGCTGATGCTGGTCGTCGACGCGATCGAGCGGGCCGGCTCGGCCGAGCCCGACGCGATCCGCGACGCGCTGGAGAAGACCCGCGGCTACAAGGCGGTCACCGGCGAGATCTCCTACACCCGCGAGTCGATGGTTCCGCCCAAGCCGATCTCGATCATCTCCGTGCAGAACGGCAAGTTCGAGGTCGAGCAGATCTGGCGTCCCGACACCGGCGGCTGAGCCGCCGCGCCTGACGGAGCAAGCCGAGGGCCCCGCGGCGCCGCCGCGGGGCCCTTTTCGTTGGCCGTGGGTTCGGGTTCGGGTGCCCGCACGCTTGCATGGTTCGACAAGCTCACCATGAAGCGCCGGTTACGGTCGCACTGGCTTCTCTTGCGCTTCATGGTGAGCTTGTCGAACCATGCAAGCGTGGAAGCGCTCAGTCGGCGGCGGCGCGCGTGTCCGCGGCCGCGGCGATGTCGGCCAGGACCTCCTCGACGCTCTGCACCCGGCAGTAGCCGCCGAAGGCCTTGAGCGCCTGCTCGTGGCGGGCGTCGGACTTGGTGGCGCAGGCGTTGTGGGCGCAGACCATGTAGTAGCCGAGGTCGGCGCCGTCGCGCACCGCCATGTCGACGCACTGGTCGGTCAGGATGCCGGCGACCACGACGTTGCGGACGCCCATGTTGCGCAGGACGTAGTCGAGGTTCGTCGAGTTGAAGACCCCCGACGAGGTCTTGGGCAGCAGCACGTCGTCCTCCTGCCGTCCGGCCTCGGGCAGCGTCGCGGCGAGCGGCGAGCCCTTGGGCACCAGGATGTCGGACAGCTTGTGGTCGAGCCCGCGGTCGCGGCCGTCGCGGGTCAGCGCCTCGATCACCGTGTAGACGATCTCGCAGCCGGCGGCGCGCGCCGCGGTCACCAGCGTCTGCAGCGCCGGCAGCATGCGCTGCTCGAGCTGCCGGGCGTAGGCCGGCTCCTTCGCCAGCAGCTCCGGCGTCGCTTCGGACTTCTGGACGTCGACCACCAGGACGGCGGTCTCCGCGGGCCTGAGCGGCCAGTTGCGGACCGGCTCGACGTATTTCATGCGCGTTTCCCCTGCTGTTGGCGGCTTCCGGCCGGCTGGCCGATCTCGATCCCGACCGCGGCGCAGGCCTCGCGCAGGCCCGCCGCCAGCGTCTCGCTCCAGCGCGCCACGCCGGCCGCGTCGCGCAGCTGGTCGTTGCGCACCTCGATCTCGACGCAGGGCAGGCCCCGCTGCTCGCCGTGCACCGGGATGGTGTAGTCGGTCTCGGGCCCGACCGCATAGGGCTCGTTGCGGCCGGCGCGGTCGCCGAGGCGGCGCGCCATGGCGTCGTAGAGCGCCGGCGACAGCGCCGGGTCGCGGTCGTAGAGCACGCCCATCTCCCAGGGCCGCGCGACGCCGTGGAAGCGCGGCGTGAAGGAATGCACGGTGACCAGCGCGCGGGTCCGGCCCTGGGCGCAGCGCCGGTCGAGCTCGGCGGCGACGGCTCGGTGGAAGGGGCGCCAGATCTCCTCGGTGCGCTGCGCGCGCTCGGCGTCGCTCAGGTCGCGGTTGCCCGGAACCGGCACGCCCTCGCCCTCCGCCGGGATGTAGCTCGGCACGTCGGGCCGCCGGTTCGGGTCGCAGAGCAGGCGCGAGTAGCGCTGATGCAGCAGCGGCGCGTCGAAGGCGCGTGACAGGCTGCGCGCCAGCTCGAGCGCACCGATGTCCCAGACGAAGTGCGCCTCCTGGTGCTCGGGCGCCAGGCCGAGCGGGCCGAGCCGTTCGGGAAAGCGCTTGCCGCCGTGCTCGCAGACGAACAGCAGGCCGCTGGCGCCGGCGAGGTTCTCGGCGGCGAAGGGATGCGGCTCGTGCGGTTGCAGCAGCGGCGTCGGCGCAACGGCGCCGGAGGGCGTGCCGCCAGCGGGGCGGTCGTGGGGCGCCGGCTCGCGGTCTCGCAGCCGGTCGGGGGCGCTCCGGGTCGGACTCTCGGGCATTGCGGACAGGTCTCAGGCCGGCGCTTTCCGCCGGCCGCCTCGTCGGTGGCGGGCTGGGCCGGGTGGCGGGCCGTCGCCGGCCACCCGGGGCGAATGATTTTGTACATCCAGCCTTGTGATTACAATAATGTTCGATATTGTCCAGCTGCGGCCGGCGCGCAAGCGGGCCGTCCGCTCCCGACGGGAAGGAACATGACCGAGCTGCTCGTCGCCCGCGGCCTGGGCATCGCCTTCGGCGGCGTGGTCGCCCTCAAGGACTTCGACCTGGCCGTGGCCGAGGGCGACCTGCTCGGCCTGATCGGCCCGAACGGCGCCGGCAAGACCACCGCCTTCAACCTGCTGACCGGCGTGCTGCGCCCCGACCGCGGCACGATCCACTTCGCCGGCCGCGAGATCACCCGGGCGCGGCCGGAGCGGCGGGCGCTCGCGGGCATGACCCGGACCTTCCAGAACATCCGCCTGTTCGACGAGCTGACCGTGCTGCAGAACGTCATGGCCGGCGCCCACGGCCGTCACGGCGCCTCGACGCTGGCGGCGGTGTTCGGCGGCCCGGTCCTGCGGCGCAGCGAGGCGCTGATCCGCGAGAAGGCGGAGGCGGTGCTGGCGCGCACCGGCCTTGCGGAGCTCGCCGGCCAGCGCGCCGACGCGCTGTCCTACGGCGACCGCCGGCGCGTCGAGATCGCCCGCGCGCTGGCCGCCGAGCCGCGCCTGCTGCTGCTCGACGAGCCGGCGGCGGGCATGAACGACCGCGAGAAGGCGGCGCTCTCGGAGCTGGTGACGCGGCTCAACGCCGACGACGGGCTGACCATCGTGCTGGTCGAGCACAACGTGCGCATGGTCGCGTCGCTGTGCCGGCGGCTGGTGGTGCTGCACGAGGGCAGCGTGCTGGCCGAGGGCGCGACCGAGCGCGTGCTGCGCCAGCCCGAGGTCGTCGGCGTCTACCTCGGCCGGCGCCGCGACCACGAGACCCGGCAGGGCGCTGGCGCGGACGCTTCCGAAGGGGCGGGCGGCGGATGCTGAGGCTCGAGGACCTCCAGGTCACGCGCGGCCGCACCGAGGTGCTGCGCGGCATCTCCCTGTCGCTCGAGGCCGGCGAGATCGCCGCGCTGGTCGGCGCCAACGGCGCGGGCAAGACGACGACGCTGATGACGCTGTCCGGGCTGCTGCCGATCGCTGGCGGCTCGGCCCGGCTGACGCTCGACGGCCGGGAGCTCGACATCGCGCGCACGGCGCCGGACAGGCTGGTCGCGGCCGGCCTGGTCCACTGTCCCGAGGGCCGCCAGGTCTTCGCCCGCCTGACGGTCGAGGAGAACCTCAGGCTCGGCGCCTACCTCAATCGCGACGACCGGCGCATCCGGCAGCTGCTCGACGAGGCCTACGCGCTGTTTCCGGTGCTTGGCGAGCGCCGCGACCTCTCGGCCGGCGGCCTGTCGGGCGGCGAGCAGATGATGCTGGCGGTCGGCCGCGCGCTGATGGCCGAGCCGAAGCTGCTGCTGCTCGACGAGCCCTCGCTGGGTCTCGCCCCGCAGATCACCGAGCGGATCTTCGACACGCTGGCCGAGCTGAACCGGGAGCGCGGAGTCGCCATGCTGATCGTCGAGCAGAACGCCATGCTGGCCCTGGAGATCGCCCACAAGGGCTTCGTCATGGAGGCCGGCAGCATCGTGCTGTCGGGCGCCGGGCGCGAGCTGCTGGAGGATGCCAGCGTCGTCGAGGCCTACCTGGGAGGTGCCGGATGAGCCGCGGATTGATCGGGGGCGGGCCATGAGCGGCTACCTGCTGCAGCAGATCGTCAACGGCCTGACCCTGGGCAGCCTCTATGCCCTGGTCGCGATCGGCTTCTCGCTGATCTACGGCGTCGTGCGGCTGGTCAACTTCGCCCACGGCGACCTGATGATGATCGGCGCCTTCCTGACCCTGGCTCTGGTCGCCGGCGGCGAGGTCGCCTGGGCGATCGTGCCGCTGATCGTCATGGCCGGCGGCTTCGTCGCCGGCGGCGCCATCGAGCGCCTGGCCTTCAAGTCGATCCGCGGCGCGCCGATGATCACCGGCTTCATCGTCACGCTGTCGGCCTCGGTGGCGATCCAGAACCTCGGCCTGATGATCCTCGGCGACCAGCCACGCAACTTCCTCTTTCCCTCGGTGTTCCGCGAGCGCCTCGAGATCGGCCCGGTCAGCCTGGGCGTGATCGACCTGGCGATTCCGGCGGCGACGCTGCTGCTGGTCGCCGCGGTCGTCGCCTTCGTCCAGCGCACCCGCCTCGGCATCGCCATGCGCGCGGTCTCGGAGAATCCGCTCGCCGCCCGGCTGATGGGCATCTCGCTAGACCGCGCGGTGCTCGTCGCCTTCGGGCTGGGCGGCGCGCTCGCGGCGGTGGCCGGCCTGTTCTGGGGCGGCAAGTTCGGCCAGATCGACCCGCTGATGGGCTTCGTGCCGGGGCTCAAGGCCTTCGTCGCGACGATCATCGGCGGCGTCGGCTCGGTCGGCGGGGCGGCGCTCGGCGGCTACATCCTGGGCTTCGCCGAGGTCGCCTTCGTCGGCTTCATGCCGGCCGAGTACGCCGGCTACCGCGACGCCTTCGTGTTCGGCCTGCTGATCCTGATCCTGCTGGTCCGACCGCAGGGCCTGTTCGGCCGCGAGGAGGAGCAGCGCGCATGACGGCTGGGTCCCCCGCTTCGTCCCGGCGGCTCAGCCAGCTTCAGGCGCTGGTCCTGCTCGCCGTGCTGCTGGCCGGCGGCGTCGCGCTGCTCGAGGCCTTCGGCAGCGGCTATCACCGCACCCTGGCGGCGCTGACCCTGATCAACGTCATGCTGGCGGTCAGCCTGACCATGACCAACGGTTTCACCGGGCTGTTCAGTCTCGGCCACCCGGCCTTCATGACGCTCGGCGCCTACGTCGCCATCGCCTTCACCTACCCGGCCGGACGCAAGTCCTTCGCCATGCCGGACCTGCCGGCGTTCTTCTCGGGCATCGAGTGGCCGCTGCCGGCCGGCGCGCTGATCGGCGCGATCGCCGCCGCCGCGGCGGCGCGGATCGTCGGCATCTCGGTCCTGCGCCTCAAGGTCCACTACCTGGCGGTCGCGACCCTCGGCCTGATCATCATCGTCGAGACGCTGGCGCTCAATCTCGACGGCCTGACGCGCGGCGGCCGCGGCCTGACCGGCATCCCGCGCTCGGCCGAGCTCTGGCTGATCGCGCTCTGCACGCTGCTGGTCATCGTCGGCTGCTGGCGGCTCAAGCACGCCTCGGTCGGGCGCGCCATGCTGGCGGTGCGCGAGAACGAGATGGCGGCGCGCTGCTTCGGCATCGACGCCGTGCGCCTGAAGGTCACGGCCTTCGTGCTGGGCGCCGGCATCGCCGGCTTCTGCGGCGCCCTGCTGCCGCACGTGGTCGCCGTCATGACGCCCAACTCCTTCGGCCTGATGCTGGCCTTCAACCTGGTCGCCATGGTCGTGGTCGGCGGCCAGGGCAGCATCCTCGGCGCGGTCTTCGCGGCGCTCGCCTTCAGCCTCGGCACCGAGGGGCTGCGTCCGGTCGAGGAATCGCTCGGCCTCTACGGCCTGACCCAGGTCGTCGTCGCCGTGGTCCTGATCCTGGTGCTGATCTGGCGGCCGAAAGGCCTGTTCGGACTCGACGAGCCGCTGGTGGAGACGAGATGACCGAGAGGCTGCAGCCCGACAGCACCGCGCTGCTGATCATCGACGTGCAGAACTGGGTGCTCGACCCGGGCAAGCATCCGCCGCGCCCGGCCTTCTACGAGCGCGCCGAGGGGCTGGTGCTGCCGACCCTGCAGCGCCTGGTCGCGCGCTGCCGCGCCGCCGGGGTCGAGGTCATCTACACCGTGATGGAGAACCTGACCCGCGACGGCCGCGACCGCAGCCTGGACTACAAGCTCTCGGGCTTCTTCATCGAGAAGGGCTCGTGGGACGCCCGGGTCGCCCCGGCGGTGGCACCGCTCGAC
This sequence comes from Alphaproteobacteria bacterium, assembly GCA_030433005.1. Classification (GTDB taxonomy): domain Bacteria; phylum Pseudomonadota; class Alphaproteobacteria; order Kiloniellales; family DSM-21159; genus Tistlia. The sequence continues at coordinate 23,671 of JAUILQ010000025.1, forward strand.
GACGAGATCCTGCTGCCCAAGACCTCGGCCTGCCTGTTCAACTCGACCAACGTCGACTACCTGCTGCGCAATCTCGGCATCGAGACGCTGCTCTGCGCCGGCTTTCTCAGCGACCAGTGCGTCGAGCAGACGATGCGCGCCGGCTGCGCGCGCGGCTACCGCATGATCTGCGTGACCGACGCGGTCGCCGCCGATACGGACGAACGCCACGAGCAGGCGCTGGAGCGCTTTCGCGCCTACGGTGCGCAGCTCCCGGCCGAGCGGCTGAGCTTCGGGTGACGGGCGGCGGCTCCCCGGGCTTTCGGACCGCGCCGGGTCATCGCTCCGGTTGCATCTCCGGAGGCGTTTGATCCGGGCGGTCCTGTAAGGCTAAGCTTGCGTGTCGTCCACACAGCGCTGATCCATGGCAGAGTTTTCCCTACCGCCCCAGGCAATCGAAGACATGCACTGGGCGCTCAACTACTGGCGTGCGCAGAAGGCTTCGGCCTGCCTGCCCGAGAAGCGATTCATCGACGTCACCGACTTCCCGCCTCGATTGCTGCCGATGCTGTTCCTGCTGGAGCGCATCGAGGCCGACCAGGACTACGTCGTGCGCCTCGCCGGCACGGCCTACCGGGACATCTACCAGCGCGAGATCACCGGGCTGGCCGTGAACCGCCTGCTGCCGCACTCCGATGCCGGTGCCAACCTCCGGGTCGACCTCGACCGGGCGCTCGCCCGCGAAGAGCCGATCTTCGTCGACGGCCTGCTGACCTGGCCGCCGAGCGGCGCCAAGGTCACCTATCAGCGACTGCTGCTGCCGTACCGCGGCGACCACGGCAGCGAGACGCGGTTCTTTCTCGGGGTCGCCCGGATCACCGACCCGAAGGTCGCGCTGCGGACCTGACGGGCGTCCGCCGGCGCGGCATCGCCTGTGCGGTCCCGTCGGCCGGGGCAGCCTGTTCGGGGCGGCCGAGGGCCGCCACGTCGACGGTCTCGCGGCGCTGCTCGGTCTCGGCCGCCGTTCTGGCGTCGACCAGGGCCCGTCGGATCGTCGCGCCGATGATGCCGTCGGCGGTCTCGCCGTCGTCCGAGAGCGGCAGCGCGAGCCGCTCGCCGAGCGCCACGCGCTCAAGGCAGCGGTAGATCGGTCCGCTGGTCAGCGCGGCCTGTCGCAGCCGGACGACGTCGAGGAAGCCGGCGTTGACCGCGTCGAAATGCTCGGCCGCCACCAGGTCGGAGAGCAGCCGGCCGGCGACGCGGCCCTGGAAGACCGCGTTGATTTCCTCGCCGGCGAGCCGATAGCGGAAGGTCCCGGCCGCGGGCTGGTACTCGCAGATCCAGACGTGCGGCAGCAGCGGCGCTATCGCCAGCGCATCGATGTCGCGGCGGCCCGGCATCGGGCGGTCGCCGCGGGCCTCCAGGTAGTGGTCCAGCAGGCTGGCGAGTCGGGCGTCCTGGAGCGGCAGCTGGGTCATCGTCGGGGGGCATCTCCTGCCGGCCGGCACCGAGCGGGCGCCGTCTCGCCGAGCGGAACATGGTACCGCTGCCGCCTTAAGCTGCGGTAAACGGCAGCGCTCTGCCGGAGAGGCTCAGCCGCCGTACCAGACTCCGACGACCAGGTGCAGGCCGGCGACCTCGGCGCGATCCAGCTCGAAGACGCTGTCGGGATTGAGCTGGCGCAGCCGAACCCGCCCGGCGTCGAGGCCGACCAGCTGCTTGACGTAGGCGTCGTGGCGGCTCTCGTCGGAGGCGCGAATGACCAGGACGTCCTGGCCGCGCCGCACCGGCCGCTGGGGGTGGACCAGCAGCAGGTCGCCCTGGCGGTAGCGCGGCTCCATGGAGTCGTTGACCACGTACATGGCGAAGGCGCCCGGCACGCCGGCCAGCGGCGGCGGTCGCTCGATCCACTCGATCGGTTCGTAGCTGACGCTCATGCCGTCGGGGCCGGCCTGGGCGCTGGCGTAGACCGGCAGGTCGCGGGCGCCGAGACCGGCCGCGCCGCCGGCGCCGACGTTCGGCGGCGGCGAGCCCGGCGCGGCGGCCGGCGGCGCCGGCGCTGCCGCCGGGGCCGCCAGCCGGCCGGCGAGCAGCGCCTCCGGGTCGGCGTTCATCTCGCGGGCCAGGCGCACAAGATACCTGGGCGACTTGGTCTCGCCGGACTCGAGCTGCTGCACGGACTGCTGGGAGACCCCGAGCCGCCGCGCGAGCTGAGGCTGCGACAGATGGTTTTCCTGGCGCCACTGGCGCACGAGCGCGGCGAGACTCATGCCGGCAGCCTAGCACGGACGGGCCGCGTCGCGAAGCCGCAGCTACAAGAATGCTGGCGGTAAACAGTTTTCCTTGTCAGCCGGGGGCGCGACCGCGCTCAGTCGGTCTCGCTCTCGGCGCCGAACAGCGTGCTGTTGAAGCGGGTGACGATCAGACCGACGCTGATCGCCCCGGCCACGTAGATGCCGTAGCGCTGGATGAAGGTTTCGCCGGGCGCGGCCCGGTTCGCCGCCTCGACGTTGGCGACGTCGGCGGATTCCAGGAAGTCGACGAGCCGCGCCGCCTGCTGGCGGTAGGCCGGGCCGGAGACCTCCTCGTCGGTGACCCGGCCCTCGCTGAGGTTGCGGAAGGCGACGGCGGCGGCCAGCGGGTGGACCTGCTCGACCCAGTCGAGACGGGCCAGGAAGAAGCGGGCGCGTTGCTCGGCCTCGGCGTCGCCCTGGCGCTCGGCGGTCCGGAGCAGGCCCTGCCAGGCCGCCTCGAACATCGGCCAGGCCTCGATCGCCGTCTCGAAGCGGCGGCGTGCCTCGGCGAGGTCGTCGCGCGCGAGCGCCTCGCCGCCGGCCTGCGTGGCGGCCTCGGCGTACTGGTAGTCGAAGCGCTGCGCGGCCTCCTGAGCCGGCGTGTAGAGGAGGTCGCCCTCGCGGACCTTGCGCGGCGCGGGCTCGGGGCTCGGCGCCGGCTGCGGCTCTCGCTCGGCCTCGCGCGCGGCCTGCTCGACCTCGGCGGGGCCGAGGCAGCCGGCGAGCGGCAGGGCGGCGACGGCGAGGCTCGCCGCCAGCAGCAGCGAGAGCAGGCGCGTCGGCATCGTGGTCGGCTGGCGGACGGGCTCGGGCACGGCCGGGCGGTCTCCTGGCGGCGGGACCCCTGCTTATCCCGTGGCCGGGCCGCCGGGGTCAAGCTGGCGTGGCTCGAGCCGCCGCCTCGGCCCGTCGTGCCTCAAGGCACTCCCCGCAGCAGGTCAGGCTGCTCGCGATCGACCTCAGGAGGGCGTCGCGGCTCGGTCCGGCCACAAAGTCGACGATGCCGCGGCCCACGGCGTTGCCGCCGCCGGCGACGCTCCCCAGTGCCTCGTCGTCGATCTCGTCGCTGCCGGCCGGAGCGGGCCCGGCGGCTTTCGCCTGTTCCAGCACCGCCAGGAACGTCTCCAGCTCGAAGCGATAGCCATGGGCCCGGGCGATGTCGGTCACGTCGCCGGCGCAGCGCGAGCCGTTCAGCACGGTCTCGACCTCGCGCCGCAGTGCAGGATCCTCCTCCAGACGCGTCAGGAAGGCGGCGAGCTGTTCGTCCATTCGTATCTTCCTCGCGGTTCGGTCCGGAGACGAACCGAGCTTGCCGCAAGGCGGCCGTCCCGACCCGGCGGATCGTTCGCGACTCCGTGCAGCGCGTACGTATCGCCGCGGCGGGTCAGCCGCCGAGTATGCCCTGCGCGGTGACCAGCAGGTCGGCCAGCTCGCGCGGTGCGTGGCGCTGGCGCCAGGCGAGCGTCGCCTGCGTCTCTTCGAGCAGGCGCCCCTGATGGGCCGGATCCCCGGCCAGATTATCGAACTCGCCGGGATCGGCTTCCAGGTCGAACAGCAGCGGCGGCAGCACCGCCGGATCGGCGGCGAAGTGCACCGACTTCCAGCGCCGCCCCCGGCGCACGCTCAGGCAGCAGGCCTCGGGCGACAGCCCGAGCGCGGTCTCGGCCGAGCGGCTCGCCGGGTCGCGGAAGTCGAACTCCCAGTGGGCGGCCGCGCGCCAGCCCTCCGGCGTCGCCCCGCGCGCCCAGGGCAGAAGGGAGCTGCCGTCGCAGGCCGCGGGGATCTCGCCGCCCAGCCAGTCGATCACCGTCGGCATGACGTCGACCGCCTCGCTGAAGGCCTCGACGACGCGGCCGCGCGCGCCGTCGGCCTCGGGGCGCGGGTCGCGCACGATCAGCGGGATGTGGAAGGCCGGGTCGAAGAAGCCGCGCTTGCCGAACATCCAGCGGTCGCCGAGCATCTCGCCGTGGTCGCAGGTGAAGAGGATCAGCGTGTCGTCGTAGCGCCCGCGCGCCTTCAGCGCCTCGACGATGCGGCCGACCTGGGCATCGACCTCGGCGATCAGGCCGTAGTAGGTGGCGCGCACCCGCTGGACTTCGGCGGCGTCGAGCGCGGCGACCGGCAGATCGTGCTCGGGCGTGTAGGCCAGCGCCTGGCGCTGGCCGTGGTACCAGGCCAGCCAGGGATGCCGCGCCGCCTCGGCGGCCGGGTCGTCGAGCCGGATCGGCGGGGCGCAGTCGGCCGGATCGTACAGCTCGTTGTAGGGCGCCGGCGCGACCAGCGGCGGATGCGGGTGCAGGAAGGTCAGCATCGACAGCCAGCGGCCGTCCTCGACCGACAGCCAGTCGAGGAAGGCGTCGGTGCCGAAGGCCGAGAGGCTGTCCTCGGCGCGGAACGGCGAGGGCGCCAGCGAATGGCGGTGGCCGTCCGGGTCGGGGACCGGCTGGAACGGGCCGTAGGGGAAGTCCGGGAAGGCGTAGCCGCGACGCTTGAGGGCAGCGCGCCAGGGCTTGAAGGCTTCGGTCAGGCGCAGCCCGATCTCGAAGCCGGGCAGCACGCCCTCGTAGCTGAAGAGATCCGGGTCGGCCGGCGCGCGGCCGCGCGGGTCGGGCGTCGTGTCGGAGTAGCCGAAGAGGTAGGGCAGCAGGCCCTGGCGCCGCGCCGCCCAAGCCAGGTTGTCGAAGCGCGCGTCGAGCGGCGTGCCGTTGGCCACCGAGCGGTGGTTCATCAGGTAGAGGCCGGTCAGCAGCGAGGCGCGCGACGGGCCGCAGGGGCTGGTCTGGGTGAAGTGGTTGGCGAACAGCGTGCCCTCGGCGGCCAGCGCGTCGAGGTGCGGCGTGCGCACCGTCGGATGGCCGAGCGCCGACAGGCACTCCCAGCGCCACTGGTCGGCGACGATCAGCAGCACGTTGCCGGGTGCCTTCGCCATCCTTCTTCCTCCAGTCGCCTCGCGAGCTTGCGTGACGCTAGACGAGGCGCGGTGCCGACGGAAGCCGGCGGCAGCGTTGGCCGCGACCGGTCGCTCCGCCGGCACAGCCGACGGCGATGCCATCAGGAGCGAGGATCTCCCTTGTTGCGCCACATTTGCCGGGCATCGTCGACAGTCTACGGCTGGGGCAATGGCTTGGCGGTCGACGCGCGCCACCCCATATGACGGAAGCGGGCGGATCGCAGCCTCCGCCCGTCCCGGTCTCTCGCCGGTCGACTGAATTCGCCGGACAGCGCCGGGCCGTACCGCTGCAACTCAACCCTACCTTGACGCTCCGGCCGCTTCGGCGCCGGAGCGCTTTTTTCGGGACGCGCGGAGGCGCTCCGTGGCCGGTCACTTTTTTACCTGCCATTGACTTGCCAGCGCTGGAACCTTGGAGCGCGAGCGGGCAGGCTTTCGACGACCTCGCTTGGCTGGCACCGTTCGAGAGCATGACGATACAGCTGGACGTCGAGAGCACAGGCGAAGCGACCGGCGCGCAGGCAGACGAGTCCGGCGCGCACGGCCGCGCGGCGGCGGCGCTCGAGGCGCTCGGCGAGGCCGTGTTCCTGTGCGACCCCCTGGGCCGGGTCAGCTACGCCAATCCGGTGCTGCTGGCGCGCCTGGGCCGGTCGGCGGAATCCGCCCCGGACCTGATCGGACGCCACTGGGGCGGGCTCTTCGAGGCCGAGTCGCGGCGCCGTATCGAGCGCGAGGCCCTGCCCGCCCTGCATGAGGGCGGCCGCTGGCGCGGTCGCGTGCGCCTGGCGGCGGGCGCCGGGCCCGACGGCGATGCACCGGCCCAGCAGCTGGCGCTGTCGCAGCTCGCCGGCGGCGGCCTGGTCGGGCTGCTGCTGCGCGAGGGCGGCGACGCGGCCGGCGCCGCCGAGCGCGGCGGCCTGGTCGAGGCCGCCGATGCGCGGCGCGAGCGCATGGACTCGCTGCGCCGCCTGGCCGGCGACATGGCGCACGATCTCAACAACGTGCTGGCGACCATCGTCGGCTACGCGCGCTTCCTGACCGAGGACCTGCCCAAGGACGGCCAGCCCCACGGCTTCGCCCAACAGATCCTGGTCGCCACCGAGCGCGCCAAGCGCCTGGTCGACGGCGCGCTCGCCTTCTCGCGCCCCGACAAGGCCGAGCGCAAGACGGTGACCGTCGCGCCGGTCGTCGAGCAGACCGCCAGGGCGCTGCGCGGCCGACTGCCGGCCGGCTCGACCCTGCGGATCCGCGGCGGCGGCCCCGACCTCGCGGTCGAGGCGGCGCCGGCGGTCTTCGCCGGCGCGGTCGAGCAGCTGCTGGCCAACGCCGAGGAGGCGCTCGCCGGCCGCGCCGGCACCGTCGAGGTCGCCTGGCGCGCCACCGGCGACCTGCGCCAGCTGCCCGGCCTGGCGCGCCCGGGCGCGCCGGCCCGCGTGGTCATCGAGCACCTGGAGGCGGGACGCCTGCTGGCGGCCGCGGGGGCGCCCGATCCCAACAGCCGCTTCCTGGAGCTTTCGGTGCACGACAGCGGCCACGGCATCGCGCCGGAGGTCATGGAGCACGTCTTCGAGCCCTTCTTCACGACGCGCCAGCCCTCGAAGGGCCGCGGCCTCGGCCTCTCGATGGTCTACGGCCAGGTCGTCGGCCAGGGCGGCGCGATCCTGATCGACAGCGGGCCGGCCGACGGCACCACCGTACGGCTGTTCTGGCCCGCGGCGCCCGGCGTCGAGGCCGTGAGCAAGACCGAGGCCGGGGCCAAGCCCGGCGCCGCGGCCGCCGTCGCTGCCGGCGGCGCCGGCACGCCGGGGCGGCGTCCGCTGCCCAAGGGCCGGGGCCAGCGCGTGCTGGTCGCCGAGGACGACCGGGTGCTGCGCGAGGCGATCGGCGAGATGCTGCAGCGCCTCAACTACAAGCCGGTGCTGGTCAACGACGGCGAGGTCGCGCGCCGCGTGCTCTCGGAAGGCGGCGCCATCGAGGCGGTGATGACCGATCGGCGCATGCCCAACCTGTCGGGCACCGAGCTGATCGAGTGGATGCGCGGCCAGGGGCTGGCGCAGCCGGTGCTGCTCTGCACCGGCTACGGCGAGGACCTCGACACCGCCGGGCTCAGCCGGGCCGGAGGAGTCGCCGTGCTGTCCAAGCCGATCGACGCCGCGACCCTGGCCGGCCGCCTCGACGCCCTGCTGCGCGCGCAGGCGGGCTGAGCGGCATTGACGGCCGGCGCGGCCGTTCCCACAGGAATTGATCTGGAGCAAGGCGCGGGGCGCGCCTGCGCCTAGAGTCGCCTCTCATCCCGTTTGTCGTTTTTCGTTCGGAGAAGCGGAGGACAGCGATGAGCGTTTCCCCCCAGAACCAGCAGAAGACCCCGAGCGCTTCCGGCGTGCCGGAGGAGCAGGCTCCGACCGGCGTGCCGACCGCCGCCGGCCATCCCTTGGCCAGCTGGCGCGGCCAGATGGACCGCCTGTTCGACGACTTCTTCCGCGGCTGGGGCGCCAGCCCCTTCGGCCTTGCCGCGTTCAACCCGGCGGCGGCGCCGGAGCTGGCCTCGCCCGGCGGACTGATGCTCGCGCCGCGCATCGACGTGACCGAGACCAGGGACGGCGTCGAGATCTCGGCGGAGCTGCCCGGGCTCGACGAGAAGGACGTCAAGGTCACGCTGCACGAAGGCGTGCTGACCATCGAGGGCGAGAAGAAGCAGGAGAGCGAGCGCAAGGAAGCCGACGTCTGGCACTCGGAGCGCCACTACGGCTCGTTCCGCCGGCGCTTCACCCTGCCGGACAGCCTCGACGCCGAAAAGGTCTCGGCGAAGTTCGACAAGGGCGTGCTGAAGGTGACGATCGCCCGCAAGGCCGGCAGCACGAAGCCGGAGCCGCGTTCGATCCCGATCGGCTGAGGTGCGCGCCCGGTCCTGGACTCTCCGGGCCGGCCGCCTGCCCGGTCCGGACATTCACAGCGCCGGCGCCACCTGCCACATGTCCCGTGCGTAGCCGCGGATCGTGCGGTCTGACGAGAACCAGCCGGCGCGCGCCGTGTTCAGCGCGGCGCGGCGCGTCCAGGCGTCGGCGTCCCGGAAGTCGCGGTCGACCCGGCGCTGGGCGTCGAAGTAGGCGCGGAAGTCGGCGGTGACCAGGTAGCGGTCGTCGTGGCGCAGCTTCTCGACCAGGCGCGCGTAGCGCGCAGGCTCGCCCGGCGAGAAGAAGCCGCTCCCGAGCTGTTCGACGACCTCGGCGAGTTCGGCCGTGGCCGCGATCGCCGCGCCGCCGTCGTGGCAGGGCGCGTGGGCTGCGACGCCGGCGGCGTCGAGGCCGAAGACGTAGAGGTTCTCGGCGCCGACCAGGTCGCGGATCTCGACGTTGGCGCCGTCTAGCGTGCCGATGGTCAGCGCGCCGTTGAGCGCCAGCTTCATGTTGCCGGTGCCCGAGGCCTCCATGCCGGCGGTCGAGATCTGCTCCGAGAGGTCGGCCGCCGGGATCATCACCTCGGCCATCGAGACGTTGTAGTTCTCCGGATAGACCACGGCGAGCCGGCCGGCGAGCGCGGGGTCGCCGTTGATCGAGGCGGCGACGTCGTTGATCAGCTTGATGATCAGCTTGGCGTCGGCGTAGCCCGGCGCCGCCTTGCCGCCGAAGATCTTGACCCGCGGCGTCCAGTCGGCGCCGGGATCGCGGCGCATGGCGTTGGCCAGGGCCGCGGTCTCCAGGATGTTGAGCAGCTGGCGCTTGTACTCGTGGATGCGCTTGATCTGGATGTCGAACAGGGCGCCGGGGTCGACGGCGATGCCGGTGCGCGCCAGCAGGTAGTCCGCGAGCCGTGCCTTGTTGCGGCGCTTGGCGGCGGCGAAGGCGGCGCGGAAGCCGGCGTCCTCGACCAGCGGCGTGATCTCGCCCAGGCGCTCCAGGTCGTCGACCCAGGCCTCGCCGATCGTCTCGGTGAGCAGCGCGCGCAGCGGCCGGTTGCAGGAGTAGAGCCAGCGCCGCGGCGTCACGCCGTTGGTCTGGTTGACGATGCGCTCCGGGTGCAGGGCGTGCAGCTCGCGGAACACCGTGCGCTTCATCAGTTCGGTGTGCAGGGCCGAGACGCCGTTGACCCGGTGCGCCGTGACGAAGGCGAGCTCGCCCATGCGCAGCGTTCCCGAGGGCTCGATCAGGCCGACCCCCTCGGGGCGCGGCGTGCCGGCGGCGGCCAGCTCGGCCCGGTGCTTGGCGTCGATCCGCTCGATCAGCTCGCGGTGGCGCGGCAGGACCCGCGAGAAGAGCGCGTCGGGCCAGCGCTCCAGCGCCTCCGGCAGCAGCGTGTGGTTGGTGTAGCAGAGGCAGCCGCGCGCCAGCTCGTAGGCCTCGTGGAAAGCCAGGCCCTGCTCGTCGACCAGCAGGCGGATCAGCTCCGGCCCGGCGATCGCCGGGTGGGTGTCGTTGAGCTGGATCGCCACCTTGTCGGGCAGCGAGGCGAGGTCGCCCTGCTCGGCGAGGTGGCGGTCGAGCAGGTCGCGGATCGAGGCCGCGGTGAAGAAGTACTCCTGCTTCAGGCGCAGCTCGCGGCCCTGCTCGGTCGAGTCGTCGGGATAGAGCACGCGGGTGATCGTCTCGGCCAGGATCACCGGAGCCGAGGCCGCCACGAAGTCGCCGCGGTTGAAGGCGGCGAGGTCGAAGCTGCGCGTCGGCCGCGCCGACCACAGCCTCAGGCTGTTGGCCCAGGCGCCGCGCCAGCCCGGCACCGGGGTGTCGTAGGCGACGGCCAGCACCGTCTCCTCCGGGTGCCAGACCGCGGCGTCGCCGCCGCTGCGCTCGACGCGGCCGCCGAAGCCGATCGGGAAGCTGCGGTCGGGCCGCTCGAACTCCCAGGCGTAGCCGGCCTTCAGCCAGTCCTCCGGCTCCTCGACCTGCCAGCCGCCGTGGAAGCGCTGGCGGAACAGCCCGTGGTCGTAGCGGATGCCGTAGCCGAAGGCGGGGATCGCCAGGCTGGACAGCGAATCGAGAAAGCAGATCGCGAGCCGGCCGAGGCCGCCGTTGCCGAGCGCGGCGTCGGGCTCGTCGCAGACGATCGCCTCGTAGTCGGCGCCGAGCTCGGCCAGCGCGCCGCGCACCTCGTCCTCGAGGCCGAGGTTCTCGACGGCGTTCTGCAGCAGCCGGCCGACCAGGAACTCCATCGAGAGGTAGTAGACGCGCTTCAGCCCCTCGGCCTGGGCCTTCTGCTCGGCGGCCAGCCAGGGCGTCACCACGGCGTCGCGCACCGCCTGGGACAGCGCCAGGCGCCAGTCCCGGGTGGTGGCCGTTGCCGGGGCCTTGCCCAGCGAGAAGGTCAGGTGCTGCTCGATGCGCTGCCGCAGCGGCGCCGCCGTCGCAAGTCTGCCCGTCATGCTCTCGTCCGTGGGATGGGAGGCGGGAGGCGCGGCCGTCCCGCCCGACTGTCTAGGCGCCCCTTGGTGAATCAAGCCTTAACCCTCCGCAGCGCGCATACCTGCCTTAGACCCTGCTGCGGAGTCCCGGGAAGCCCGCCGACGCTCCGGTGGCTCAGAAGTCGTCGGGCTCGAGCGCGAGCGTGCTCTCCGCGCCCCGCGTCGCCGCGCGGGCGTTGGCCGCGACCTGCGGCAGCACGGCATCGGCGTAGAAGCGCGCCGTCTTGATCTTGGCCTGGAGAAAGCGGGCGTCGCCGTTGGACGCGGCCAGCCGGCGCGCCGCGGCCTCGGCGCCCTCGGCCAGGCGCAGGCCGCCGGCCAGGGTGCCGAGCGCGCGCAGGTAGGCGCCGGCGCCGCTCGCGGCCTGACGCGGGTCGCGTGCGAAGGCCTCGAGCAGCCAGTCGGTGGCGGCCTCGAAGGACTCCACCCCCTCGCCCAGCGCGCGGCGGATCGCCGGCAGGTCGTCGCCCTCTGCTCGGCCCGAGTCCTCGCCGGCGGCCAGGAAGCCGCGCAGCTCCCCGGCGAAGGCGCGCGCCGGCGCGCCCTCGAGGCGCGCGATCTTGCGGCCGATCAGGTCGAGCGCCTGGATGCCGTTGGTGCCCTCGTAGATCGGGTTGATGCGGGCGTCGCGGTAGTGCTGCGCGGCGCCGGTCTCCTCGATGAAGCCCATGCCGCCGTGGACCTGGACGCCGAGCGAGGCGATCTCGACGCCGAGGTCGGTGCACCAGGCCTTGACCACCGGGGTCAGCAGCTCGACGACGTCGCTCTGCTGGCGCCGGCGCTCGGCCGCGTCGGGATGCGCGCGTGCGAAGTCCAGGCCGGCGACGGTGTGGTACGTCAGCGCGCGCGCGGCCTCGGTCTGCGCCTTCATCAGCATCAGCGTGCGGCGCACGTCCGGGTGCTCGACGATGGCGACCGGCGCCGGGTCCTTCGAGCCGAGCGCGCGGCCCTGGACGCGCTGGCGGGCGTAGTCGCGCGCCTGCTGGTAGGCGCGCTCGGCGATCGCCACGCCCTGGGTGCCGACCGCCAGGCGCGCGTTGTTCATCATGGTGAACATGTACTCCATGCCCCGGTTTTCCTCGCCGACGAGGAAGCCGGTGGCGCCGCCGTCGTCGCCGTAGGCCATGACGCAGGTCGGCGAGGCCTTGATGCCGAGCTTGTGCTCGATCGAGGCGCAGCGCAGATCGTTGCGCCGGCCCGGCCGGCCCTCGGCGTCGGGCAGGAACTTCGGCACGATGAACAGCGAGATGCCCTTGGTGCCGGCCGGAGCGTCGGGCGTGCGCGCCAGCACCATGTGCACGATGTTGTCGGTCAGGTCGTGCTCGCCCCAGGTGATGTAGATCTTCTGGCCGACGATGCGGTAGCTGCCGTCCTCGGCGCGCGTCGCGCGGGTCTTGAGCGCGCCGACGTCGGAGCCGGCCTGCGGCTCGGTCAGGTTCATCGTGCCGGACCACTCGCCCGAGATCATCTTCGGCAGGTAGGTGGCCTTCTGCGCCGCGTCGCCATGGTGCTGCAGCAGCTCGACCGCGCCCTGGTTGAGCAGCGGGCAGAGCGCGAAGGCCATGTTGGCCGAGTTCCACATCTCCTGGACCGCGATGGCCAGCGCCCAGGGCAGCCCCTGGCCGCCGTAGTCCGGCTCGAAGGGCAGGGCATTCCAGCCGCCGGCGACGTAGTGGTCGTAGGCCGCCTTGAAGCCCTCGGGCGTGCGCACCACGCCGTTCTCGAAGACCGAGCCTTGCAGATCGCCCTTGTGGTTGAGCGGCGCGATCTCCTCGGCGGCCAGCTTGCCGGCCTGCTCGAGCACCGCCTCGACCAGCTCCGGCGTCGCCTCGGTGAAGGGCTCGAGCTCGGCGATCCGGCCGAGGCCGGCGACCTCGCTCAGCACGAAGCGCATCTCGTCGAGGGGGGCGCGGTAGTCGGACATCGAGGGCTCTCCCGGTTCGCTTTTCTGGCGGTCCCGGATCCTGCGCGGCAAGGGGCGATCCGCCTCACCGCGATATGTAGCCCGCCCGCCCGGGCCTGTCCAAGGCGCGGGCGGGCGATCGGCGAGCGCCCCCGATGCCCCGTTGGCTATGCCATCGCCAGGGCCTCCTCCGGTGGCCTCGCGGCGGCCTCGCGCGGCCGCGCCCGGCACGCCGTCCACTGCCCGGCGCCGGCGTAGCGCCAGGCGATTTCGCCGGAGCCGTCGAGCGTGAAGAGGTGCAGCCAGCCGTTCTCGACCAGGTTGCGCACCGCCGGCTGGCGATCGATGACGTTGTTGATCGCCTCGCGCGGCGCCTCGATGACGACGCTGAGGCGCAGCGGCTCGTGGACCAGCCGCTCGCCGTCGTGCAGCGACTGCCAGGGCAGGCCGACGCGCAGGTCGCCGCCGTTGCCCTCGATCACGCCGAGCCGGCCGACGACGTTGTGCAGCGTCTTGTCGCCGCTGCCGAACACGCGGTTGTCGACCGTCGAGCCGTAGTACTGAAGGCTGATCCAGCTGGCGACCACCATCGGCGCCGCCATGATCTGCTCCAGCGTGGCGAAGCCCTCGTCCCGGCGCCAGTCGTAGCTGTGCAGGAAGGCGCGGCCGCCGAGGTCGAGGCCGGCGGTGCGGCGGCGCGGCGCGGCGACGAAGGCCGCGCAGCCGGCCAGGCCCCACTCCGGGCGCACCTGGCTCCAGTCGCGCCCGCGGGCGCGCATCGCCGCCAGCAGGCCAGGCCCCTGTGCGAGCCCGAGCCGGCCGGCGCGCTCGGCGCGCGTCCGCTTGCCGGCCTGCTCCAGCCAGTCCTCCAGGCGCGCCAGCTCGTTGCGGTGGCCGGACGGGACGAGCGCCGGGTCGAGGATCGTCAGGCAGTCGCTCGTGGTGTCGTGCAGGCCGGCCAGGAAGTGCGTGTCCTCGGGGATCGCGATGCCGTGGTCGTCGCGCAAGGCGGACCGCACCGCCGGGTCGTTGAGCAGCGCGGCGGCGAGCCGCGCGTTCGGCGCGCCGCTCTGGCCGCCGCAGGCGCCGCAGTCGAGCCCGCGGGCGTGGGGGTTGTTGGTCGTGCTTGCGCCGTGGCCGGCCAGCAGTACGAGGCGCGCGAAGCCCTCGGTCATCGTCAGGCCGGAGAGGATGCCGGCGGCCAGCGCAACGCGCGCCGCGGGGGCGATCCCGCCGATGCCGCCTCCGCCGGGGACCTCGGCGCAGCCGTCGAGCCGCGGGCCCGGGGCATGAGCGTCCGCCGGCCGCCGGCCGAGGCCGAAGGTGTCCGCCGTCAGCTTGCCGAGGTAGGCGAGCCCCGCGGTCTCGACGAAGGCGAAGGAGGAGACGGCGGCCAGCCGGAAGGACGACCAGGCGCCGGCGGCGCGGCGCCGCAGCCGGCGGCTCGCGGCCTCGCGGACGATCGCCTCGGGTGCTGCTTCGGCCGGCGCCTCGCAGACCGTGTGGCCTGGCGCCAGCAGCACCGGGCACTGCGCCCGGCCCCGCTCGTCGCCGGGCTGCCGCAGCTCGATCGGCAGGCCGAAAAAGCCGGCGAAGCCCAGGGTCTCGACGCCGTCGGAGACGCTCTCGAGCGCCCGGCGGTAGACCTCCGAGCGGACGTCGATGCAGAACACCGCCTGGACGGCGGGGCGCCCGTCCTGCGTCGCCGGAGCGGTCGAGGCCGCCGCCGCGAAGCGGCCGGCGAGCTCGCGCTGCCAGGCCCGCTCGTAGGCCTCCTGCAGCAGCCCGTCGACCAGGAAGCGGCCGGCCTGGGCGGGCCGGTCGGCCTCGCGCCTCGCTTCGGCCCAGGCCCCGGCGAAGCCCGGCCGCTCGGCGTAGAGCTCGAACAGGGCCGCGTCCCAGGCCAGGCGGACCGCCAGCAGCTCGAGCAGGCTGCCGTCGTGACGGCCGGCGAGCGCCGCCTGCCAGACCCGCCAGCGGGCGTGGGCCGCCCAGCCGCCGATGCTCATCAGCAGGCGGTGGAAGTAGGCGTCGATGCCCGCCGGCGCGAGGCCGAGCCGCCGGCTGGCGGCGACCAGCAGGGCCCCCGCCTCGCCGGGCAGACGGCCGACCGCTCCCCGGAAGCCGGCCAGGCCGGCGATTTCCGGCGTGCGGTCGGCCAGCGCCCGTTCGCGCCAGGCCGCGTAGGCCGAGCCGGCGCCCGCGGAGCCGGCGCCCGCGGAGTCGGAGGCGGCGAAGTGCGCGGCGGCCCAGAGGGCGATCCGCTCGGCGGCGAAGCCGGCCCAGTCGCGTCCGTCCTCGCGGCCGGCGAGCCCGGCGACCGTGGTCAGCGGCTCGCGGGCCGGTTCGGGCTGCCGGGCCTGCTCGAGGAGCGCCGCGACCGAGCCGGGCGCCGCCGGATCGTCGCAGGCCCGCAGGGCCGCGCCGAGGTCCTCTTCGGCGATGCGCCCGCCGTCGATCGCCTCCAGGTAGAAGGCGCGCGGCATCGTGGTGCGGGCTCCGGCCGCGCGGGCGAGCTGTGCCGTGGCCTCGGCGAAGCGGCGTTCGGAGAGACCGAGGAAGGGATTGACGGCGACGAAGCTGTCGAGCGGCCACAGCGGCGCGATGCGCCCGGCCGCGCGGGCGGCGGCGTCGCGCACGCTCTGCCGGCAGAGCACCGGGCCCTCGAGGCGGCCGGGCCGGCTGGGAGCATCCGGGGCGGGGGCGGACGGGGTGGGGCTCATGGCTTCCTCCTCACGGGCGGGTGGCGGGGTGCCGGTCGGGGCGCCGGTCGAGGGCGCCGACCAGGCGGTCGAAGACGGCGTTGGCGTAGAGACCGTTCGAGAGATGGACGTGGAAGGCGCGCCAGACCGGCGAGCCGGCACGGGCCGGGGCGGCGAGCTGGAGCAGCGTCACCGCGCCGAACGAGGCGACGGCCAGGCCCAGGACCGCGAAGCCGAGCGGGCCGGGCTGCGGCGGCGCCGGCAGCTCGGCTCCGAACAGGGCGGTCGCGGCGGCGTGCAGCAGGAAGTAGGCGCTGGCGGCCAGCGCGCCCGCCGCCAGGGTCGGCGCCGGCAGCAGCGGGTCGCCGGCCTGCCGGGCGCCGCGCGCCGCCTGGCCGAACAGCAGGGTCAGCCCCATCGCCAGGATGGCGGCGAGCGCCAGGCCCTGCGGGGCCGCCTCGATCGGCAGGCCGAGCCAGGCCTCCAGGCCGCTGCCGACGCTCCAGCCGAGGCCGAGCGACAGGGCGACGGCGAGGAACAGCGCCGCGGCGAGGCGTGCCGGCGGCATCCCCGCGGCGCCGCCAGGGCTCTCCAGGCGCGGGGTCTCGGCCGCGCCGCCGGCGGCCAGGAAGGCGTGGGCCTTGTAGAGCGAGTGGGCGACGATGTGCAGCACCGCCAGGGCGAAGAGCCCGAGGCCGCACTGCAGCAGCATGAAGCCCATCTGCGCGACGGTCGACCAGGCGAGCGCGACCTTGACGCTGGTCTGGGTCAGCATGACCGCCGCGCCGAACAGGGCGGTGAAGCCGCCGAGCAGCGCCAGCAGGTGCAGCGAGGGCGCGGAGAGCAGCATGACGTCGGCGAAGCGGACCACCAGGAAGCCGCCGGCGTTGATGATGCCCGCGTGCAGCAGGGCCGAGACCGGCGTCGGCGCCTCCATCACCTCGGGCAGCCAGCCGTGGGTCGGGAACTGGCCGGACTTGAGCAGCGCGGCCAGGGCGATCAGCAGGGCCGCCCAGCCGATGCCGGCCGGCGCCTCGCCCTCCAGACCGCCGGCGAGTCCCCGCGCGGCCTGCAGCAGCTCGGCGAGGTCGAGCGTGCCGAAGCCGGTTGCCAGCAGGACCGCCGCGCCGAGCAGGCAGAGGTCGCCGAGCCGCGCCGTCAGGAACTTCTTGCGCGCCGCGAGCCGGGCGCGCGGGCGCTCCGGGTTGAAGACGAGCAGGCGGTGCAGCGCCAGGCTGGTGGCGATCCAGGCCAGCACGAGCTGCACGAGGTTGCCGGCCAGGACCAGCAGCAGCACTGCCGCCAGGGTCGCCAGCAGGCGGCCGACGAAGGCGGCCTGCCGGGAGTCGCCGTCGAGGTAGCTGGCGCTGTAGCGCACGACGACGACGCCGATCGCCGAGACCAGCAGGAACATCACGGTGCTCAGCGTGTCGAGTCGCAGCGACAGGCCGATGCCGCCCGCGCCCAGGGTCGGCGAGGTGGCCGGTCCGTGCTGGGCGAGCAGGACCGCGCTGGCGACGGCCAGCGCGAGGGCCGCATAGGCGGCGAGGCGCGCGGCCCGAAGCAGGCGCCGCGGCCGCGGGCCTTCCGCCAGGCCGGCCGCCAGGGCGACGGCCAGCAGCGCGCCGGGGGCGAGCAGGGGAACGAGGGCGAGGCTCGGCGACATGGTCTCCTCCGGAAGCGGACGCTGGAGAGGAGATAGCGCTCGGCATTCAATATATGAAATTCATTGTTTATCCGATTTCGTTCTATGATATCGAACGAACATGGCCCTCAACTACAATCACCTGCGCTATTTCTGGGCCGTCGCTCACGACGGCAACCTGACCCGGACCGCCGAGCGGCTCGCGGTTTCCCAGTCGGCGCTGTCGATCCAGATCCGCAAGCTGGAGCAGCAGCTCGGCCACGCCCTGTTCGAGCGCCGCGGCCGCCAGCTTCTGCTGACCGAGGCCGGCCGCCTCGCGCTCGACCATGCCGACGCCATCTTCGCGACCGGCGAGGAGCTGCTCGGCACGCTGGCGGCGCGCGACCGGCGCAGCCGCCAGGTCCTGCGGGTCGGCGCGCTGGCGACGCTGTCGCGCAACTTCCAGATCGGCTTCCTGCGGCCCCTGCTCGGGCGCTCCGACGTCGAGGTGGTGCTGCGCTCGGGCAGCCTGGCGGAGCTGCTGCAGTCGCTGGAGGCGCACCGGCTGGACGTCGTGCTGACCAACCAGGTGCCGGCGCGCGACGCGGCGACGCCCTGGATCCTGCACCCCGTCGCCGAGCAGGGCGTCAGCCTGGTCGGCACGCCGGGCCGCCTCGGTAGCGGTGCGGCAGCGGCCGGTGCGCCGAACGATCGGCCGGCCGTTCTGCCGGAAAGCGCGCTCGCCGCGCTGCTCGCCGGTCATCCCCTGATCCTGCCGTCGCTCGACAGCGGGGTGCGCAGCGGCTTCGACGCGCTGGCCGACCGACTCGACGTCCGCCCGCGCATCGCGGCCGAGGTCGACGACATGGCGATGATGCGCCTGCTGGCCCGCGAGGACCTCGGCCTCGCCGTCGTGCCGCCGATCGTGGTCAAGGACGAGCTGGGCACCGGCCTGCTGGTCGAGGCAGCGCGCCTGCCCGGCCTGGTCGAGACCTTTCACGCGGTGACGCTGTCGCGACGCTTCCCGAACCCGCTGCTGCGTGGCCTGCTCGGCGGCGAGCCGTTGGCGGGCTCGGACGATCCGGCGCCGTGAGCGGCGGAGGACGCGGAGGCCGCGGAGGCCGCAGCCGGCCTCAGACCGACAGGTGGTTGAGCCACCGCTCGTAGCGGCGGTCGACGCCCGCGCCCTGGCGGTGCGCGGCCGGGCGCAGGGCGCCGGCGCTGCGCACGTCGCTCGGCGCGATGCCGTAGCGCCCGCGGAAGGCGCGGCTGAAGGCGGCATCGCTGGTGTAGCCCGAGGCCAGGGCGATGTCGTAGATCGGGCGGTGGCGCGAGCGGCGGTCGCTCAGCGACAGCAGGGCCCGGCGCAGCCGGCGGTCGCGCACGTAGCTGGCGACGCCGCCGAAGCGGTCGAACAGCTCGTAGAGCCGGGTCCGCGAGACGCCGACCTGGCGGGCGATCCAGTCGGACGAGAGATCGGGATCGGAGAGGTTCGCCTCGATGAAGCGGCGGATCCGGGCGACCTGGGCGACGGCGACGCCGGTCTGCTGGTCGGGGTGGTCGGCGAGGGCGGCATTGAGGCAGGCCGCGGTCAGGCCGACGGTGGCGGGCGCCAGCTCGATCGCCTGCTGGCCGGTCATGCGCGGCGCGAGGTTCTTCAGCGAGACCATGTGGTCGCGTAGCAGGCGCACCATCGGCTCCTTGCCGGTCAGCACCCGCATGTGCTGGTCGCTCTCCGCCTTGAGCTGCTCCTCGAGCATCTCGCGCGGGATGATCAGCGAGATGTTGGCGAAGTCGTCGGTGCGGGCCGTGACCTCCTGCGAGAGGTCGAAGACCACGAGGCCGTCGGTCGGGAACTCGAAGGCGCCGCGGCCGGTCTCCCAGAACATCTGGCCGCGCTCGTAGAGCTGGACCATGTAGTGGTCCATGCCGTCGCGGGCCATGATCCGCGGCGAGCGCGTCCACTGCTGGCGGAAGGTCTGGGTGCGCGCCAGCATCACCGGGCCGAACATGTTGGCGTCGATCTCGGCGCGGAAGCCTTCGCCGCGGACTTCGGCCCCCGCCTCGACCTCGAAGATGCAGGAGATGCTCTCGCGCCAGAGGTCGAAGCGCTCGCAGAGCGGCACGTCGTCGAGCGTGAACACGGCATGGGGGACGGGATCCGCCACGGCACCGGCGTCCGCGCCCAGGCCGGCAGCATCCGTTTCCTCAATCGATCGAGCCATCAGACGAGCCCCCTTCTGCGGCCGGTCGGTTGCCGCTGTGCCGGGCGGGCAGCTGCCCGCCTGCCGGCCGCGCGGCCTCCGAGCCATCCGTCGCGATCCCGCGACGTCCCCTTTTTCGTATCAAAGTGTAACATGAAGGTTACCGCGCCACCCAGGGACGGGCGCCCGGCGCCTCGCTCCCGGACGCCGGGAACAGGATTCCGGACGGCGCGCAAGGGCGTCCCGAGCCGCGGCATGGCATTACGGACGTGCAGGACGGTGGCAGCACGCTATCCTGGCACAATCGAGCCTCGTCCCAGCGCCCCGTCAGGCGGGCGACCGGGGGCTCCAACACCATCACCGGGCCGCCGGAACCCAGCATGTCGCTCTTCCGCAAGTCCGCCCTCGAGAAGCTGTCGTCGCCCGACAACCTGGACGAGGCGATCGTCGCGGCGTCGCCCTATCACTGGGTGGCCTTCCTCAGCGCCTTCCTGGTGGTCGCGGGCGCGCTCGCCTGGGGCTTCCTCGGCAGCGTGCCGACGCGGGTGCGCGCCGAAGGCATCCTGCTGCACCACGGCAGCGAGATCTACTCGGCCTCGGCGGAGGGCAACGGCAAGCTGATCACGATACTGGTCGGCCTCGGCGATCGGGTGATCGAGGGCCAGACCGTCGCCGAACTCAACCAGAACGTCGATGTCCGCGCCTTCGAGCTGGCCGAGGAGAACCTCGTGCGCGCCGAAAGACGCCTGGCGGATCTGCGCGACGAGAGCACGGAGGACCGGCGCTTCCGGGCCGACTTCCGCGAGCAGCAGGCCGCCACCATCCGGGACAAGATCGCCAACGCGGGCGACCGCCTGCGCAATCTCGAGAGCCTGGTCGCCGACACCGAGCGGCTCTACGAACGCGGCTTCGTCCAGCGCACCCAGCTCCTGGAGCGCCAGAACGACCTGGCCAGCGTGCGCGAGCAGCTCGCCGACCTGCGCAACAGTCTGGTCGAGCTCGACCAGACGGACCGGCGCCGTGCCGAGGAGTGGCGCGAGAAGATCGAGCAGGCGATCAAGGAGGTCGAGGAGAAGGCCGACGAGATCCAGCGCCTGCAGGAGCAGCTGCGCCGCGTGCGTACGGTCGACGCGCCGATCACCGGCACGGTGACCGAGATCTCGGCCTCGCTCGGCGACGTCGTCTCGCCCGGAACCCCGGTCGTGCGCATCGTCTCCGAAGCCGCCGAGATGGAGGCGCTGCTGTTCGTGCCGCCCGCCGACGGCAAGCTGGTCAAGACCCGCATGGCGGTGAACGTCGAGCCGTCGGTCGCGAAGAAGGAGGAGTTCGGCACGATTCTGGCCGACATCTACAGCGTCTCCGACCTGCCGATGTCGGCCTCCGCGATCCAGGCCATGCTGCACAACGAGAAGCTGGTCGAGCAGTTCACCAAGGAGGGCTCGCCCGTCGCCGTGCACGCCGACCTTCGCGAGGCCCCCGAGCATGTCTCCGGTTTTCGCTGGTCGGGCGGGCGCGGGCCCGACTTCGACATCGAGCCGGGCACGCTGGTCAAGGCGACGATCACCGTGCGCCGCCAGGCGCCGGTGACGCTGATCCTGCCGTTCCTGCGCTCCCTGGTCGGGCTGTGAGCCGGTGAGCGGGACGCCGGGGCTGTCGAAGCGGCGGGTGCGCACGCCGACCGTGCTGCAGATGGAGAGCGTCGAGTGCGGTGCGGCGGCGCTCGGCAGCATCCTGGCCTACTTCGGCAAGTGGCCGCCGCTCGAAGAGCTGCGCCGCGACTGCGGCGTCTCGCGCGACGGCTCGAACGCGCGCAACATCCTGGTCGGCGCGCGCGGCCACGGCCTGGCGGCCAAGGGCCGCAAGGCCTCGCTCGAGACCGCGCTCGAGGGACCCTTCCCCTACATCGCCTTCTGGGAGTTCAACCACTTCCTGGTGGTCGAGGGCTGCCGCGGCGACAAGGTCTACCTGAACGACCCGGCGACCGGCCCGCGCCGGGTGACGCGCGCGGAGTTCGACGGTTCCTTCACCGGCGTCATGCTGGTCTTCGAGCCGGGCCCCGACTTCCGGCCTGATCCGCCGCCGCCCGGGCTGGCCGCCCGCCTGCTGCCGCGCACGCGGCCGGTGCGCTCGGCGGTGCTGCTGACCGTGCTGATCAGCCTGACGCTGGTCGTGCCGGGCCTGCTGGTGCCCGGTTTCTCCAAGGTCTTCGTCGACGAGTACCTGATCGAGGGCCGCGACGCCTGGCTGATGCCGCTGCTGCTGGCCATGACGGTCACGGTGCTGGTCACCGGCCTGCTGACCTGGCTCAGCGAGGCCGTGCTGCTGCGCACCGAGTCGAAGCTGGCGCTCGGCAGCTCGGCGCGCTTCGCCTGGCACCTGCTGCGCTTGCCCGTCGACTTCTTCGAGCAGCGCCACCCCGGCGACATCGCCAACCGCATCGCCGCCAACGACCGCATCGCCACGGCGGTCGCCGGCCAGGTCGGCGAGAGCCTGGTCAGCCTGCTGCGCGTCGTCTTCTACGCCGCCGTGATGCTGCTGTTCGACTGGATCCTGGCGCTGATCTGCATCGCGCTGTCGCTGGTCAACGTGGGGGTCTTCCACTCGCTGGCGCGGCTGCGCGCCGACGCCAGCCTGCGCATGCAGCAGGACTTCGGGCGCTTCCAGTCTGCCTCGGTCACCGGCATCCACGCGATCGAGACGCTGAAGGCGACCGGCACCGACGACGACTACTTCGAGCGCTGGGCCGGCTTCCAGGCCCGCCACCTCAACAACCAGAAGCGACTCGGCCTCTACGGCGTGGTCGCCAACGGCTTCCCGCCGCTGCTCAACGGCCTGACCGTGGCGGCGGTGCTCGGCTTCGGCGGCTACCGGGTGATCGAGGGCGGCATGACGATCGGCACGCTGGTCGCCTTCCAGGCCCTGACCCTGAGCTTCACGGCGCCGATCAACGCGCTGGTCGCCGCCGGCGGCGCCTTCCAGGAGCTCAAGGCCGACCTGGTGCGCACCGACGACGTCGTGCGCCAGGCGCACGACCCGCGCTATGCCGGCGCCGACGCGGCCGGCCGGGAGGCGGCCGTCGATGGGACGGCCGAGGGCGACCGCCTGGTCGGCGCGGTCGAACTGCGCGAGGTGACCTTCGGCTACGGCCGGCTCGACGAGCCGCTGATCCGCGACTTCAGCCTGTCGATCCGGCCCGGCGCGCGCGTCGCCCTGGTCGGCGGCTCGGGCAGCGGCAAGTCGACGATCGCCCGCCTGCTCGCCGGCCTCTACCGCCCCTGGAGCGGCGAGATTCTCTACGACGGGCGGCCGATCGAGCAGATCCCGGTCGACACGCTGACCGCCTCGCTGGCCGTGGTCAGCCAGGAGGTGACGCTGTTCGGCGGCCGGGTGCGCGAGCACCTCAGCGCCTGGGATGAGACGCTCGACGACGCGTCGATGCTGCGCGCCCTGCGTGACGCCTGCATCGACGACGAGATCGCGGCCCGCGGCGGCGGCCTGGACGCCGAGATCGAGGACCGCGGCCTGAACTTCAGCGGCGGCCAGGCCCAGCGCCTGGAGATCGCCCGGGCCCTGGCCGCCGATCCCTCGGTGCTGATCCTCGACGAGGCGACCAGTGCGCTCGACCCGGCTACCGAGACGCGCATCGACGAGAACATCCGGCATCGCGGCTGCACCTGCGTGATCGTCGCCCACCGGCTCTCGACCGTGCGCGACGCCGACGAGATCGTGGTGCTCGAGGCGGGGCGGGTGGTCGAGCGCGGCACCCACGACGAGCTGGTCTCGGCCGGCGGGCCCTACGCCCGCCTGATCGCGCAGGCTTGAGGCGGCGGGCGATGAGCGTCGTCAGCCTGCCCGAGCGGCGCCCGGCCCTGCTGGCGACCAGCGGCCGCCAGCCGCTCGTGCTGCCCGCCGCGCTGGGCCAGGTCCGCGTCGAGACGGGCAGGGTCAACCTCTTCGTCGAGCGCCTGCTGCCCGACGGCGCCGGCAGCGGCGAACGGCGGCTCGCCGCCACGCTCGACGCCGGGGCCCAGCTGCCGCTGCCGGCGTGCGACCTGCCCGGCCTGCGGCTGCTGCTGGTCGGCGTCGGCGAGGCGCGGGTCGCCAGCGCGCCGCTGTCGGGCACCTCGGAAGGCGGCACGCCGCTCGACGCGGCGGCTCTGGAGGCGGGGCTGCGCGCCCTGCTGACCGCCCTCGGCCCGGACCCTGCAGGCATGGCGGCGACGGCGCTCGGGCCCGAGAGGGAGAGCGCCGTCTCGGGAGGCGACGCCGGGGAGCCGCCGGCGCCGCGCACGGTCGAGCGGCGCGGCCGCTTCTCGGCCCACCGCCTGCTGTGGCTCGAGGTGCGCGGCACGCCGGAGCCGGAAGCCGGCGCCCCCGAGGGACGGCTGCTGCGGCTCGAGCCGGTCGCGCCCGGCCGCTCGCTGGAGGTCGCGTCCGGCTGCCGCGTGCGGGCGCTGGACTGCCCGCAGCTGCTGCGCGAGCACGGCGAGCCGGCGGTGCGCCGCTGGGCGGCCGAGCTGTTCGCCGGTCATGGCGAGGCGCTGCGCGAGGCCGCAGAGGCGCGGCGGCGGCGGGCGCGCCGGCGGCGGCTCAGCGACCGCCGCCAGCTCGCCGCGGCGCTCGGCCGGCTGCCGGAGATCGTCGCGGGCCGCCGCTCGCCTGTCCAGGTCGGCGAGGGCGGCGCGGGCACCGACCAAGCCCTCGCCGCGCTCGAGACGGTCTGTGCCGCCGAGCGCATCGACTTCGAGGCACCGTCCGGCGCCGACCCCTCGGGCGCGGCCCGGGCGGGCACGGCGGAGCCGGACGCGGGGCCATCGGTCGCCGATCGGCTCGCCGAGCTGCTGCGGCGCGCCAACCTGCGCTTCCGCCGGGTGCACCTCGAGCCCGGCTGGTGGCGGCGCGACGGCAGCAGCTTCGTCGGTTTCCTCGAGGGCGTTCCGGTCGCCGTGGTGCGGCGCGGCGCCGGCCGCTTCGAGTGCCTGCGCGGGGGCGCGTGGCAGCGGGTCGACGAACACCTTGCCGAGACGCTCGAGCCGCGCGGCCTGGTCGTCTTCCGGCCGCTGCCGCAGCGCCCGCTCAAGGCCCTCGACCTGGTCCGCCACGTGCTCGCCACGCCGGCCCGGGTCGACCTGCGCTGGGCCGCCGGCCTGGCGATCGCGGCGGCGCTGCTCGGCCTGCTGCCGCCCTACCTGACCGGCAAGCTGCTCAACGAGGTGGTGCCCTTCGCGGAGACCGGCATGCTGGTCCACCTCGGCCTCGGGCTCGGCGCCGTGGCGCTCGGCAGCGCGCTGTTCCAGGCGGTTCGCTCGGTCGCCCTGCTGCGCGTCGAGTCCTTCGCCGACGGTGCGCTCCAGGCCGCGGTCTGGGACCGGCTGCTGCGGCTGCCGCTGGCCTTCTTCCGGCGCTACGAGGTCGGCGACCTGCTGATCAAGGCGATGGGCCCGACGCAGTTGCGCCAGGCGCTGTCCGACACCGTGCTCAGCGCCGCGCTCTCGGCGCTGTTCTCGCTGGTCAACTTCGCGCTGATGCTGAGCTACGACGCGACGCTGGCGCTCGCCGCCGTCGCCTTCACGCTGCTGACCGGCGGCCTGCTGTTCGGCCTCAGCTACCTGCAGCTGCGCCACGAGCGGGCGCGGCTCAAGGCCGAGGCCCGCGCCTCCAGCTTCGTGCTGCAGATGCTGACCGGTATCCAGAAGCTGCGCCTGATGGGCGCGGAAAACCGCGCCTACGCCCGCTGGCTGCAGCGATTCGCCGACCAGCGGCAGCAGAGCCAGCGCGCCGCGCGAGTCGGCAACCTGACGGCCACGCTCAACGCCGTGCTGCCGATCCTGGCGAGCATCCTGTTCTTCTACCTCGTCGGCGCCGCCGAGGGCCGCATTCCGGTCGGCGATTTCGTCGCCTTCAACGCGGCCTTCGGCGTCTTTCATGGCGCGCTGCTGACCCTGGTCGGCGCGCTGTCGGAGTCGCTGGCGGCGGTGCCGGTCTACGAGAACATGAAGCCGCTGCTCGCCGAGCAGCCCGAGCTCGATCCCGAGCGGCGCGCGCCGGGGCCGCTGGAGGGCGCGATCTCGATCCGCAACGTGACGTTCCGCTACGAGGCGGACGGGCCGACGATCCTGGACGGCGTCGACCTGGAGGTCGAGCCCGGCCAGTTCGTCGCGCTGGTCGGCCCATCGGGCTCCGGCAAGTCGACGCTGTTCCGCCTGCTGCTCGGCTTCGAGACGCCGGAGAGCGGCACGGTCGGCTACGACGGCCAGGACCTGGCCCGGCTCGACCTCAAGGCGGTGCGCCGGCAGATCGGCGTGGTCCTGCAGCGCGGCGCGATCCTGCCCGGCTCGCTGTTCGAGAACATCGTCGGCTCGGCGCCGCTGACCCACGACGACGCCTGGGAGGCGGCGCGTCTCGCCGGCTTCGACGAGGACGTGCGGCGCCTGCCGATGGGCATGCACACGCTGCTCTCGGAGGGCGGCGGCACGCTGTCCGGCGGCCAGCGCCAGCGCCTGATGATCGCCCGCGCCATCGTGCGCCGGCCGCGCATCCTGCTGATGGACGAGGCGACCAGCGCGCTCGACAACCGGACCCAGGCGATCGTCGCGCAGAGCCTGGCCGAGCTGAGCGCCACGCGCCTGGTCATCGCCCACCGCCTGAGCACGGTGGTCAACGCCGACCGCATCCACGTGATCGAGCGCGGGCGCGTGGTGCAGAGCGGCACCTACGACGAGCTGATGGCCGTGCCCGGACCCTTCCGGCGCATCGCCGAGCCCCAGCTCCAGTGACCTGTCGAGAGAGGAGTCGAGCCCATGAGCCAAGCATCCCTCGTGTCCTTCC
Source organism: Alphaproteobacteria bacterium (assembly GCA_030433005.1). Taxonomy (GTDB): domain Bacteria; phylum Pseudomonadota; class Alphaproteobacteria; order Kiloniellales; family DSM-21159; genus Tistlia. The sequence goes on from JAUILQ010000025.1 coordinate 49,550, forward strand.
TGGAGGCCGCTACCCGCGACCCAGAACTGGTCGCCGAGCTGGAGGCGGCGACCGCCGACCGGCAGGGCCCGGAGGCGGCCGCGGCGATCGCCGGCTGCGCCCGCGCCCGCGGCTACGAGGTCGACGACGCGGAGGTCGCGGCGCTGGCGCGGCAGGCGGCGGATTCGCTGGACTCGGAGGGCGAGCTGTCCGACGCCGAACTCGCCGATGTCGCGGGCGGCAACTGGGCCAAGGAGGTCTTGCGCTGGGCGACCTTCGGAGGTCCCTGAGCATGCGCGTGTCCTGCCACCTCACGCCCGCGGAGCGACGGCCATGAGCCGAGCCGGCCTGGACGCCCTGGTCGATCGGCTGGCCGAGGATCCGTCGCTGATGGCCGAGCTGGTCGCGCGGATCGGCCGGCGCGCCGGCGACGAGGCGATTCTGGCGATCATCAACGTCGGCGCGCGCCACGGCTTCGAGATCCAGTTCGCCGAGGCGCGCGCGCTGCAGGCGCAGCTGCGTGCGCGGGACGCCGCTCCGGCGGGCGACGCCGAGGCCGAGGAGCGCGATCTCGACGACGAGGAACTGCAGGCCGCCAGCGGCGGCATCACGGCGCCGGGCGCTGCGGTCGATCCGGCGCTCGTCGAGCGTCTGCCGCGCTCCCTGGCCGAGCTGCTGAAGCGCGGCTGAGGGCCGGCGCCTCGTGAATTTGGTCTAGGAGACGAAGACCTCGGACCGATGGTAGGCCAGATACTCGCGTTGTCGCGGAGCGAAGGCTCGCGTCTCCCAGGGCGCCGAGACCTCCGAGAAGCCGAGGTCGTCGAGCGTCAGCTGTTGCAGGCCCAGGCGCCTGAGATCCCCGGAATCGATGCGCTCCGAGGTCCGCGTGCGTCCGGAATCCTCGAAGGTGATGAAGCCACGGTCGAACAGCAGGTCGACGTCCGGGGTCAGCATGAGCCCGTTCATCCCGTCGAGCCGTTCCTCGGCCGAGCGGCAGACGCGCCAGGGCTTGATATGGCTGGCGATCAGGAGGCTGGGGTTGGTGACCCCGGTGACCCGGCAAGCGGGCTCGATTGCGCCGACGCTCGTCCGGAACTGTCCCTGACCGCGCCGAGCTTGGATCACGCTTCGTTTTGTCGTCTGGTCGAGATGCGGATCGCGCTCGAGACGAAGAACCATCTGCTCCTCGATCCAGTCGCGCACGTTGCCGTAGGTCAGGCTGTTGGCGCCACCTTGGCGCAACGCTTCATGGCTGAACGAGACCCTCGCAGCGACCTCTCGATAAACGCCTTCGGGAATCTCGGCTAGATAGACCCCCTGGTTGCCCATGCCGGTTTCGGGCCGGATCGGCGAATAGCGGCTCGGCAGGAGCGGGGCTAGGGCATCGAGGAAGTTGCGCGGTCGGATCGGATGCTCGAGCGGCACCCAGAAGACGGGCAGCAGCCAGCCCTCATCGCTCCAGTTCGCGCCTGTCTTGCCGAACTCGCTGGGCTTCGGGGCCGTGAAAGCAAACTCCGCGATGCGTCCGACGAAGCCAATCTGGCCGTTCGCGTAAGAGAGGACCAAATCGCCCGGCGTCGCCCGTCGCATGTTGTCGTAGAAGACGTTGCGCCGGGCTCCATCCTTTCCGCGCGCCATCTTGGGCGACCAGAGGTACTGGCCGTCGACTTCCTGCCGAACCGTTTGCTTGTGGTTGACCCACCAGTATCTGGGCATCGCCGACCGCGCGCTTGGACTGCCGCGAGACTGCCTGCCCGTCACGCCGATGGCAACGCTGTGGCCAACACGCAAATGGTGTGAAGCAACCGGCCGGCCGGCCGGCCCAAGCAGCGCCCTACAGCACCTTGCCGCGGTTCATGATGCCCTTGGGGTCGAAGGCCTGCTTCAGGGTGCGCATCATCTCGAGCTCGACCTCGGACTTGAAGCGCGCGTTCTCGGCCAGCTTCATGCGGCCGATGCCGTGCTCGGCCGAGATCGAGCCGCGGTGGCGGTGCACGATGTCGTGGACCGCCGCGTTCATCTCTTCCCAGCGCCCGAGGAAGGCCTCGCGGTCCATCGCCTCGGGCTGGCTGACGTTGAAGTGGATGTTGCCGTCGCCGAGGTGGCCGAAGGGCACCGGGCGGCAGTCGGGCACCAGCTCCTGGCACTTGTCCGTGGCTTCGCGCAGGAAGGCCGGCACGGCCGAGACCGGCACCGAGACGTCGTGCTTGATCGAGCCGCCCTCGAACTTCTGGGCCTCGGTCAGGCTCTCGCGCAGGCGCCAGAACTCCTGGCGCTGGGTCTCGGTCTCGGCAAAGGCGGCGTCGAGCACCTGGCCGTCCTCGTAGGCCGCCATCAGGCACTCCTCCAGCGCCTCGCGCAGGCCGCCGTCTGGTCGCCCGCCGAACAGCTCGATCAGCAGGTACCAGGGCTGCGCCTGCTGCAGCGGGTCCTTGCAGTGCTCCAGGTGGCGCGTCGCGAACTCCAGGATCGTCCGCGGGATCAGCTCGAAGGAGGTGACCTGCTCGCCGGAGGCGGCACGCACCTGGGAGAGCAGGGCGACGGCGGTCTCGGGGTCGGGCACCGCCGCGAAGGCGGTGACCACCTCGCGCGGCCGGGAATAGAGCTTGAGCACCGCCGCGGTGACGACGCCCAGGGTGCCTTCGGCGGCGATGAACAGCTGCTTCAGGTCGTAGCCGGTGTTGTCCTTGCGCAGGCCCCTGAGGCCGTCCCAGACGCGGCCGTCGGGCAGCACGACCTCGAGGCCGAGCACCAGATCGCGCATGTTGCCGTAGCGCAGCACCTGCACGCCGCCGGCGTTGGTCGCGATGTTGCCGCCGATCCGGCAGGAGCCCTCGGCGCCCAGGCTGAGCGGGAACAGGCGGTCGGCCTCGGCGGCCGCCTCCTGGACCTGCTGCAGGATGACGCCGGCCTCGACCGTGATCGTGAAGTTCTCGGCGTCGAGCTCGCGGATGCGCGTCAGGCGCTCCAGCGAGAGCACGATCTCGTCGCCCTCCTCGAAGGGGATCGAGCCGCCGACCAGCGAGGTGTTGCCGCCTTGCGGCACGATGCCGACGCCGGCGGCGTGGCACAGCTTGACGACCTCGGCCACCTCCTGCGTGTTGGCGGGTCGCACGACGAAGGCCGCCCGGCCGACGTAGCGCCCGCGCTCCTCGGCCAGGTAGCGGGCCATGGCCTCGGCGCCGGCGACGACGCCCTCCTCGCCGACCACGTCGAGGATCTGGTCGTGCAGGTTCTCGAAGGGCTCGGTGATCGCCTGGCTGCTCATCGTCGAGACTCTAGGGCGGGGGGCGGAGACTGTCGATGCCGCGGCCCGCGCCGCGCCGGCATGGCGGCCGTCCGGGCGCGGCATGGCTGCGGAGCGGACCCGGCGCCTAGCCTCGCGGCGCGGCGGCGCGGGCGAGGCGGTCGCGGATCGCGAGGCCGAGGCCCTCGGCGGGGATCGGCATGGCGGCGATGGCGCGGCCGGGGCCGGCGTCGAGGCGGCGCAGCGCCTCGAACAGGCGGGCGGCGGCCTCGCGGGTGTCGCCGCGCGGGCTGAGGTTGACGGTCGCCGCGGCGCCCGCCGGGACATCGGGCCCGAAGGCGAGCAGCGCCTCGTCCGCGGCGACCGCGCGGGCCTCCAGGCGCAGCGGCTTGCCCGGCGCGTAGTGGCTGGTCAGCAGCCCGGGCGAGAGGCGCGCGCTGTCCTCGGTGGCGGCGTCCGCCGCCGGCCGGCCGAGCGGCCCGAGCAGCGCCTCGATCTCCTCGACCGGCAGGCCGCCGGGGCGCAGCAGCAGCGGCCGGGGGCCGAGCAGCGAGACGACGGTCGATTCCAGGCCGATCTCGGTCGGCCCGCCGTCGAGGTAGAGCGCGACCCGCTCGCCCAGCTCGTCGCGCGCGTGCTCGGCGCGCGTCGGGCTGATGCGCCCCGAGCGGTTGGCGCTGGGGGCGGCGACCGGCCGGCCCGCCGCGGCCAGCAGGGCGCGCGCGACCGGCGTCGCCGGCACGCGCAGCGCCACCGAGTCCAGCCCGGCCGAGCAGAGCAGGGCGATCCGGCTGTCGGCGCGCCGCGGCAGAACCAGGGTCAGCGGGCCCGGCCAGAAGCGCTCGGCCAGGGCTTCGGCCGGGGCGTCGAGAACCGCCTCGCGGGCCGCCGCCTCGGCGTCCGGCAGGTGCGCGATCAGCGGGTTGAAGCGCGGCCGGCCCTTGGCCGCGAAGATCGCCGCCACGGCCTCGGGGTTCGTGGCGTCGCCGCCCAGGCCGTAGACCGTCTCGGTCGGGAAGACGACCAGCCGGCCGGCGCGCAGCAGCGCCGCGCCTTCCGCGACGGCCTCGGCGTCGGCGGGCCGCAGCCGGCCGTCCCCCGAGTGCTGCGCGGAACCTGCGTTATTGCCTTGGGACTCGCTCATCCGCTCATTATTGTGCAGTTGCGAAATGACCGGGGCCGGCCGGCCCCGGCGCAACCAGCTCCTGATAGGGGGAAGTGGCGATGGCAGCAACGGTCATCACCGTGGCCCAGCAGAAGGGCGGCGCCGGCAAGACGACGCTGGCGGCGCACCTGGCGGTCGCCTTCACCGCCATGAAGAAGTCGGTCGCCGTCGTCGACATCGACCCGCAGCAGTCGCTGAGCGCTTGGTACCGCCTGCGCGAGGAGCGCCTGGGCGACGCCGGGGCCGGCGTGCTGGCCAGCCAGATCAAGGGCTGGCGGACCAAGAACGAGGTCGACCGGCTGGCGCGGGTTCACGACGTGGTGCTGATCGACTCGCCGCCGCACATGGAGACCGAGGCCAAGATCGCCGTGCGCGCCGCCAACCTCGTCGTCGTGCCGGTGCAGCCCTCGCCCATGGACCTCTGGGCGACGCGCCCGACTCTCGAGCTCGCCGAGGCCGAGAAGGTGCCGGCGCTGATCGTGCTCAACCGCGTGCCGCCGCGCGGCAACCTCGCCGAGACGATGATCGCCGAGATCGGCAAGCTCGGCGCCAGGGTCGCGAAGAACCGCATCGGCAACCGCATCGTCTTCGCCTCGGCGCTCTCCGAGGGCCGCGCCGTCGGCGAGGTCCAGCCGCGCAGCAAGGCCGCCAGGGAGATCGGCCTGCTGGCGAAGGAGATCCTGAAGGCGGCGGGGTAGCTCCGGCGCTTCCACGTCCCTCGACACGCTCGGGACGAAGCATTCGATCGCGCCTTTGTCCGCTTCGTCCCGAGCCTGTCGAGGGATGCGGCAGCGCGGACTCCGGTCAATCCTTGTCCCGCTACTCGTCGCCCGGCAGCTTGAGGCCGGCGTTGCGGGCGTAGACCTTGGCGACCGCGGCGTCGTCCTCGCGGCCGTGACCCATGCCGGCGGCGGCCAGGAACTGCTGCAGGGCGGTCGCCGCCAGGGGAGCGGCGAAGCGCGCGTCGCGCGCGACGTCGGAGACGATGCCCAGGTCCTTGACGAAGATCTCGACCGCCGAGCGCGGCTGGTAGTCGCCCTCGACGATGTGCGGCCCGCGGTTCTGGAACATCCAGGAGCTGCCCGCGCACTGCGAGATCACCTCGAGGCAGGTCTTCGGCTCGATGCCCTGGCTGATGCCGAAGGTCATGGCCTCGGCGGCGGCGGCGATGTGCACGCCGGCCAGCAGCTGGTTGACCATCTTCATCGCCGAGGCCGGACCGGCGGCGTCGCCGAGCCGGAACACCGTGCTCGCCAGCGCCTCGAGCAGCGGCTCCGCGGCCTGCATGGCGGCCGGCTTGCCCGAGGCCATCATGGTCAGCTCGCCCTGCGCCGCCTTGGCGGCGCCGCCGGAGATTGGCGCGTCGAGGTAGAGCAGTCCGTGGTCGCCGAGCCAGTCCTCGAAGACCCGCGCCGATTCGGGGGGCACGGTGGCGCAGCCGACGACCAGTGCGCCGGGCTTGAGCTCCTCGGCGATCATGTCGGGGCCGAACAGCACGGCCTCCATCTGGTCGGCGTTGACCACCACCAGCACCAGCGCGTCGAGGCCCGGCGCGACCGCTTCCAGGTCGCCGGCGCCGCCGCCCTCGGCCTGGAAGCGCGCCACCGCGTCGGGGTTGAGGTCGAAGCCGTGCACGCTGTGGCCGGCGCGCAGCAGGCTCTGCGCCATGCCGAAGCCCATGGACCCGAGACCGACCAGACCGACCGTGGACATCCGCTGTCCTCCCTTCGAGAAACGCTTGGCGCGACCGCCCTCGGGGTCTGCGCCCCCCGCGCCTTGCGGCGCCTTCGGGCTCGCCCGCCGGCTACTTGCCGCCGAAGGCGACGAAATGCGGGTTGCGCCAGCCCGGCTTGCCGTAGGCCAGGCGCTCGCCGTCCAGGGTCTCGACCCGCCCGCCGGCAGCCTCGAGCACCGCCTGTCCGGCCGCGGTGTCCCATTCCATGGTCGGGCCGAAGCGCGGGTAGAGGTCGGCGCGGCCGCTGGCGATCAGGCAGAACTTGACCGAGGAGCCGGCGGCCAGGGTCTGGCTGACCGTGAAGCCGGCAAGGTAGTCGTCGATCTCGCCGCCGTCGCCGTGGCGCCGGCTGGCGACCACCGTCAGGCCCTCCTCGGGCACCTCGCGCACGGCGATCGGCATCGGCGGCTGGTCGGTCTGCGAGAAGGTCGCCTTGGCCTCGCTGCCGGCCCAGGTCATGGCCAGCGCCGGCGCGTGGACGACCCCGGCGATCGGCCGGCCGTCCTGGATCAGGGCGATGTTCACGGTGAACTCGCCGTTGCGCGAGATGAACTCCTTGGTGCCGTCCAGCGGGTCGACCAGCCAGAAGAGGTCGTGCGGCCCGATCTTCGGCTCGATGCCGTTCGAGAAGGACTCCTCGGAGACGACCGGCACATCCGGAGTCAGCTTGGCCAGCGCGTCGAGGATGAACTCCTCGCAGGCGACGTCGGCGTCCGTGACGGGCGACTCGTCGGCCTTGTCGCGAACCGCGATCTCGTCGCCCTCGGCGTAGTAGCCGAGCACCACCTTGCCGGCGCGTTCGGCGATCAGGCGCAGGACGGACAGCAGATCGTCGTCGCTGGCATAGTCGTCGTTCACCGGCGGCTTCATCCCGCTTTCCGGGGCCTCAGGCGGCGTCACGCCGCCCCGCCCGGCCGTCCTGGATCGCGCGCCACAGCCGCTCCGGCGTCGCCGGCATGTCGAGGCGGCGGACACCGAACTCCGAGAGCGCGTCGAGCAGCGCGTTCATGATCGCCGGCGGCGCGCCGATCGCGCCGGCCTCGCCGGCGCCCTTCACGCCCAGCGGGTTGGTCTTGCAGGGGTAGTCCTCGATGAGCTTCAACTCGATCTCCGGCGTGTCGTCGGCCCGCGGCATGCAGTAGTCCATGAAGGAGGCCGTAAGCAACTGCCCATCCTCGTCGTAGACCGTGTGCTCGAGCAGCGCCTGGCCGAGACCCTGGATCGTGCCGCCGTGGACCTGGCCGGCCGCCATCAGCGGATTGACCACGGTGCCGAAGTCGTCGGCGATGCAGTAGCGGACGATCTCGACCTCGCCGGTGTCCTCGTCGACCTCCAGCTCGCAGACGTGGCAGCCGTTGGGGAAGGTCAGCCCCTCGGCCTTGTAGTCGCCCTTCTCCTCGATCGGGCCCTTGAGGTCGTCGGGCAGGCCGCCCCCGTCACCGGCGCCGTGAGTCGCGCGGGCGACCTCCTCGAGCGACAGGCGGCGGTCGGTGCCGACGATGGTGAAGGTGCCGTCGGCGAACTCGATGTCGCCGGCCGCGGCCTCCAGCATGTGCGCGGCGACCTGCCTGGCGCGCTCGACGATGCGGTCGGAGGCGTTGTTGACCGCGACGCCGCCCATCAGCAGCGAGCGCGAGCCGCCGGTGCCGCCGCCGCGCTCGACGACGTCGGAATCGCCCTGGATCATGCGCACCTTCTCGGGATCGACGCCGAGCTTGTCGTTGATCAGCTGGGCGTAGGCGGTCAGGTGCCCCTGGCCGTTGGTCATGGTGCCGATGACCAGGTTGATGCCGCCGTCGGCGTCGAGGGTCATCTTGGCCTCTTCCTCGCCGATGCCGCCGCAGGCCTCGACGTAGCTGGCCAGACCGATGCCGCGCAGCTTGCCGGCCTTGCGGGCCTCGGCGCGGCGCGCCTCGAAGCCGTCCCAGTCGGCCATGCCCGTGGCCTCGTCGAGCAGGCGCGGGTAGTCGCCGGAATCGTAGAGCCGGCCCATCGGCGTCTCGTAGGGCAGGTCCTCGGGCCGGATGAAGTTGCGCTTGCGGATCTCGCGGCGGTCGAGCCCGGCGACGCGCGCGCATTCGTCTACCAGCCGCTCCATCATGTAGGCGGCCTCCGGCCGGCCGGCGCCGCGATAGGCGTCGACCGGCACGGTGTGCGTGAAGGTGCAGCGCACGTTGGCGTAGATCGCCGGGATCCGGTAGAGCCCGCTGAACATCTGCGTCGAGGCGCCGGTCGGGATGTAGGGCGCGAAGTTCGAGAGATAGGCGCCGAGGTTGGCCGCGGTCGAGACGCGCATGCCGAGGAAGCGGCCCTCGGCGTCCATCGCCATCTCGACCTCGGTGACGTGGTCGCGGCCCTGGGTGTCGGACAGGAAGGCCTCGGTGCGCTCCGAGGTCCAGCGCACCGGGCGCTGCAGCTTGCGCGCGGCGTAGAGACAGAGGATCTGCTCGGGGTAGGAGAAGATCTTCATGCCGAAGCCGCCGCCGACGTCGGGTGTCACGATATGCAGCTGCTGCTTCTCGACCCCCAGGATCTGGGCCATCTGGGCGTGCAGGCGGAAAATGCCCTGGCTCGGGGCGTAGAGCGTGCTGCGGCCGGACTCGGGATCGTAGTCGCCGATCACGACGCGCGGCTCCATCGAGTTGACGACGACGCAGTTGTTGATCAGCTGCAGCCGCGCGACCTGGGCGGCCCCCTCGAAGGCCGCGTCGGCGGCGGCCTTGTCGCCGTGGTCGTAGTCGAGGCAGAGGTTGCCCGGCGCCTCCGCGTGGACCTGCGGCGCACCCTCGGCCAGCGCCTTGTCGGCCTCGGTGACCGCCGGCAGCGGATCGAAGTCGGCCATGATCAGCTCGACCGCGTCGCGCGCCTGGGCGGCGGTCTCGGCGACCACGCAGGCGACCGGCTGGCCGACGAAGCGGACCCGGTCGGTGGCCAGCGCCGGATAGGCCGGCTGGACCGGCTTGCTGCCGCCGCGGCCCGGCTGCTGGGCCAGGCAGGGGATCGTGCCGATGCCGTCGGCGCCGAGGTCGCGGCCGGTATAGACCGCCAGCACGCCCGGCGCCTCGCCGGCCTCGGCGTCGTCGATCTCGCCGAGCTCGGCGTGGGCGACCGGGCTCCTCAGGACCGCCAGATGCAGCGCGCCGGGCAGGGCGATGTCGTCGGTGTAGCGGCCCTCGCCCGTGAGAAATCTCGCATCCTCCAACCGGCGCAGACCTTGACCAACACCGAACTGACCCATGCCTTGGCTCCGTCTTCTCGTGGCTGTGATAAGTGGGGGGTGCGTCTCCGTGCGAGACGCGGGGCATGATAGGCAAGGGGCGGAGCGCGGCGAAAGGGAAAATCCGGTGCCGGGCGTGTCGCGACGGCGAGCCTGAGGCGTGCCTGATTTCTCATTTCCACATGGGAATTGGAAAAATCTTGCGATGGCCCGGGCGGTTCGATAGCTAGCCGCGCCCGCCCTGCTCCCGATCGGAGGTTTCATGACCCTGCTCGAGACCGCTGCCGCCAACCTGCTGTCGCCGGCGATCCTGGCCTTCGCCCTGGGGCTGCTCGCGGGCCTCGCGCGCTCCGATCTCTCGGTGCCCGAGGCCATGGGCAAGGCCATGGCGATCTATCTGATGTTCGCGATCGGCCTGAAGGGCGGGGTTGCGGTCTCGGAGAGCGAGCCGGGGCTGACCATGGTGCTGGCCGTGCTGCTCGGTCTCGCCCTCGGCTTCGGCCTGCCGCTGCTGGCCTTCCAGCTGCTGCGCCGCCAGGCCCGGCTCGACGTGGTCTCGGCCGCGGCGGTCGCGGCGCACTACGGATCGATCTCGGTCGTCACCTTCGTGACCGCGGAGCAGTTCGCGGCGAGCCAGGGGCTGGCCTACGAGGGCTACCTGGTCGCGGTGATGGCGCTGATGGAGACGCCGGCGATCGTCGTCGGCCTGTGGCTCGCCAGCCGCTTCGGTGCGGAGGCCGGCGTCCCGGCGAAGCGGCTGGGCGGCGAGCTGCTGCGCGAGATCTTTCTCAACGGCAGCGTCGTGCTGCTGGTCGGCGCCTTCGTCATCGGCCTGCTCGTCGGCAGGAGCGGCGCCGAACCGGTGGCGCCGCTGTTCGACGGCCTGTTCAAGGGCGTGCTCTGCCTGTTCCTGCTCGACATGGGCCTGCTGGCCGCGGCCCGGCTACGCGGCGCGCGGCTGCTGACCTGGCGGGTCGTCGCCTTCGGCCTCTACATGCCGCCGCTGGCCGCCGCGATCGGCCTGGCCGGCGCCGCGGCGATCGGGCTCAGCCAGGGCGGCGCGCTGCTGGTCGCGGTGCTGGCGGCCAGCGCCTCCTACATCGCGGTGCCGGCGGCGATGCGCCTGGCGCTGCCGAAGGCCAATCCCGGGCTCTACGTGCCGCTCAGCCTGGCGGTCACCTTCCCCTTCAACGTCGCGATCGGCATACCGCTCTACGCCACGCTCGCCGCCTGGCTCTACGGCGGCGCCGCCTGAAGGAGGCGAAAGCCATGCAGACCTACGCCAAGAAGAAGCTCGAATTCGTCGTCGAGACGGCGCTGATGCCGCGGCTCGTGCGCCTCGTCGAGGAACAGGGCGCCAAGGGCTTCACGGTGGTCCCGACCCAGGCCGGCGAGAGCGTCGACGGCGCCTGGCAGCGCGACGACATCGCACCGGCGCTGGGCGCGCAGATGCTGATCGTCGTGGTCGACCCGGCCGTCGCGGACCCGATCCTCGAGGCCGCCTACGCCCTGCTCGCCGACTACCGCGCGCAGATCTTCGTCAGCGACGTCGAGGTGCTGCGCCAGGACCGCTTCTAGCTGTCGGCCCGCCGCGGCGCCTCGACGGAATCGGGGTTGCTGCCCTCGCTCTCGGGCGCCGCGTCGAAGCTGGCCCAGCCGTAGCGGCGGCCGGTCGGCGGCAGTGCCTGCTGGCCGTTCTCGTCGTCGAGGTAGGCGCGGTGCAGGTAGGCCTTGGCCACCATCGTCGCGGTGATCGGCGCGGTCAGGAACAGGAACAGCGTGACCAGCAGCTCGTGGAAGGTGAAGCCGTCGCGCGCCCAGAAGTAGACCATCGAGGCCAGCAGCGCGCCGCCGACGCCCAGGGTCGTCGCCTTGGTCGGCCCGTGCAGCCGGGTCATCAGGTCCGGCAGCTTGGCCAGGCCGTAGGAGCCGACCACGCCGAACAGCCCGCCGATCACGATCAGCGCGGCGACCAGCAGCTCGAGCAGCAGCTCCGGGGTGATGTCCATGGCGGGCAGCGTGCTCCTCTCGCCTACTCGATGATGTCGCCGCGCAGCACGAACTTCGTGAAGGCGACGGTCGAGATGAAGCCGACCATGGCGAACAGCAGCGAAGCCTCGAAGTACGTCGCCGTGCCGAAGTGGATGCCGAGCAGCATCAGGATGGCGATGCCGTTGATCACCATGGTGTCGAGCGCCAGGATGCGGTCGGCGATGGTCGGGCCCTTGGCGAGGCGCCAGAGGTTCAGGCCGAGCGCCAGGCCGAAGCAGGCGAAGCCGAAGGCGAGCGCGTAGCCGATCATTCGAAGATCTCCATCAGGCGGGCCTCGTAGCGTTGCTTGATGCCGTCGCGCGCGCGCTCCGGGTCGGACTCGTGCAGGCAGTGCACCAGCAGGGCGCGGCCGTCGGCCGACAGGTCGGCCGAGACCGTGCCCGGGGTCATGGTGATGGTCCCGGCGAGCACCGTGATGGCCTCCGGCGAGCGGGTGTCGAGCGGGATCGTCACGAAGTGCGATTCGAGCTTGCGGTTCGGCTTGAACAGCACGATCCGGGCGACGACGACGTTGGCGACGACGATGTCCCAGAGCACGACCAGCACATACTCGACGATCTTCAGCGGCCGGCGCAGGCGCGGCCGCTGCGGCCAGAAGCTGCGCGTGCCGAGCGGGATCAGGATGCCGAGGATCAGCCCGAGCAGCAGGCCGCCGAGCGAGAGGTCGTTGAGCAGCATGACCCAGACGACGGTCAGGGTCAGGGTCAGCAGCGGATGGGGGAGCACGCGTTTCATCCTCCGGCCCTCCGCTCAGCCGCCCGACGCCGGGCCGAGCACGGCCTCGATGTAGACGCCGGGGCTGTAGAGCTGCTCGGCGGTCGCCTGGAAGTAGCCGGTGACCGGCCCGGCCAGGGCCGCCAGCGCGACCATGCCGGCCAGGATCGCCCCGGCCGCCGCGATCGGCAGCGCCGGCCAGCGTGCCGGCGCGTCCTCGATGCGGCCCTCGACCGCCGCGCACTTCCAGAACAGCGTGCTGCCGGCGCGCGCGAAGCCGAGGATGGTGACCAGCGAGGTCACCAGGATGACGCTCCAGATCAGCGTCATGTCCTCGGCGCCGCGGGCGCTGTCGAGCACCAGCAGCTTGCCGAGGAAGCCGCTGAGCGGCGGCATGCCGGCCATGCCGATGGCGGCCAGGAAGAACAGGCTGGCGAGCAGCCCGGTCTGGGCGAAGGACGGCGAGGCCTGCAGGCGGTCGGCGAAGCGGCCGCGCCGCTCGGCGACCAGGTCGGCGATCAGGAACAGCGCGGCGCCGGCCAGCGTCGAGTGCGCCATGTAGTAGAGCGCCGCCGCGGTCGAGGCCGGGGTGAAGAGGGCGACCGCGGTCAGCAGCGTGCCCATCGAGGCGATCAGCGCGTAGCACACGAGGCGCACCAGGCCGCGTGCGCCGAGCACGCCGAGCGTACCGAGCACCAGGGTGACCAGGGCCGCCGGCAGCAGCCACTCGCCGGTCGGCGTCGCGCCGGCGCCGGCCTCCGGCCCGAAGACCAGGGTGTAGACCCGGATGATCGAGTAGGCGCCGACCTTGGTCATGATGGCGAACAGCGCGGCGACCGGCGCCGGCGTGTTGGCGTAGGTGCCGGGCAGCCAGAAGTGCAGCGGCACCAGCGCCGCCTTGATGCCGAAGACCAGCAGCAGCAGCAGGCCGCCGACCTGCAGCAGGGCGGCGTTCTCCGGCGCGATCTCGCGCACCCGCAGGGCGAGGTCGGCCATGTTGAGCGTGCCGGTCACCGCATAGAGCGTCCCGACCGCGACCAGGAACAGCGTCGAGCCCGTCAGGTTGACCGCGATGTACTGCACGCCGGCCTTCAGGCGGCCCGGACCGCCGCCGTGCAGCATCAGGCCGTAGGAAGCGATCAGCAGGACCTCGAAGAAGACGAAGAGATTGAAGACGTCGCCGGTCAGGAAGGCGCCGTTGACGCCCATCAGCTGGAACTGCAGCAGCGGGTGGAAGTGCCGCCCGCGGCTGTCCCAGCCGCTCGAGATGGCATAGACCACGACCGCGGCCGAGAGCAGGCTGGTCAGCAGCAGCATCAGCGCCGACAGGCGGTCGAGCACCAGCACGATGCCGAAGGGCGCCGGCCAGTCGCCGAGCTCGTAGAGCTGCGGCGGCCCCGACGCGGCCACGGCCAGCAGGCCGACGGCGACCGCCACCAGGACCGCGACGCCGAGCGCCGAGAAGGTCCGCTGCAGCGGCAGGCTGTGGCGCACCGCCAGCACCAGCAGCGGCGCCAGCATCGCCGGCAGCACCACCGGCACGATGATCCAGTGGTTCATGGCGTGTCCCCCCGGGCCGCATCGCTGGGCTGGGCGGAGACGCTCTCCTCCTCCTCGACGGTCGCGTCCTGCTCGGGCGTGTCGACCTCGTCGGTGCCGCACTCCAGGTAGGCGCGCAGCGCCAGGATGGTGATCACCGCCGACATGCCGAAGGAGATCACGATGGCGGTCAGCACCAGCGCCTGCGGCAGCGGGTCGGTGTAGCCGTCCGCGTCCTCGCTCAGCACCGGCGGCATGTCGATGGTCAGGCCGCCGGTCGAGAACAGGAAGACGTTGACGGCATAGGACAGCAGCGCGATGCCGACGATCACCGGGAAGGTGCGGCCGCGCAGCAGCAGGTAGATGCCGGAGGCGGTCATCGCGCCGATGCCGCTGGCCACCAGCAGTTCCATGTCAGCGGCCCTCCCGCGTGCTGTCGTCGCTGCCGAGCGGCAGCCCCAGGTCGCTCTCGCCGCGCCCGCCTGTCCCCGGGGCGCCCGGCGCGTCGCCGCTCAGCCGGTCGCGGGGCGTGCTGCCCGCCAGGGTCGAGGGGTCGACGTCCATCGGCTGCTCGCTGACCGGAGCCTCGGTGCGCCGCGCGACGCGCGACAGGCTGGCCAGCGTCAGCATCGCGGCGCCGACCACCGTCAGGAACACGCCGAGGTCGAAGCCCATGGCTGTCGCCAGCTCGAACTTCTCGAGCGGCGGGATCGTCACGTAGCCGAAGTCGCTGGTCAGGAACGGCTTGTCGTTCAGCCAGGCGCCGATGCCGGTGAGCCCGGCGATGATCACGCCCAGCCCGATCATGGCGTGGTAGTTCAGCCTCATGCGTTCCTGCGCCCAGGCGAAGCCGCTGGCCATGTACTGCATCAGCAGGGCGATGGCCACGACCAGGCCGGCGATGAAGCCGCCGCCCGGCTCGTTGTGGCCGCGCAGGAAGATGTAGATGCCGACCATCAGCGACAGCGGCAGCATGACCCGGGTGGCGACCACCAGCATCAGCGGATGGCGGTCGGCGGAGCGCACCTGGTCGGGCGTCCAGGCGTTGAGGCGCCTGAGCGCGACGCCCCGCAGCGCGCCGTCGAGCAGCGCGAAGATGGCGAGCGCGGCGATGCCCAGCACGATGATCTCGCCGAAGGTGTCGTAGCCGCGGAAGTCGACCAGGATGACGTTGACGACGTTGGTGCCGCCGCCGCCCGGATAGGACTGCGCCAGGTGGTAGTCGGAGATCTTGTCGACGTTGCGCGTCATCATCGCGAAGGCGATGCCGCCGATGCCCAGGCCGCCGAGCACCGCCAGCAGGCCGTCGCGCGCCTTGCGCGGCAGGCTGCTCTCCTTCGGCGTGCGCTTGGGCAGCAGGTTGAGCGCCAGCAGCATCAGCATGACCGTGACCACCTCGACCGAGATCTGGGTCAGCGCCAGGTCCGGGGCCGAGAGGTAGATGAAGGCCATCGAGACGGTCAGGCCGATGACGCCGACGATGATCAGCGCCAGCAGGCGGATGCGGTGGAAGACGACGAGGGCGATGCAGGCGCCGATCAGCAGGATCCAGGCGAGCAGCGGCAGCAGCGGGACCTCGAGTAGCTCGCGGTCGCCGGGTCCGTGCGGCTTGCCGAGGAAGCCGAGGACGCCGACCACCAGGATGGCGCCGATCAGGATCGCCAGGTAGCGGCGCAGCGAGCCGTCGTGCAGCGTTTCCGTGACCACCCGGCAGACCTCGGCGCCGCGCGCCACGCTGCGGTCGAACATCGCCTTGGCCTCGGGCCGCGGCAGGGCCAGCCAGAAGCGCTCGGTCGGGCGATAGCGCCAGAGCAGGATCGCGCCGCCGGCCAGTGCCAGGGCGCTGAGGCCGAGCGCCGGGGTCAGGCCGTGCCAGAGCGACAGGTAGTAGTCGGGCAGCGGGCCGCCGATCACCGCGCCGGCGACGACGGCGACCAGCGGCCCGGCGACCAGCGCCGGCGCCAGGCCGATCGCGACCACGGCGACCACCAGCAGGCCCGGCGCCAGCCACATGCCGAAGGGCGGGTCGTGGGGGTGGTGCGGGTAGTCGTCGCGCTTCGGCCCCAGGAACACGTGGAAGATGAAGCGGAAGGAGTAGGCCGCCGAGAACAGCGCGCCCACCGTGACCAGCGCCGGCAGGATCCAGGGGTTGCCGGCCCAGGGCGTATGGACCGCCTCCTCGATCATCATCTCCTTGGAGATGAAGCCGTTGAACGGCGGGATGCCGGCCATCGAGAGCGCCGCCACGATGGCCACGGTCGCGGTGATCGGCATCAGGGCGGCGAGGCCGCCGAGCCGCCGGATGTCGCGGGTGTGCGCCTCGTGGTCGACGATGCCCGCCGACATGAACAGCGCCGCCTTGAAGGTCGCGTGGTTGAGGATGTGGAAGACGCCGGCGACGGCCGCCATCGGCGTGCCGAAGCCGAACAGCATGGTCACCAGCCCGAGGTGGCTGACCGTCGAGTAGGCGAGCAGCGCCTTCAGGTCGTTCTTGAACAGCGCCACCCAGGCGGCGAAGACCATCGTGACCAGGCCGGTGGTCGCGACTAGGTAGAACCACTCCGGCGTGCCGGCGAGCGCCGGCCAGAGGCGCGCCAGCAGGAACAGGCCGGCCTTCACCATGGTCGCCGAGTGCAGGTAGGCGCTGACCGGCGTCGGCGCCGCCATGGCGTGCGGCAGCCAGAAGTGGAAGGGGAACTGCGCCGACTTGGTGAAGCAGCCGAGCAGGATCAGGATCAGCGCCGGCAGGTACCAGGGCGAGGCCTGGATCGCCTCCGAGGCCTTCAGGATCTCCGAGATGTCGTAGGAGCCGGCGATCTCGCCGAGGATCAGCATGCCGGCGATCATCGCCAGGCCGCCCATGCCGGTGACGGTCAGCGCCATGCGCGCGCCCTGGCGGCCCTCGGGCAGGTGCTTCCAGTAGCCGATCAGCAGGAAGGAGCTGAGGCTGGTCAGCTCCCAGAACACCAGCAGCAGCAGGATGTTGTCCGACAGCACGATGCCGACCATCGCGCCCTGGAACAGCAGCAGGAAGACGTAGAAGCGACCCATCGGGTCGTCCTTGGAGAGGTAGAAGCGCGCATAGAGGATGATCAGCAGGCCGATCGTCAGGATCAACCCGGCGAAGAACAGCCCCAGCCCGTCCAGGAAGAAGCTCGCCTGCAGGCCGAGCAGCGGCACCCAGTCGAAGCGCGCGTGCACGACCTCCCCGGCGAACACCGCCGGCGCGTGACTGAGCAGCAGCACCAGGGCGGTGAGCGTGACGGCTCCGGTCGCGAGCGCGCAGGCGTTGCGCCCGGCGCGGATCATCAGGGCCGGCAGGACGGCGCCGATGAACGGAAGCAATGCGGTCAGTACCAGCGCCATACCCGGCCCGTCGGTCCCCCTTCAGTCCCCTGCCTCCGCGGGTCGATCCCCTCGGAGCCCCGTTCTTGTCCGGCGCCCCGGCGGGCGCTGCGGTCCGCTTCGGCGATTCGCCAGCCCGATAGCTAGCATTGCTTGAGGGGCTAGCTCCAGCCAATCACGCGACGGCCGAGCCGCCGGCCGCTGCAGCCGCCCCCGATTCCCCCGTCGGGTCCGCGGGAATTCGGGCCTTGATTTAGGGGGCGCAGGCGCAGGCGCAAGCTGATTCGGAAGCCCTCGGCTCGCGCCTGCGTTGACCCTCGCTCCGTGCGGGCGTTCAATTGGCGATGGATGCAACCGGGGCGGCGAGGCCGCCGAGACGCGAACAGGGAGGGACGTCATGAGCAAAGCCATTGAAGCCAGGGATGCCACGGAGCAGCCGCGCGGCACCGGCCGGCGCCGGTTCCTGCTGTCGGCCGGCGCCACGGTCGCCGGTGCCGGGCTGGCCGCCGGGCAGCTCGCCGGGGCGAGGTCGGCACAGGCCGGCGAGCGGGTCGCCGTACAGATCGCCCAGGCCGACACGACGCCGATCGGGCCGCAGTGGTGGCCCTCCAAGTGGGGCGCCGACGACCAGGCCGGCGCCTCCAACCACATGACGCCCGAGAAGACCCTGGAGGCCGCCCAGCTGATCAGGAGCGGCAAGGTCTACCGGATCGGCCACACCTACCAGCCGGAGATGCCGCTGTTCGGCCAGCGCGTCTGGGCGCTGCGCATTCCCGGCGCGCCGACCGGCGGCGCCTTCGCCGACAACAAGGTGATCTGGAACGACGAGTTCCTGGCCACCGAGATCGGCCAGGTCGGCACGCAGTTCGACGGCCTCGGCCACATCGGCGTCGAGATCGAGGGCCCGGGCAACCAGGCCGAGAAGCGCTTCTACAACGGCCATGCGCTGTCGGAGATCGCCTCGCCCTACGGGCTCACCAAGCTCGGCGTCGAGCACGTGAAGCCCTTCTTCACGCGCGGCGTGCTGGTCGACGTCAAGGGCCTGAAGGGCGGGACGCTGGAGGCCGGGCAGGAGGTCACGGTCGCCGACATCGAGGCGGCGCTGGAGAAGCAGGGCCTGTCGGCCGACGCGATCCGGCCGGGCGACGCGGTCTTCTTCCGGACCGGCTGGGTCGACCACTGGATCACCGACAACGCGACCTACAACGGCGGCGAGCCGGGGATCGCGCGGCCGGCGGCCGAGTGGCTGGCCGAGAAGGACGTCTGCCTGGTCGGCGCCGACTGCTGGGGCATCGAGGCGGTGCCCAACCCGGAGGGCCTGGCCTTCCCGGCGCACCAGATCCTGCTGACCAAGCACGGCATCTACCTGCACGAGAACCTGACCTTCGAGGAGCTGGCCGCCGACGGCGTCTGGGAGTTCGCCTACATCTTCTCGCCGCTGCCGCTCAAGGGCGCCACCGGTTCGCCGGGCTCGCCGCTGGCGGTGGTCTAAGGGGGGGCTGAGCGGCTCTCAGGCGGCGGCCGTGGCGGGCTCGCCGAGCGTCTCCAGGACCAGCCCGGCGAGCGCCAGCGAGGCGGTCAGGCCGGGGCTCTCGATGCCGTAGAGGTTGACCAGGCCGGACACGCCGTGCCCGGCCGGGCCCTGGACCAGGAAGTCCTTCGGCGGCTCGCCGGGCGCCTGCAGCTTCGGGCGCATGCCCGCGTAGCCGGGCAGCAGCGCCCCGTCGGGCAGGGCCGGCCAGTAGCGGCGCACCGCCTCGTAGAAGGAGTCGGCGCGGCGCGGGTCGACGTCGTAGTCGTCGGGGTCCTCGACCCACTCGACGTCGGGGCCGAAGCGGGCCTGGCCGCCGAGGTCGACGGTGACGTGGACGCCGAGGCCGGCCTTCTCGGGCATCGGGTAGATCAGCCGCGCGAAGGGTGAGCGCCCCGCGAGGGTGTAGTAGTTCCCCTTGGCGAAATAGGTCTCGGGCACCGCGTCGGCGCGCAGCCCGGCGATGGCGCGCGCGACGCGGCTGGCGGCCAGCCCGGCGGCGTTGACCACCGTGCCGGCGAGCAGCGCCATCGGGGCGCCGCCGCCGACCTCCAGGCGGATGCCCTCGCGCGTCGCGGCGCCCTCCAGCACCGGCGCGTCGAAGGCCAGCATGGCACCGGCGGCCTCGGCGTCGCCCTGGTAGGCGAGCATCAGGCCGTGGCTGTCGAGGATGCCGGTCGAGGGCGAGAGCAGCGCGCCGGCGCAGCGCACCGCCGGCTCCAGGGCGGCGACCTCGTCGGGGGTCTTGAAGACCAGGTCGTCGACGCCGTTGGCCGCCGCCTTGTCCTTGAGCGCGCGCAGGTCGGCAAGCTGGGCCTCGTCGGTCGCGACGATCAGCTTGCCGCAGCGCCGGTGCTCGACGCCGTGGCTCTCGCAGTAGGCGTAGAGCGCCTGCTTGCCGGCGACGCAGGTTCGCGCCTTGAGGCTGCCGGTCGGGTAGTAGATGCCGGCGTGGATGACCTCGGAGTTGCGCGACGAGGTGCCGGTGCCGATGGCGTCGGCGGCCTCGAGCACGATCACCTCGCGCCCGGCCAGGGCCAGGGCGCGCGCGCAGGCGAGGCCGACCACGCCGGCCCCGATCACCACCGCCTCGATGCGTTCGGCGCTCATCGCCCCTAGCTAGCCTATCGCGGCTCTCGCGGCCAAGCCCCGCGTCGCGCGCCGACGGGGCGGCGTCGGTGCCGTCCGGGGCCGGGCGCTTTGCGCTGGCGCCGGCCGGGCCCATCTCTGCTAGTGTCGAGACAAAGGCACACTGCAACGACTCCGGAAGAGGAACGCCGCCATGAGCGCGCAGACCACAGCAGCATCCACTGTCTCCGCGACGCCGGACGCGCTGCTCGACGCCCTGAAGCAGCTGCTCGGCGACCGGCTGTCGACCTCGGCCGCGGTGCGCGAGCAGCACGGCAAGGACGTCTCCTACCACGAGGGGCACCCGCCGGACGCCGTCGCCTTCGCGCAGTCGACCGAGGAGGTCCAGGCGATCGTCCAGCTCTGCGCGCGCCACAAGACGCCGATCGTGCCCTTCGGCACCGGCACCTCGCTGGAGGGCCACATCGCGGCGCTCAAGGGCGGCGTCTGCATCGACCTGTCGCAGATGAACGCCGTGCTCGAGGTCAACGACGAGGACCTCGACTGCCGCGTCCAGGCCGGCGTCACCCGCAAGCAGCTCAACGAGCACCTGCGCGACACCGGGCTGTTCTTCCCGATCGACCCCGGCGCCGACGCCTCGCTCGGCGGCATGACCGCGACGCGGGCCAGCGGCACCAACGCCGTGCGCTACGGCACGATGCGCGAGAACGTGCTCGGGCTGACGGTGGTCACCGCCGACGGCCGGATCATCAAGACCGGCGGGCGCTCGCGCAAGTCGGCGGCCGGCTACGACCTGACCCGGCTGTTCGTCGGCTCAGAGGGCACGCTCGGCGTGATCACCGAGGTCCAGCTGCGGCTCTACGGCATCCCCGAGGCGATGTCGGCGGCGGTCTGCTCCTTCGACAGCCTGGAGGGCGCGGTCAACACCGTGATCCTGACCATCCAGTCGGGCATCCCGGTGGCGCGCATCGAGCTGCTCGACGAGGTGCAGATGGGCGCCATCAACGCCTACTCGAAGCTCGACTACCCGGCGCAGCCGACGCTGTTCTTCGAGTTCCACGGCTCCGAGGCGAGCGTCCGGGAGCAGGCCGAGACGGTCGGCGAGCTGGCCGCCGAACTCGGCGGCTCGGGCTTCACCTGGTCGACCCTGCCCGAGGAGCGCTCCAAGCTCTGGCAGGCGCGCCACGACGCCTTCTGGGCCTGCAAGCAGCTCAAGCCCGGCGCCGGCGGCTGGCCGACCGACGTCTGCGTGCCGATCTCGCGGCTCGCCGAGTGCATCCTCGAGACCAAGAAGGACATCGAGGCCTCGAACCTGCTGGCGCCGATCGTCGGCCACGTCGGCGACGGCAACTTCCACCTGACCTACCTGATCGACCCCGACGACAAGGATGAGCTGAAGCGCGCCAGCGAGGCCAACGACCGCCTGGTCATGCGCGCCATCGCCATGGGCGGCACCTGCACCGGCGAGCACGGCATCGGCTACGGCAAGATCCCCTTCCTGCAGGCCGAGCACGGCGACGCGGTCAGCCTGATGCGCACCATCAAGCAGTCCTTCGACCCCGACAACATCATGAACCCGGGCAAGGTGCTGCCGGCTTAGGAAGGCGCGCCGGAACCGGCGTTCCGCCGGTCCGCTTGCATGGTTCGACAGGTGTGCAGCCCCGAGACATGGTGGACACATGTCCGGGGACATGGTGGACGCATTCTGTTCGGCATTGGAGGCCTTTTGGAGGGTCCTGCGATGCCGTTTCGGGGGCTGTCTGTGATG
>JAUILQ010000089.1 GCA_030433005.1 Alphaproteobacteria bacterium
CCTCCGCAACGGACCGACAGCGCGAGATATCCCCCCTATTTCCGCAGCCTGCTAGAGGCCATGTCCGACAGCCTGATCAGCGGCAACCTCGTCACCGACCAGAGCGGCCGCGTCCGCTACTCGGGCTTCAGCTCGGGCATCGACTTCGACCAGATCGTCGAGGCGACCTACGCCGCCAAGCGCATTCCGGTCGACCGCATCGAGGCGCAGATCGAGACCAACCGGGGCAAGGTCGAGGCACTGACCTCGATGAGCAGCCTGATGCAGGGGCTGAAGACCTCGCTGTCCTCGCTCTACGGCAAGATCTCGCTCGGCAACTCAGGCGACATCTTCGCCGCCAAGTCGGCCTTCGCCACGACCAGCCGCAGCGACGGCGGCAGCGCCAGCAGCGCCGCCAACCTGATCGGCGTGACCACGACCAACGCCGCCGAGGCGAGCAGCCACGAGGTCGAGGTGCTGCAGATCGCCAAGGCCCACAAGCTGGGCAGCGGCACCTTCAGCTCGGTCACCGACGATCTCGGCACCGCCTCGGGCGGCGCGGCCGGCAGCGTCGCCGGCTCGTTCGACATCAACGGCACGACCATCACGGTCGGCACCAGCGACACGCTGGCCGACGTGCGCGACCGCATCAACAACGCCAACACCGGCGCCTCGCCGACCGGCGTCTCGGCGACCATCGTCTCGGTCGGGACCAACCAGAACGTCCTCGTGCTGACGGCGGCCAACACCGGCGAGGACATCGTCCTCGACAACGAGACCGGGTCGCTGCTCTCCGAGCTCGGCATCTCCGACGACGGCGGGGCCAGCTTCTCCAACCAGCTGCAGGCGGCGCAGAAGGCGCTGCTCAAGGCCGACGGCCTGCTCGACCCCTCGAAGTTCGAGTCCGGCCTGGTCGCCAGCTCCTCGGCCCAGCTCTCGACCTACGGGGTCACCGGCGCCGGCAACAGCTTCGAGCTGCGCAACGGCAGCGGCGCGCTGCTCGGCACGGTCTCCTACGATTCGACCGACACCCTGGACAGCCTGGCGATCAAGATCAGCGCGGTCGCCGGCGTGACCGCCGAGGTCGTCGCCGAGGACGGCCAGTACCGGCTGGAGATCAGCGGCGACTCGGGCGCCGCCATCAAGGTCCAGAACGACAGCAACAACCTGGTCACCGGGCTGTCGATCGAGCGCGCCGACCAGATCATCGAGCGCAGCAGCAACACCATCAACGACCTGTTCACCGGCATCACCCTCAGCCTGTTCCAGGCCGAGGCCGGCACGACCATCAAGATCGACGTCGAGCGCGACCTCTCCTCGGTCAAGACCGCGATCTCGGGCTTCGTCGACGCCTACAACGAGCTCAAGACCTTCATCAACCAGCAGAACCTGACCGACCCGACGACCAACGAGGCCTCCGAGGACGCCGGCCCGCTGTTCGGCAGCTCGGTGCTCGGCAACGTCGAGAGCGCGCTCTCGCGCGTGCTCGGCAACGGCGCCACCGGGGTCAGCGCGAGCTACTCGGTGCTGGCCCAGATCGGCATCGACTTCGTCGACAACGACAGCCTCAACGATCCCGCGGCGAACGACACGCTGGTCATCAACGAGACCAAGCTGGACGAGGCGCTGCTGAACAACCCGGACGACGTCAAGCGGCTGTTCGCCTTCGACTTCTCCAGCTCGGACCCGCGCGTCCAGCTGATCGGCTTCGACGGCAACGCGACCTACAGCGAGACCGGCTACAAGCTCAACGTCGGCTCGGTCGGCTCGGCCCAGGAGCGCTCTACCGCGGTGACCGACGAGACCGCCCTGCTGAACAGCGTCGACAGCGTCGGCGCGACCACGGCCGGCCAGTTCACGCTGAACGGCACGGTGATCAGCTACGACCCGGCGGTGGACGGCCTCGACGACATCGTCGGGCGCATCAACCTGGCCGGCATTCCCGGCATCTCGGCCGCGCTGACCGTCGGCGACAGCGACGCCTACATGTCGATCAGCGCGACCGGCACCGATCCCGTGGAGATCTCGGGCGACACCGGCGACCTGGTCGCCGCGCTCGACCTGGCGACCCAGAACACCATGGTCGGCACGGCCAACATCGGCGGCGCCGGCGACGGCAGCGACGACGGCACGGCGACGACCAGCGGGCGCAACATCACCGTGACCGACCAGTCCGGCGCCGAGGGCCTGCGCCTGATCTACACCGGCGACAGCGACCTGTCGGACGTCCAGATCGACTTCTCGGTCGGCCTCGGCGCGTCGCTGTTCTACGAGCTCGAGAACCTGCTGACCGCCAACACCGGCGTCGTCGACGCCGAGGTCGACACGCTGACTCAGCAGAACACCCGCAACCAGGAGCGCGCCGACTTCATGCTCGAGCGCCTCGACTACCAGCGCGAGAAGATGCTGGAGCGCTTCATCTCCATGGAAGCGCAGCTGGCGACGCTGAACAACCAGCGCAGCAGCCTCACCCAGATCATCGACGCGATGTCGCAGAGCAATAATTAACCCTTGGCCCACTAGCCTGGGTCCGACGGCAGGACAAGGGAGAGTTACCGTGAACAACTCGGCCGCCAAGACCTACCACACGCAGCAGATCATGACGGCGTCGCCGGCCAAGCTGGTGGCCATGCTGTTCGACCGCGCCATCGGCTCGCTGAAGGAGGCGATCGACGCCATCGAGCGCGGCGACATCGAGACCCGCTGCCGCGCCAACAAGAAGGCGACCGAGATCGTCTACCACCTCTACATGACCCTGGACATGGAGCGCGGCGGCGAGATCGCCGGCAACCTGAAGGACCTCTACTCCTTCGTCCTGCGCAAGCTTCCCGAGGTCGACTTCAAGAACGACGGCCAGGCCGCCCAGGACGTCATCAAGCTGCTGGAGCCGCTGCGCCGCTCCTGGCACGAGCTCGCCGAGCAGGGCGTGCCCGCCGCCCGGCCGGCACCCGCCGGGGCCTACGGCGGCACGGCGCCGCGGCCGGCCAAGCCGGAGCCGGCCTCCCCCGGCGCCCCGGTGCGGCAGCTCTACGTCTCCGCCTGACGCTCTCACCACCGCTCGACCGACCTCGAGGGCCCCATCCGCCGGATGGGGCCCTTTCTCTATCCGGGCTCCTCTGCCCGTCGGGCGCCGGCCGCGCCGCCGGCGACCCGGCAATCTTGTCCCCTGCTGCGGCCCGGCAGCGGGCACTCCGGCCCGGCAAGACTCGCCACCCGCACGGGGAATAACTTGCCGCCCGCCCCCCGCGACCCGGCAGCGGCACCAGCCGTGGATATTTTTCTTCAAATTTTTCAGATAGTTATTGCTTATCGCCGCAACTGGCACGGCGGTTGCTGAAAGAGAGGCGCCGGACCGTGCCAGGTAAGCGCGAGGCCGGCGACAAGAGCTGAAGAAGCGAAGAGGAGAAAGAACCGCAGACCCCCGCCCGGCCGACCGCCGCGCTTCGGTCCGCTTCTTTCGGCTGAGACCTCAAGGAGACCCCGGCAATGCCTCTCAACGTCATTTCGAACTTCGCGGCGAACGTCGCCCATCGTCACCTGACGATGTCCGACGCCGAGGCCACGAACTCCGTCGCCAAGCTGTCGGCCGGCACCCGCGTGCTGACCGCCAAGGACGACGCCGCCTCCCTCGCGATCGGCTCGCGTCTTCGCGCCGAGGTGAGCGCCCTCAAGCAGGCCCAGGTCAACGCCGGCCAGGCCATCTCGATGCTGCAGATCGCCGACGGCGCTCTGAACCGCATCAACGACATCCTGGTGCGCATGAAGGCGCTGTCCGTGCAGGCCAGCTCCGGCCAGCTCTCGAACACCGAGCGCGGCATGCTGAACCAGGAGTTCACGGCCCTGCGCTCGGAAATCGACCGCATCGCGGACGACACCGAGTTCAACGGCACCAAGCTGCTGAACGGCTCGAACACCTTCTCGGCGGGCACCATCGGCGCCAACGTCGGGCAGGACGACGGCATCGAGCAGTTCATCTTCTCGAACGACACCGGCGCCTTCTCGGCCACCGACTCGGTCACCGTCGCCTACAACGCGACGACCGACCAGTTCACCGTGACCAACGCGGCGACCGGCATCGCCTACACCTCGGACGCCGGCGTCTCGGCGCCTTCGGCCGGCAACTTCCGCGATGTCGTGATCAACGGCGCGGGCCTGAGCATCCAGCTCAACTCGCAGTTCGACGACACCACCGACATCACGGCGAACAACACCTTCACGACCGGCGGCGGCACCTCGAACTCGCTGTCGCTGGAGTTCAAGATCGGCACCGGCACCGACAGCTACGACGACGTCACCATCGCCCTGGCCTCGGCCCGGACGACCGCTCTGTCGGCCAGCCTGTCGACCTCGACGATCGACACCCAGACGAACGCCGAGCTGGCGATCGCCGAGGTCAGCGACGCGATCGACACCCTGGCCCAGAACCGCGCGCTGCTCGGCTCGAACCAGAACCGGATCGAGTTCGCCTCGGCGAACATCGCGACGACCGTCGAGAACACCGAGGCGGCCCGCTCGGCCCTGCTCGACCTCGACGTCGCCAGCGAGATGTCGCAGTTCACCTCGAAGCAGATCCTGGTCCAGGCCGGCGTCTCGATGCTCGCCCAGGCCAACCAGCTGCCGCAGAACCTGCTCCAGCTGTTCCAGTAAGTCCCGTCCGGAAGGGCCGCCGCAGGCCCGTTCCGAAAGGACGCGAAAGGAGACACGTCATGGCCATCAACGCCACCCCGATGCGCAGCGACGAGCTGCTCTCCCTGCCGCCGAGCCGCCTGGTCGTCACGCTGTACGACGAGACGATCGGCTCCCTGCGGGCCGCCATCGAGGCGATCCACCGCAAGGACATCGAGGCGCGCTGCAACGCCGTCAGCATCGCCAGCGAGCTGCTCGCGACGCTGCACCTCTGCCTCGATCACGAGCAGGGCGGCGAGGTCGCGGAGAACCTGGGCCGGCTCTACGGCTTCCTGATCCCGCGCCTGCAGCGCATCAACATCTACAACGACGTCGAGACCGCCGAGGACGCCATCCGGCTGCTGCAGCCGCTGCGCAACTCCTGGCACCAGCTCGACTGCCAGATCGGCGACGGCAACCTGGCGAGCCCGGCGGCCTGAGCCGCCAGCTCTCCGGCCCCCCGGTTTCCGCCGGGCCGCGGCGCGGCAGTCGCCCCTTCGTTACCCCCTCGCGTGACCCGACGCGATCGGCCAGGACGGTCGGCGCGTTCCAGCTGAAGAGCGATCCAAGATGGACATTCTGGCTGTCCCCTCCTCCGGTCCCCGCGTGCAGGACCGCAACGGCCCGGGCAAGAGCGGCGGCGCCGGCGGCTTCGCCGACCTGCTGGGCTCGGTGACCGGCCGGCAGACCGCCGCGGAGACCCCCGAGCCGGCGGTCCGCGACGACGCCGATCTCGAGGAGACGGCCGCCGCCGGCGAGACCCAGAAGCCGGTAGAGGCCGAGCGGCGCGATCGTGCCGACGAGGCCGGCGACCAGCGGATCGAGAATCCGACCGACGGCGAGACGGCCAGACAGGATCGGCAGGCGGCGACCGGCGATCCGGCCGGCACCGACAACCGCCCGGGCAGCGAGCAGGCTGCCGCGGAGCAGACCAACAAGGCAGGCCAGGCGCCCGCGGAAGGCGGCAGGACGGCATCCGCCGGCACGCTTGCGGGAACCGCCGTGGACCAGGACGCCGCCAGGACGCCCGCCGCCGGCACGCCGGGCGTGACGGCCGCGCAGCAGGCCGCGTCGGCCGCCGCCCAGGCGCTCGCACCGACGGGCCAGCAGACGGCCGCCGGCGGCACCGTCCGCGGCGTCAGGCTGCCCGGCCAGGACGGCAAGATGACCGGCGAGGTCCGTCTCGACGGCGCCGCCGCCCAGGGCCCGCGCGGTGCGCTCTCGGGCAATACCGCCCTGGCCGCCAGCCTCGCCGGCTCGACCGAGTCGGGCGGCGCCGCGCCGAGCCCCGACGCGGCGCTCGCGGCGGCCGCCGGCAAGCCGGCCGCCGGCAATCCGGCCGACGGTCCGCTGGCCAGGGCCTTCGCCGCCCTGAATCAGGAGGCCGCGACGCAGCCCCAGCTCAAGGAGATCGCCGCGGGCAGCGGCACGGCCCAGGTCCTGCAGAGCGCTTCGGGCGACGAGATCCTGCTGCCCGGCGGCGCCGAGGGCGTGGCACGCGCCCAGGCGCCGGGCGCCGCGGCCGCAGCGACGCCCGCCAACCCGGCGCCGCCCAGCCAGGCGCCGATGGCCGACCAGGTCGCCGTGCAGATGCATCGGGCCGTCCAGCTCGGCAAGGACCGCCTGTCGATCCAGCTGCACCCGGCGGAGCTCGGTCGCGTCGACGTCAAGCTGGAGCTCGGCCAGGACGGCTCGGTCCGCGCGGTCCTCCAGGCCGAGCGCAAGGATACCCTCGAGCTGCTGCAGCGCGACGTGCGCGGCCTCGAGCGGGCCCTCCAGAACGCGGGGCTGCAGACCGACGGCAACTCGATCTCGTTCGACCTGCGCGGCGGCCAGCAGCAGCGCTCGGGCCAGGGCTTCGCCGGCATGGCCGGCATGGCCGACCAGGGCGGGCAGCAGGGCAGCTCCGGCGAGGACGCCGAACCCCAGGCCCGGCCGTCCCGCGGCGACGCGCGCCACGACGGCGCCGTGAACATCCGCGTCTAAGGAGACCGGCAAGATGGACGTCACCAGCGCCACCCAGACGCAGAGCCAGGCCGGCAGCGCCGGCGGCGGCGGCATCGCCGGCGGCCAGAGCCTGTCGGAGACCTTCGACAACTTCCTGCTGCTGCTGACCACCCAGCTGCAGAACCAGGATCCGCTGGACCCGATGGACAGCGCCAAGTTCACCGAGCAGCTGGTCGCCTTCAGCGGCGTCGAGCAGCAGATCAAGACCAACGAGAAGCTGGACAACCTGCTGCTCGGCCAGAGCTTCAACGAGGCCGCACAGGCCGTCGGGTTCCTCGGCAAGCTGATCGAGGCGGAAGGCAACCAGGTCGGCCTGACCGGCGGCCAGGGCTCGATCGTCTACGACCTGGCCGGCGAGGCCAGCGAGGTCGAGATCCTGCTGACCGACGGCAGCGGCCGCACCGTGCGCACGCTCGAGGGCCCGACCTCGGCGGGCCGCCACGAGCTCGCCTGGGACGGCACAGACGACTACGGCAACGACCTGCCGGACGGCGCCTACACGATCCAGATCCGGGCCGCCGACGCCGAGGAGACGACGGTCGAGGCGACGACCTACACCATCGGCAAGGTGACCG
The DNA here is from genome assembly GCA_030433005.1 of Alphaproteobacteria bacterium. Classification (GTDB taxonomy): domain Bacteria; phylum Pseudomonadota; class Alphaproteobacteria; order Kiloniellales; family DSM-21159; genus Tistlia. The sequence continues at coordinate 7,227 of JAUILQ010000089.1, forward strand.
GCGTCGAGACGCTCGACGGCAGCCTCAAGCTGATGGTCGGCAATACCCCCGTGGGCCTCGGCGAGGTCACGTCCTTCCGCGAGCCGTCGGCGAGCTGACGCCCGCTCCGCGCATCCCCCCGGCGGGCCCTGGCGCGCCGCCCTTACGAGGAGATAGACAGTCATGAGTATCTACGGCGCGATGTTCTCCGGTGTTTCCGGTCTGTCCGCCCAGAGCCGCGCGCTCGGCATGATCTCGGACAACATCTCGAACGTGAACACGGTCGGCTACAAGTCGACCAAGGCTCAGTTCGCGACCCTGGTCACCCAGTCGATCAACAAGGAGGTCTACACGCCGGGCGGCGTGCGGGCCAAGCCGGACCAGCAGATCGACAAGCAGGGCCTGCTGCAGTCCTCGGCCTCCGGCACCGACATCGCGGTCTCGGGCAACGGCTTCTTCGTGGTCAACGAGGCGGCCAACCCGGGCCTCGGCAACGACTACCTGTTCACGCGCGCCGGCTCCTTCGACCGCGACGCCAGCGGCAACCTGCGCAACACCGCCGGCTACTACCTGCAGGGCTGGGAGCTCGACGCGGCCGGCGATCCGATCGGCAACACCTCGGTGCTGTCGTCGCTCAAGACGGTCAACATCGCCAACCTGTCGGGCACGGCGCGGGCGACGACCTCCGCCGAGATCGGCGCCAACCTGCCCTCGACCGCCGCGGTCAGCGACACCCAGGACATCTCGGTCCAGGTCTACGACTCGCTGGGCAACGCCCACGACGTCACCCTGACCTTCACCAAGACCGGCGCCAACGCCTGGAGCTACGCGGTCAACGCGCCGGTGCTCGCCGGCACCAGCACCGCCAGCGGCACGATCGCCAGCGGCGGCGCCGGCTCGATCACCTTCGACGGCAACGGCGTGCCGACCGCGATCACCCAGCCGCCGATCGCGATCAACTGGACGACGGGCGGCGCCACGGCCTCGACCATCGCGCTCGACATCGGCACGGTCGGCGAGCTCGGCGGCGTCACCCAGTTCGCCGGCCAGTTCTCGATCGGCAAGATCGACCAGAACGGCGTGCGCTTCGGCGAGTACTCCGGCGTGACGATCAGCGAGGAAGGCGTCGTCACCGCCCTGTTCGACAACGGCGAGACCAAGGACATCTACAAGATCCCGGTCGCGCAGTTCTCCAACCCCAACGGCCTCGGCGCCCGCGACGGCAACGCCTACATCCAGACCAGCGAATCGGGCGACGTGACCCTGACCGGCGCCAACAGCGGCGGCGCCGGCAAGATCGCGCCGGGTGCCCTGGAGGCCTCCAACGTCGACCTGGCCGAGGAGTTCACCGACATGATCGTCACCCAGCGCGCCTACTCGGCCAGCGCCAAGGTGATCACCACCGCCGACGAGATGCTGGACGAGCTGATCCGGATCCGCCGCTGATCCAGGCTCCGACGTCCGGCCAGAAACCGGGGGAGACCCCGGGGTCCCGCCGACCCGGCCGACCGCCAGGAGGGTAGCGGCCGGGTCGAGCCTTTTTCGAAGGGCCCGCCCCCGTGCGGGCCCTTTGCGCGACCGCCGCGCGGCCGCCCGCCGCCGGCTCGGCAGCGGGCCTGGCGACGGGGTCCCGCCGCCGCCCCGGGCCGGCCCCCGCCGCAAGCCTCGGGAAACCCTGGCAAAATCCGGGGCTTTTGAGGCGATTTCGGCCTTAACCTTTGATTTTAGGGAATTTTAAGTCCCGCCCTCCTAGGCTGTGGACAGATCGAGACTGCATGTAGCGGAGTGCCAGATGACCTCGCAAAGCCCAGGTAGGAGCGGCTCGGCGATCGACGACAGGACCCGCCCGACCCACGTCGTGGGACCGGACGGCTTGCCGATGTCGATCGACGATCTGCCGCCGCCGGACACCAAGCGCTGGGTGATCCGCCGCAAGGCCGAGGTCGTCGCCGGCGTCCGCTCCGGCCTGATCTCCCTGGAGGAGGCCTGCCGCCGCTACACCCTGTCGGTCGAGGAGTTCCTGTCCTGGCAGCGGCTGATCGAGTCGCACGGCCTGCGCGGCCTGCGCACCACGCGCCTGCAGGACTACCGTCGCCGCGCCGACAACGACCCGACGGCCGCCGCGGCCGAGTAGTCGAGGCGCCACCGACCGGCGGTCAGTGGCGGCCGCCGCGAGCGCCCGCCGGGCCGCTCGATCCCCTCTCGCCCCCTCGCCGGCACCGGGAAGAATCTGCCGGGCACTAGGCAAAATTTTCCGCCGGTTAACCTCGCCTTTACCCAGCGGGCCCTAGCGTGACCCTGCACCCACGGCAACAGGTCGTGGCGCGACAGGACAACCTAGAAGCAGTGGGCCCCCCGGCGGTGAACACCTTCCTCGACACTCTGCGCAGTCTCGGCCCCTTGCGGATCGGCCTGATGGTCGGTGTCGCGGCCGCCATCCTGGCCTTCTTCATCTACTTCACCGGGCGCATGACCTCGCCCGACATGCAGCTGCTCTACGCCGAGCTCGATCCCGCCGAGGGCTCGAAGATCGTCGGCGAGCTGGAGACCCAGGGCGTGCCCTACGAGATCTCCGGCGACGGCACGCGCATCATGGTGCCGGGCGACGAGGTCGCGCGGCTGCGCCTGCTGATGGCCGAGCAGGGCCTGCCGAGCGGCGGCTCCATGGGCTACGAGATCTTCGACCAGTCCGAGGGTCTGGGCACCTCCAGCTTCCTTCAGAACATCAACCACGTGCGCGCCCTCGAGGGCGAGCTGGCGCGCACCATCCGGGCCATCGAGGGCGTGCGCCAGGCGCGCGTCCACCTGGTGCTGCCTCAGCGCGAGCTGTTCAGCCGCGAGCGCAACAAGCCCTCGGCCTCGATCGTGCTGACCATGAACGGCTCGCGCCGCCTGTCCCAGGGCCAGGTCTCGGCGATCCAGCAGCTGGTCGCCGCGGCGGTCCCGGAGATGCAGCCCGACCAGGTCGCGCTGATCGACGACCAGGGCAACCTGCTGGCCCGCAACCGTTCCGGCGAGGAGGGCTATTCGGCCGGCAACGCCCAGGAGATGCGCGCCAACCTGGAGGCGCGCCTGGCCAGCCAGATCGAGGAGCTGCTCGAGCGTTCGGTCGGCGTCGGCAACGTGCGCGCCGAGGTCTCGGCCGAGCTCGACTTCGACCGCGTCACCGAGAACTCGGAGACCTACGACCCGGACGGCCAGGTCGTGCGCTCGACCCAGACCGTCGAGGAGCAGTCCCAGGACAACCAGGGCGGCGAGCAGGCGGTCACCGTCAACAACAACCTGCCCGACGCCAACCTGCCCGAGCTCGGCGCCGGCGGCCCGACCTCGCAGACCAGCCGCACCGAGGAGACGGTCAACTACGAGATCAGCCGCGTCGTGAAGACCCACGTGCGCGAGAGCGGCGCGGTGCGCCGGCTGACCGTCGCGGTGCTGGTCAACGGCACCTACGAGCCCAACGAGAACGGCGACATGGTCTACCAGCCGCGCGCCGACGAGGACCTGGAGAAGCTGGCGGCGCTGGCCCGCAACGCGGTCGGCATCGACGACCAGCGCGGCGACACGCTCGAGATCGCCAACCTGCAGTTCGCCTCGACCAGCCAGGCCTACGGCACGCCGGCCCCCGAAGCCTTCTTCCTCGGCCTGGAGGAGCGCCAGGTGATGCGCATCGCCGAGATGCTGGTGCTCGGCCTGGTCGCGGTGCTGGTGCTGCTGCTGGTCATCCGTCCGCTGGTCGGCCGCCTGATGGAGCGCCAGCTCGCCGTCGCCGGCGACATGGGCGGCCTGCTGGCCGGCGAGGCG
>JAUILQ010000026.1 GCA_030433005.1 Alphaproteobacteria bacterium
TCGCGCCGGCGCTGCGCGCCGCCGGCCACGGCAGCCTGGCCTGGGACTACCGCGGCCAGGCGAACAGCCACACCGCGCCCGAGACCGAGCTGACCCCAGACCTCATCGTCGGCGACCTGGAGCAGCTGGTCGCCGAGGTCGCGCCGCGCCGCCCGGTGCTGGTCGGGCTGTCGATCGGCGGGCTGTTCGCCGCCCAGGCCGTGCTCGCCGGCCTGGAGGCCGAGGGCCTGGTGCTGATGAACACGCTGCGCAAGCCCGGGCTGCGCCTCGACTGGATCAACGAGGCGACCTTCCGGGCGATCGCCAACGGCGGCCCGGCCCTGCTGCAGGACCTGCTGCTGCCGATGCTGGTCGGCCCCGAGACGCTAGGCCGCCTGCGCCCCGGCCGGCTCGGCGACGAGCCGTACCGGCCGCTGCCGCCGGACAGCGGCGTCTACCGCCTGATGCGCCATGCCCGGCGCGCCGACTGGGACATCGCCTACGAGCAGCTCCGCCTGCCGGTCCTGGTGATGACCGGGCGCGAGGACCGGGTGTTCCGCGTCGAGTCCGACGTCGCCGAGCTGACCGACCGGCTGCCCGACGTGCGCAAGCTGGAGCTCGACGGCGTCGGCCACCTGATCCCCGCCGAGGCGCCGGACCGGACCATCGAGGCGCTGCTCGGCTTCGCCGACGAGATCGCCTGATGGCGGCGCCCTCGCTGCTGGCGCGCCACCCCGGCCTCGCCTACCTGGCGGTCTTCGTCGGCGTCTGCGGCCATGCCTCCAGCGAGTTCTTCGCCGTCGCCTCGGGCATCGCCGGGCCGGAAGTCTCGGTCTGGCGCTACCTGCTCGGCGGCGCCGGCCTGCTGGTCATGTCGCAGCTCTTTCCCGGCAGCCGCGACCTGCTGACGCCGCTGCGCGAGCGCGGCCCGGCGCTGCTCGGCCTCGGCCTCGGCGGCGTCTCTGTGGCCTACCTCTTCTTCCACTGGGCGCTCGACTTCGCGACCGTGGTCCAGGTCGGCACGCTGGTCACCACCATGCCGATCTTCGTCGCGCTGATTAACGCCTGGGTGAACCGCCAGCCGATCGGTGCGCCGAAGCTGCTGAGCGGCCTGCTCGCGGTGTTCGGCATCGCGCTGCTGCTGACCGACGGCTACCTCGCCGAGCTCGCCGGCTCGGGCCGCCAGCTGGTCGGCCTGGGCATGACCCTGGTCTGCGCCTTCTTCGGCTCGGCCTACGCCGTGCTCGCCAGGCCGATCATCGGGCGCTACGGGGCGATCCGCGTCACGACCATCACCATGACCATCGGCGGCATCGGGCTGTGGCTGATCGTCGGCTTCGCCTGGGGCCGCTGGGTCGACCCGAGCGGGCTCTTCGCGCTCGAGGCCAATCCGGCCGACCGCTACGCGATCATGGAGCCGGCGATCGCCCTGCTGGTGCTCGGGCTGTTCAACACGACGATCACCCAGATCCTGTTCTTCGGCGGCCTCGCCGCGGTGCCGGACATCACGCGCGGCAGCTACCTCTTCTTCCTCAAGCCGGTGATCGCCGCGCTGCTGGCGGTGCCGATCCTCGGCCAGCCGATCACCTGGATCCAGGTCGCCGCGATCGCCGTGGTCTGCGGCTCGGTGCTCGCCGAGGCGCTCTGGGCGCGCCGCCTGCGCCGCCGCGAGCTGGCCGGCCAGCCCTAGGGAGCTTGGCGAGTCACGCGGCCAGCCAGCGGCGCATCGCCGGGAAGGGCGCGGCCTCGGCCGGATCGCCGAACGGCGGCGGCGCGGCGCAGTAGCCGAAGCGGGCCAGCCACTGGATGCCGATGAACAGTCCCTGGTCGAGCTGCCCGACCAGCTGCTCGGGCCGCTGCCCGGGCGGCATGCGGTAGGTGCCGGGCCAGAACAGGCAGTCGAGCGGCGTGCCGATCCGCCGCGCCGCGGCGTAGGACCAGGCGATGGCCATGACCTCGGTATGCGCCAGCTGCTCTCGCTCGGCCGGGGCCGGCGCCGCCGCCTCGGCCGGTGCCGTCGCGAGCAGCTCGGCGACCGCCCCGTCGACGTCGTCGTCGAGCGATGCCCGGTAGCGCGCGGGCACCACCGCCAGGTGTCCCGCCTCGTGCAGCAGGTCGCCAGGCGAGCCGAGGGTCGCCTCGTCGTAGATCAGGCCGCCGCCGCGCAGCGCGATGCCGGGCAGGAAGCTGTCGTCGGGCACGGCGCCCGGCTCGCAGGCGAGACCGAGCCCCTGCAGAAAGGCCCGGATCGGCGCCAGCTCGCCCGGGTACTGCACCGGCCGGGACGCGCTACTCGCCGGCCTGGCGCAAGGCCTCGCCCGCCGGCGCGAAGGGACGGTCGTGCTGCAGCGAGGGCACCATGCGACGCGCCTCCGCGACCTTGGCGAGGTCGATCTCGGCGATGACCACGCCCGGCGCCTCGCCGCCGTCGGCCAGCACCTCGCCCCAGGGCGCGACGACCAGCGAGTGCCCGTAGGTCCGGCGGTCGCCGGCGTGGGTGCCGCACTGCGCCGGCGCGAACACGAAGCAGCCGGTCTCGATCGCCCGGGCGCGCAGCAGCACGTGCCAATGCGCCCGGCCGGTGAACTCGGTGAAGGCCGCGGGCACCGACAGGAAGGCGGCGCCGGCCTGGGCGAGGCTGCGGTAGAGCGCGGCGAAGCGCAGGTCGTAGCAGACGCTCATGCCGAGCTTGCCCCACGGCAGCTCGGCCAGAACCGCCTCGCGGCCGGGCCGGAAGGTCTTCGACTCGCGGTAGGTCTGGCCGTCGGGGATCTCGACGTCGAACATGTGGATCTTGTCGTAGCGCGCCGCGACCGCGCCGCTCGGGTCGAACAGCACCGAGCGGTTGGCGCAGGTCTCCGGGCCGAGCCTGACGGTCGAGGAGCCGATCAGCAGCCAGCGGCCGAGCTCGGCGGCCAGCTCCGCAAAGGCGAGCAGCGCCGGGTGGCTCTCCTCCGGGGCCGCGTTGGCCAGGCTCTCCGAGCGCCGCAGCGACATGAAGGGCGTGTTCTCCGGAGTCAGGATCAGCTCCGCGCCCTCGGCCGACGCGGCGCGGATCGCCGCGCTCGCGGTGCGGATGTTGTCCTGCAGGTCGTCGCTGCTGGTCAGCTGCACGCAGCCGACGGTGAAGCGCTGCGCACCGCCGGGGCCTGCGCCGCCCGGGCCTGCGCTGCCGGTGCCGGTCCCGCTCATCCGGCGTTCGCCCCGGCCAGGCGGCCGTCCAGCTCGCCGCGGGCGTCGAGCGCGTGGATGCCGTCGCAGTCGCCGAGATAGTCGCCGTCGACGAAGATCTGCGGCACCGAGGTGCGGCCGCCGGCGCGCTCGACCATCTCGGCCTTGCGGCTCGGGTTCATCATGACGTCGATCTCCTCGAAGGCGACGCCCTTGTCCTTCAGCAGCTTCTTGGCGCGGTAGCAGAAGGGACAGAAGGCGGAGGAATAGACTTCGACCTTGGGCATCGGACGGCGGCTCCCCTGATCCGGTGGCGCGTACGGCTCCGGCCGTTCGGTGTTGGCCGAGCAGCCAGAGTGATCCTGACCGGGGATATAGGCAAGACGCGGCCGGAATTCAGGGGCCGCAGCGGTTTCGCTCACGGCCGGGCGCGCACGACGCGCGCCAGCACCACGGCGTCGACCGAGGCCGCGCCGGCCCGCTTCAGGGTGCGTGCGCAGGCCGACAGCGTGGCGCCGGTGGTCAGCACGTCGTCGACCAGAAGCACCCGGCGGCCCTTGAGCTCGGGACGCGCCGCCGGCGGCACGGCGAAGGCGCCGGCCACGTTGAGCCTGCGCCGGCGCCGGCTGAGCCGCCCCTGCGAGGGCGTCGCCCGCCGACGCTGCAGGACCAGCGGCCGGTGCGGCTTGCCGCCGAGCCGGGCGAGGCGCGCGGCGAGCAGGGCCGCCTGGTTGTAGCGCCGCCGCAGCAGCCGCCGGCGGTGCAGCGGTACCGGCACCACGAGATCGCACTCGCGCAGCAGCTCGCCGGCGGCCTGGCGCATCCAGAGGGCGAAGGCCGGCGCCGCGTCGGTGCGATCGGCGTGCTTGAAGCGCAGCACCAGCGGCTTCGAGGCGGCGTCGTAGGCGAGCGCCGCGCGCGCCCGGTCGAAGGCCGGCGGCGAGCGCCGGCAGGCGGCGCAGAGCGCCTCGCCCAGCAGGTCGCCGCCCTGGCCCGCGACCGGCTCGACCTCGAAGGGATAGCCGCACTGCCGGCACAGCGGCGCCGAGAGGAAGCGCAGGCTCGACCAGCAGCCGGCGCAGAGCCGTCCCGGCTCGTCGACGCCGCCGCCGCAGGCCAGGCAGCGCGGCGGCAGCAGGGCGTCGAGGACGCGCCGGGCGAGCCGGCGCACGACCGCCGAGCCGGCGACGACGACAGGATGGCGCGGCGCCGCAGACCGGGCGGGGCGGCCGAGCGACGTCATTGCCACGCCCGCCGCGGACTGCCATGTCTCCGGCCATGTCCGATCCGCAGCTGCCCTTCGACCGCACGCTGGTCCGCCGCCACCGCGAGCGCGCCGCCGCCGCCTGGCCGGACCACGACTTCCTGGTCCGCGAGGTCGCCGGGCGCCTGGGCGAGCGGCTCGACGAGATCCGGCGGCGCTTCCCGGTCGCCCTCGACCTCGGCTGCCACGGCGGCGAGCTGGCCGAGGCCCTGGGGGGGCGCAACGGCATCGAGCGGATCGTCGCCTGCGACCTCTCCGAGGCGATGGCCCGACGGGTCCCCGGCGACACGAGCGCCCTGGTCGCCGACGAGGAGCTGCTGCCCTTCGCCGAGGGCTCGCTCGACCTGGTCGCCAGCGCGCTCAGCCTGCACTGGGTCAACGACCTGCCCGGCGCCCTGCTGCAGGTCCGCCGGGCGCTCAGGCCCGACGGCCTGTTCCTGGCGGCCATGCTCGGCGGCGAGACCCTGGCCGGGCTGCGCGCCGCGCTGGTCCAGGCCGACGGCGAGACCAGCGGCGGCGCCGGCCCGCGCGTCTCGCCCTTCGCCGACCTGCGCGACGCCGGCGGCCTGCTGCAGCGCGCCGGCTTCGCCCTGCCGGTCGTCGACAGCGACCTGATCGAGGTGACCTACCCGCACGCCCTGGCGCTGATGCAGGAGCTGCGCGGCATGGGCGAGAGCAGCGCGCTCGCCGCCGGCCGCAAGGCCTTCAGCCGGCGCGACAGCCTGCTGCGCGCCGCCGAGATCTACGCCGAGCGCTTCGCCGGCCCCGACGGCCGGGTGGCCGCCACCTTTCAGGTGATCTACCTGACCGGCTGGGCGCCGCACGCCTCGCAGCAGAAGCCGCTCAGGCCGGGCAGCGCCGCGGCGCGCCTGGCCGAGGCGCTGGACAGCGTCGAGCGGCCGGCGGGCGACAAGGCCGCCCCGGCGGAGACGACGCGGAACGCGCGTGGCACTGCCCATGGCGGTCGCTCCCCCGGCGGCTCGGACCAGGACCGCTAGTCTTCCCGCGGTCCGCGGCCCTGGCAAGAGGGCCGCGGCCGATGGCGCCTAGAGCAGGTCGCGCAGCTGGGCGACCAGGGGCACATCGGCGGGCGGCAGGGGATAGTCGGCGAGCCGCGCCGGCCGCACCCAGGCCAGCTGCTGGCCCTCCAGCGGACGCGGGTCGCCCTGCCAGACGCGGCAGGCGAACAGCGGCATCAGCAGGTGGAAGTCGTCGTAGCCGTGCGAGGCGAAGGCGATCGGGGCCAGGCAGGACTGCCGCGTGTCGAGCCCCAGCTCCTCCTGCAGCTCGCGCACAAGCGCCGCCTCCGGCGTCTCGCCGGCCTGCACCTTGCCGCCGGGAAACTCCCAGAGCCCGGCCATGGCCTTGCCTTCCGGACGCTGCGCCAGCAGCACCCGGCCGTCGGCATCGATCAGCGCAACCGCGGCGACCAGCACGACCGGCTTGCCGCCCGGCTCCGGATCGCGCGCCGCGGCCTCCCAGCAGCCGGAGTCGGTCATGGGTGTGCTCGCTCCGCTCGCACCGGCTCCGGCCCACACCCCCACCCGGCCACCCACGACAGTATCCTGAATGGGTGGCCGGGTGGGGGTGTGGGCCGGAGCCGCAGCTTCACCGGTCTCAGCTCCGGTAGGAGCCGTTGATGTCGATGTAGCCGTGGGTCAGGTCGCAGGTCCAGACGCGCGCGGCGCCACGGCCGATGCCGACGTCGACCTCGATCAGGATCTCCTGGCCCTTCATGTGCGCGGCCACCGGCGTCTCGTCGTAGCCCTCGACGCGCTGGCCGTCCTCGGCCACGGCGACGCCGCCGATGGCGATGCGCAGGCGGTCGCGGTCGGCGCGCTCGCCGGCCTTGCCGACCGCCATGACGATGCGGCCCCAGTTGGCGTCCTCGCCGGCGATCGCGGTCTTGACCAGCGGCGAGTTGGCGATCGACAGCGCGATGCGCTTGGCCGCCCGGCCGCTGGCCGCGCCGGTCACCGCGATCTCGACCAGCTTGGTGGCGCCCTCGCCGTCGCGCACGGTCTGCAGGGCGAGGTCGATGAGCAGCTCCTCGAGCGCGCGGCGGAAGTCGCGCAGCAGCGACGAGCCCGGCCCCTCGACCCGCGGATGCTCGGCCCGGCCGGTGGCGAACAGCAGGAGGCTGTCGCTGGTCGAGGTGTCGCCGTCGACGGTGATCGCGTTGAAGGAGCGGTCGGCGCCGCGCTTCAGCAGGGTCTGCAGGACCTCGGCCGGCAGCGCCGCGTCGGTCGCCACGAAGGACAGCATGGTCGCCATGTCGGGGGCGATCATGCCCGAGCCCTTGGCGACGCCGACCAGCGTCACCTCGGTGTCGCCGATCCGCGCCGTGCGCACCGCGCCCTTCGGGAAGGTGTCGGTGGTCATGATCGCGCGCGCGGCGCGGTCCCAGCCTCCGGCGCCGAGATCCCGCTCCAGGCCCGCCAGGTGCTCGGCGATGCGCTGGTCGGGCAGCGGCTCGCCGATCACCCCGGTCGAGGCGACGTAGAGCTGCTCGCGCTCGCAGCCGAGCGTCGCGCCGAGCGCGCCGAGCAGGCGGTCGACCGAGGCCATGCCGCGCGCGCCGGTGAAGGCGTTGGCGTTGCCGGCGTTGACCAGCAGGCCGCGGGCCGCCGCGCCGCTCGCCAGGGCCTGGCGGCACCACAGCACCGGGGCGCTGGCGGTCAGCGAGCGGGTCAGCACCCCGGCCGCCGTCGTGCCCGGCGCGAAGCGCATCAGCAGCAGGTCGTCCCGGCCCTTGTAGCGGATGCCGGTGGCGGTCGTGGCGATCTCGACGCCCGCGACCGCCGGCAGCGCCGGGAAGCTGGCCGGGGCCAGCGGCGAGGGCTTGCCCATCGCGCCCTACTCCTTCGGCGCCTCGGTCGCGGGCGCTTCCATCGCCGGCGCCTCGCCCTGCGGGACGCTGGCGCCCGGCGCCGGCTGGTTGCCCGGCGCCTTGATGTCGATCGCCGCGTCCTCGCGCAGCGCCTGGACCTGCTCGTCGATGACCTCGCGGGCGACCTTCTCGCGCAGCTCGGCCTCGATCTCCTCGAAGCTCGGCGCCGGCTTCTCGCGCCGGTCCTCGACCTTGATGACGTGCCAGCCGAACTGGGTCTCGACCGGCACCTTGGTGTAGTCGCCGGGCCGCAGCTGGAAGGCCGCCTGCGAGAAGGGCGCGACCATCTGGTCCTTGGAGAACCAGCCGAGGTCGCCGCCCTGCGCGGCCGAGGGGCCGGTCGAGCGCTCGCTGGCCAGCTCCTCGAACGTGGCGCCGCCCTCGAGCTCGGCGATCACGTCCATCGCCTCGTCCTCGCTCTCGAGCAGGATGTGGCGCGCCTTGACCTCCTCGCCGGCCGGGTTCTCGGTCAGGTAGTCCTGGTAGGCGGCCTGCAGCTGCTCCTCGGAGAGCGCCGCGTCGATCTTGTCCTCCAGGAAGACGCGGCGGATGGCGTCGGACTCGGCGTCGGCGACCAGCTGGCGGACCCGCTCGTCCTCGGCCAGGCCGGCGTCGCGGGCCGCCTGGGTCAGCAGCGTCAGGTCGACAAGCCGCTCGACCAGGGCCGGGAACAGCACGCCGATCTGCGCCTGCATCTGCGGCGGCAGGTCCTGGGCCGAGCGCAGCACGTCGGACTGGCGCAGCTCCGTGCCGTTGACCACCGCGACCACCGGGTCCGCGCCGGAGTCCTGGGCCACGGCGACGGGCGCCGTGACGAGCGGGGCCGCGGCGAGCAGCGCCGCGGCGGTCAGGGTCGCCGTGAGGAGGCGGAAGCGGAGCATGGAAGATCCTTTCGAGCAGGCGGGCGCCGGTGCCGTGTCGGCTGCCGTACCGGCCCCCGCGCGGGGTCCTGGGGCGAGTCTGTCGTCGACGCAACCGACGGGTTCCGGCCCGGCCGCGCCCAGTTTCGCTTTGCCGGCACTATGCAGATAAAGCGCCCGGGAACAAGGGCGGGGCGCGCCGTTTCGCGAGCGCCCGCCCGGCCCCTTTCGTTGACAGGCCCCCCTCACGCCCATATCTGTGACCACGCAGGCTGGTGGCCGGTCCTGGCGGCCGGCCGCTCGCCCCTGTGCTCCGAGGAATTCCATGATCGGCTCCATCGCAAAGCGGCTGTTCGGTTCGGCCAACGACCGCTTCGTCAAATCGCTTCGGCCTCTGGTCGCCAAGATCAATGCGCTGGAGCCGGACCTGGAGAAGCTCTCCGACGAGGAGCTCAAGGCCCGCACGCCGGCCTTCCGCAAGCGCCTGGAGGACGGCGAGAGCCTCGACGACCTGCTGCCCGAGGCCTTCGCGACGGTGCGCGAGGCGGCCAAGCGCACGCTCGGCCAGCGGCACTACGACGTGCAGCTGATCGGCGGCGTGGTCCTGCACCGCGGCATGATCTCCGAGATGAAGACCGGCGAGGGCAAGACCCTGGTCGCGACCCTGCCGCTCTACCTCAACGCCCTGGCCGGCAAGGGCGTCCACGTCATCACAGTGAACGACTACCTGGCCCAGCGCGACGCCGCCTGGATGGGCAAGATCTATGAGTTCCTGGGGCTGACGGTCGGCTGCATCGGGCACGGGCTGCCCGACGAGATGCGCCGCTACGAGTACGCCAAGGACGTCACCTACGGCACCAACAACGAGTTCGGCTTCGACTACCTGCGCGACAACATGAAGTTCCGCCTGGAGGACATGGTCCAGCGCGAGTTCTTCTACGCCATCGTCGACGAGGTCGACTCGATCCTGATCGACGAGGCGCGCACGCCGCTGATCATCTCCGGCCCCGCCGAGGACTCCTCCGAGCTCTACCGGCAGGTCAACGCGATCCTGCCGAAGTTGGTCGAGGACGACTACGAGAAGGAGGAGAAGCACAAGTCGGTCACCCTGACCGAGACCGGCGTAGAGCACGTCGAGCAGCTGCTCGGCGAGGCCGGGCTGCTGCAGGAGGGCTCGCTCTACGACATCGGCAACGTCGGGCTGCTGCACCACGTCAACCAGGCGCTGCGCGCCCACAAGCTGTTCGCCCGCGACACCGACTACCTGGTCAAGGACGACAAGGTGGTGATCGTCGACGAGTTCACCGGCCGCATGATGGAGGGCCGCCGCTACTCCGAGGGCCTGCACCAGGCGCTGGAGGCCAAGGAAGGCGTCACCATCCAGCAGGAGAACCAGACGCTCGCCTCGATCACCTTCCAGAACTACTTCCGCCTCTATCCGAAGCTCGCCGGCATGACCGGCACGGCGATGACCGAGGCCGAGGAGTTCGCGGACATCTACAAGCTCGAGGCGACCGAGATCCCGACCAACGTGCCGGTGGCGCGGACCGACTACGACGACGAGGTCTACCGCACGGTCGGCGAGAAGTTCGGCGCCATCGTCGAGCAGATCGAGGACTGCCGGAAGCGCCAGCAGCCGGTCCTGGTCGGCACGGTCTCGATCGAGAAGTCGGAGATGCTATCCGAGCTGCTCAAGAAGAAGCAGGTACCGCACAACGTGCTGAACGCGCGCCAGCACGAGCAGGAGGCCTACATCATCGCCCAGGCCGGCCGGCCGGGTGCCGTGACCATCGCGACCAACATGGCCGGCCGCGGCACCGACATCCAGCTCGGCGGCAACGTCGAGATGCGCATCGCCCACGAGGTGCCCGAAGGCGCCGACGAGGCGACGCGCGCGGCGGCGGTCGAGAAGATCCGCGGCGAGGTCGAGGCCGCCAAGCAGGTGGTCAAGCAGGCCGGCGGCCTGTTCGTGCTGGGCACCGAGCGCCACGAGAGCCGGCGCATCGACAACCAGCTGCGCGGCCGCTCGGGCCGCCAGGGCGACCCCGGCGCCTCCAAGTTCTTCCTGTCGCTGGAAGACGACCTGATGCGGATCTTCGGCTCCGACCGCATGGAGGGCATGCTGCGCCGGCTCGGCCTGCAGGAGGGCGAGGCGATCGTCCATCCCTGGGTCAACAAGGCCCTGGAGAAGGCGCAGTCGAAGGTCGAGGCGCGCAACTTCGACATCCGCAAGAACCTGCTCAAGTTCGACGACGTCATGAACGACCAGCGCAAGGTCGTCTACGAGCAGCGCAAGGAGCTGATGCTCGCCGAGGACGTGCGCGACACCGTCGTCTCGATGCGCGAGGAAGTGCTCGGCGACATGGTCGGGCGCTGCATCCCGGCGAAGGCCTACGCCGAGCAGTGGGACACCAAGGCCCTGCACGAGGAGGCGCTGCGCCTGTTCGGCCTCGACCTGCCGGTCGACGACTGGGCCAAGGAAGAGGGCATCGCCGACGAGGAGATCCGCCAGCGCATGACCCAGGAGGTCGAGCGCAAGATGGCGGCCAAGGAGGTCAACTTCGGGCCGCAGCTGATGCGCCTGGCCGAGAAGCAGATCCTGCTCAACGTGCTGGACCGCCAGTGGAAGGACCACCTGCTCAGCCTCGACCACCTGCGCCACGGCATCGGCCTGCGCGCCTACGCCCAGCGCGATCCGCTCAACGAGTACAAGAAGGAGGCCTTCGACCTCTTCGAGAACATGCTCGGGCGGGTCCGAGAGGAGACCACGGCGCTGCTCAGCCACATCGCGATCCGCACCCAGGACCCGGCGGCCCTGGAGCCGCAGCGGCCGGCCCAGGAGATGCACGAGACGCGCCAGGACCCGGCGCTGCAGGGCACGCCGAGCCAGGGCCAGGGCGTGCCCGGCGGCGCGACGGACGGGGGCGCGGCGCGCGAGCCCGAGCTGGTCGGCGCCGGCGCGCCTGCCGGCCAGGGTTCCGGCCAGGCCAAGGCCCAGCCGGTGCGCCGGCCGGCGCAGGCCGCCTTCGACCCCGGCGATCCGGAGACCTGGGGCAAGGTCCAGCGCAACGCCCCCTGCCCCTGCGGCTCGGGCAAGAAGTACAAGCACTGCCACGGGAAACTTTCCTGAGGACGGTGCCGAATCGCGGCGGCGGACGTTAGGCAGCCATGCGCTGCCTCGTCCTGATCAATCCGAACAGCGGCCGAGCCCCGGAAGCCGAGGCAGCCGTCGACTCCCTGCGTCACGCGTCCGACGACATCGAGGTCGAGGTCGAGCGGCCCGAGGGCCTGGATGAGGCCCGCAAGGCCATCGAGCGGCGCGCCCGCGAGTTCGACGCCCTGGTCGTCGCCGGCGGCGACGGCACCTTCCACGGCCTCGCCAAGGCGCTGACCCGCGCCCGCAAGCCGGTCGGCATCCTGCCGCTCGGCACCGCCAACGACCTCGCGCGGACCCTGGGCGTGCCCTTCGACCTGCACGAGGCGGCCGCCGTCATCGCCGCCGGCCATCGCAAGCGGATCGACCTGGGTCGCGCCGGCCGCGAGCTGTTCTTCAACGTCGCCACCGTCGGGCTCGGCGCCGAGGTGCCGCGTTTCCACTCCGGCGAGCGCAAGCGTCGTCTGGGCATCCTCAATTATCCGATCAGCCTGTGGCTGGCCTGGCGCCAGAACCGCTCGTTCCGCTGCCGGATCGAATGCAACGGCGACCGGGTCCGCGGCCGCTTCATCCACATCGCGATCGGCAACGGCCCGCACTTCGGCGGCGGCCTGGTCGTCGACGAGGACTGCCGGATCGACGACGAGACGCTCTACCTCTACGCCATCAAGCCGGTCGGCTTCTGGCGCCTGCTGCGCCTGGCCCCCTGGATCCGCGCCGGCCAGCTGCGCCCCTGGCCCGAGGTCATCACGCTGCGCGGCAAGCGGATCGCACTGCACACCGCGCGCAAGCGCAGCCTCAACCTGGACGGCGAGATGTCCGGGCGCACGCCGCGGGTCTTCACCGTCGAGCCCAAGGCCCTTGAGGTCTTCGTGCCGGAGGGTCATCTCTAGGAGCGTCGAGGCGCGCCGTCCCGACGCCGCCGCAAGGCGCGGGGGGCGGCGCCGGTCAGCAGAGAGTCGAGCCACCCATGAGCATGCTCAAGGACGACTGGACCGTCGCGCTGGAGGACTGCGCCCGCGCCCTGCACGCCGCCATCGCGGTGCTCGAGCGGGTCAAGGGCTCGATCGACAACACCCTGCTCGACGCCGACGCCATCGCCGAGGCGCCGCTGCAGCACCAGCAGGCCTTCGACCAGCTGGAGGCGATGATCCGCAGCCACGGCGAGCTGCCCGACGACTTCGATCCCGAGGCCGACCTGGCGCGCGACGCCATGGCCTCGCTGCGCGAGTCCTTTTCGACCAACTCGACGGTCGAGGTGCTGCGCGAGGCCGAGGAAGCCGAGGAGGCCCTGGCTGCCGCCGTCGCCGAGGCGCTCTCGGTCGACGACCTCGGCCCCGAGACCGAGGACCTGCTGGCCGGCCTCGGCCGCCTCTGCGTCGAGACCGCCGCCGAGCTCGCCCGCCTGCGCATGGCCGGCATCCTGACCTGGGCGTAGGGCGCGGCCGTCGTCCGGCCGTCACGCTTCGTGGTCCGACAAGCTCACCATGAAGCGCCGGGTCGGTCCGAGCCCAGCTTCTGGTCGGGGATGAGCCTTTCGGCAAGCGGGGCGGATGCAGCCGGCTCCCCGCCTCGCCGTCGCTTCACGGTGAGCTTGTCGAACCGCGAAGCGTGAAAGCGCCGCCGATAGCCGCGGCACCGTCGGGGAAGCTCAGCCCAAACCCTTCTGGCCCATCGCCAGGAACTTGTCGCGGCGCTGCACCTTGAGGGTGCCGCCGTCGAGGCGGCGCAGGGCGTGCAGCGACTCTTCGATGGCGTCGCCGACCGCGGCGATCGTCTTGGCCCGGCCGCGGTGCGCGGCGCCCAGCGGCTCCGGCACGATCTGGTCGATGACGCCGAGCTTCTCCAGGTCCTGGGCGGTCAGGCGCAGGGCCTCGGCCACTTCCTGGTTCTGCTCGGCCGAGCGCCAGAGGATCGAGGCGCAGCCCTCGGGACTGATCACCGAGTAGATCGAGTGCTCCAGCATCAGCACGCGGTTCGCCGTGGCCAGGGCGATCGCGCCGCCCGAGCCGCCCTCGCCGACCACCGTCGCGATCACCGGCACCCTGAGCTCCAGGCTGAGCTCGATGCAGCGCGCGATGGCCTC
Organism: Alphaproteobacteria bacterium; assembly: GCA_030433005.1. GTDB lineage: Bacteria > Pseudomonadota > Alphaproteobacteria > Kiloniellales > DSM-21159 > Tistlia. The sequence goes on from JAUILQ010000026.1 coordinate 13,405, forward strand.
GGCCTGGCCGCGCTCCTCGGCGCCGATGCCGGGATAGGCGCCGGCGGTGTCGACGAAGGTCAGCAGCGGCAGGCCGAAGCGCTCGGCGAGGCCCATCAGGCGCTGCGCCTTGCGGTAGCCCTCGGGCCGCGGCATGCCGAAGTTGTGGGTCACGCGGCTCTGCATGTCGTGGCCCTTCTCCTGGCCGAGCACGACGCAGGAGTGGCCCCGGAAGCGCGCCATGCCGCCGAGGATCGCCTTGTCCTCGCCGTAGAGCCGGTCGCCGGCGAGCGGCACGTAGTCCTCGACCAGCGCCTTCAGGTAGTCGGCGGCGTGCGGCCGCTCGGGATGGCGCGCGACCTGGCATTTCTGCCAGGCCGAGAGCTTGGTGTAGGTCTGGCGCAGCAGCCGGTCGGCCTTGCCCTGGAGGCGCGCGACCTCGTCGGCGATGTTGAGCTCGCCGTCGTCGGAGAGGTGGCGCAGCTCTTCGATCTTGCCTTCGAGCTCGGCGATCGGCTTTTCGAAATCGAGGTAGTGACGCATGGCGGGCCCGACATAGCACAGCGCGCGCCGGCGTCACACCGCTTCCGTGGGCCGTCGGGCGGTCAGGCGGCGGTTGCGCGACGCGGCGCCGCGCGCCATGCTGAGCGTCCTTGGTTCCTAGGGGTGTCCTCGCATGCGAGGGCTGAGAGTCCGCCGGCCGTGGCGGTGACCCTTAGAATCTGATCCGGGTCATGCCGGCGCAGGGAAGGAACCGGAAGCGGCCCGGCCAGGACTTCTCTCGCGCCCGCCCCTTCCGTCTTCCCGAACAGAGACGAGACGACGGAGGTCACGACGCGATGCCCAGATTCCTGCCCAGAGTCAGTTCCCGATTCTTCCCTTCCCTGCTCGCCGCGGCCCTGGCGGGCGGGCTCTGCCTCGGGCTCGCCGGCCAGCCGGCCCGGGCCCAGGACGACGGCGCCTACACGGTGCTGCTCGACTGGTTCCTCAACCCCGACCACGCGCCGCTGGTCGTGGCGCTGCAGAAGGGCTTCTTCGCCGAGGAGGGGCTGGAGGTCGAGCTGGTCGAGCCGGCCGATCCCAACGACCCGCCCAAGCTGGTCGCCGCCGGCCAGGCCGAGGTCGCGGTCAGCTACCAGCCGATGCTGCACATCCAGGTCGGCGCCGGCCTGCCGCTGACGCGCATCGGCACGCTGGTGGCGACGCCGCTCAACACCCTGCTGGTGCTGGCCGACGGGCCGGTCGAGACGATCGCCGACCTCAAGGGCAAGCGCGTCGGCTATTCGGTCGGCGGCTTCGAGGAGGCGCTGCTGGCGGCGATGCTGGAGCCCCACGGCCTGAGCCTCGACGACATCGAGCTCATCAACGTCAACTTCGCGCTCGGCCAGTCGCTGCTGGCCGGCCAGGTCGAGGCGGTGATCGGCGCCTACCGCAACTTCGAGAAGCACCAGCTGGCGCTCGCCGGCGGCCAGGGGAAGTTCTTCTACGTCGAGGAGGAGGGCGTGCCGCCCTACGACGAGCTGATCCTGGTGGCGCGCAGCGACGTCCAGCCCGACCCGCGCGACGACGCCTTCCTGACCGCCCTGGAGCGCGGCGTGCAGTACCTGATCAACCACCCCGAGGAGAGCTGGGAGCTGTTCGTCGCCTACAAGGCCGACCTCGATGACGAGCTCAACGCGCGGGCCTGGGACGACACCCTGCCGCGCTTCGCGCTGCGCCCCGCCGCCAGCGACGCCGGCCGCTACCGCCGCTTCGCGAAGTTCCTGCAGGACCAGGGCGTGGTCGGCGCCCTGCCGCCGGTCGAGCAGTACCTGCGCGCGGCCGACTGAGCCAGGAGCCCATCAATCCCTTTCGCTGCCCGGCCTCGCCTAGGCGCGGTCGTACAGGGTCACCCGGGTCGCCATGGCGGATACCTCATCCGAGGCGAGCCATCGCAACCTGGGCGGCTCCTGGGACGCGACGTCGATGATGTGGTTGGCGCAATAGAGCGCCCAATGCTCGAAAGGCCCGGGATGTCCTGAGCCGGCCGTCGTGGTTTCGGCGACATAATCTAAGAAGGTCGACGCCTTGCGAACGTGCAGCATCGTCTCCACGGCAGATTCCTCATCGTCGAGGGCATAGCTCTCGTCCCGGACGGCATAGGCGATGTAGCTGTCCCAGAGGAGTTCGAGAGACGGGGTTGAGACCGCAATCGCGACAGGGAACCTTTCAACTCCAAGAAGAGGGTCCTTCTCTCGCTCTCCCCTCGAGGCCTCTGTAACGACCACACGCAGGGCATTTTCCTCCGGCTCCCCGAGTTCCCTGACAACGAACGTCCTCCTGCCCTTCGGGAACTCGATCATCGCCTCGACTCCTTGTCGTCGCGTTGAAAGGTAAGCGAACAGCAGAAAGGGTCGGGTATCGGGCCGCGTTCCTATCAGCCGAACAGCGGCCCGATCGCCCAGCGCAGCCCGTAGGCCAGCGCGGCCACGGCGAGCACCCCGGCGCACCAGAGGCCGGCGAACCACAGCAGGCGGCGGGCCCGCTCGCTCACGGCCGGGCGCCCGCGGGCGTCAATGGTAGCCCTCGTCGCCGACCTTGCCGCGGAACACCCAGTAGCTCCAGGCGCTGTAGGCCAGGATGATCGGGATCATCACGGCGAAGCCGACCAGGGCGAAGAGCTGGGTGTTGGGCGCGGCCGCGGCCTGCCAGATGTCGACGGCGTAGGGGATGGCGTAGGGCCACAGCGAGACGCCGAGGCCGAAGAAGCCGGTCAGGAACAGCGCCGCCGCGCTGACGTAGGGCAGCGCCTGCCAGCCGCGCTCGAGGGCGATCCAGTGCAGCAGCGACAGCGCCAGCACGGCCAGCGGCACCGGCCAGAGGAAGGCGATGTTGGGCCAGGTGAACCAGCGCTCGGCGACCTGCTCGTCGGCCAGCGGCATCCACAGGCTGACCGCGGCCATGGCCAGCAGCACGGCGGGCAGCAGCAGCCGGCAGCAGCGCCGCGCCCAGGCCTGCTGCTCGCCCTCGGTCTTGAGGATCGTCCAGCCGGCGCCGAGCAGGGCGTAGCCGAAGACCAGGGCGAGGCCGACGAACAGCGGGAAGGGCTCCAGCCAGTCGAAGGTGCCGCCGGCGAAGACGCCGTCCTCGACCGGCACGCCGCGCACGAAGCCGCCGAGCACGACGCCCTGGGCGAAGGTGGCGACCAGCGAGCCGGCCCAGAACGAGATCGACCAGCCCTGCTTGTAGTGCGGCGCGCGCTCGCGGAACTCGAAGGCGACGCCGCGGAACACCAGGGCCAGCAGCATGACGATCAGCGGCAAGTAGAAGGCCGGCAGCACGACCGAGTAGACCAGCGGGAAGCCGGCCAGCAGACCGGCGCCGCCGAGCACCAGCCAGGTCTCGTTGCCGTCCCAGACCGGCGCCACCGAGTTCATCATGCGGTCGCGGTCGGCCTCGCTCCCGGCGAAGGGGAAGAGAATGCCGAGGCCGAGGTCGAAGCCGTCGGCCAGGACGTAGACGACGACCGCGAAGACGATGACGCCGGCCCAGAGCACCGGCAGCAGCGTTGCGAGATCCATTCGGCCCGTCTCCTTCCTTGCGCCCGACCTGTCGCGGCTACTCGCCCGGCAGCCGCAGCGCCGGTGCCGAGATCTCCGGCTCCGGCCCGCCGGCCCAGGACGGCCCCTCGCGCGCGATCCGCAGCAGATACCAGATGCCGGCTCCGAACACGCCGCAGTAGACGACGACGAAGCCGGCCAGCGTCAGGGCGACGCTGGACCCGGAAAGCGGCGCCAATGCGTCGGCCGTGCGCAGCAGGCCGTAGACGACCCAGGGCTGGCGCCCGACCTCGGTGGTCACCCAGCCGGCCAGGATCGCGACGATGCCGAGCGGCGAGGCGAGCACCGCCAGCCAGTGGAACCAGCGGCTGTCGTAGAGCCGGCGCCGGAAGAACAGGAAGGCGCCGATCCAGCCGAGCGCCAGCATCGCCAGGCCGCAGGCGACCATGATGCGGAACGACCAGAAGACGATGGCGACCGGCGGGCGCTCGTCCTCCGGGAAGGACTTCAGGCCCCGCACCTCGCCGTCGAAGGAATGCGTCAGGATCAGCGAGCCGAGCTTCGGGATCTCCAGCACGAAGTCGTTGCTCTCACTCGACTCGTCCGGCCAGGCGAAGAGGATCAGCGGCGCCCCGCGCTGGGTTTCCCAGTGCGCCTCCATGGCCGCGACCTTGACCGGCTGGTGCTCGCGCGTGTTCAGGCCGTGCAGGTCGCCGGCGACGATCTGCAGCGGCGCCACGACGGCGACGAACAGCACCGACATCGCCACCATCGTGCGGGTCCGCGTCTCCTCGCGGCCGCGCAGCAGGTGCCAGGCGCCGATGCCGCCGACCAGCAGGCTGGTCGAGAGGAAGGCCGCCAGCACCATGTGCACCAGGCGGTAGGGGAAGGAGGGGTTGAAGACCGCGGCCAGCCAGTCGGTCGCGCGGAACTCGCCGTTCTCGAAGGCGTAGCCCGCCGGGGTCTGCATCCAGGAGTTGGCCGAGAGGATCCAGAAGGCGGAGATCAGCGTGCCGACCGCGACCATGCAGGTCGCCAGGAAGTGCAGCCGCGGACCGACCTTGTCCCAGCCGAACAGCATGACGCCCAGGAAGCCGGCCTCCAGGAAGAAGGCGGTGAGCACCTCGTAGGCCAGCAGCGGGCCCATGACGTTGCCGGCGGCCTGCGACAGGCCCGACCAGTTGGTGCCGATCTGGTAGCTGAGCACGACCCCGGAGACGACGCCCATGCCGAAGCAGACCGCGAAGAGCTTGCTGAAGAAGCGGTAGAGGTCGCGGAAGCGCGCCTCGCCGGTGCGCAGCCACAGCAGCTCGAGCAGCGCCAGGTAGCTGGCCAGGCCGATGGTGATCGCCGGAAAGACGATGTGGAACGAGATCGTGAAGGCGAACTGGATGCGCGAGAGCAGCAGGGCATCGAATTCCATCGCGGCTCACCTCCCGTCACGTCCGGCGCCGGCCCGGTCCGGAGCCTAGCACGGTGCCGGCGGGACCGAACCCCGCGCTACCCCACGAGAGCTGCGGCCCCTTGTCGCCAACGCAAGGGGCCGCCGAGGGTTCGCGGCCTCAGCCGGCCTCGGCGATCTGCCGCGCCTTGTGGACCAGGACCTCGGCCTGCTTGATCGAGGCGATGTCGATCAGCCGGCCGTCCAGCGTCACCGCGCCGCGGCCCTCCTTCTGGGCCTGCTCCATCGCCGCCAGGATCTTCTCGGCCTGGGCGACCTCGGCCTCCGAGGGGCTGAACAGCGTGTTGGCCAACTCGATCTGGCTGGGGTGGATCGCCCACTTGCCCTCGCAGCCGAGCACCGCCGCGCGGTTGGCCTGGGCGCGGTAGCCCTCGGCGTCGCGGATGTCGCCGAACGGCCCGTCGAGCGGCCGCAGGCCGTTCGCGCGCGCCGCCACGACCAGCCGGGCGATCGCGTAGTGCCACATGTCGCCCCAATGGTAGTCGCGCGCGCCGCCGCCTTCCGGGGTGTCGGTCAGCACGCCGTAGAGCGGGTTCGGCCCGCCGATCGCCGTGGTCCGCGCGCGCGTCGAGGCGGCATAGTCGGCGACGCCGAAGTGCAGCGACTCGTTGCGCGGGCTGGCCGCCGCGATCTCGTCGACATTGGCCATGCCGAGCGCGGTCTCGATGATCATCTCGAAGCCGAGGCGCTTACTGCGTCCCACGGCGTCCTCGACCTGGGTGACCAGCATGTCGACGGCATAGACGTCGGCGGCCGTGCCGACCTTGGGTATCATGATCAGGTCGAGCCGCTCGCCGCCCTGCTCCACCACGTCGATCACGTCGCGGTACATGTAGGGGGTGTCGAGGCCGTTGATGCGCACCGAGACGGTCTTGCGGCCGAAGTCGATCTCGTTGAGCGCCTTGACGATGTTGCGGCGGGCCTGCGCCTTGTCGTCCGGGGCAACGGCATCCTCGAGGTCGAGGAACACGACGTCGGCCGCCGATTCGGCGGCCTTCTCGATGAAGCGGTAGTTCGAGCCCGGCACCGCCAGCTCGCTGCGGTTCATGCGCGCCGGTGCCGGCTCGACGATGGTGAAGCTCATGGCTCGCTCTTTCCCTTCCGGTGGGCGGTGTCCCTGCCCGGAGGTTCTAGAGCTTTTCCCGCAGGCGCGAAATCGCCGAGAGGCGCCGCGCGATCAGTCGCCGGCGGGATCGCGCGCGGCGGGATCCCGCCCGGCGGGTGGGCGGGGGCCGGCCTCGGCCAGGGGATGGCGCTCGCGGACCAGGGAGCGCAGCCGCTCGTCGAGCACGTGGGTGTAGATCTGCGTCGTCGAGATGTCGGCGTGGCCGAGCATCTGCTGGACCGCGCGCAGGTCGGCGCCGTGCGCCAGCAGGTGGCTGGCGAAGGCGTGGCGCAGCACGTGCGGCGAGACCTTGCCCGGCTCGATGCCGGCCTCGACCGCCAGCTCCTTGAGCAGCTGGGCGACGCGGTGGCGGGTCAGGTGCCCGTCGCCGCCGCGCGAGGGGAACAGCCAGCGCTCGTCGCCCGGCCGGCGCAGGAAGCCGCGCCGGGCCGGCTCGTAGGCGCGCAGCGCCTCGCGCGCCGGATCGCTGAGCGGGACCATGCGCTCGCGCCCGCCCTTGCCGGAGACGATCAGCAGGCGCGGGTCGCGCGCCACCGCCGCGGCCGGCAGCGCGACCAGCTCCGAGACCCGCAGGCCGGTGGCGTAGAGCAGCTCCAGGATGGCGACCAGCCGCAGGCCTTCCGGGCCCTGCCGCCGCCGCGCGGCCTCGAGCAGGCCGGTGACCTCCTGCTCGCTCAGGATCTTGGGCAGGCTGCGGCCCTGCCGCGGGCTGTCGATCTGCAGGGTCGGATCGTCCTGGCGCAGCTCCTCGCCGACCAGGAAGCGGTAGAACTGGCGCAGCGCCGACAGCCGCCGGGCCACGGTGCGCGGCGCCATGCCGGCCTTCTCGAGCGCCGCCAGGTAGCCGCGCAGATCGTCCGCGGTCGCGGTCGTCGGCGTGCGCCGCCGGCCGGCCAGGAAGCCGCCCAGGTGCTCGAGGTCGCGGCGATAGGCTTCCAAGGTATTGGCGGCCGCGCCGCGCTCGGCGGCGAGCATCTCGAGGAAGGGTTCCACCTGCTCTAAGCGCGTCCTCTCGCGGTTCCCCCGTCCGCGTTGTCCGGGGCCGCGAGGCCCCTGCCCGCGCGCGGCGGGATCGCTCACAAACCTCTGGCCACTGCCGCTTCCATGGCGAGCGCGCGCGCCTCGCCGGGGCGGTCGACGCGGTTCAGCGCCTCGACCGCCTTGGCCGTCGGGTAGGGATGCCCGCCGACGCCGTTCTCGGCGATGACGACCGTGGCGAGCAGGATGGCTTCGCCGAGCCGGCCGCCGGCTGCGGCCTGCTCGAGCGCCAGCAGGGTCGAGGTGCCGATCATCGACCCTGCGGGCTCGCTGCCGATCAGCTCGCCGAAGGAAAGGGAATCGCTTTCGCCGAGCGCGTAGAGCAGGCCGCGCAGCGTGATCGTGTCGAGCGCCACCGCCTCCGGCGCGGCACCGGCCGCGAGGCGCGCCTCTCGCCAGCTCGACAGGTTCTGGGGGCCGCCCGGCACATCGGCGCCGGCAAGCCGCGCGAAGGGCCAGATCTCGACCAGCGCCTGGCGCGCCAGCGGATTGACCCCGGCGCTGCGGCGCAGCTCCTCGACCCAGGCGCCGGCCTGCTCGTAGCGCCCGGCGAGATAGAGGGCCCGGGCCGCGCTCGGGGCGACGCCGGTCAGCGCCGCGCTCGGCTGCAGATCGCCGACCAGCGGCGCGAAAAGCCGGGCGACGCCGAGCTCGACGCCGTCCGCCCGGGCGCTCTCCAGGGCCTGGCGCGCGAGGTCGGCGCGCGCCGCGCCCTGGCTCTGGCGCGCGGCGAGGAACAGCAGCGCGCGGGCCTGCGGGCCCGGCAGCCGGCCGGCGCGCTGGCCCGCCTCGGCCAGCTCGGCCTCTCCCGGCCGCGTCGACTCGAAGAAGCCGGTCAGCTCGTCGGCGGTGATCGCACCCGCCGCGGCCGCCCGCTCGGCCAGCGCCAGGCGCCGGTCGCGCGCGAGGTCGCCGTCGCGCGCCGCCATCGCCAGAACCGCGGGGTCGCGGCTGTCCTGCCAGCCGACCGGCGGCGCGAGATCGCTGCCCAGCACCAGCGCCACGTTGAGCGGCGTCGGCGCCGGGTCGGCCGGCGCCTTGCCGTAGCCCAGGGCGGCGGCGGCCAGCGCCGAGAAGCCCTGGTCGGCGCCCTCGCCGCTCTCGCGCAGCAGGTCGAGGCCGAGCAGCGCCGCGTCGGCCTCGCCGCTGGCGGCCTGGCAGGCGACCTGGGCCTTGGTCCAGAAGCTGTCGGCCGGCGCCCGCGCGACGCCGTCGCGCGCGCTCGCGCAGGCGCGGCCGTAGTCGCCGGTCAGCAGGTTCGCCTGGGTCTTCAGCTTGAGCACGGCCGGCGCGCCGGCGGCCTCGCCCGCGACCAGGTCGAGCAGGGCCCCGAGATAGGCCGCCTCGCCGAGCGCCAGCAGCGCCTCGCCGCGCAGCACCAGCAGGTTCTGCCCGGCGGCGCCGTCCGCCGCGGCGACCGGGCGCAGCGAACGGCCGGGGGTCTCGGCCTCGGAGAGCAGCGCGCGCAGCGCCAGGGTACGCAGGGTCGGGCTGTCGACGCCGCCGGACAGGCGCTCGAGCAGCGTCGCGACGGTCTCGCGCCGGCTGCCGCGCCACAGACCGTGGCCGAGCCCGCCGTCCTCCCGGGTCCAGAGACCCAGGCCCTCCGGCACCTCGGCGCCGTCGAGCGGCCCGCCCAGGCCGGCGCCGCCGCCGAGACCGGACTGGCCGCCGAAGCCGCCCTGCGGCACGCCCTGCGCCGTGCCCCCCTGCGACGGGCTCCCGCTGGAGGGGGCCTGGGGAATCTGCTGCAGCTGGAACAGCTGGATCGGGCCCGAGCCCTGGCCCGAACTCTGCGCCACAGTCTGCGCGACCGCGCGGCCCGGCGCGCTGTCCGCCAGGCAGAAAGCGGCGAGGCCGACCGCCGCGGCCAGCAGGGCGACCCGCCGGCGAGGCCCGGCGTCAGCGCGGAAACTGGTCATTCGGCAGCACCTTCTCGACCCGCGATTCCGGCGGCGGAATGTCGATGAACAGCAGGGCGACCGCCCCACCGCCCACCAGCAGGAGCACCAGCAGCAAGACCATCGCTCCGAACCGTCCCATCGCCTCGTCGAACTCCTGGCTGCATTGCGGTCACCCCGGCTTTCTAGCAATCCGCCGGAGTCGAGGCCATGGCCCGTCTGCGGCCCGGCTGCGCGCGGCGGCCTGCTCTCGGGATTATGGTAGATCCGAGTATGGCCGATTTGCGGCGTTCCGCCGCGGCCGGCGGTCCGGCGGCGCCGGCGACGAGGAAGCCAGGCGGCGGACCGGACGGAAACCGCCCCCTCCGAAACTGCCCCCTCTCGGAGGCGGCGCCGAGAGGTTATAGTCCCGCGGTCATGTCGAGCCTGGTCGAGACCCGAGAGACGCGCCCCCCGCCGCCCGACGCCCGCAGCATCGTGCTGGTCGGCCTGATGGGCGCCGGCAAGTCCTGCATCGGCCGGCGCCTGGCGCAGCGCCTGGGGCTGCGCTTCGTCGACGCCGACAGCGAGATCGAGGCGGCCGCCGGCTGCAGCATTCCGGAGATCTTCGAGCGCCACGGCGAGGCCGCGTTCCGCGACGGCGAGCGCAAGGTCATCGCGCGGCTGCTCGACGAGCCGGAGCGCCGGGTGCTGGCGACCGGCGGCGGCGCCTTCATGGACGCCGGCACCCGCGCGGCGATCGCCGCGGCCGGCGTCTCGGTCTGGCTGCGCGCCGACCTGGAGCTGCTGCTGCGCCGCACCGGCCGCCGCGGCAACCGGCCGCTGCTGCGCAACGGCAACCCGCGCGAGATCCTGTCGCGCTTGATCGGCGAGCGCTATCCCGTGTACGCCCAGGCCGACATCACGGTCGACAGCCTCGATGCGCCGCCCGAGCAGACCGTGGAGCGGGTCGCCGAGGCCCTGGCCGAATACGGAGCCCTGACGTGAACCAGGTCGAGCGCCTGTCCGTCGCCCTGGACGAGCGGCGGTACGACATCCTGATCGGCGAGGATCTGATCGCGCGCGCCGGCGAGCACATGGCACCGCTGGCGCAAGCCGCCGGCGGCGGGCGCCGGGTCATGATCGTCACCGACGAGACGGTCGCCGGCCTGCACCTCGGCACGCTGGAGCGCGCGCTCGCCGGTGCCGGCATCGCCGCCGAGGCCTTCGTCGTGCCGCCCGGCGAGGCAAGCAAGGATTTCGCCACGCTGCAGCACCTCTGCGAGCGCCTGCTGGAAGCCGGGCTCGACCGGCGCAGCCTGCTGGTCGCTCTCGGCGGCGGCGTGGTCGGCGACCTGACGGGCTTCGCCGCGGCGATCCTGCTGCGCGGCATCGACTTCGTGCAGATCCCGACGACCCTGCTGGCCCAGGTCGACAGCTCGGTCGGCGGCAAGACCGGCATCGACACGCCGCAGGGCAAGAACCTGGTCGGCGCCTTCCACCAGCCGCGCCTGGTGCTGGCCGACACCGGCGCGCTGGCCAGCCTGCCGCGCCGCGAGATGCTGGCCGGCTACGCCGAGGTCGCCAAGTACGGCCTGCTCGGCGACGCCGGCTTCTTCCACTGGCTGCAGGGCCACGGCCACGCCGTGGTCGAGGGCGAGCCGAACGCGCTGCGCCAGGCCGTGCTGACCTCGTGCCGCGCCAAGGCCGCGGTGGTCGCCGCCGACGAGCGCGAGGCCGGCCAGCGGGCCCTGCTCAACCTCGGCCACACCTTCGCTCACGCCCTCGAGATCGAGTGCGGCTTCGGCCAGGACCTGCTGCACGGCGAGGCCGTGGCGATCGGCATGACCCTGGCCTTCGAGCTCTCGGCGCAGCTCGGGCACTGCCCGCCGGAGGACGCCGACGCCGTGCGCCGGCACCTCGCCGCCGTCGACCTGCCGACCGGCTTCGGGCGTCTCGGCGGCCGGGCCTGGACCGCCGAGCGGCTGATCGAGCACATGCGCAAGGACAAGAAGGCGAGCGGCGGCCGCCTGACCTTCGTGCTGGCGCGCCGCATCGGCGAGGCCTTCGTCAGCCGCGACGTCGACGAGGCCGAGGTCGCGCATCTGCTGACCGAGGCGATCACCCAGACCGCCCCGCCGCTCGACCTGGCGGGCGAATAGCGCGGAACGCTCCCGAGGACCATGGAAACCGAGCAGCTTCTCGTCATCGGCGCGATCGTCGCGCTGCTTGTCCTGTCGGCCTTCTTCTCCGGCTCCGAGACCTCGCTGACCGCGGCCTCGCGGGCGCGCATGCACACGCTGCAGCAGCAGGGCAAGAAGCGCGCGGAGCTGGTCAACCGGCTGTGGGAGCAGAAGGAGAAGCTGATCGGCGCGATCCTGCTCGGCAACAACCTGGTCAACATCCTTGCCTCGTCGCTGGCGACCTCGCTGCTGATCTCGCTGGTCGGCGACACCGGCGTCGCCTACGCCACGCTGGGCATGACCCTGCTGGTGCTGGTCTTCGCCGAGGTGCTGCCCAAGACCTACGCGCTGCACCACGCCGACCGCATGGCCCTGGTCGTGGCGCCGATCATCAACGCCGTGGTCTTCCTGTTCAGCCCGGTGACCCGGCTGGTCCAGCTGGTGGTCACCGGCACGCTGCACCTGTTCGGCGCCAAGTTCGACGCGACCTACGGCACCGAGCGCTGGGAGGAGGAGGTGCGCGGCGCCATCGAGCTCAACCACGACGGCGGCGACGAGGGCAACCGGGAGGAGCGCGACATGCTGCGCTCGATCCTCGACCTCGGCAACGTCGAGGTCGGCGAGATCATGGTGCACCGGCGCAACGTCATCGCCATCGACAGCGAGCAGCCGCCCGAGAAGATCGTCGAGCAGGTCCTCGACAGCCCCTACACGCGCATCCCGCTGTGGCGCGGCAAGTTCGACGACATCGTCGGCGTGCTGCACGTCAAGGCGCTGCTGCGCGCCGTCCAGGCGCGCGCCGGCAAGGTCGAGGGCCTCGACGTCGGCGCGATCGCCGCCGAGCCCTGGTTCATCCCCGATTCCACCGACCTGCTGTCGCAGCTGCAGGCCTTCCGCCAGCGCAAGGAGCACTTCGCGATCGTCGTCGACGAGTACGGCGAGGTGCTCGGCATCGTGACGCTGGAGGACATCCTGGAGGAGATCGTCGGCGAGATCAGCGACGAGCACGACGTCAAGGTCGCCGGCGTCGAGCTGCTCTCCGACGGCTCGGCGGTCGTGCACGGCACCGTGACGCTGCGAGACCTCAACCGCCACAGCGGCTGGAAGCTGCCCGACCAGGAGGCCTCGACCGTGGCCGGGCTGATCCTGCACGAGGCGCGCTGCATCCCCGAGATCGGCCAGCGCTTCGCGTTCCACGGCTTCGCCTTCGAGATCCTCGGCCGCCAGCGCAACCAGATCACCCTGGTCAAGATCACCAAGCTGACGGAAGAGGAGGCGGCGGACCCGGCCGAGGCGGCGGCGAAGTAGCGCCTGCAGCCGATGCGCGTGCCGCAGGCGGTGCGGCACCACCGCCGTTACACCCGCTCGGCTTGACCGGGCCCCGGGGCCGGCCCACACTGTCCGGCCAGGGCCCCGGTCTTCGAGATGCGGTGCGAGCCCCCGTGCGACGCCGCTGGATGCCGGCCCTCACGACTGCGGAGGATGCCGTGCAACGTCATATCGTCCCGGACATCGTTCACGATCAGGCGCTCTACTTCCTGCAGCCCGACGACAGCGTCGCCGAAGCCGTCAAGCTGATGACCGAGCAGCGCATCGGCGCCGTCATGGTGGTGCGCGACGGCAAGCTCGCCGGCATCTTCACCGAGCGCGACGTGGTCACCCGCGTGGTCAGCGCCGGCCGCGACGCCGCGGCGACGCCGCTGGGCGAGGTGATGACCGAATCGCCCCGGGCGATCGGCCCGCGCGACACGCCGGGCTATGCGCTCGAGCTGATGAGCGAGATGGGCTGCCGCCACCTGCCGGTGCTCGACGCCGACGACATCGTCGGGATGGTCTCGATCCGCGACCTCTACGGCGCGGTCCGCGACGAGCTGGAGCAGGATCTCAAGCAGCGCGACGCCCTGCTGTTCGACACCAGCTACGGCGTCGGCTGAGGCCCCCCGCCCCGCCGGGATCGCGCGAGGCCTCCGGCCGCGCAGGCCGCGCGGACCGTTGACCGCCGACGCGGCCTGCCTATCATCGCGCCCGCGCTGCTGAACTCTTCGGATTGGATCTCCCGATGCCCCTGTCGCCGCCCGTCGCGCGCCGGCCCGTGCACAACCGCCGCTACGACTTCCAGGCCTTCCAGCGGGAGGACGGTCTCTGGGACATCGACGCCCACCTGGTCGACAGCAAGAGCTACGGCTTCGACAACGCCTACCGCGGGCGCGTCGAGGCCGGCGAACCGATCCACGGCATGTGGCTGCGCCTGACCATCGACGAGGACTTCCTGATCCACGGCATCGAGGCGGTGTCCGACCACACGCCCTTCGCGACCTGTCCGCAGATCACCCCGAATTTCCGGAAGATGGTCGGCGAGCGCATCGCTCCGGGCTGGCGCAATAAGGTGCGCGAGAAGCTCGGCGGCACCGAGGGCTGCACCCACCTGGTGGAGATGCTCGGCGCGCTCGGCACCGTCGCCTTCCAGGCCGTCTTCCCGTCGCGCGAGCGCAGCGGCAAGAACGCGCCGCGACCCGGGCGCCGGCCGGCGCTGATCGACAGCTGCTACGCCTTCGCCTCGGACGGCCCGGTGGTCAGGCGCGAATGGCCGGAGTTCTACACCGGCCCGGACCGGCCGGACGGGACGGCCGGGGGCGCGGCGGAGTAAGGACCTCAGCCGCCGCGTGCGGCGGCCTCCGCCGGCGTGCGGGTGAACAGCTGCAGGGCGTGCAGGCCGCTGTCGAACTCTGCGGAGAGCAGGCCGTTGACCAGCCGCTGGCGGTCGACCCGCGACAGCCCCTCGAAGCGCTCGGAGACCACCGTCACCCGGAAATGCGTCTCGCCCTCCGGCCGCGCGCCGGCATGGCCGGCGTGGCGATGGGAATCGTCCTGGACCTCGAGGCTGCTCGGCGCGAGCGCCTCGGTGAGCCGCGCCTCGATGCGCCGGGCGCGCGAGGGGGAGGGGGCATCTGAGGACATGGCGGGCTCTCCGTTTCGGCAGGGGGCGTCGGGCCGGGCCGGTGATAGTGTCGCCGGTGGTAGTGTGCCGGCGCCGCCGAGGCAAGAGCGCCGTCGGCGCGCCCCCGCCCCGCCCTCACGGCGTTCGCAGCCCTGCCGATGACCTCCTGCCGCCGATGACTCCGTCCTCCGATCCCGCGCGCCGACGCCAGGCGCTGCTGCTGCTGCTCGGCCTGGTCGTGCTGTGGGGCGCCAACTGGCCGATCATGAAGATCGGCCTCGGCTACATCCCGCCCTTCTGGTTCGCCGCGGCGCGTCTGGCGCTGGGCGCCGCGACGCTGTTCGCGCTGCTGGCGGCGCTCGGCCGGCTGCGCCTGCCGCCGCGCGGCGACCTGCCGGTCGTGCTCAGTGTCGGCCTGCTGCAGATGGCCGGCTTCCTGGCGATGGTCAACCTGGCGCTGCTGACCGTCGAGGCCGGCCGCTCGGCGGTGCTCGCCTACACCACGCCGCTGTGGGTGGCGCCGGCGGCGATCCTGCTGCTCGGCGAACGGATGACCCCGCTCAAGGCTCTTGGCCTGGCGCTCGGCCTGGCCGGGCTCGCCGGGCTGTTCAATCCGCTGCAGTTCGCCTGGGACGACCGCGAGACGCTGCTCGGCAACGGCGCGCTGCTGCTGGCGGCGCTGCTCTGGTCCGGGGCGATCCTGCAGGTCCGCGGCCACCGCTGGACCGCGAGCCCGCTCGAGCTGGCCCCCTGGCAGATGCTCGTCGCCCTGGTGCCGCTGGTCGGCGCCGCGCTGGTCCTGGAGCACCTTGCCTGGCTGACCTGGTCGTGGGAGCTCGGCGCGGTGCTCGCCTACAACGGCCCGCTGGCCAGCGCCTTCTGCTACTGGGCGGCGGTCATGGTGACCCGGGACCTGCCGGCGATCACCACCTCGCTCGGCTTTCTCGGCGTGCCGCTGTGCGGCGTCCTGGCCTCGAGCCTTTGGCTCGGCGAAACGCTGACGTTCAGCCTGCTGGGCGGCCTCGCGGGAATCCTGGCGGGGCTCGCGCTGGTCAACCTGGCCGACTAGCGCGGCCGCTGAGACGCGCGCCCGCCGGCGGCTGCGACACGGCCGCCGGGGATGGCTGGCATGCCTTGTCGCACCGCGGCGCGCTGGCCATACTTTGGCCATGGTGAGTTCCTGCGAACAGGCCCTGAATTCTCCCTTCGGCCAGGCTGCGGCCCAGCCCTGCGCGCATCCCGGCTGCGAGGAGCCGGGCGACTACCGCGCGCCGGTGGCACGTGACCGCCTGCGTGACTACATGTGGTTCTGCCTGGAGCATGTCCGCGCCTACAACCGGTCCTGGGACTACTTCTCCGGCCTGTCGAGCGACGAGATCGAGGCGGTGCGCCGGCGCGACAGCACCTGGGACCGGCCGACCTGGCGGCTCGGCAGCGGCCCCTTCGCCGAGGCCTGGAAGGAAGGCGGCGCCTTCCACGAGGATCCCTCGGGCCGCGCGCGGCGCGAGCAGCGGCGCCAGCGGGCCCGCGAGGCCGGGCCCGGCGGCGAAGAGGCGCGGGCGCTCGACGTGATGGGCCTGGAGCCCGGCGCCAGCTGGGAGGAGGTGCGGCGCCGCTACAAGGAGCTGGCCAAGCGGCTGCACCCCGACCGCACCGGCGGCGACCGCCGCAGCGAGGAGCGCCTGAAACGGGTCAATCGGGCCTATACGACCCTCAAGACCCTTCACGCGGCCAGCCGCGCAAGCTAGGTAAGAGGTGTCCCGGCCCGCGCGGCCGACACCGGAACACGTACGCCGGCAGCGGCCCGGCCCCCGGCCGACCGAGGGGGCCCGAGCCGGCCCGGACCAGCCAAGGACCCGTTCAGCTTCATGTCCCTGCATACCGAAGAGACGCTCAGCGAGATGCCGACCGGCCTGCCCGACATCAAGGTGTCGGTGCGCCAGACCTTCAACCTGGACAGCGACATGGAGGTGCCGGCCTTCTCGCAGGACAGCGACTACGTACCCGACGTCGACCCGGCGTACCGCTTCGACCGCGACACCACGCTGGCGATCCTGGCCGGCTTCGCGCACAACCGCCGGGTCATGATCCAGGGCTACCACGGCACCGGCAAGTCGACCCACATCGAGCAGGTCGCCGCGCGCCTGAACTGGCCGTGCATCCGCATCAACCTCGACAGCCACGTCAGCCGCATCGACCTGATCGGCAAGGACGCCATCGTGCTGCGCGACGGCAAGCAGGTCACCGAGTTCCGCGAGGGCCTGCTCCCCTGGGCGCTGCAGCGGCCGACCGCGCTGGTCTTCGACGAGTACGACGCCGGCCGCGCCGACGTTATGTTCGTGATCCAGCGCGTGCTCGAGGTCGAGGGCCGCCTGACGCTGCTCGACCAGAACAAGGTGATCCGGCCGCACCCGGCCTTCCGCCTGTTCTCGACCGCGAACACCGTCGGCCTCGGCGACACCACCGGCCTCTATCACGGCACCCAGCAGATCAACCAGGGCCAGATGGACCGCTGGAACATCGTCGCCACGCTGAACTACCTGCCGCACCAGGAGGAGGAGGAGATCGTCCTCTCCAAGCTGCCGGGCTACGACAGCAAGGAGGGCAAGGAGAAGCTGAAGGCCATGGTCGCGGTCGCGGACCTGACCCGCTCCGGCTTCATCAACGGCGACATCTCGACGGTGATGAGCCCGCGCACGGTGATCACCTGGGCCGAGAACGCCGAGATCTTCGGCGACATCGGCTTCGCCTTCCGCCTGACCTTCCTCAACAAGTGCGACGAGGTCGAGCGCGCGATCGTCGCCGAGTACTACCAGCGCTCCTTCGGCACCGAGCTGCCGGAGAGCGGCGTCCGCGCGACCTTGGTCTGAGGAGCGGCCGGCGAGGAGCCGGCGGGACAGCCGCCGGCTACTTGAACAGCCCTTCCAGGGCGCCGGTGATCGGGTCGGCGCCGATCGTGCCGAGCCCGCCCCCGCCCGCCCCGCCTCCCGAGGTGTCCGGCTCGCCGGGCGCCCGACCCTCGGCGGCCGACTGGCAGACCTTGCCAGCCTTGCGGTCGCGGTAGCGGCATTCCAGGACCAGCGCGTTGGCCTCCTGGGTCCGGCCGCTCTGCTGGTAGCGGTAGATCAGGTCGGCATAGAGCGCCGGCGGGCGGCTGAACTGCTCGTGGGCGCGCAGGAGCAGAGCCAGCGACTCGGCCTGCCGGCCGTCGCGCCAGTAGAGGTCGGCCAGCTCCTTGTAGACGACCAGCGTCGGCCGCTCGCCGCGCAGCGCCAGTTCCAGGTTCTGGGCAGCCTTGTCGAGATTGCCCTGGGCGAGGCGCGTCTTGTGGAAGGCGTAGCGCGGCCAGGCGTGGTGCGACATCGCCCCCCCGGTGGCGCGCCGCGCGGCGGCCTCCGCGCTGGCCAGCTTTCCCGCCTCGGCGTCGGCGTAGGCCCTGTCGGCGTCTCGATAGGCCTCGAACAGCGTCGCCACCTCGGTCGATTTGCGAACCTCGGTCAGCTCGTGGCTGCGCGAGGCCGGCGGCACATGGTCGCCGTACTCGCGGTCGACGTAGCTGCTCAGCGAATCGAAGCGGTCGGTGGCGCTGCGGTGATCCTCGCCGCCGATGTCCTCCAGCGCCTCGCCGATGTCGATCGAGACGCGCGCGACGACGCCCTGGATCGCCTCGCTGAACTGGCCGCTGCTGCCGGACTGCGCGATCTGTCGGTCGAGTTCCTCCAGCTTGGCCTGGCGGGGGTCGGGGCGGGCGGCCAGCTCGGCCTCCCACCGCTCCAGCTTCGCCATGACGTCGAAGGCGCCCTGGAAGTTGTAGCCAGCGCGGATCATCAGGTCGAAGCCGAGCAGGTCGGCCTCGTCCTCCTGCTCGCGGTTCCAGCTCGGGAAGAGCCCGTGGTCGGTGGCGAACATGACGCCCTGGGCGATCATCAGGATTTTCAGGGCCTCGCCGGCGATCTCGCTGCCCTGGCCGACCTGCGAGCCGACGGCGATGGCCAGGCCCAGGCCGATCTCCGCGGTGGTGACCAGCGAATCGCGCGCATCGGCGAACCAGTCGCTGTCGTGGTGGCCGAGCAGCACGTGGGCCATCTCGTGGGCCAGCACGAAGGCGAGCTCGTCCTCGCTGTCGACCTGGCGCAGGGTGGCGATCGGCAGGCCGATGGCGCCGTCCGGCATGGCGCCGGCCTGGCCGTAGCCGTTCTCGGAGGTCACGTAGACCCGGATCGGCGCCGCCGTGACCGGAGACTGTGCCTGCAGGCGGGCGACGATGCCCTGCAAGTAGGCGTCCAGCGCCGGCGACTCGACCAGTCCGGGCCGATCCATGCGCAGCAGCGTCAGGCCGTCGGCCAGCGCGACCGGCTCCTCGGCGGCCGTCTCCAGCTGCTCGGCCGCCTGGTTGTCGGTCCAGTCGTCCTGGGTCCGCCCGAAGGTGGCGCTCGCGCCGTCCTTGCGCGCGCGGGCGTTCTGCTCGTGCATGATCCGCTCGAGCGGCGGCACCCAGGGACCCGGCTCCAGCGTATCGACGAACTTGCCGTCGAACTCGTCGAGCGTGTCGGCGAAGGGATCGAGATCGCCCAGGAAGGCCGTCGCCGGCGTCGGCGCGGCCAGCAGGAAGACGGCGAGCAGGGCGGCGGCGAGAAGGGCGGCGCATGCCGTCGCGCGGGCGGAGCTCATTCGCAGGAGCCCAGCGCGCGGGTCGAAGCGTACTGGGGGCTCACCGAGATGCAGCCGCTCTCGACCGTCACGCCCTCGGCCATGATCACCTGGTGCGGCGCGAGCCAGACCGTCCGGCCGTCGATCGTGACCTTGAGGCGCCGGTTCGGCGCGACCTCCTCGACGTCCAGCGGCATCGCCACCGCCGCACGGTCGAGCGAATCGATGCGCTGGCCCTCGGCGCTCTCGTAGAGCGACAGCGAGCTGGCGCGCACGCCGACGATCTCGCCCTCGGCACGCGCCGCGGCAGGCGACAGCAGCCAGGAGCCGGCGATGAGCGCAGCGGCCAAGCAGACGGCATGCGGCCTGAAGTTCGTCATCATGCAGGTGTCCCCCCAAAAGACGCAGGATGTGTCGAACGGCGGAAATGATAGCGGAGGTGGCGACGGACGGGAACCCTGGGTTGTCGATCCCCGGCTGCAATCGCCTATTCCGGCGAGAGCGTCGGGCGCGTCGCCTGCCGCGGCCGGTGCTCCCACCAGGTGCGCTGGAAGGAAATCCACCAGGCGAACTGGAAGCCGATCAGCCCGACGAAGTTCGCCGGGGCCCAGTCGAGCAGGACGTACTCGAACCAGATCAGCAGGGCGAGGAAGACGATCAGCGCCAGCAGTCCATAGACCGACCAGCGCAGGGAGCGGAGCAGGTGGGCGCGCCGCACCGCCGGATAGCGCTCGCGCGGGACGCTCTGCGGCGCCTCGCGGTCGATGGCGGCGCGTGCGAAGAAGCTGGTGATCGCGGTCGCGAGGCCGAAAGTGACGGCCTCGATCAGCCAGCCGACCGGTCGGCCGCCGAGGTGCGGCACCTGGACCTTGTAGCCCTCGAAGCCCAGGTGCAGCAGGTTGTCGAGCGCCATGGCGTGATAGTAGGCGCCGGGCAGCGGCTGGTGCGTCGGCGGCTGGAACAGGTCCTCGGCCATCTCCAGGTGGCCGCCGTAGATGACGATGCGGTCCTTGAAGTAGCCCCTGAGCTCGTCGGTAAGCCGCTGGCGCTCGGCCTCGTCCGCCGTCGTCGCGGCGGCGCGCTCGGCGGCCAGCAGGTCCTGCGCAGTGAGCGAACCGTGCGGCCCGCAGGTCTGCCCGCCGAAGGGCCGGACGAACTCGAGACCCAGCCTGTTGAGGAAGGCGTAGAAGGGGTCGAAAAGGATCAGCGGCCCCCACCGCGGCAGGGCCTTGCAGCGCTGGGCCTTGTTGGTACCGCTGCCCCAGCCGGTCCAGTCCGACCAGGCGATGTCCATGCACAGCCGCGGATCGCCGCCCGGCAGGCCGCCTGCGCAGCCGGGCGGCCGGAACGGCCAACCGGTTGGCTGGCGGAGCGACGGGGCCGGCGGGCAGTGCGCCTCGCTCAGGTGACTCGGCGCCCCCTTCAGGCCGCGCAGGGCGACCTCCTGTTTGGATGCCAGGGCAAGCGCGGCGCTCGGCAGGCCGAGGCGGCAGTCGAACAGCTCGTAGCGGTCCGGCCAGAAGGCGCCCGATACCAGCGCCGCCCCGGACAGCGGCTCGATGATGCCGCGCGGCCTCCCCGGGCCGGGTTGGCCGGCGACGAAGTAGAGATCGACACCGTCCGCCGCGTAGGCGCCGATCGCGTCCTGCAGCGAGACGACCGAGCTGTCGCCTCGCTCGTCCAGGAAGCCGAAGTCGACGAACACCGCGGCCGGTTCCGTCGCCAGCAGCACGAAGAGGATCTCGCCATGGACGCTGAACGGCAGCGGCCAGTCGCCACGCGCCTCGACCAGGCGCTCGGTCATCAGCAGGACGCGGATCCGGTCGGACTGCGCGCGGTCGTAGTGTGGTGCGGCGAAACGCTGGAAGACCTCGGCCGAGTAGCGCTCGGTGGCATCGTCAATGCCGAAGGGATCGGCCTCGGAGAAGGCGAAGAGCGCCAGGCCGGCCAGGAAACCGTTGCGCAGGTCGGCCAGCCGGTAGGGCCGTCGGCGGCCTCCGGGCATCGGCACCGACCACAGCTCACGCGCCCAGAAGCGACGCCAGCGGTCGGCCCAGCGCCGGCGTCGCTTCCACCGGCAGGAGCGCGCGCGCGCGCTGCCCGGTAATCTCGGCTTCTGGTCTTCCCCTGCGCCGCTCATGCCCCCGATCCGCCGCGCCTCTTGCCCGAAGGATGAGCCAGGCAGGGAAGGAAGACAACCCGGGGTGGATTTCGCGCCGCCCTCCGCCGTGCCTCGCTTGCCGCCGGCCGGCGCCCGCCGCAGCCCCGACCTGACCGGCCGCGCATTGTCTCGCGCCGCATCGTGCTTATGATGAGAGAGCAGCAACACGAAGGCAGTGATGTCCCAGTCCGAGACACCGATAGAGCGTTTCAAGCGGGCCACCGGCGCGGCGGTCCGGGCGATCGCCGAGCAGGCCGAGCTGACGGCCAACTTCGCGCCCTCCGGCCAGGGCCTGGTCGGCAAGGAGGTGCGCCTGCCGATGCCGGCGCGCGACCTGCCGGCCGACGAGGTCGCCCAGGTCCGCGGCGAGGCCGACGCCGTGGCGCTGCGCCTGCGCTTCCACAACGAGAAGCTGCACGCCAGCCAGCGCCCGCAGAACCAGACGGCGCGCGAGATCTTCGACGCCGTCGAGCAGGCGCGCTGCGAGTCGCTCGGCGCCCGACGCATGGCCGGCTGCAACCTCAACCTCGAGGCCGCGCTCGAGGAGCGCTACCGCAACCGCGGCTACGCGCGCGCCCAGAACCGCGAGGAGGTGCCGCTGTCCGAGGCGCTGCGGCTGCTGGCGCGCGAGGCCATGACCGGCCAGGCGCCGCCGCCGTCCGGCCAGCGCATCGTCGACCTCTGGCGCCCGCACTTCGACGCCGAGGTGCTCAAGGACATCCACGCGCTCGACGCCGAGGCCGCCGACCAGCAGACCTACGCGCGCACCGTGCGCCGCCTGCTGCAGCACCTCGACCTGGAGGCGATGAACGAGCAGGAGCCACTCGACGACGACGAGTCCGAGGAGGGCGGCGACGAGGCCCAGCAGGATCCCTCGCAGATGCAGGGCGAGGGCGGCGAGCAGGACTCGAGCGAGTCCGCCTCCTCCTCCGACAGCGGCGAGCAGTCCGAGATGGGCGAGGCCGAGGGCGAGGAGGAAGAGGCCGCCGAGGCCGACGGCGAGATGCAGGCCGGCATGGCCGACGAGCAGCCCGGCCGGCCCGGCAAGCGGCCGAACTGGGACCTCTCCGACACGCTCGACGAGGGCTACAAGCCCTTCACCACGGAGTTCGACGAGGTCGTCGAGGCCGCGGAGCTCTGCGATCCCGACGAGCTGACCCGGCTGCGCCACATGCTCGACCAGCAGCTGGCGCACCTGCAGGGCGTGATCGCGCGGCTGGCCAACCGCATGCAGCGCAAGCTGCTGGCCAAGCAGCAGCGCGCCTGGGAGTTCAACCTGGAGGAGGGCATCCTCGACACCGCCCGGCTGTCGCGCATCGTCACCAACCCGGGCCATTCGCTGTCCTTCAAGGTCGAGCGCCAGACCGATTTCCGCGACACCGTGGTGACCCTGCTGATCGACAACTCCGGCTCGATGCGCGGCCGGCCGATCTCGGTCGCCGCGATGAGCGCCGACATCCTGGCGCGCACGCTGGAGCGCTGCGGCGTCAAGGTCGAGGTGCTCGGCTTCACGACGCGCATGTGGAAGGGCGGCCAGGCCCGCGAGCGCTGGATCTCGGCCGGCAAGCCGCAGACGCCGGGCCGGCTCAACGACCTGCGCCACATCGTCTACAAGTCGGCCGACGAGCCCTGGCGACGCGGCCGCAAGAACCTCGGCCTGATGCTGCGCGAGGGCATCCTCAAGGAGAACATCGACGGCGAGGCGCTGATCTGGGCGCACAACCGCCTGATCGCGCGGCCCGAGCAGCGGCGCATCCTGATGGTCATCTCCGACGGCGCGCCGGTCGACGACTCGACGCTCTCGGTCAATCCGGGCAACTACCTGGAGCGCCACCTGCGCGACGTCATCGCCTACATCGAGACGCGCTCGCCGGTCGAGCTGACCGCGATCGGCATCGGCCACGACGTGACCCGCTACTACCGGCGCGCCGTGACCATCGTCGACGCCGAGCAGCTCGGCGGCACGATGATGGAGAAGCTGGCCGAGCTGTTCGACGAGGACCCCGGCCTGCAGCGCGGCGGGCGGCCCGGCCGCCGCGTCGCCTAGCCGGCGCCGGCCTGGGGTCCCGGCCCGTGGACGCGCCCGAAACGCCGGAGAGGTCTTTCCCCGAGGGCTACGGCATCCTCGACCCCGACGTCCTGAAGTCGCTCTCCGGGCTGGAGCTGCTGCGCGGCTGGTCCGACGGCAGCCTGCCCTCGGCGCCGATCGCCCACACCCTGGGCTTCCACCTCGCCGAGGTCGAGGAGGGCCGCGCGCTCTTCGTCGGCCGGCCGCACTGGGGGCTCTACAACCCGATCGGCAGCGTCCACGGCGGCTACGCCGCGACCCTGCTCGATTCCTGCATGAGCTGCGCGGTGCACTCGACCCTGCCGGCCGGCACCGGCTACACGACCGCCGAGATCAAGGTTAACTTCGTGCGCGCGATCAGCGCCGACAGCGGCGAGATCCGCGCCGAAGGCAAGCTGATCCACCCCGGCCGACGGCTGGCGACCTCCGAGGGCCGCATCACCGACGCCCAGGGCCGCCTGCTCGCCCACGGCACCGCCACCTGCTTCGTCTTCCCGCTGTAGGCCAGGACTACCTCTCCCTTGGGAGAGGTCGGAGCGGCGGAAGCCGCTCCGGGTGAGGGCCGGACCGGACCGGAGCGACGGGCACGGATGGGACGGGCTCGACCGCCTGCGGGCCCTCACCCGAAACCGCTTGACGCGGTTTCGACCTCTCCCGCTGCGCGGGAGAGGTTGGACACGCCGCCGTCCTGCTTCGCGCTGATGTAGCTCTACGCCGCCTCGCGCTGGCTCTGCTCGACGACGGTCAGGATCTCGCCGAGGATCGCCGTTAGGTCGTAGTCCTTGGGCGTGAAGACGGCGGCGACGCCGGCGGCCTTCAGCGCAGCGGCGTCCTCGGGCGGGACGATGCCGCCGACCACCAGCGGCACCTCGGCGAGGCCGGTCTCGGCGAGCTTCGCCGCAGTGTCGCGCACCAGGTCGAGGTGGCTGCCCGAGAGGATCGACAGGCCGACGACGTGGACGCCCTCCTCCAGGGCCGCGCCGGCGATCTGGCCGGGGGTCAGGCGGATGCCCTCGTAGACCACCTCGAAGCCGGCGTCGCGGGCGCGCACGGCGATCTGCTCGGCGCCGTTGGAGTGGCCGTCGAGCCCGGGCTTGCCGACCAGCATCTTGACCCGCCGGCCGAGCCGCGCCGAGACCGCGGCGACACGCTCGCGCAGCTGCTCCAGCTCGCTCTTGCCGCCACGCACCGCGACGGCGCGCGCGACGCCGGTCGGCGCGCGGTACTCGCCCCAGATTTCGCGCAGCGCGCCGGCCCACTCGCCGGTCGTCACCCCGGCGTGGGCGCAGGCGATCGAGGACTCCATGACGTTGCGGTCCTCGGCCGCCGCGCGCCTGAGCTCGGCCAGCGCCGCCGCGGCGGCCGCGCCGTCGCGCTGCGCCCGCCAGGCCGCCAGGCCCTCGAGCTGGGCGCGCTCGGCCTCGGGGTCGGGGGCCAGGAAGCCGCCGTCGGCCGAGGCGGTCAGCGGCGAGGGCTCGCTGCCGATGAAGCAGTTGACGCCGACCACCGGCAGCGCGCCGGCCTCGATCTCCTGGAAGCGCCGGGTCGCGCTGTCGACCAGGCGCTCCTTCATGTAGCCGCTCTCGATCGCCGCGGTGGCGCCGCCGAGCTGCTCGATGCGCGCCAGCTCGGCGCGCGCGGCCTCGCAGAGCGCCTCGACCTTGGCCTCGACCACCGGGTTCCCGGCGAAGAGGTCGCCGTACTCCAGCAGGTCGGTCTCGTAGGCGACGATCTGCTGCAGGCGCAGGCTCCACTGCTGGTCCCAGGGCCGCGGCAGGCCCATCGCCTCGTTCCAGGCCGGCAGCTGCACGGCGCGGGCGCGCGCGTCCTTGGACAGCACGACGGCCAGCATCTCCAGCAGGATGCGGTAGACGTTGTTCTCCGGCTGCTGCTCGGTCAGGCCCAGGGAGTTGACCTGCACGCCGTAGCGGAAGCGGCGGTACGTCGCCTCCTCGACGCCGTAGCGGGTCCGGCAGAGCTCGTCCCACAGCGCCACGAAGGCGCGCATCTTGCACATCTCGGTGACGAAGCGGACGCCGGCGTTGACGAAGAAGGAGATGCGCCCGACCACCTTGGCGAAATCCTCGGGCGGCACCTGGCCGCCGTCGCGCACGGCGTCGAGCACGGCGGTCGCGTTGGCCAGGGCGAAGGCCAGCTCCTGCTCCGGCGTCGCGCCGGCCTCCTGCAGGTGGTAGCTGCAGACGTTGGTCGGGTTCCACTTCGGCACCTCGCGGTAGGCGAAGGCGACGACGTCGGTGGTCAGCTTCAGCGAGGGCCTGGGCGGGAAGATGTAGGTGCCGCGGCTCAGGTACTCCTTGAAGAGGTCGTTCTGCACCGTGCCCGAGAGCGCGTCGCGCGCCACGCCCTGGCGCTCGGCCACCGCGATGTAGAGCGCCAGCAGCCAGGGCGCCGTGGCGTTGATCGTCATCGAGGTGTTCATGCGCTCGAGCGGGATGCCCTCGAACAGCGTCTCCATGTCGCCGAGGTGGCCGACCGGCACGCCGACCTTGCCGACCTCGCCGCGCGCCAGCACGTGGTCGGCGTCGTAGCCGGTCTGGGTCGGCAGGTCGAAGGCGACCGACAGGCCGGTCTGGCCCTTCTCGAGGTTCGCCCGGTAGAGCGCGTTGGAGGCCCGGGCCGAGGAATGGCCGGCATAGGTGCGGATCAGCCAGGGCTTGTCCCGCTGCGTTGCAGCAGCCCCCTGCTGCAGCGCAGCCCCTAAGTCCTTGCCGCCAGTAGACTTTCCGGTCATTCCAAGCCTTCCGTTTCGAAATTGGCGTCCGCTGAGAACGAAAATTATCTTCTGCGCATTCCGATTGAAACAAAATTGGTTTGTGCGTTGCAATAGACGGGCGCCTGCGCTATGCAGCCAGAACGGTGCCCGGCTGCACCGGCAACGACAAGCCCGGACACGAGCGGTCTGCCGATCAGACCACTGCCGGAGAGTCCGCTCGGCGAAGACCGGGGCGCAGAGGATGGCAACAGGATCGAGGAGCCGTTGACGCCATGACCGAGCCCGCCGAAGTGATCGAGTTGCGACCGGGGCAGGTGCAGAAGGACCTCTACGAGGTCGGCGAGATCCCGCCGCTCGGCCACGTGCCGAAGCGCATGTACGCCTGGGCGATCCGCCGCGAGCGCCACGGCGAGCCGGAAACCGCGATGCAGCAGGAGGTCGTCGACGTCCCGGCGCTCGACAGCCACGACGTGCTGGTCCTGGTGATGGCCGCGGGCGTCAACTACAACGGCGTCTGGGCGGCGCTCGGCCTGCCGATCTCGCCGTTCGACGTGCACGGCGCCGAGTACCACGTCGCCGGCTCCGACGCCGCCGGCGTGGTCTGGGCGGTCGGCAGCAAGGTCAAGCGCTGGAAGGTCGGCGACGAGGTCGTGGTCCACTGCAACCAGGACGACGGCGACGACGAGGAGTGCAACGGCGGCGACCCGATGTTCTCGCCGTCCCAGCGCATCTGGGGCTACGAGACGCCGGACGGCTCCTTCGCCCAGTTCTGCCGCGTCCAGGACCGCCAGCTGATGCCGCGCCCCCGGCACCTGACCTGGGAGGAGTCGGCCTGCTACACGCTGACGCTGGCGACCGCCTACCGCATGCTGTTCGGCCACCGCCCGCACATCCTGCGGCCGGGCCAGAACGTCCTGGTCTGGGGCGCCTCCGGCGGCCTCGGCTCGATGGCGATCCAGCTGATCGCGACGGCCGGCGCCAACGCGATCGGCGTGATCTCCGACGAGTCGAAGCGCGAGTTCGTCATGGGCCTCGGCGCCAAGGGCGTCATCAACCGCAACGACTTCCAGTGCTGGGGCCAGCTGCCCACGGTGAACTCGGACGCCTACAAGGCCTGGTTCGGCGAGGTCCGCAAGTTCGGCAAGGCGATCTGGGAGATCACCGGCAAGGGCAACAACGTCGACTTCGTCTTCGAGCACCCGGGCGAGGCGACCTTCCCCGTCTCGACCTTCGTCGTGAAGCGCGGCGGGATGGTCGTGTTCTGCGCCGGCACGACCGGCTACAACATCACCTTCGACGCCCGCTACGTCTGGATGCACCAGAAGCGCATCCAGGGCAGCCACTTCGCCAACCTGCTGCAGGCCAGCCAGGCCAACACCCTGGTCGTCGAGCGCCGGATCGACCCCTGCATGAGCGAGGTCTTCGCCTGGGAGGACATCCCGCGGGCCCACACCAAGATGCGCAAGAACCAGCACAAGCCCGGCAACATGGCGGTGCTGGTGCAGTCGAAGACCCCGGGCCTGCGCACCCTGGACGACGCCATCGAAGGCTGAGAGCCTGTCGCCTCGCGGCCGGCGGCCCCGTCCGCCGGCCGCAGGCGTTTCCGGCCGTCCGCCGGCAATCCTCTTGCGAACGAAGCCACGCCATGACCGACGCCACCAACGCCCCGACCGACGCCGACTCGCGCTCGTCCGCCCCCTCGCCGGCCCTGCCGGCCGCCGAGCTGCTGTCGCTCTGCCGCGAGGCGCTGGCCGCCGCCGAGGGCCTGGAGATCGCGGCCCGGCGCGCGGTGGCGGCACGCGTCGCGCCCGACGGCAAGCTCGAGGCCGGCCTGCTGGAGCAGGAGCAGTTCGCCGCCCACGGCCTGGCCTGGCTGGCGACCTACGTCGCGGCCCTGCGCGAGACGCTGCACTGGGCGGAGCGCCTGGAGGCCGAGGGCCGGCTCGGCGAGCTCGAGACGCTGATGCTGCAGGCCGCCTACGGCGAGTACCTGGGCCAGCTCGCCGGCGGCCTGGCGCTCAGCCAGGTCGAGGTGCTGCGGCCGGCCGACCTCGGCCTCGGCCTGGAGGAGGTCCAGGCCTTCCTGACCCCGGCCGTGGCGGCGCTGACCGGCCGCGGCGACGGCGCCGCGGTGCGCACGCGGATCGGCGCTCTGATCGCCGAGGACCGCTTCGGCGCGGTCGGGCTGGACGAGACCGACGCCCTGATCGCCGAGCAGTTCCGCAAGCTCGCCGACGCCTACGCCGAATCGGCGCACCAGTGGCACCTGAAGGACGAGCTGATCCCGCTCGAGGTCGTCGAGACGCTCGCCGGGCTCGGCGTCTTCGGCCTGACGGTGCCCGAGGAGCACGGCGGGCTGGGCCTCGGCAAGACCGCGATGTGCGTGGTCACCGAGGAGCTGAGCCGCGGCTGGATCGGCCTCGGCTCGCTGGGCACGCGCACCGAGATCGCCGCCGAGCTGATCCGCCTGGGCGGCACCGAGGCGCAGAAGGCCGCCTGGCTGCCGCGCCTGGCCAGCGGCGAGATCCTGCCGACCGCGGTGTTCACCGAGCCCGGCGTCGGCTCGGACCTCGGCAGCCTGCGCACGCGCGCCCAGCGCGACGGCGAGCTCTACCGCATCCACGGCAACAAGACCTGGATCACCCACGCCGCGCGCAGCGACCTGATGACCCTGCTGGCGCGCACCGACCCGGACAGCCGCGACTGGCGCGGCCTGTCGATGCTCCTGGCCGAGAAGCCGCGCGGCAGCGACGCCGAGCCCTTCCCGGCCGAGGGCATGACCGGCGGCGAGATCCCGGTGCTCGGCTACCGCGGCATGAAGGAGTACGAGCTCGCCTTCGACGGCTTCGCGGTGAAGGCGGAGAACCTGCTCGGCGAGACCGAAGGCGAGGGCTTCAAGCAGCTCATGGCGACCTTCGAGTCGGCGCGCATCCAGACCGCGGCACGCGCCGTCGGCGTCGCCCAGAACGCCCTCGAGCTCGGCCTCGCCTACGCCCGCGAGCGGATCCAGTTCGGCAAGCCGCTGCTGGCCTTCCCGCGGGTCTCCGGCAAGCTCGCCTGGATGGCGGTCGAGACCATGGTCGCCCGCCAGCTGACGCTGTTCGCCGCGCGCGAGAAGGACAGCGGCCGGCGCTGCGACATCGAGGCCGGCATGGCCAAGCTGCTCGGCGCCCGCGTCGCCTGGTCGAACGCCGACGCCGCCCTGCAGATCCACGGCGGCAACGGCTACGCCCAGGAGTACCGGATCAGCCGCGTGCTCTGCGACGCGCGCATCCTCAACATCTTCGAGGGCGCCGCCGAGATCCAGGCCCAGGTCATCGCCCGCGGCCTGCTGGCGCGCGGACGGAACTGAGCGCGCGCGGGGCGATCGCCGCCTCATATTCATTGATCGTATACTAACAAGTTTACCCGGTCTTAGGGTCCGGCGGCGTAGGGTCCGACGGCGAGGCTCTCCGGAGCCGCTCCCCCCGCCGAAGGAAGACCGACGATGCCGCTGGGCAGAGTGCCGAGCCGCTTCTCCACCCAAGCCCCCGCCGACCAGACCGCCGACGCCTCCAGCCTGCTCCTGCTCGGCGCGCTCGAGAAGTCGGCGGCCTGGATCCTGCGCCACTGCTTCTCGGTCGCCGAGATCTGCTGGACCCTGGCGGCCACCGGCGGCCCGGCCTACGGCAAGCCCGACCACCTGTGGCTGGCCGGCATGCTGCACGACCTCGGCAAGCTGGGCGTGAGCCGCGCCATCCTGGAGAAGCCGACCGGCCTGACGGAGCAGGAGTTCGCGCAGGTCCAGAACCACTCCTTCATCGGCTACGTCACGCTGCAGCGCCTGGTCGGCGACTGGATCGTCGCGACCTCCTCGCTGCACCACCACGAACGCTTCGACGGCACGGGCTATCCGGGGCGGCTGGCCGGCACGGCGATCCCGCTCTGCGCCCGCCTGGTCGCGGTCGCCGACAGCTACGACGCGATGCGCGCCCTGCGGCCCTATCGCGGCCGCTGCAGCCACGAGGAGGCGGTCGCCGAGCTTCGCGCCTGCGCCGGCCGGCAGTTCGATCCCGAGCTGGTGGCCGTCTTCGAGCGCGCCGCCGTCGAGATCGGCGAGGGCTTCGAGGCCAGCCAGGGCCTCGGCGAGGCCTCGATCCTGGCCGCCGTGCGCGACCGTCTGGAGGCGGTCGACTGGGAGAGCGTGACGCCCGTGGTGACGGCGCGCGCCTGAGCGCAGGCCGCCGGTGCTTCTTTGCCGGGCCTTTCGCCCGGCCACTTGACCTCGATCATGGCCGACGGTTAGCAGACGAAGCATCCTGCTCGCTCCATTCCCTGCCGCCGAGGTCCAGGCGATGCGCCTGCTGCTGCCTTTGGTCCTGTCGCTCTCGCTCGTCGCCTCGGCCGGCCCCTCCGTCGCCGAGGAACGCGGGCCGATCCTCGACTCGCCGCCGTCGTTCGGCGAGGGGCAGTTCCAGCGCTCCTGCCTGCAGGGCCGGGGCTACGGCGAGGCCCAGTGCGCCTGCGCGCTGCGCGCGCTCCGCAAACAGTTCGACGGCCAGGAACGCCGGATCGCCCTGCTCTATCTGCAGCTCGCGCTGATCGCCGAGCACGACGTCGAGGCGATCACTCTCTGGCTGGATCCAGCCGGCGACGGCAGCTGTCCCTCGACCGCCCGCAGCTCGATCACCGCGGAGATCGGCAGCCGCCACCTGGCGCCGAGCTATCTCTATGGGGCGCTGCGCAGCCTGCGCGTCGAGGTCGACCACTTCAAGAACTGGGAGCGGCGCGACGAGATCCTGGAGATCCGCGAGCGCTGCCTGCCGCCGCCCGCAGCGGTGCTCCGCCAGGCCGGACGCATCGAGGCCTGCATCGAGCAGGCCCTGTCGATCAAGCACTGCTCGCGCTGCCACGACTTCCGAGGCGTCGATCTTACCCAGTAGGTCGGAGGCGGCTGCCGTTCACCCTGCCGCCGGCCCGTCGTTCTCGTGCTGCGGCAGACCGTCGGCCAGAGGGTACCAGGGCAGGCGGCTCGACACCCAGACATGGCGACGCGGCGGCCAGCGCTCCGGGGCATCGAGCGTCGGCAGGTTGATGTCCAGGCTCGGGCTCTGCACGACAGTGCGGTAGAGCAGCTGGCTGCCGCAGCGGCCACAGAACTCCCGTTGGCCCCAGGGCGAGGAGCGATAGGCGCGCGGGCGCCCCTCGACATAGCGGAAGGCAGCGGTAGGCACCGTCGCCCAGACCATCGCCGCGGCACCGGAGAGGCGCTGGCAGATCCGGCAGTGGCAGTAGCCGACGTCGAGCGGCTCGGCCGTCACCAGGTAGCGCAGACCGCCGCACAGGCAGCCGCCGCTCAATGAAGGGATCATGGGCCCGGACTCCGTCCGCGGGCACGCCCGCCAGACGGCATCCTACGCACGACAAGAGCCGCGCGGCCAGGGGCGGCGCGGCTCCGAAAGGGCTCCGCGAGCGGGCCCTGTTGTGCGCCCCTCGCGAGGGGCGCGCGGCAGGCTCAGCCCTGGCGGGCCTTGAAGCGCGGGTTGCGCTTGTTGATCACGTAGACGCGGCCCTTGCGGCGCACGAGGCGGCAGTTCTTGTCGCGCGTCTTCGCGGTCTTCAGAGAGTTGATGATCTTCATCGTCTTGAACCCTTACCGGCCGCGGCCGGATGTCTCGGCTTGTCGGAAGGCGGCGGTTATATCGGGCGCCCCCCGGGGTGTCAACGGCGCGCGCCAGTCGAACCGCAGGACCGCGACTACCAGTCGGACAGCAGGCGATCGGCGCGCGTGCTCAGCGCGTGGAAGCGGTAGAGCCTGAGCTCGCCAGCGTCGAGGGCGGCCTTGCGCAGGTTCCAGAGCTCCGCCTCCTCCTTGACGATCTGCGCCTGCTCGGCGTCGATCTGCTGCTTGGAGACCCCGGACATGAAGCCGGACCAGCCCTTGACCAGGGCCGCGCGGTAGTCGTCGGTGACGTCGGCGGCGACGCGCAGGTCCAGGCCCAGCTCCTTGATCGTCTCCTCGTAGTCCTCGGCGCGCCAGGGGTCCGACTTGAGCTCCTCCAGGTTGCGCCAGCGCTCGAAGGCGCGGCCGGCGCTGTCGCTCTTCACGAAGTCGGTCATGATCAGCTGGCCCTTGGCCTTCAGGCCGCCGGCCATGGCGGCGAGGGCGCCCAGCTTGTTGTCGACGCCGTAGAGCGCCGTACGCGACAGGATGCAGTCGTATCCCGCCCGCTTGACCTCCAGGTTCTCGATGTCGCAGCTGGAGACGGCGGCCTTCTTTGCCAGGCCGGCCATTTCGGAGAGCGCGGTCGCCGCCTGCGCCAGGCCCGGGTCCGGCTCCAGCGCGGTCACCCAGCTGCCGAACTCCTGGGCGATCAGCCGCGCCGAGCCGCCGAGGCCGGAGCCGACCTCGAGCACGCTCATCGACTCGTCCAGGCCGACCGGCTTGACCAGGTCCAGGGTCTGTTCGGCCTCGCCGGGTGCGTTGAATCCCTTGCCCCAGAGTTGCTGGGCCAACTCGATGCGCGGCGTCTCCCAGGCCAGCGGATCGCGCTCGTAGCGGACCTCGTGCGCGGCGGCCGGCTCCTGGGCCGCCAGCCGCTGCCGCACCTCGAGGTCGTAGCCGTCCCACCAGGCCTTCAACCGGAGGCCGATGGGCACTTTGCCACGCGTTTTCCGTTGACTGTTGTCGGCAATTGTCATGCCGTATCGTCCGCCTGCACATCATCCTGGGCCACGCTCCCCATCCTGGTCGGTTATCGTGAAGTCATCGTTAATGCAGCGGGACGACGGTCCGCAAAAGAGACCACCGCTGCACGGCCCGCTCCTGCACGGCGGCGACCGCGCGCCGCTGCGCCGCCTGGCGCAGGTGCCGGAGGCGCGCTGGCTCGACCTCTCGACCGGCATCAACCCCTGGCCCTACCCGCTGCCGGCGCTGCCGGCGGCCTGCTGGCAGCGGCTGCCCGAGGCCGGCGCCGCGACGGCGCTGGAGACGGCGGCCCGGCGCTTCTATGCGGTGCCCGACACCGCGGGCTTCGCCGCCGCGCCGGGATCCCAGGCGCTGATCCAGTGGCTGCCGCGCCTGCTGCCGCCCGGCCGGGTCGCGGTGCTGGACTTCACCTACCAGGAGCACGGCCGGTCCTGGGCCGCCGCCGGCCACGAGGTCGCCGTCGCCGAGGACGGGGAGCCACCGGCCGATGCCGAGGTCGTGGTGACGGTCAATCCGAACAACCCCGACGGTCGGCGGCGCGACCCGGCGGCCCTGCGCGCGCTGGCCGACCGGCTGGCGCGCCGCGACGGCCTTCTGGTCGTCGACGAGGCCTTCGCCGAGGTCGCCCCCGAGCTGTCGCTGGCGCCGGACTGCGACCGGCCGGGGCTGCTCGTCCTGCGCTCCTTCGGCAAGTTCTTCGGCCTCGCCGGCCTGCGGCTCGGCTGCGCACTCGGCGCGCCGGCGCTGGCCGGCCGGCTGGCCGAGGCCATCGGCCCCTGGGCGCTGCCCGGCCCGACGCTGGAGATCGCGGCCCGGGCCTTCGCCGACGACGCCTGGACCGCGGCGACCCGGGCGCGGCTGCAGGCGACGGCGCGGCGCCTCGACGCGCTGCTCGAGGCGGCCGGGCTGGCCCCGTGCGGCGGCACCGACCTGTTCCGCCTCGCCGAGCATCCCGAGGCCGGCATCCTGTTCGAGCGGCTGTGCCGCGCCGGCATCCTGGTGCGCCGCTTTCCCGACCGGCCGGCCTGGCTGCGCTTCGGCCTGCCCCCGGACGCCGAGGCCGAGGAGCGGCTGGCCGCGGCGCTGCGGGACTGAGCCATGGACGAGCACCGCCTCTTCCTGCTGCTCGGCGCGCTGCTGCTCGACGCTCTGGTCGGCGATCCCGAGCCGCTCTGGCGCCGACTGCCGCACCCGGTCGTGCTCGCCGGCCGGGCGATCGACGCCCTCGAGCGGCGGCTCAACCGCCGAAACCTGGGGGTCGCCGCCGGGCGTGCGGCCGGCGCCCTGGCGCTGGCGCTGCTGCTCGGCGGGGCGATTGTCGCGGGGCTCGTGCTGGAGGCCCTCGGCCTGTGGCCGCTCGAGCTGCTGGCGGCCGCGATCCTGCTGGCCCAGCGCAGCCTCTACGAGCATGTCGCCGCCGTCGCCGCCGCGCTGCGCCGAGGCGGGCTGTCGGCGGGCCGGGCGTCGGTCGCCCGCATCGTCGGACGCGACCCCGAACGCCTCGACGAGGCCGGTGTCTGCCGCGCCGCGATCGAGTCCCTGGCCGAGAACTTCTCCGACGGCGTCGTCGCGCCCGCCTTCTGGTTCGCCGTCGCCGGCCTGCCGGGCCTGTTCGCCTACAAGGCGCTCAACACGGCGGACTCGATGATCGGCCACCGCAGCGAGCGCCATCGCCACTTCGGCTGGGCGGCGGCCCGGCTCGACGACCTGGCGAACCTGCCGGCCTCTCGCCTGTCGGCCCTGCTGATCGTCTTTGCACGGCCGCGCGCGCTCGGCCGCGTGCTGTCGGCGGTCGTCAGCGACGCCGGGCGGCACCGCTCGCCGAACGCCGGCTGGCCCGAAGCGGCCCTGGCCGGTGCCCTCGGGATCGCACTGGCCGGGCCGCGGCAGTATGCCGGAGCCAGCATTCAGGACGCCTGGATGAACGCCGGTGCGCGGCAGCAGGCCCGCGCCGACGACGTCGAGCGGGCGCTCGCCGTCTACCGCGATGCCTGCCGGGGTCTCTGGGCGCTGGCCGGCCTGCTCGCTATGGCTGTGCTCTTTTTTTCCTGACCGCCCGCAAAAGTGTTGCGACTCGGCGCCGTTCACTTTAATGGTTTGTTGATTGTTCTCGTTGTAAGCATCACAGGGTGAGTTCGTCGGACGTCCCTCGCTCGATCGACTCACCGTTCGGACCCTCGGGTCCGTTCCTTGTGACGCCTCCCTGTTCAACTTGCCGCCGGGCTCCGTCCGGCGGCTTTCTTTATGCCCGCAGCCCTTCAAGGGGCCGAGCCATGCAGTGTTTGCAAGAGTCCCTTGACCGCACCTGCAGGGCCCCATAGTCTTCGCCTCGGCAAGTTGACAGGGTAAGGCTTCGAACAACGAGAGGGCCGCGGGCGGAGACGCCGAGCGGCCCTCCGCCTTTTCGGGCCCGGCGTCGCCGCGGCGCCGCCTTCCTCGCCCAGCCTGTCTCGTCCAGCCTTCCTCGCCCAGCCTGTCGCCGCCCGGCATTCGGCGATAAGCTTGCGCGCCCGGCGGCCACCCGCGCCGGGACGCCGCGACGAGGACCCCGCGACCCATGGCCGATCCGAAGTTCCTGAAGCTCGACACCCTGGCCCTGCATGCCGGCCAGCGGCCCGACCCCGCCACCGGTGCGCGGGCCGTGCCGATCTACCAGACGACCTCCTATGTCTTCCGCGACGCCGACCACGCCGCGGCGCTCTTCAACCTGGAGCAGCCGGGCTACATCTACAGCCGCATCGGCAACCCGACGGTCGCGGTGCTCGAGGAGCGCATCGCCGCCCTCGACCACGGCGTCGCGGGCATCGGCACGGCCTCGGGCCATGCGGCGCTGTTCCTGGCGGTGACGACGCTGATGGGCCAGGGCGGCCACATCGTCGCCTCGCGCTGCCTCTACGGCGGCTCGATCAACCTCTTCGTCCACACCCTGCCGCGCTTCGGCATCGAGACGACGCTGGTCGACCCGCGCGACCCCAAGGCCTTCGAGGCGGCGATCCGGCCGGAGACGCGGCTGATCTTCGGCGAGCTGGTCGGCAACCCCGGCCTCGAGGTCATGGACCTGCCGGCGGTCGCCGAGATCGCCCGGCGCCACCGGCTGCCGCTGGCGATCGACAACACCTTCCTGACGCCGTGGCTGGCGCGGCCGCTGGAGATGGGCGCGGACCTGGTGGTCCACTCGGCGACCAAGTGGCTGGGCGGCCACGGCCTGGCGATCGGCGGCCTGCTGGTCGACGGCGGCCGATTCGACTGGGAGGCCTCGGGCAGGTTCCCGACCCTGACCGAGCCCTATGCCGGCTACCACGGCATCGACTACGCCGAGGAGTTCGGGCCCGCCGCCTTCGCCATGCGCGCCCGCACCGAGGGCCTGCGCGACTTCGGCGCGGTGATGGCGCCGCAGAGCGCCTTCTACATCCTGCAGGGCGTCGAGACGCTGCCGCTGCGCATGGAGCGGCACATGGCCAACACCCTCAAGGTCATCGACTCCCTGCTCGCCAACGACGCCGTCTCCTGGGTCCTGCACCCCTCGATCGCCGAGCATCCCGACCATGCGCTGGCCGAGCGGCTGCTGCCCAAGGGCGCCGGCTCGATCGTCTCGTTCGGCGTCAAGGGCGGCCGCGAGGCCGGGCGCAAGTTCATCGAGGCCTGCCGCCTGGCCTCGCATCTCGCCAACGTCGGCGACGCCAAGACGCTGATCATCCACCCGGCCAGCACCACGCATTCCCAGATGAGCGCAGAGGAGCTGAAGGCCGCGGGCGTCGGCGAGGACATGATCCGCCTGTCGGTCGGCCTGGAAGATCCCGACGACATCGCCGCCGACCTCAAGCAGGCGCTGCGCGCCTCGCAGCGCTAGGAAGTCCGGGATGGAACTGATGGTCGAGGGCCGCGAGGCCTTTGCGGCGACGGGCGGACAGCCCTTCGACAACGCCGGCGAGGTCGTGGTGCTGGTCCACGGCGCCGGCATGGACCGCACGGTCTGGGCGGCGCAGAGCCGCTATCTGGCGCATCACGGCAGAGCGGTTCTGGCGGTCGACCTGCCGGGCCACGGGCGCAGCGAGGGGCCGCCCCTGGACTCGGTCGCCGGCATCGCCGACTGGCTGGTTCGCCTGCTCGATGCCGCGGGCGTCGAGCAGGCGGCGCTGGCCGGCCATTCGATGGGCGCCATCGCCTGCCTGGCCGCGGCGGCGCGCCACCGCGACCGGGTCCGCGCGCTGGCACTCTGCGGCTGTGCCGCGGCGATGCCGGTTCACCCCGACCTGATCGCCGCCGCCGAGGCCGACGACCACGCCGCGGTCGACATGATCAACGCCTGGGCCCACGGCCAGGCAAGCCACCTGGGCGGCCATCCGCAGGCCGGCACCTGGCTGATCGGCGGCGGCAATCGGCTGCTCGAGCGCTCGGCTCCCGGCGTCCTGGCCGCCGACCTCAAGGCCTGCGCCGCCTTCGCCGACGGCGAGGCGCTGGCCGCCGAGGTCGCCTGCCCGACCCTCGTGGTGGTCGGCGAGGACGACCGCATGACTCCGGCCAAGGCCGGCCGCAGGCTGGCTGCCTCGATCCAGAGCTCGCGCCTGGTCGCGCTGCCGCACTGCGGCCACATGATGATGACCGAGCAGCCGCGCGAATGCCTCGAGGCCCTGCTGACCCTGCTCTGAGCCGCCGCCCCGTCGGCGTCGCTCCCTCAGTCTTCGCCCGGCGGCTCCCCGCGCACCGGTCGCTGCGGCACCCGCTCGCCGATCTCGCCCGGGCTGGAGTCCAGGTAGCATTCGACGGCCACGGCCTTGTCGATGGTCCGGCCGTCGGCGGCCAGGGGAAAGATCGCCGACTCGTAGGTCAGCACGAAGTCGCTGCGCGCCGGCCAAACGACGCGGCCGAACACCGGCGCGCGGCTCTTCAGCAGCAGGCGGTAGCCGGCCTCGAAGGTCGCGCGCTCGTCGGGATGGTCGAAGCGCAGCTCGTCGAGGTAGTGGCCGGTGATGTCTCGCCGCGACGAGCCCACCACGGCCGTGCCGACCAGGCGATAGCGGACGCGCAACGGCGACGGCTCGATGTCGACGATCAGCAGGTGCGGCAGCAGCCCCTTGATCTCGGCGGGATCGATCGCCTCGCGCGAAGGCAGCCTGTCGCCCACGCAAAGCGTCCGCCAATAGTCGTGGAACGTGGCGATGGCGGAGGAGCGGCAGACGGCCGGGTCGCCGACATAGGGGTGGAAGTCGCCGCCGGACAGGTTCAACGACATCCGCCCCGGGCCCGCTGCCCTCTCGTCGGCGGGCCGTGAAGGCGGTCCTTCCCCTGGGCGCTCCGGCCCGCCCCTGCTATAGGCTGGCGCGACGACCACCCGTTCGCGGATAACCCGTCCCGGAGGTTCCGACCCGTGCCCAAGAAGCCGGCCGCCCCACTGTCCCGCAACGCCTATCCCCACTTCCTGCGCATCCCGACCCGCTGGATGGACAACGACATCTACGGGCACGTGAACAACGTGACCTATTACAGCTATTTCGACACGGCGATCAACGACTGGCTGATTCGCGAGGGCGGCCTGGATATCCACGGTGGTGACGTCATCGGCATCACGCCCGAGAGCTTCTGCCAGTTCCGCCAGTCCTTCAGCTTTCCCGAAGTCATCGAGGCGGGCATCGCCGTCGGCCGCCTGGGCCGCAGCTCGGTGACCTACCTGATCGGCCTGTTCGGCGAGGGCGCCGAGGAGGCCGGCGCCACCGGGCACTTCGTCCACGTCTTCGTCGAGCGCCGCAGCATGCGCCCCGCCGACGCCATGCCGCCGGGGATCCGCGCCTGCCTGGAGCGACTGGTCATCGACTGGCCGGCCGAGGCCGACACGTGACGCCTGCGGCTAGGAGAACATGTCTGCCGTGATCGAGTCGTACCAGCCGTCGGCATAGGCCGACTCGAGCTTGCGGTTGGCGTCGTCCCAGTCGAGCGGACTGGTCCCGCCGGCGCCCTCGACCGCCTCGATGCCCGAGGCTCCGGCCCGGTAGACGGCGGCGACCGAGATCGCGTAGCCGGGCGCCACGTGGCTGTAGCAGGTATTGACCCAGGCCGGCTGCGGCTGGCCCTGCCCGGAAAGCGCCGCGATCACCGCCGCCGCGGCGGTCTTGCCCTGGCTGTTCGCGGCGAAGCCGGACTTCGGCATCGGCGAGGCGATGGCCGAGTCGCCGATCACGTGGACACCCTCGGCCAGCCTCGATTCGAAGGTCCTGGCATCGACCGGGCACCAGCCGGACGCGTCCGCCAGCCCGGCGCTGCGAGCGATCGCGGCGGCCTGCTGCGGCGGCACGACGTTGGCCACGTCGGCGCGGTGCAGCGTGCCGAACTCCGTCTCCAGCTCGCCCGAGGCGGCATCGACGCGCACCACCTTGCCGTCCGCGGCCAAACTCACCCACTCGATCATGTCGCCGTAGAAGCGCGCCCAGGCCTGCTGGAACAGCGGCTGCTTGGAGAACGTCTCCTTGGAGTCGAGAATGAGAATCTTGGCGCGCGGCTTCTCACGCTTGAAGTAGTCCGCGATCAGCGACGCGCGCTCGTAGGGCCCGGGCGGGCAGCGGAAGGGGTTCGGCGGCGCGGCCAGCACGAACAGCCCGCCGTCGGGCATCGCCTCGAGCTGGCGGCGCAGCAGCAGGGTCTGCTCGCCCGCCTTCCAGGCATGGGGCATCCGCGCATGGGCGGCGGCGTCGTAGCCCTCGATGCCGCCTTCCTCCGGCGCGCGCAGGGCGATGCCGGGCGCAATGACGAGACGGTCGTAGATCAGGCTGTCGCCGCCGCCGAGCCGGACCCGGCGCGCCGCCGTGTCGATCGCCGTGGCCTCGTCGCGCACCAGCTCGACGCCCCAGCGATCGCGCAGCGCCTCGTAGCCGTGGCTGATCGACTCGAGCTCGCGCCAGCCGCCGAGCACGAGGTTGCTGTAGGGGCAGGTCACGAAGCGCGCGGCCGGCTCGACCAGCCGCACCGTGAGCTCGGGCGCGGCCTTCTTGAGGTAGCGCGCGGCCGTGGCGCCGCCGAAGCCGCCGCCGACCACGACGACCCGGCCGGCGGCCTGGCCCCGGGCGACGAAGGGGGCCGCGACGAAGGAAACGGCAGCCGCCGCGCCCGCCAGCCGCGCGAAGCGGCGGCGCGAGAGGGGCGAGGACGGGTGGCCTGACGTGCGGTTTGAGCGGGACATCGTCGCCTCCTCAGTTGAGCGTGGCGAGGTAGGCGGCGAGGGCGGCGATCTGCGCGTCCGAGTAGCCCTTGGCCAGGCGGTTCATGACCGTCGCGACACGCTCGTCGTCGCGGAAGGCGCGCAGCGTGAAGGCGACATACTCGGCCTTGTGCGCGCGCAAGCTCGGAATCGCCCCCGAGCCGCCGAGGTCGGTGCCGTGGCAGCCCGCGCAGGTCTCGACGAGGATCGAGACGTCGGCGGGTTCCTCGGCGAGCGCGGGGGCCGCCGTCGCGAGATACGCCGCAGCGACGCAAGCCGTCGCCAAGCCGGACTTGGACATGGCCTCTCCTCCCGATCCGGGCGGCCTCGCGCCCGCGTTTATATTCAATTTTTATGAAGTATTCGACCAGACGATCGGGCTGTCAAGCCACGCGGACAGCTATCGCCGGGCAGCCGCGGTCCGGCAAAGAAGAAAGGCGGCCGGGCATGGCCCGGCCGCCTTGTCATGAGGGGGTGCCGGACGAGCGTCCGGCAGAACGATGTCAGGCCGCGGCGGCCTGGCCCTCGATGGCCTTGGGCTGGTGGCGCTCGACGCGCTGGATCTCGACGGAGCGCGGCTTCATCGCCTCCGGGATCTCGCGATAGAGCTCCACGTGCAGCAGGCCGTTCTCCAGCTTCGCGCCCTTGACCTGGATGTGGTCGGCCAGCTGGAAGGTCCGCTGGAAGGCCCGGGTCGCGATCCCGCGGTGCAGGTAGGCGCCCTGCGGCTCCTCCTCGTCCTTCTGCTTGCGGCCCTCGATGAGCAACTGGTTCTCGCGCACCGTCACCGAGAGGTCCTCGTCGGCGAAGCCAGCCACCGCCATGGAGATGCGGTAGGCGTTCTCGCCGGTCTTCTCGATGTTGTAGGGCGGATAGCTCGGCGCCTCCTCGACCCGGCCGACGGTGTCCAGGACGTTCATGAGGCGGTCGAAACCGACGGTCGCGCGCAGGAGCGGCGAGAGATCGTAGCTACGCATGGGAAAATCCTCCTTCAGAGCGATCTTGCGTTGGGCGGTCCACCGACAGGGTCGAACCGCGCTTGCGTGTCGCCAGCTCGGCACCCGCTTGCGGCGTGCCTTGGCGACGTGGGATAAATAGGCACGCCGCGGCGTCGATCAAGACCTCTCGAAATGCTGTCGTTCCAAGAGGTTATTAACTTTTCGCCCGGATAGTCCGAGGTCGAGACACGCCGAATGGAGCTGTCGTGCCTGCTTCCGACACAGCCATTTCCTTCCTCGACGGCACCTACCGGGAAGCGCTCGCGCTGACGCGCGAGGCGCGCGACTACGTCATGCACCAGGAGCGGCGCGACAAGGCCGGGCTGCCGGCCGACCAGCAGCTGGTCGCCAGCTGCGAGAGCCTGCGCCTGACCGCCCGCCTGACCCAGGTCGTCTCCTGGCTGCTGGTCCAGAAGGCCGTGCAGGCCGGCGAGATCGACCGCAGCCAGGCCAGCGTTCCGGAGCTGCGGCTGTCGGGCCACGAGGTCTGCGCGGTCACCGAGCCGGCGGGTGCCATCGAGATGCCGGCGCGCCTGGGCGAACTGCTGGAGCGCAGCCACGCGCTCTACAGCCGCGTCGAGCGGCTGGACGCCCTGCTCGACCACGAGGGCGGCGCCTCCCCGGCCTGAGCCGCAGCGGCCGCCGGCCATTCCGCCGTCGCATGGCTCGCCCGGGACCCATGCGAAGAACGCGCTGCTGGCGACGCCGCAGACCGCCTACCTCAGGGACGACGGCACGCCGCCGCCAGCCTCTTCCGGGAGACCTCCACCGTGCCGCTTCCCACTGCCGCGCCTCGGCCCGGCCTGTCCCTGCTTGCCGCCCTGGCCGCCGCGCTGGCGACTTTCGTTCTGGTCGCCGCCGTCGTCGGCAGCCTCGAGTTCGGCCTCGTCTGGGGCGCCGGCGGCCTGTTCGACCTGCCGCCGGCCCTGGTCGAGGGCGGCCTCGCCGTCACCGGGCTGCTCGCCCTGCTGGTCGGCGCCAAGGCGGCCCTCCGCTGCTGGCGCGCCGAGCGCACGCCGCAGCCCTCCGGTACCGACGAGCCGCTCGCCTGAGCGCACCCCCATGCCCTATCTGGAGATCGCGGGCGGGCTGCTCGGCCTGTTCCTGGGCGGCGACGCGCTGGTGCGCGGGGCCGTCCTCCTGGCCCAGCGGATCGGCGTCTCGCCGCTGCTGATCGGCTTGCTGCTGGTCGGCTTCGGCACCTCGACGCCGGAGCTGGTGACCAGCCTCGACGCCGCCCTCGCCGACGCGCCGGGCATTGCCGTCGGCAACGTCGTCGGCAGCAACATCTGCAACATCCTGCTGATCCTGGGCCTGGCCGCCCTGGTCCGGCCGATCGGCGTCGACCCCCGCGCGCTGCGCCGCGACGGCCTGGTCATGGCGCTCGCCGCGGTGCTGGTCGTGCCGCCGGTCCTGGCCGGCAGCCTGCCGACCGCCGGCGGCCTGCTGTTCCTGGCTGCGCTCGCCGGCTACGTCGCCTGGAGCTACCTGCAGGAGCGACGCCGCGGCGGACCGGCGGCGACGCTGCACCGCGAGGAGGCGGAGTCGGTCTCGACGCCGGGCGCGTCCGGCCGGCGCGGCCTGGCGATCGGCCTGGCGCTCGCCGCCGGCGGCCTGGCCGGCGTGCTGCTCGGCGCCGACCTGCTGGTCGGCGGCGCGCTCGAGCTGTCGCGCTCGGCCGGCATCCCGGAGACGGTGATCGGACTGACCCTGGTCGCGCTCGGTACCTCGCTGCCCGAGCTGGCGGCGAGCCTGGCGGCCTCCTGGCGCGGCCACAACGAGGTCGCGGTCGGCAACATCGTCGGCAGCAACATCTTCAACCTGCTCGGCATCCTGGGCGCGACCGCCCTGCTCGGCCCGCTGCCCGTGCCGGTCGAGATCGCCCGCCTGGATCTCTGGGTGATGCTGGCGGCGACCGCCGCGCTGCTCGCGGCGATGCTGCTGCGCGGCCGGCTGGGGCGGCCGCTCGGCCTGCTCTTCCTGGGTTGCTACGGCGCCTACGTCGCGGTGCTTCTGGCCCGCGTGGCCTAAGGTCCGGACACGCGTACGGGCGCCGCCGCGATCCGCGGCAGCGCCCGGCAGACGGTGCGCCCGGCAGGCGGTCGGTGCGGCGGGCGAAGGCCCGCCGGCCGGTCGCTACTTCTTGACGCCGAAGCCGGCGAACTTCTTGTTGAACTTCGCCATCTGGCCGCCGCGGTCGGAGACGCGGTGCACGCCGGTCCAGGCCGGGTGCGTCTTGACGTCGATGTCGAGCCGCAGCGTGTCGCCTTCGTTGCCGTAGGTCGAGCGCATCTTCAGCTCGGTGCCATCGGTCTGGACCACGACGATGTCGTGGTACTCGGGGTGGATGTCCTTCTTCATCGCTGGCTCGCTCCTGGCGCCGGCCCCGCGGTCGGGCCGGCACATCGTGACCGGTCGCGGTGCCGCCGCCGCGCTGCGCAGCGAGTCGGGACTCGCTCCGGGCCGCGCGACCGGGGCACCTTCGGAAGCCGCGCGGTATAGCCGAGCCGCCGCGCCAAGGCAAGCGCCGAGAGCGCCGGAGCGGCCGGCGGCCCCGCCCTGCCTGAGACATTCGGCGCGGCGCATTCCGCCGCGGTTCCTGCTTGATTGTGCCGCTTGCCTGCCCGGCAGCCCTGACTCGCCCGGCGCAGCGCGCTTGACAGGGCGCCGCGATCCCAGACAGTGACCCTCCGATGAACCGACAAGAGTACCGAGCCGCCGCTTCCCTCGCCGGGGTCTTCTCCGTCCGGCTGCTCGGGCTGTTCATGATCTACCCGGTGTTCGAGGCCTATGCCCAGGGCCTGAGCGGCGCGACGCCCTTCCTGATCGGCCTGACGCTGGGCGCCTACGGCCTCAGCCAGGGCCTGCTGCAGATCCCCTTCGGCCTGCTGTCCGACCGCTTCGGCCGCAAGACCATGATCGCCGCCGGCCTCGCGCTGTTCGCGCTGGGCAGCGTCGTGGCGGCGCTGTCGACCTCGATCGAGGGCGTGCTGATCGGCCGGATCCTGCAGGGCACCGGCGCGGTCGGCTCGGTGATCCTGGCGCTGGTCGCCGACCTGACCCGCGAGGAGACGCGCACCCGCGCGATGGCCCTGGTCGGCATCACCATCGGCCTGTCGTTCCTGGTGGCGATGGTCACCGGGCCGCTGATCGCCAGCCTGGTCGGGGTGCCGGGCATCTTCTGGCTGATGGTGCTGCTCGCCGGGATCGGCGTCGCCATCGTCGTCTGGGGCGTGCCGACGCCGCGCCGTCCCCAGCGGCACCGGGACGCCGGCGCCGTGCCGGCGATGCTCGGCTCGGTGCTGGCCAACCGCGAGCTGCTGCGGCTCGATTTCGGCATCTTCGCGCTGCACGCCATCCTGACCTCGAGCTTCCTGGTCGTGCCCCAGCTGCTGCGCGACAGCCTCGGCCTGTCGAGCCAGGAACAGTGGCTCGCCTACCTGCCGATCCTGGTCGCCTCGGTGGTGCTGATGGTGCCGGCGATCCTGGTCGCCGAGCGGCACCGGCGGATGAAGCCGGTGTTCGTCGGCGCGGTGGTGCTGCTGGTGGCGAGCCAGGTCGCGCTGCTCGCCGGCGGGACCGGCAGCGCGCTGCTCGTCGTCGGCGCCCTGGTCGCCTTCTTCGCCGCCTTCAACACCATGGAAGCGGCGCTGCCCTCGCTGGTCACCAAGGCGGCG
This sequence comes from Alphaproteobacteria bacterium, assembly GCA_030433005.1. Taxonomy (GTDB): domain Bacteria; phylum Pseudomonadota; class Alphaproteobacteria; order Kiloniellales; family DSM-21159; genus Tistlia. The sequence goes on from JAUILQ010000026.1 coordinate 57,715, forward strand.
CCGGCCGGCGCCAAGGGCACCGCGACCGGCGTCTTCTCGAGCGCGCAGTTCATCGGCATCTTCGCCGGCGGCGCGGTCGGCGGCTGGATGCACCAGGCCGCCGGCGCCGAGGGCGTGCTCGGCTTCGCCCTGGCGGTCGCCGCGCTATGGCTGCTGGTCGCCGCCACCATGCCGCGACCGGCGCCCTACAGCACCCGCCTCGCCCGCATCGGCGAGGTCAGCGGCGCCGAGGCCGACGCCCTGGTCGCCCGGCTCGCGCGCCTGGCCGGGGTCGTCGACGTCGTGGTGGTCGCCGAGGAGCGCGTCGCCTATCTCAAGGTCGACCAGCGGACCTTCGACGCCGCCGCCCTGGAGGCGGCCCTGGGCCGCGCCTGAGAGCCCGTCTGCGACGCGGCGGCTCGCCCTCGACACGAAAGCGCGAAAGCATGGCCGGACGGCGGGGCGGGACGGGTGAGCGGCCGGGTGGGCGTGCGGGCGAGCGGCCGACCAGCCGCGATCTCAAGGTCCTGCTCTACCTCTGGCGCTACGTCGGCCGCTACCGCCTGCAGCTGGCCCTGGCCTGCGTCGCCCTGGTCGTCGCCGCCGCCACGGTGCTGGCGCTCGGCTCCGGCCTGCGCCTGCTGATCGACCGCGGCTTCGCGACCGGCGACGCGGCCCTGCTCGACCAGGCCGTGATCGGCCTGTTCGCCGCCGTCCTGCTGCTGGCGCTGTCCTCCTATGCGCGCTTCTTCCTCGTTTCCTGGATCGGCGAGCGGGTCATCGCCGACATCCGCAAGGACGTCTTCGACCACACGCTGGCGCTCTCGCCCGGCTTCTACGAGACGACCCGCACCGGCGAGATCCTGTCGCGCCTGACCACCGACACGACGCTGCTGCAGGTGGTCGTCGGCACCTCGGTCTCGATCGCGCTCCGGAACGCGCTGCTGCTGGTCGGCGGCGTCGCGCTGCTGCTCGTCACCTCGCCCAAGCTGACCGGCCTGGTGCTGCTCGTCGTGCCGCTGGTCCTGGTGCCGGTCTTCGTACTCGGCCGCCGGGTGCGGCAGCTGTCGCGCGCCAGCCAGGACCGCATCGCCGACCTCGGCTCCTACATCGACGAGTCGCTGGTCGCGATCCGCACGGTCCAGGCCTTCAACCACGAGGCCGTCGACCGCCGCCGCTTCGCCGAGCGCGCCGAGGAGGCCTTCGGCACGGCCATCCGGCGCATCCGGGCGCGCGCCGCGCTGAGCGCGACGGTCATCGTGCTGGTGTTCAGCGCGGTCGCCGCGGTGCTCTGGATCGGCGGCCGCGACGTGCTGGACGGCGTGCTGACCCCCGGCGAGCTCTCGGCCTTCGTGTTCTACGCGGTCGTCGTGGCCGGCGCCGTCGGTGCCCTCAGCGAGGTCTTCGGCGACCTCCAGCGCGCCGCCGGGGCCACAGAGCGGCTGATCGACCTGCTGTCGACCGAGCCGGCGATCGCCGCGCCCGCGCAGCCGCTCGCCCTGCCCGAGCCGCCGCGCGGCGAGCTGGCGCTCGAGGCCGTGCGCCTCCACTACCCGGCGCGGCCCGACGCGGCGGCGCTCGTCGACCTGGACCTCCGGGTCGCGCCCGGCGAGCTGGTCGCGCTGGTCGGACCGTCGGGCGCCGGCAAGACCACCGTCTTCCAGCTGCTGCTGCGCTTCTACGACCCCGAGGCCGGGCGCGTCCTGCTCGACGGCGTCGACCTCCGCGCGGTCGAGCCGGGCGCGCTGCGCCGGCGCATCGGCCTGGTGCCGCAGGAGCCGGTGATCTTCTCGGCCAACGCCTGGGAGAACATCCGCTACGGCCGGCCCGAGGCCAGCGACGCCGAGGTCCGCGCGGCGGCCGAGGCCGCCGGCTGCCTGGAGTTCGTCGAGGCGCTGCCGGAGGGCTTCGCGACCTTCCTGGGCGAGCGCGGCGTGCGCCTGTCCGGCGGCCAGCGCCAGCGCATCGCGATCGCCCGGGCGATCCTGCGCGATCCGGCCGTCCTGCTGCTCGACGAGGCGACCTCGGCGCTCGACGCCGAGAGCGAGCGCCGGGTGCAGGCCGCGCTCGAGCGCCTGATGACCGGCCGTACGACGCTGATCATCGCCCACCGCCTGGCGACCGTGCTGAAGGCCGACCGCATCGTCGTCCTGGACCGCGGACGCGTCGTCCAGCAGGGCACCCACCGCGAGCTGACCGCCGAGCGCTCCGGCCTCTACGCCCATCTCGCCGCCCTGCAGTTCGACGAGGCGCGCGGGGACGAGGGCCGCACCGCTGCGGAGCCGGCGGTTCAGCGGCAGTAGGTCGAGCCGGACCGGCCGCCGCCGCAGCCGGGCCGGCAGTCGCCGAAGCTCTCGCAGAGCGAGCGGCCCCACTCGGCGGCCGCCCGCTCGAGATCGAGGGTCGAGCAACCGGCGAGCAGCAGCAGTGCGAGCAGGGCCAGGGTCCTAGCCATCGGCGGCCTCCCGGGTCGGGTCGCGCTCGTAGGCCAGCAGGTCGCCGGGCTGGCAGTCGAGGACCTCGCAGATCCGCTCGAGCGTGGCGAAGCGCAGGCCCTTGACCTTGCCCTGCTTGAGCAGCGAGAGGTTGGCCTCGGTGATGCCGACCGCCTCGGCCAGCTCCTTGGAGCGCATCTTGCGGCGCGCCAGCATGACGTCGAGCGTCACGACGATCGCCATCGGCAGCCTCCGCCGCTCGGGCATTCAGACAAAGGCCGCGTTCTCCTCGGCGAGCCGGCTCGCCTCGCGCAGCACCCGGGCGATCACCAGCAGCACCAGGGCGATCGCCACCGCGCCGAGCTCCCCGGTCCCGAGCGACAGCGCCAGAGCCCGCTCGCCGGGCGGATTGTCCAGGGTCAGGAGCATGCCGGCGAGCGCGCTCGCCACGGGCTGCAGGACGGCCCAGAGCAGCACCGCGCGCGCGAAGCCGGCGAGGCAGTCCGCGGTCCGGGTCGAGAAGACCTCGCCGGCCGCGTAGCGCTGGAACAGCCGGCGCAGGCGCTGCACGCCCCGCAGCAGGACCGCCAGCGGCACCAGCAGCACGAGATAGCCGGCGAGCATCAGCTCAACCGCGGGATCCGGCGGGATCGGCAGGCCGGCGTAGGGCGGCCATCCCGGCCCGAGAGCCGGCAGCAGCGCCCAGGCCAGCGTCAGCAGCAGCGGCAGGGCGACCATCGCGGCCAGACAGAGGGCCGCCATGACCCGGCTGAGCCGACGGATACTCGACAGGTCACCCACGACGGCCCTCCCCGGTTCGACGGTGTCGCGTCCGGCCGGAGATATAGCCGAGAAATTATCATTCGACAATAATTTCTTACTGCCTAACGACGATGGTCGCTCGATCAGCGCTCCGTCAGCTTGAACTCGATGCGGCGGTTGCGGCGGAAGGCCTCCTCGCTGCCACCGCTCTCGATCGGCTGGTACTGGCCGAAGCCGGCGGCGACCAGCCGGTTCGGCGGGATGCCCTCCTCGATCAGCACCTTGACGACCTCGACGGCGCGCGCGGTCGAGAGCTCCCAGTTCGAGGGGAACTGCGGCGTCGAGATCGGCCGCGCGTCGGTGTGGCCGTCGACGCGCAGCACCCAGTCGATGTCGTCGGGGATCTTCGCGGCGAGGTCGCGCAGCAGGTCGGCGAGCTGCTCGATCTGTGCGCGCCCCTCGGGCTCGAGGTTGGCCGAGCCGGTCGGGAACAGCACCTCGGCCTGGAACACGAAGCGGTCGCCGACGATGCGGATGTTCCGGTTGTCGCCGAGGATCTCGCGCAGCCGGCCGAAGAACTCGGAGCGGTAGCGCGCCAGCTCCTGGACCTTGGTCGCGAGCGCCGCGTTGAGCCGCTTGCCCAGGTCGACGATCTGCGCTTCCTGCGCCTCGTTCCGGGCTTCGCTCGCCTCGAGCAGCGCGTTCAGCTCGTTCAGCCGCCGGCGCAGCGAGGCGAGCTGGCGGTTGAGCAGGCGGACCTCGCGCCGGGCGTCTTCCGACAGCGCCTGCTGCTCCAGCGCGTAGTCCTGCGACTCGGCCAGCCGGCTTTCGATGATCGTCAGCTGCTCGGCGAGCTCGCGCTTCTCGGCCTCGGTCCGCTCGAGATCCTGCTCCAGCGACTCGGACTGCTCGGCGAGCGCGGCCAGCGCCTGCTCGCGCTTGGCCAGCTCGGCGTCGAGCTCGTCGCGGATCTCGCGCATCGTCGCCAGCTCGGCAAGCTGCGCCTCGATGGTCTCCCGGTCGGTCTCGACCGTGGCGTAGGCCTGGCGCAGCTCCTCGGCCTGGCGCTCGCTGACCGCGCGCGCCTCGGCGAGGTCCTGGCGCAGCGAATCGCGCAGCGCCTGCAGGGTGGCGAGCTCGGCCAGTTGCGCCTCGATGGTCTCCGCGTCGGCCTCGATGGTGGCGTAGGCCTGGCGCAGCTCCTGCGCCTGCTCCTCGTTGACCGCCTGGGTCTGCTGCAGCTGGGTGCGCAGCGCGTCGCCGGCCTCCAGCGCGGCGGCCAGGTCGCCCTCCTCGTCCTCGCTCTCGGCGCGCAGCGCGGCCAGCTGGTCGGACAGGCGGTCGCGTGCGCGCGTCGCGGCCTCCAGCTCGGCGGTCAGCTGGGCGCGCCGGTCGATCAGCGAGCGCAGCTCGCCCTGCAGCTCGTCGCGGGCCTCCAGCGAGGTCTGCAGCTCGCTCGACAGCTGGGCGATGTTGATGCGCAGGTCTGCGTTGGCGTTGCGCTCCAGGATCAGCAGCTGCTCGGCCTCCTCGAGGTCGCGGTTGAGCTTGCTGAGCTGCTGGTCGCGGCCGGTCAGCGCGACCGACAGGAAGTACTGCGCGACCATGAAGACCATGAGCACGAAGATGACGACGAGCAGCAGGGTCGACAGCCCGTCGACGAAGCCCGGCCAGATGTTGACGCTGCGGTTCCTGCTGGAACGCCCGAGCGTGTACATGCCTTAGTTCTCGGCTTCCTCGGCCAGGGCGGCGATGGTCCGGGCCAGCAGGCGGATCTCGCTGCGGATCTGCTCGACCGTGTGGTCGCGGTTGGCCGACATCTCGCCGGCGATGCGCGACAGGTTCATGTTGATCGAGCGGATGTGGTCCTTGGTCGTGTCGTCGAGCCCGCCGGCCTGGAAGTCGGCCTCGGCGAGCTGGGCCAGGATCGGCTTGAGCGAGGAGTGGGTCTCGGCGAGGCGCCGCAGGACCTCCTGCTCGGTGCGCATCTGGTCGGTCATCAGGCTCATGCGCTCGGTCAGCTGCGCCAGGTTGCGGTTCGCCTCCTGGCGGTCGTCCTCGCCGCGCTCGATGGTGCGCTGCAGGCCGTCGAGGCTGTCGGCGGTCTGCTCGAGCAGCGCGGAGAGATAGGCCGGCACCGAGCCGCCCTCGCTCTCGCCGCCGCTGGGCCCGCCGCCGGACAGCCGGGTCAGGCCCGACAGCCACTCCTCCAGCTCGTTCATGAAGCGGTTGTGCGCCTGGCCGGCCTGCAGCTCCAGGAAGCCGAGGACCAGCGAGCCGGCGAGCCCGAACAGCGACGAGGAAAAGGCCGTGCCCATGCCGCCGAGCGGCTCTTCCAGGCCGGCCTGGAGCTGCTGGAACATGCCGGCGGCGTCGCCGCTGGTCGCCGCCAGGCTGCCGATCGTCCGGCCGACCGCGTTGACGGTCTCGACCAGGCCCCAGAAGGTGCCGAGCAGGCCGAGGAAGATCAGCAGGCCGATCAGGTAGCGCGAGATCTCGTGGCTCTCGTCGATGCGCGAGCGGATCGCGTCGATCAGCGTGCGCATCGACAGCGCCGAGAGGCTGAGCCGTCCTTTGCGCTCGCGCAGCATCTTGGCCATCGGCCCGAGCAGGTGCGGCGAGCGCTGCTCGCGGCCCTCGCCCGGATAGATCAGGCCGCCGCTCGACTCCTGCTTGAGCTGCTCGAGGTAGGCGATCTCGCTGCGCAGCAGCAGCACCTGGCGGAAGGAGTAGACGATGCCGAGCAGGGCGACGCCGAGGATCATGCCGTTGAGCACGGCATTGGCCAGGAAGGCATCGGCCAGGCGCGGCGCCAGCAGGGCACCGGCGAGCAGAACCAGCGCCAGGAACACCAGCATGCGGATCAGGTAGGTCTGCGGGCGGGTCATCGGCTCGCTAACTGGCTGTAGGGGGCGGCGGCCACGTCAGGACGGCGTCCCGCTCAGGAGGGCGGCCCGAATGGCGGCCCGAACGGCCGCCGCATCCGGGGCGACAGCGCCGCGCCCTCCCCGGGGATCATCGCCGCGCCGTGACGATGTCGACCCGGTCCGCGGGGCCGCCGTCGGCCTTGTTGCCCTGGGCCCGGACGTCCATGCGCCGCGAGCCGATGCCCGCGTCGACCAGGAACTTGCGCACCGAGAGGGCACGCGCCAGCGACAGGCGGCGCGCCTTCAGCACCTCGCTGTCGGAGCCGGCGGCGTAGGCGAGCAGCTGGATCCGGGCGTCGGGATTGGCCTCGAGATAGGTCACCACGGACTGCAGCTGGTCGCGGGCCGCCGGATCCAGGTCGTCGGAATCGCTGGCGAAGCCGACGCGCGCGAGCTGCTCCTCGCTCGGCGTCTCGGTGGCCGGGGGCAGGGCCGAGGTCTGCGTCGAGGCGGACTCGCCGGGACCGGACTCGGCGGGAGCGGACTCGGCAGAAGCGCCGGCGCTCGTGCCGCTCGAATCGGCCGGCGCCGGCGGGGGTGGCGGAGCCGAAGCCACGCTGTCGCTGCCGGTGTCCGGCTGCTCGGCCTGGCGACTCGCCGACGGTGCCGGCGGCGGGGGCGGCGCGGCGGCCTGGGAGCGGTCGCCGTCGCCGCCGGAAGCCGAAGTGCCCGGCGCCTCGGCATTCGAGGCGGCGGCGCTGGAAGTCGAGCTGCTGGAAGTCGGGCTGCTGGGCGGCGGGCTGCTCGGGCCCGGCGTGCTCGGCGGCGGCGGCGGCGGCGCCGCGGAGGGCTGGCTGACGCTGGCCGTGCGGCTGCTTCTCGCGTCGGACCCGCCGGACGGCTCGGCGGCACCGGAAGCGGCGGCGCTCGGACGCGAGGCGCCCGGGCTGCTGGCCGAAGCGCTGGCCG
>JAUILQ010000027.1 GCA_030433005.1 Alphaproteobacteria bacterium
TGGGCCCGGCGCGCCTCGCCGTCGCCGAGCAGCGCGCCGAGGCGGGCCGCCAGCGCCGCGACGTCGCCGGCCGGCACGCAGGCGACGCTGTCCGCCGGCAGCTCCTCGACGATCGCCGCCCGGTCGCTGCACAGCACCGGCAGGCCGCGCGCCAGGGCCTCGGCGATCGCCATGCCGTAGCCTTCGAGCAGCGAGGGTTGCAGGTAGAGGTCGCAGCGCCCGAGCAGGGCGGCGATCTCGCCGGCCGAGACCTCGCCGGCGAAGTCCACGCGGTCGGCGAGGCCGAGGGCGTCTACGCGCGCCCGCAATCGGGCCGCGTAGGACGCGTCGCGCGCGCCGCCGGCCAGGGTCAGGTGCCAGGGCAGGGCGCGCTGGCGCGCCAGCGCCTCGACCAGCAGGTCCTGGCCCTTGCGCGGGATCAGCGAGCCGACGCAGAGCAGCTGCGGCGTTGCACCGTCGCTGCCCAGGGCGAGCGGCGCGGGGTCGGTGCCGGGCGGCACGACGGCGAGGCGGGTCGCCGGCACCGCGTAGTCGGCGGCCAGGCCCGCGGCGGTCGCCTGCGAGGTCGCGATGACGCGCGCCGCGGCGGCCAGGCTGTGCCGCTCGCTGTCGCGCAGCGCCGCGGCGCGCGTCGGCTCCAGGCCGCCCTCGGCGGCCAGCGGGTGGTGGACCAGCAGGGTCAGCGGCAGGCGCGCCGCGAGCCGGGCCATCAGCGCCGGCAGCACGCCGGCGGCGAGGCCGTCGACGACCAGCGGCCGGCCGTCGGGCAGGGCGTCGAGGCGCGCGGCGGCGGCCCGCTCCCGCGCGTCGTCGAGCTGCGGGAAGCCGGCCGGCAGCTCCAGGACCTCGACCCGGCGGCCGCGCGCCTCCAGGCCCTCGACGATCCGCCGGTCGTAGAGGAAGCCGCCGGTCAGCGTCGCCAGTGGCCCCGGGACCGCGAAGGCGAGGGGCGCCGCGGCGCCGGGCGCTCGCGGGACGGGCGGGGTGTCGGCCACGTTCAGTCGCCCAGCGCGGCGTCGTAGGCGGCCCGGGCGACGTGCGATTCGGCCAGGGTCACCTTGAGGCCGGTCAGGCCGGCCGCGCCGGCGCCCAGGTCGCCGCGGCGGATCGCCTCCGCGAGGCGCTGCCACAGCCAGTGCGCCAGGAACTCCGTCGTGGTGTTGCGGCCGCGGAAGGCCTCGAGCTCGTCGAGGTTGCGGTAGTTGATCTCGGCCAGCACCGCCTTCAGCGTCTCGCCGGCGCGGCCGATGTCGACCACCAGGCCGTCGCCGTCCAGCGCCGGCCGCCGGAACTCGGCGTCGACGACGTAGGTGGCGCCGTGCAGGCCCTGGGCCGGGCCGAAGACCGCGCCGGCGAAGCTGTGGGCGATCATGACGTGGTCGCGGACGCTGAGCGAGAACACGGGGACGGCACCTCCTGTCGGTCTGTCTCTCGGTGGTGACTATCGGGCGTAGCGGATGCGCGCGCAGAGCGCGCGGCTGCCCGGGCCGAGCAGCTCGGGCAGGCGCTCCGGCAGCTCGTCGAAGGCGAGCTCGTGGGAGAACAGCGCGTCGAGCGCCGGCTCGCGCAGCAGCGACAGCGCGAAGGCCAGGCGCTCGCGGTGGCTGCGGCGCGCGCGCCGGGGCGCCGCGACCTGGCCGACCTGCGAGGACAGCAGGGTCAGGCGGCGCGAATGGAAGTCCTCGCCGAGCGGCAGCGCGACGGCGCCCTCGCCGTACCAGGAGAGCTCGACCACCGTCGCCTCGAAGCCGGCGAGCCCGAGCGCCGTGGCGCCGCCGGCGGCCTGCCCGGAGCAGTGGAACACCAGGTCGCAGGCGCCGGCGCGGTCGGAGCCGAGGCTCTCGGGTGTCGCGAATCCGACGCCGAGCGCCTCGGCGACCGGCCGCCGGTCCGCCTCGCTGTCGACCAGGGTCACCGCGCAGCCGGGCAGGCGGCCGCACAGCCAGGCGACGAGGCAGCCCAGGAGCCCGCCGCCGACCACCGCGATGCGGTCGCCGACGCGCGGTGCGGCGTCCCACAGGCCGTTGACCGCCGTCTCCATGTTGGCCGCCAGCACGGCCCGCTCCGGCGGCACGCCGTCGGGCAGCGGCACCACGGACCCGGCCGGCACGCGGTAGCGCTCCTGGTGCGGGTGCAGGCAGAAGACGGCGCGGCCGCGCAGCTCCGGCGGCCCGGCCTCGACCTCGCCGACCGACACGTAGCCGTACTTCACCGGAAAGGGGAAGTCGCCCTGCTGGAAGGGCGCCTGCATGCGCCCGGCCTGGCTGGCCGGCACGCGGCCGGCGAAGACCAGCGCCTCGGTGCCCCGGCTGAGCGCGCCCCAGGTGCTGCGCACCAGCACCTCCTCCTCGCCGGCCTCGCCCGGCGGTGCGGCGCGCAGCTCGGCGCGGCCGGGCGCCGTATACCAGAGCGCGCGGGCGGCGGGCTCCACGGTCTCTGCTGGGCGGGCGGGCGAATTGGCCATGCCAGCAAAGCTAAGGGTTCCGCCGGGCGGTGCAAGCGCCGCTGGCCGGCACGACGCCGCTGCGGCGGGCCCGCAGGGCAGCCATGCCCTGCCAGGGGTCGCGGGGCGCGGATGGCGGTCCTAGGTTGCGGACCAAGGGCCGCGCTCGACAGCGGCCCGTGACATCCCTGGGGAAACGCGAGCGGGTTCGACGCAATGTCGGTGTCTTCCGAGGCCGGCCTCGGCCGGCCGCAGCAGCTCGGGCTGCTGCGCGTCATCCTGACGGTCTACCTGCCCTTCGCCTCGGGCTACTTCCTGTCCTACCTCTACCGCTCGGTCAACGCCGTGATCTCCGGCCGGCTGACCGGCGAGCTCGGACTCGCGGCCAGCGACCTCGGCCTGCTGACCGCGGCCTACTTCTTCAGCTTCGCCTGCTTCCAGCTGCCGCTCGGCGTGCTGCTCGACCGCTACGGCCCGCGCCGCGTGCAGACCGTGCTGCTGCTGATCGCGGCCGCCGGCGCCGTGGTCTTCGCGCTGGGCGACGGCCTGGCGCAGCTGATCGCCGGGCGGGCGCTGATCGGTCTCGGCGTCGCCGGCTGCCTGATGGCCTCCTTCAAGGCGGTGACGCTGTGGTTCCAGCAGGACCGCTGGCCGCTGCTCAACGGCCTGGTGCTGGCGGCCGGCGGGCTCGGCGCGACGGTCGCCACCGAGCCGGTCGAGCTGGCGCTGGCGCTGACCGACTGGCGCGGCCTGTTCCTGGCGCTGGCGGCGATCACCGTGGTGGTGGCGCTGGCGATCCTGCTGATCGTGCCGGAGCGCGAGCGCGGCGGCCGGCCCAGCACGCTCGGCGAGCAGCTCGAAGGCGTGCGCCGGATCTACGCCAGCCGGATCTTCTGGGCCCTGGTGCCGATGACCGCGGCCAGCCTGTCGACGGCCCTGGCGATCCACACGCTCTGGGCCGGGCCCTGGCTGCGCGACGTCGCCGGGCTGACGCAGCCCGAGGTCGCCCGGGTCCTGCTGCTGACCGCGCTGTCGCTGACCGTCGGCTTCGTCGCCGGCGGCATCCTGGCCGACCGCCTGCGCCGCCTCGGCGTCGGCCTGGGGGCGCTGCTGATCGCCGACCTGCTGATCTTCGGCGCGCTGGAGGCGGTCATCGTGTTCCGCCTCGCCGTCGACTCGGTCTGGCCCTGGATCGTCTTCGGCTTCTTCTCGAACCTCGGCACGGTCTACGCCTATCCGCTGCTCGCCAAGTCGTTCCCGCTGGCCTATGCCGGCCGCGCCAACACGGCGCTCAACCTGGTGATCTTCTTCGGCGTCTTCGCGGTGCAGTACGCCATCGGCTGGATCCTCGACCTTTGGCCGCTGACCGACGACGGCCGCTATCCCGCCGAGGCCTACTCGGTGGCCTTCGGCGTCTTCCTGGCGCTCCAGGCCCTCGGCATCCTCTGGTACCTGCTGTTCCGGCCGCGCGCCGGCGGCAGCGGCGAGGCGCAGGAGGCGCGGTGAAGGCGCTGCTCTCGGGCCAGGCGATGCAGGGGCCGCGGGGCGAGCGCATCGCCTACGGCCTGCTGCTGATCGCCCCGGTGCTGTTCTCGGCCAACATGCTGGGCGCGCGCGCCACGGCCGACTTCATCCCGCCGGTCGCGCTGGCCTTCTGGCGCTGGTTCATCGTGTTCCTGATGATGCTGCCGCTGGCCGGCCCGGCGCTCTGGCGCCAGCGCGAGGCGCTGCGCCGCGAGTGGCCGGTGCTGGCGCTGCTTGGCGGCCTCGGCATGGGCGTGTGCGGCGCCTTCGTCTACATCGGCGCGGCGACCACGACGGCGACCAACATCGGCCTGATCTACGCGACCTCGCCGGTCTTCATCGTGCTGTTCGCGGCGATCTTCTACCGCGAGCGGCTCGGCGGCCTGCAACTGCTCGGCGCCGGGCTGGCGCTGGCCGGCGTGCTGGTGCTGATCGCCAAGGGCGACCCGGCCGCGCTGCTCGAGCTGCGCTTCGTCGTCGGCGACCTCTGGATCGCCACCGCGACGCTCTGCTGGGCCGTCTACTCGGTGATCCTGCGCTACGCCCGCAGCCGGCTCGACGGCATGACGCGCTTCACCGCGATCTGCCTGTTCGGCGTGCTGATCCTGCTGCCCTTCCACCTCTGGGAGGCGGTCACCCTCGGGCCGCCGCAGCCGACCGCGGAGACTCTGGGCTGGATCCTGCTGGTCGCCGTCGTCGCGGGCTTCGGCGCCTACCAGGTCTACGGCCTGATCCAGCAGGCCCTGGGCGCCGCCCGGGCCGGCCTGATCATGTACCTCTTCCCGCTCTACAACTCGGTGCTCGCCGTGCTGCTGCTCGGCGAGGCGCTCGAGGGCTATCACCTGGCCGGCGCCGCCCTGGTGCTGCCCGGCCTGGTGCTGGCGAACCTCCGGCTGCGGCGCCGCTGAGGCCTCCGGGCCCATTCGCCATAATGCGGCCGTGCCACAATCTTGCCCTTATTGAGACCCTTCGCGGCCATTTTCGGCCGCCATCTGTCTAGTCACGGAGACTTCCCCTCTCTGTCCGAGGTTTGCCAGTCGGCCTCTCATGCCCCCCGAGTAGACTGGACCTGACGGCCGCCGGCTTCCGACCCCCGGCGGCCGTCGCCGTTTCGGGCCCCGGCGCCGCGCCCGCCCACCCCGGCCGTTCCGACTTGCTCTCGACACCCGCCGCCGGTCTGCTATAGCCGCAGGCGCGATGACGCGGGAGAAGACCATGGAAGACGGCTGCGCGCCGGGCGACCCCGGTGCGCTGGTCGCCGAGGGCATCGCCTGCCGGCGGGCCGAGCGGCTGCTGTTCCGCGGCCTCGACTTCCGGCTCGAGCCGGGCGGCCTGCTGCTGCTCGGCGGGCCCAACGGCAGCGGCAAGTCGAGCCTGCTGCGCCTGCTCGCCGGGCTGCTGCGCCCGGCCGCCGGCCGGCTGCTCTACGCCGGCGAGCCGGTCGCCGCGGAGCCCGCCGCCTACCGCGCCCGCCTGCAGTTCGTCGGCCATCAGGAGGCCATCAAGCCGGTGCTCAGCGGCCGCGAGAACCTCGGCTTCTGGTGCCGCCTGCGCGGCCTCGCCGGCGGCGCGGCGGGCGCGGCGGCGCTCGACGCCGCGCTGGCGCATTTCGCCCTGGACGAGATCGCCGACGAGCCGGCCCGGCTCTATTCCTCCGGACAGCGCCGTCGGCTGGCGCTGGCCCGCCTGCTCGCGGCGCCGGCGCCGCTGTGGCTGCTCGACGAACCGAGCGTCGGCCTCGACAGCCGCTCGGTGGCGGCGCTGGTCTCGGCGATCGGGCGCCACCGCGCGGGCGGCGGCGCGGTCGTCCTGGCGACCCACGTCGACCTGGGGCTGGGCGAGGCGCAGCGTCTCGACCTCGCCGAGCACGCTCCCGACGCGCCGGCGCTGGCGGAGTGGCAGTGGTGAGCCGTGCGCGGGAGCAGGGGCCGCCGCAGGCCGGGCCGAGCGTGACGACGGCGCTCTCGGCGCTGGTCCGGCGCGACCTGCGCCTGGCGCTGCGCCAGCGCGGCGACCTGCTGACCGCCGTGCTGTTCTTCCTGCTGACCGCGGCGCTCTTCCCCTTCGGCATCGGGCCCGAGCCGAACCTGCTGCTGCGCATCGCCCCCGGCATCCTCTGGGTGACCGCGCTGCTCGCCGTGCTGCTGTCGCTCGAGCGCCTGTTCCTGGCCGACGGCGAGGACGGCTCGCTCGACCTGCTGCTGGTCTCGCCGCTGCCGCTCGAGCTCGCGGTTCTCGGCAAGGTGCTGGTGCACTGGCTGAGCAGCGGCCTGCCGATCCTGCTGTCGACGCCGCTCGCGGCGCTGCTCTACGGCCTGCCGGCCGAGGCGCTGCCGGTGCTGCTGCTGGCCCTGGCCCTCGGCACGCCGACGCTGAGCCTGCTCGGCGCGACCGCGGCGGCGCTGACGCTCGGCGCGCGGCGCGGCGGCGTGCTGCTGCCGCTGCTGACCATGCCGCTCTACGTGCCGGTGGTGATCTTCGGCGTCGCCGCGGTCGACGCCAGCCTGGCCGGGCTCAGCGCGCGGCCGCACCTGCTGCTGCTGGCGGCGCTGCTCGCGGCGGCCCTGCCGGTCGCCGCCCTGGCCGGCGCCGCCGCGCTGCGCCAGGCCGCCGAGTAGAGGGCCGGCCGAGCCGCCGGCTCCGCTTGAGACAGATCATGGCCGAGCGGGCGGCTCGCGGGCGAATCAGCGGACAGCGACCACCTGTCGCTTGATCGATTCCCGCAGACGAGCCAGAACAATCCTGTGAGCGACTTGGCCCGACCCCCCGCCGGCTCTGCCCTGCACCGCTTCGCGAGCCCGGCGCGCTTCCTGCGCCTCGCCGGCAGCCTGCAGCCGTGGCTGGCCGGCGGCACGCTGCTGTGCCTCGGCGTCGGGCTCTACCTCGCGCTGTTCGGCTCGCCCGCCGACTACCAGCAGGGCGAGACCGTGCGGATCATGTACGTCCACGTGCCGGCCGCCTGGATGGCGCTGTTCGTCTATCTCTGCATCGCGCTGGCCAGCGCCTCGCTGCTGGTCTGGCGCCATCCCCTGGCCGGCCTCGTCGCCAAGGCCAGCGCGCCGCTCGGCGCCGCCTTCACCTTCCTGGCTCTGGCCACCGGCTCGCTGTGGGGCAAGCCGATGTGGGGCACCTGGTGGGAGTGGGACGGCCGCATGACCTCGGTGCTGATCCTGTTCTTCCTCTACCTCGGGCTGATCGCGCTGACCAACGCCTTCGAGAGCCCGGAGCGCGGCCAGCGCGCCAGCGCCGTGCTGGCCCTGGTCGGCGTCGTCAACCTGCCGATCATCAAGTTCTCGGTCGACTGGTGGAACACGCTGCACCAGCCGGCCAGCGTGATGCGCCTCGACGGCCCGACGATCGATCCCAGCATGCTCTGGCCGCTGCTGATCATGGCGGCCGGCTTCACCTTCTACTATCTCTGGGTGATGCTGCTGCGCGTGCGCGGCGAGCTGGTCGAGGCGCGGCTGCGCGCACTGCAGCGGCTCGAGACGGAAGGACGCTGAGGCGATGGGCGGCATCGAGAGCTTTCTCGGCATGGGCGGCTACGCGGCCTTCGTCTGGCCGGCCTACCTGCTGGCGGCAGCCGTGATGGGCGGCTTCTGGGCGGTCTCCCGCGCCGAGCTGAAGCGCCGCGAGCGGCAGCTGCAGGAGCTGGAGCAGCGCGGCGGCGGGCGCCGCCGGCGGCGGGCCGAGGGGCCGGGCGGGCAGGTGCCCCGATGACCCGCAAGCGCCGCCGCCTGACCATCCTGCTGCTCGCCCTCTTGTCGCTCGGCACGGCGACGGCCCTGGTGCTCAGCGCCTTCGACGACAACCTCGTGTTCTTCTATTCGCCGACCAAGCTCAAGGCGGCCGAGCTGCCGCCCGAGCGGCTGGTCCGGGTCGGCGGCCTGGTGCTGCCGGGCTCGGTCGAGAAGGGGCCGGGCAGCCGGGTCGCCTTCGCGATCACCGACAACGCCGCGGAGGTGGCGGTGGTCTACGAGGGCATCCTGCCGGACCTGTTCCGCGAGGGGCAGGGCGTCGTCGCCCAGGGCCGCCTGGAGCCGGGCGGCCGCTTCCGCGCGGTCGAGGTGCTGGCCAAGCACGACGAGAACTACATGCCGCCCGAGGTCGCCGAGGCGCTCAAGGAATCCGGCGAATGGCGCCCCGCCGAGGGCAGCGACCCCAAGGCCGGCTACGCCACCCAATGACCCGCAAGCCGTGAGCGCCCCGCCATGAGCCTCGACTTCCTCTCGCCCGAGCTCGGCCTCTTCGCGCTGCTGCTGGCGACCGCCGTCTCGCTGGTCCAGGGCAGCCTGCCGGTGGTCGGCGCGGCGCGCGGGCGTGCCGGCTGGATGGCGGTCGGCCAGCCGGCCGCCGTGGCCGTGCTGGCCTGCGTCGCGCTGTCCTTCGCCTGCCTGGTCAAGGCCTACGTGGTCAGCGACTTCACGGTGCTGAACGTCGTCCAGAACTCGCATTCCTCGAAGCCGCTGCTCTACAAGATCACCGGCGCCTGGGGGAACCACGAGGGCTCGATGGTTCTGTGGATCCTGATCCTGGCGCTGTTCGGCGCCGCGGTCGCGGTCTTCGGCGGCAACCTGCCGCCCAGCCTGCGCGCCCGGGTGCTCGGCGTGCAGGCCTGGATCTCGCTGGGCTTCCTCAGCTTCACCCTGCTGACCTCGAACCCCTTCGAGCGGATCTTCCCGCCGCCGGCCAACGGCCAGGACCTCAACCCGCTGCTGCAGGACCCCGGCCTCGCCTTCCACCCGCCGATGCTCTACACGGGCTACGTCGGCTTCTCGATCGTCTTCGCCTTCGCCGTCGCCGCGCTGCTCGAGGGCCGGGTCGACGCCGCCTGGGCCCGCTGGGTGCGGCCCTGGACGCTGGCCGCCTGGACCTTCCTGACCGGCGGCATCGCGCTCGGCTCCTGGTGGGCCTACTACGAGCTCGGCTGGGGCGGCTGGTGGTTCTGGGACCCGGTCGAGAACGTCTCCTTCATGCCCTGGCTGCTCGGCACCGCGCTGCTGCACTCGGCGATCGTCGTCGAGAAGCGCGACGCGCTGAAGGCCTGGACCATCCTGCTGGCGATCCTGACCTTCTCGCTCAGCCTGATCGGCACCTTCATCGTGCGTTCGGGCCTGCTGACCTCCGTGCACTCCTTCGCCGTCGATCCCGAGCGCGGCCTCTACATCCTGATGCTGCTGGCGATCGCCATCGGCGGCTCGCTGCTGCTCTTCGCCTTCCGCGCGCCCACGCTCAAGGCCGGCGGGCTGTTCGCGCCGGTCAGCCGCGAGGGCGGCCTGGTGCTCAACAACCTGCTGCTCGGCACGGCCTGCGCCACGGTCTTCATCGGCACGCTCTACCCGCTGTTCCTGGAGGCCTTCGGCGGCGGCCGCGTCTCTGTCGGGCCGCCGTTCTACAACCTGACCTTCGTGCCGCTGATGATGCCGCTGTTCCTGGTCATGGGCGCCGGGCTGCTGCTGCCCTGGAAGCGCGCCGACCTGGCCGGGGTGCTCGGCCGGCTGAAGCTGGCCATCGGCGGCTCCGTGGTCGCCGCCCTGGCCGCGCTCTGGCTGCTCGACGGCACGCCGGTGCTGGCGATGCTGTGGATAGGCCTGGCGGTCTGGCTGGCGCTCGGCACGCTGACCGAGTTCGCCGAGCGCATCCGACTGTTCCGCGGGCCCGTCGGCGAGAGCTGGCGGCGCGCGCGCCAGCTGCCGCGCAGCGCCTACGGCGCGACCCTGGGGCACTTCGGCCTGGCGGTCGTGCTGGCCGGCATCATCGGCGCCTCGATCGGCAAGCAGGAGGTCGTCGAGTCGCTGCGCCCGGGCGAGACCCTGGAGCTGGCCGGCTACAGCTACGCCTTCGAGGGGGTCGAGCGCACGCGCGGCCCGAACTGGGCCGCCGACACCGCGACCTTCGCCGTCACCCGCGAGGGCGCGCCGGTCGCCAGGCTGACGCCGGAGCGGCGGCTCTACCCGGTGACCGAGCGCACGACCACCGAGGCGGCGATCCACACCACCGGCCTCGTCGACCTCTACGCCGTGATCGGCGAGCCGGCCGAGGGCGAGCAGGGCGCCTGGGTCGTGCGGCTCTACCACGAGCCGCTGGTGCCCTGGATGTGGGCCGGCGCGCTGATCCTGATGCTCGGCGGCCTGCTGTCGCTGTCGGACCGGCGGCTGCGCGTCGGCGCGCCGCGGCGCGCCCCGGCCGGCCGCGGCGCCGGCCAGGCGCAGCCGGCGGAGTAGGGCCCCATGAAGCTGCGGATCCTGCTCGGCGCGCTGCCGCTCGCCGTCTTCCTGGCCGCCGCCGGGTTCTTCCTCTGGGGCCTCGATCCCGAGCGCGACCCCAGCGAGATTCCCTCGGCGCTGGTCGGCGCGCCGGCGCCGGCCTTCGAGCTCGGCCCGATCCCGGGCTCCGGGGGCCAGGGCCTGGCGACCGTCGACCTGGTCGGGCAGGGGCCGACGCTGGTCAACGTCTGGGCCTCCTGGTGCGTGCCCTGCCGGGCCGAGCACGAGGTGCTGACCCAGCTCGCCGAAGAGCGCGGCGTGCGGCTGGTCGGCATCGACTACAAGGACAAGCCCGATGACGCCCTGGCCTACCTGGCCGAGCTCGGCGACCCCTACGAGCGCATCGGCGCCGACCGCGAGGGCCGGGTCGGCATCGACTGGGGCATCTCGGGCGTGCCCGAGACCTTCGTGGTCGACGGCGAGGGGCAGGTGGTCTACCGCCACGTCGGTCCGATCGCGCCGGCCCAGGTCGAGGAAGACATCCTGCCGGCCCTGGAGCGCGCCGGGCGATGAGGCGACACCTCGTCCCGTTCCGGCGCGTCGCCGCGCCGCTGCTGATGGCGGCCGCCCTGCTGGCGCCGCTCGCGGCCGGCGCCGTGCTGCCGGGCGAGCGCCTGGAGGATCCGGCGCTGGAAACGCGGGCGCGCGAGCTGTCGGCCGAGATCCGCTGCGTCGTCTGCCAGAACGAATCGATCGACTCCTCCGAGGCCGGCATCGCGCGCGACCTGCGGGTGCTGATCCGCGAGCGCCTGCAGGCCGGCGACAGCGACGCCGAGGTCAAGGATTTCCTGGTCGCGCGCTACGGCGACTACGTGCTGCTGCGCCCGCCCTTCGCCAGCTACACCCTGCTGCTCTGGCTCGGGCCGGCGCTGGTGCTGCTGATCGGCGGCGTCGGGGCGGCGGTCTACCTGCGCAGCCAGCCGCGCACGACGGCGCCGGCGACGGCGCTCTCCGCGGCCGAGCGCGCGCGGCTCGCCGAGCTGACCGGCGAGGGCGGGCCCGACCGTCGGTCGTCGGGGCGCGAGGGGCGATGACGGCGTTCCTGGTCTCCGCCGCCGTGCTGGCCCTGCTGGTCACGGCCGTGCTGGTCTGGCCGCTGCTGCGCCGCACGCGCGCCGTCGCCGCGCGGCGCGACTACGATTTGGCGATCTACCGCGACCAGCTCGCCGAGATCGAGCGCGACCGCGGCCGCGGCGTGATCGACGAGACCGAGGCCGAGGCCGCGCGCCTGGAGGTCCAGCGCCGGCTGCTCGCCGCCGACCGCCAGGACGCCGAGGGCGTCGCCGCGGCCGGCGCGCCCGGCCGGACCCGCGACTGGTTCCTGCCGGCGGCGGTCGCGCTGCTGGTGCCGGGGCTGAGCCTCGGCGCCTACCTGATGATCGGCCGGCCGGACGTGCCCTCGATCGATTTCGCCGAGCAGCAGGCGGCGACCTCCGACATGGCCGGCCTGGCCGAGACGCTGCGCGGCCGGCTCCAGGCCGAGCCCGACAACCCCGACGGCTGGGAGCTGCTCGGCCGCACCTACCTGCAGCTCGACCGCCCGCAGGCGGCGGCCGAGGCCTTCCGCTCGGCGCTCGCCTTCGGCGGCGATTCCGGCCGGCTCAACGCCTCGCTCGGCGAGGCCCTGGTCGCCGCCGGCGGCGGCGCCGTCGGCAGCGAGGCGCGCGCCGCCTTCGCGCGCGCCCTGCAGGCCGATTCCCGCGACCCGCGGGCGCGCTACTACGCCGGCCTCGCGATGATCCAGGACGGCCGCCGGCGGGAGGGCCTGGGGCTGTGGCAGCAGCTCGTCGACGACAGCCCGCCCGAGGCGCCCTGGCTGCCCATGCTGCGCCGCTCGATCGCCGAGGTCGCGGGCCAGGGCGCGGGCCAGCCGACGGGCGAGGGCGCGACCCCGCCGGCGGCGGGCGAAGCCGGCCCGCCGCCGCCCGGTCCGACGCGCCAGGACGTCGAGGCCGCGAGCGAGATGAGCGAGGAGGAGCGCGCCGCCTTCATCCGCTCGATGGTCGAGCGCATGGCCGCGCGCCTCGAGGAGGAGCCCGGCGACGTCGAGGGCTGGCTGCGCCTGGCCCGCGCCCGCCAGGTGCTCGGCGAGACCGAGGCGGCGGTCGCCGCCCTGCGCAGCGCGCAGGAGCAGCTCGACGGGCAGCCCGCCGACGACGCTCTGCGCCAGCGCGTCGAGCAGGCCCTGCGCGCGCTCGGCGCCACCCCCTGACCGCCTTTCCGGGAGCTTCCCCGATGCGCCTCCTCGGACTCGCCGCCTGCGTTCTCGCCGCCTGCGTTCTCGCCCTCGCTTTCCTCGGGAGGCCGGCGGCCGCCGAGACGGTGCGGATCGGCACCGAGGGCGCCTATCCGCCGTTCAACTACATCGACGCCGAGGGCCGACTGCGCGGCTTCGACATCGAGATCGCCGAGGCGCTCTGCGCGGCCGCCGGCTTCGACTGCGAGTTCGTGATCCAGGACTGGGACGGCATGATTCCCGGCCTGCTGGCGCGCAAGTACGACGCCGTCGTCGCCTCGATGTCGATCACCGAGCAGCGCGAGGAGGTCGTCGACTTCACGCGCAGCTACTACGACACCCCGGCCAAGTTCGTGAAGCCCGACGCGCTCGACCTCGCGATCCCGCAGGCGCTGCCGGCGATGAACGCCGCGCTGGCCGGGCTGCGCGTCGGCGTGCAGCGCGCCTCCAGCCACGAGCGCTTCGTGCGCGCCGAGCTGCCCGACGCCGAGGCGGTGACCTACGCGACCCTGGAGGAGGCCTGGCTCGACCTCGAGAGCGGGCGGCTCGACCTGGTGGTCGCCGACTCCGTGGTGCTGCTCGAGGGCTTCCTGAAGACGCCGGCGGGCGAGGGCTTCGGCTTCGCCGGCCCGAATCTCTCGATTCCCGAGTACCACGGCCGCGGCGCCGGCATCGCCGTGCGGCCCGGCGACGACGCGCTGCGCGAGGCCTTCGACGCGGCGATCGCCCAGATCCGCTCGGACGGCACCTACCAGGCGATCAGCCGCCGCTACTTCGAGTTCGAGGTCTTCGACGCCGACCGGTGACGGCCGCTGCCCGCGTTGCGGGCGTCGGGGCGCCGTGCGGGCGAGGCCCTGCAATCGTCGGATGAAAGCGCACGGCCTGCGCCTCCAGGCACGGGCTTTTCGCTTGGCAGCCTTGCAAGCGAGCTACTAACGTTCGCAGGCGTCACGGCACCGGGCCGACAAGGCGCCGCCCGCAGGCGGCCGACGCGACGGCGGGGGCCGGACTGAGGAGTTCGAGGGGCATGCCAGACGGCGCCGCAGCGCTGGTCGTCGACGATCTGCACAAGTCGTTCGGTCCGCTCGAGGTGCTCAAGGGCGTCTCGCTGACCGCGCGCGACGGCGACGTGATCGCGATGATCGGCTCCTCGGGGTCCGGCAAGTCGACCTTTCTGCGCTGCATCAACCTGCTCGAGGTCCCGGACTCCGGCACGATCACGCTGCGCGGCGAGACGATCCGCATGGTGGAGGGCCGCCACGGCGGCCGGCCCGAGGACCGTCGCCAGGTCGACCGCCTGCGCACGCGCCTCGGCATGGTCTTCCAGCAGTTCAACCTCTGGAGCCACATGACCGTGCTCGAGAACGTCATCGAGGCGCCGGTGCACGTGCTCAAGCGGCCCAAGGCGGAGGCGGTCGAGAGCGCGCTGGCGCTGCTCGACAAGGTCGGCATCGCCGACAAGCGCGACCACTATCCCTCGCACCTCTCCGGCGGTCAGCAGCAGCGCGCGGCGATCGCCCGCGCCCTGGCCATGGAGCCCGAGGTCATGCTGTTCGACGAGCCGACCTCGGCGCTCGACCCCGAGCTGGTCGGCGAGGTGCTGCGCGTGATCCGGCAACTCGCCGAGGAGGGCCGCACCATGATCATCGTCACCCACGAGATGTCCTTCGCGCGCGACGTCGCGAGCGAGGTGCTGTTTCTCCACCAGGGGCGCATCGAGGAGCAGGGACCGCCGTCCCGGGTCTTCGAGAACCCCGCGTCGGAGCGCTGCCGGCAGTTCCTGGCAAGCAATCGGTGAGCTGGAAGAGCTCGGATAGAACAGGGAGTTGAAGAAGATGCGCAAGCTGTTCGTCGCGCTGGCCGCCGTGGCCGCGATCGGTCTGGCCGCTGGCGGCCTGGCCGGAAGCGCCCAGGCGCAGATGAAGAAGGTCCTGATCGGTACGGAGGGCGCCTACCCGCCGTTCAACTACATCGACGAGGCCGGCAAGCTGCAGGGCTTCGATATCGAGATCGCCGAGGCGCTCTGCGCGGCGGCGAAGTTCGACTGCGAGTTCGTCGTGCAGGACTGGGACGGCATCATTCCCGGCCTGCTGGCCAAGAAGTACGACGCGATCATCGCCTCGATGTCGATCACCGACAAGCGCAAGGAGGTCGTCGACTTCACCGACAAGTACTACAACACGCCGGCGAAGTTCGTCGCGCCGAAGGCGGCCGGGATGTCGATCCCGGAGGACCTCGCGGCGGCCAACGAGAAGCTCTCGGGCATGCGCGTCGGCGTGCAGCGCGCGACGATCCACGAGAACTTCCTGCGCGGCGAGTTCCCCGGCGTCGAGGTCGTGCCCTACGCGACCCAGGAAGAGGCGAACCTGGACCTGACCAACGGCCGCGTCGACTTGGTGATGGCCGATTCGGTGGCGCTGCTCGAGGGCTTCGTCAACACCGACGCCGGCCAGGACTACGAGTTCGTCGGCCCGGACTACAACGAGCCGGCCTACCACGGCGACGGCGCCGGCATCGCCATCCGCAAGGGCGAGGACGAGCTGCGTCAGGCCTTCAACGAGGCGATCGCCCAGATCCGCTCGGACGGCACCTACCAGACGATCAACGAGAAGTATTTCGACTTCGACGTCTACGGCAAGGAGTGACGGCGACGGCCCGGCGGCGCCCGGCTAGGGGCGCCGCCGGACCGCGCCTGAGCGCGTGAGATGCTGCAGGGCTGGGGCGACGAGATCCTGCGCGGGCTGGGCATGACCCTGCTCGTCGGCGGCTGCGCGATGGTCCTGGCCATCGTCATGGGCCTGCTCGGCGCCTGGGCCAAGCTGTCGCGCTCGGCCGTCGCGCGCGGCGCCGCGACGCTCTACACCACCGTCGTGCGCGGCGTGCCCGAGCTGCTGCTGATCCTGATCGTCTACTACGGCACGCCGACCGCGATTCAGTCGCTCGCGAGCTCGTTCGGCCACGACATCCGGGTCGACTTCAATCCTTTCGTCGCCGGCGTCTCGACGATCGGCGTGATCTACGGCGCCTTCGCCACCGAGGTCTTCCGCGGCGCCTTCCTGGCGCTCGACAAGGGCCAGGCCGAGGCCGCGCGCGCCGTCGGCATGAGCCGTACCCTGGCGTTCCGGCGCGTCGTGCTGCCCCAGGTCTGGCGCTTCGCGCTGCCCGGGCTCGGCAACCTCTGGCTGGTGCTGATCAAGGCGACCGCGCTGATCTCGGTGATCCAGCTGACCGAGCTGCTGCGCTGGTCGGACATCGCGGCGCGCAACACCCGCGAGCCCTTCACCTTCTTCTTCGTCGCGGCCTGCCTCTACCTGCTGATCACCCTGGTCTCGCAGCTCGCGCTGCAGCGCGCCGAGGCCTGGGCGAACCGCGGCATCCGGCGGGGCTGAGCGCGATGGACCTCGACTTCCAGGCGCTCGCCGAAGGGCTGCCGCGCCGCCCGGTCGACCTGGCGGTGATCGTCGAATCGCTGCCGCAGATGCTCGACGGCCTGCTGCTGACGCTCGAGCTGACCCTCTTGTCGCTGGCCATCGGCTTCGCCGCCTCGATCGGCCTGGCGCTGCTGCGCATCCAGCGCAACCCGCTGCTCTGGATGCCGGTCTACGGCTTCGTGTTCTTCTTTCGCGGGACGCCGCTGCTGGTGCAGATCTTCCTGGTCTACTACGGCAGCGGCCAGTTCCGCTTCGAGCTGATGGACCTCGGCCTCTGGACCTGGTTCCGCGACGCCTACTTCTGCGCCGTCTTCACGCTGACGCTGAACACCGCGGCCTACACCACGGAGATCCTGCGCGGCGCGATCCGGGCGGTGCCGTACGGCGAGGTCGAGGCGGCGCGCGCCTGCGGCATGTCGGGGGCGCTGCTCTACCGCCGGATCATCCTGCCCAAGGCCTTCCGCTTCGCGCTGCCGGCCTACTCGAACGAGGTGGTGTTCCTGTTCCAGGCGACCTCGCTGGTCTCGATCATCACGCTGATGGACCTGACCGGCGTCGCCCGCACCCTGGTCTCCCAGACCTTCGACGTCTACGAGATCTACATCACCGCCGGCCTGCTGTACCTCGCGGTGACCTATGCGATCCTCGGCCTGTTCCGGCGCGTCGAGGACCGCTGGTCGGGCCACCTGCGCGACCCCCGGGAGACGCCGCCGAAGCGCCGCGGGCCGCTCGCCGGCATCGCCACCCCGATGCTCTGAGAGCGCCGGACGGACGGCACGGGAAAGCCGACGGACGGTACGGCGGTATGCTCGTGGGCCTGCCAGACTGGGGCTGGGCCCGGCGCGCTTCGATCCGGGGGGCTGCCGGGGCCGCCGCGCGTGCAACTGCGAGGTGCCAGAATGAGCGAGTCGGGAATCGAGAGCTTCGCGAGGCGACTGGAGAGCGACGCGGCGCTGGCCGCGGCGTTGGACGAGGCGCTGGCCGGGGCCGAAGGCTCTGCGGCCGCCGGAAAGGCGGGCGCCTTCGCGCGCGCGCAGGGTTTCGCGGTGTCCGACGCAGAGGTCGCGGCGCTGCTTGCCGAGGGCGGCGCGGCGTCCCGAGCCCTGTCCGAGGCCGAGTTGGGAACGGTTTCGGGCGGCCACCAGGGAACGGCTCGCCGGCGCAACGACCAGCGCGCCCGGTCCGGTTCGGCTCCATGGGAGCGATCCTGACGTCTCGCCCCGGGCCGTGCGCGGCAGCCGGCGCGGGGCCGGATGGCGGCCTGACGGCGTCTTCGACGTAACGCGGTCGGCCTACCGGGGCTTCGGCTGCAGGCGCGTCGCGCCCAGGATCGGGCCGTAGCCGCCTTCCTGGACCAGGATCGCCGCACCCCTGTTGGGGCCGATCAGGGAGTCGCAGTCGACCGGGAAGGACAGCGCCTCGCCGGTCCAGTGGCCCAGGCGCTCGAAGGAACGCACGACGTTGTAGTAGCTGATTCGCCGACCGGCGTTCTCGCCGCGGGCGATGTCGGCGGTGCGGTGGTGGTCGTAGGCGACCAGCCAGACGACCGCGCCGTCGGGCGGGGCGTCGCCGGCGGCGATCTGCACCTGCTCGTCGGCGGTCAGGGTGATCGCGACCGGCTTCGGCTGCGCCTGCGCGGCCTCGATCGCGCGCAGCACGGCCGGCCGGCGCGAGCCGATCATCTCCTCGGTGCCGTCGACCACGACCTGCGGCGTGTAGACCATGCGGGCGCTGGTCGTGCGCGCGTAGGCCCGCTGACGCTCGCTCATCGGCGGGCTGGCGAAGGTGTCCTTCCAGCCGATGTAGTCCCAGTAGTCGACGTGCAGCGACAGCGCCAGCACGTCGCCGCGCATCGCCAGCTCGCCGAGCAGCTCGTCGGCCGGCGGGCAGGAGCTGCAGCCCTGGCTGGTGAACAGCTCGACGACGACCGGCTCGCCGGGCGGCGTTCCCGGCTCGGCCGCGCGCGCCGCGCCGCTGCCGGGCCCAGAGGGCGCGAACAGCAGTGCGGCCAGCGCGGCGAGGAGCGGGAGGCGGAGGCGTCGGGACATGGCGATCAGAAGGGTAGAAATGCCCGGGGACACGGACGAGTCACGTTAGGGTGAGAGACGCGGGGGGCCCGCTCATCCCGCTTCGAGCAGTGAGAGGGTCAGCTGTCCCGGCAGCGGGCGGCGCGGCTCGCCGCGCCGCACCTCGACCTCGACGGTCATCTCCAGGAAGTCGTCGGCGCCGCCGTAGAAGGTGCCGTGCAGCGGCATCGCCTGGCTCGGGTCGCGGGTCACCGCGACGCGGATCAGGTTGGCGCCGCCGGCCTGGCCGTTGGTCGGGTCGAACTCGACCCAGCCGGCGCCGGGCAGGTAGACCTGGACCCAGGCGTGGGTGTCGCCGGCGCCCTGGATCGGCAGGCTGCTGGCGCTGTCGTCGAGCGCCGGGTCGTAGAGATAGCCGGTGACGAAGCGCGCGGCGAAGCCGAGGGCGCGCACCGCCTCCATCAGGAACAGCGCGTAGTCGCGGCAGGAGCCGCCGCCGCGCTCCAGGGTCTCGGTCGGGCTCTGCGTGCCCAGGCCGTAGCGGCGGCCGTAGGTGAAGCGCTCGTAGACCGCGCGGTTCATGCGCAGCAGCAGGTCGAGGGTATCGACCGTGCCCCCGGGGCCGTCGCCGTCCTGGACGAAGGCCTTGGCCCAGGCGTCGACCTGGCGCTCGGGATCGGGATAGTGGCGCTCGGTCGTGCGCCCCAGGTCGGGGATCTCGTCGCTCGAGTAGGCGAAGGGATAGGTGCGCGCGTAGGGCTCGATCTGGAAGTCGGGGTCGGCCAGGCCGAAGTGGTCGATGACGATGCGGCTCTCGAAGCGCAGCTCGTCGCCCGGCTCGTCGAAGCTGGCGATCGCGATCGAGTTGGAGAAGACGTCGTGCAGCCAGCGCACCCGCGCCGCGGGGGAAATCGCCAGGGCGGTGTCGAGCAGCCGCAGGTCGTGGCTGTCGCGCGGCCGGAACATCAGGCGATGCTCGCCGAAGGCGACCGGCCGCTTGTAGCGGTAGGCCGTGAGATGTCTGACCGTCAGGATCGTCATCGTCTCCGGACCTTAGAATACCGTCGGCTAACGATAGATGAAGCAACGGAGTCGGATGAGGCTCGGCTGCCCGCCGGAAAGCCCCCGTCCGGAATGAACCCCTCGGGCGACTCCTTCGCTATAGTAGTTCGCGGAAGGGGGCTGGATTGACCCAAGCGGATTTGCCGGCCTCGGTGGCGAGCGCCATCGAGGGCATCTACGAGGCCGGATTCGAGCCGGCGCGCTGGCAGCAGGGTCTGACCGACCTCTGCAGGGCCGTGGGCGCCGAGTCCGCGGTGACCGTGCCGAAGGTCGGGGCGGAGAACACCCTGCTGCTGCCCTCCACACCCGGCATGGACGACTTCCTGGAGCGCTTCGTCACCGAGGAATGGTACCGCCGGGACCTGCGTGCGGAGCGCGGCTGGCCCCTCGCCCAGCGGGGGCGCAGGGTGGTGCTCGAGCAGGACATCGTGACGCCGGACGACCATGCGCGCGAACCCCTCTATCAGGATTTCTGCCGACGCTACGGGATGTGGTGGTGGGCGGGCATCACCTTCCGGTCGCATGACCGCGACTACGTCGTCTCGCTGTTTCGGGCCGAGCGCGAGGGACCTTTCTCCGAGCGCGACCGGCAGCTGTTCGGGCGGCTGACCGGCCACCTCTCGCGCGCGCTGTCGGCCGCGGAGCTGATGGCCGCGGCCGCCGGACGCGGTGCGGTCGACCTGCTCCAGGCCATGGGATCGGGCGGCATACTGGTCGACGCGCAGGCCCGGATCATCGCCTTCAACACGCGGGCGGAGGCGCTGCTCGGTGACGGCCTCTCGATCGTCGGGAACCGCCTCGTCGCGCGCTCGCCGGACTGCGACAGGGCGCTGCAGCGGCTGATCGTCGCCACCCTGCGCCACGGCCCTCAGCCGCAGGAGGCGCTCGCGGTGCGCCGGCGGCTGGGCTCGCCCATCCTGGTCGACGCCCTGCCGATTCCGACCGAAGCCGGCGCGCCTTTCCTGTTCGGCAAGGCGCTGCTCGTGCTCGTCGACCTGGAAGCGCGTCGGCTGCCGCCCGCCGCCCTGTTGATGCAGGCCCATGGGCTGACCCGGCGCGAGGCCGACCTGGCCGTCTTGCTGGCGGCCGGCCGGAACCTGGTCGAGGCCGCGGAGGAGCTGGAGATCACCCGGGAGACCGCGCGCAGCCACCTGAAGTCGCTGTTCGCCAAGACCGACACGAATCGGCAGAGCGCTCTCGTCTCGCTGCTTCAACGCACCCGCTCGCCGCTGCGCTGATCTCCTCCCCCGAACGGGGGATGGCGGCGCCTCGGCGCCTCGGCAGGCTCGTCCGGTCGGGCCGGGGCGAGCCGCCTTGTGGGGCGGCGGCCGGACCCTGCTTCTGGATCGCAAGAGGAAACCGGGATGCTGCGAACTGCGATGGGAATTGTGGTCGGACTCGGACTCGCCGGCTGCGGGCTGCCTGCCGAGCCGCTCGAGCGGGCGGGCGTCTTCAAGGCCATGGACGATACGATGGAGGACCTGCTGCCGGAGCCGGAGCTCGATGCGGAGGCGCGCGCGCTGCCGGATCTGAAGGATCCGCAGCTGCAGGAGGCCCAGCAGCGCCTGACGTCCCGCCATGCGCGGTTCGTGACCGCCCGCGAGCGCTGGCTCTCGACGGCCGGTGCCCTCGACTGTGCTCTGCCGGAAGATCTGCGCTGGCTGCTGGCCAAGGAGATGACGCAGGAGGCGTACGCACGCACCTACGCCTCGATGCCCGCGGGCTCTGCTCCGAAGCCGGTCGCCGTCGAGGCGGTGCTGCTCGAAGGCGATTGCCGCGACGGCCGGCCCGAGGGCGACTTCGTGGCCGTGGGCACCTTCGAAGCGGTGCAGCACGCCGGAGCCCAGGCCGTCCGCATGAGCGAGCGGCGGCGCGTCGAAGGCACGCTGCGCGACGGCCGGTTCGAGGACGAGCTGCTGATCTCCGGGCGCATGGAGAACGCCAGCGCCTCCGGGCCGCTGTTCACCCGAGACTTCCACAGCCTGGCGCGCTACCGCGCCGGGGAGCTGCAGGGGCCGTCGCTCACGATCGCCGACGGCGCCCGGGCCGACGGTACGCCGGGCGCCACGACGACCACGGTCATGACGCCGATCGCTCCGGACGCCCTGAGCGTGGTCAGCTATGTCGGCAGTCAGCTGAACGTCGAGTCGACCCAGGTCGCCGGCCTGCCGCACGGCTGGATGCGGATCTACGACGTCCGCTACGTCAAGGACCTCGAGAGCAGCCAGCCGGCGGTGCAGCAGGTCTGCTACCAGCACGGCCGGAAGGCGCCCGATTCGGTCTGCGCCGCCGGTTCCTAGGCTCTCCGCCGCTGCCGCCTCTCAGGCCGCCGCCGCGCCCGGGAGCGGGCGCCTTCGCGGACGCTCCGCTGATGCCCGGCCTGCGCCACCGCGCGACAGGGAGAGAACCATGCCGCGATCGTCCTTCGCGGACACTGTCCTGATGAGCCTCGCGACCTTTACGCCCGCGAACCCCGACAGTCCCATGGACGGGCTCATCATGTACCGGCGGGTCGCGCCACGGCCGGGAACGCTGTCCGCCCGGCCGACGGGCGGGGCGGCAAACCAGGGCGACGCGGCGGGGACGACAGAGGCGTCGACTTCGCCGGACCGGGCCCGCGAGTAGCGGCCGGCCGCGCCGCCGGCTCCTAGCCCTTCCGGGAGCCGTCGAGCGTAACGGGCGCCCCGCTGTCCGCGGGGCGCCCGTCCGCGTCTCAGGCCGCCTGCTTGCCGCCGCCGCGCAGGTTGCGCAGGACGTAGTGCAGGATGCCGCCGTGGCGGAAGTACTCGACCTCGTCGGCGGTATCGATCCGGCACAGCAGGTTGACCTCCTGGCTCTTGCCGTCCGGCCGGTGGATCCGGCAGGTGACGCCCATGCGCGGCTTGACGCCGTCCTCGATGCCGAGGATGTCGAAGGTCTCCTCGCCGGTCAGCTCCAGGGAGCTGCGGCTGTCGTCGCCGGTGAACTGCAGCGGCAGAACGCCCATGCCGACCAGGTTCGAGCGGTGGATGCGCTCGAAGGATTCGGCGATGACCGCGCGCACGCCGAGCAGGCGCGTGCCCTTGGCCGCCCAGTCGCGCGACGAGCCGGTGCCGTACTCCTTGCCGGCGACGACGATCAGCGGCGTGCCCTCCTCGGCGTACTTCATCGCCGCGTCGTAGATCGGCATGGCCTCGCCGTCGGGCTGGTGCTTGGTGAAGCCGCCCTCGGTGCCCGGCACCATCTCGTTGCGGATGCGGATGTTGGCGAAGGTGCCGCGCATCATGACCTCGTGGTTGCCGCGGCGCGCGCCGTAGGAGTTGAAGTCCTGCGGCCGCACCTGGTGCTCCAGGAGGTAGTGCCCGGCCGGGCTGTCGCGCTTGATCGAGCCGGCCGGCGAAATGTGGTCGGTGGTCACGGAATCGCCGAGGATCGCGAGCGGCCGCGCGCCCTCGATCTTCTCGACCGCCGCCGGCTCGGGATCGATGTCCTCGAAGAACGGCGGGTAGCGCACGTAGGTCGAGCCCTCGTCCCAGCTGTAGGTCATGCCGCCGGCGGTCTCGATCGAGCGCCACTCCTCGGGGCCCTCGAAGACGTTCGAGTAGCGGCTGCGGAACATCTCGGGGGTCAGTGCCGTGCCGATCGTCTCGGCGATCTCCTTGTTGGACGGCCAGATGTCCTTGAGGAAGACCTCCTTGCCCTCGCCGTCGGTGCCCAGCGGGTCGTTCAGCAGGTCGACGCGCATCGAGCCGGCCAGCGCGTAGGCCACGACCAGCGGCGGCGAGGCCAGGTAGTTGGCCTTGACGTGCGGGTTGATGCGGCCCTCGAAGTTGCGGTTGCCGGAGAGCACCGAACAGACCGTCAGGTCGCCCTTCTCGACCGCCGCGGCGATCTCGTCGGGCAGCGGGCCCGAGTTGCCGATGCAGGTGGTGCAGCCGTAGCCGACCAGGTCGAAGCCGAGCTTGTCGAGGTCGTCCTGGACGCCGGCGGCGGCCAGGTAGTCGGTGACGACCTGGGAGCCCGGCGCCAGCGAGGTCTTGACCCAGGGCTTGACGGTCAGGCCGCGGGCCACGGCGTTGCGCGCGATCAGGCCGGCGGCGATCATGACGCTGGGATTCGAGGTGTTGGTGCAGGAGGTGATCGCGGCGATCACCACGGCGCCGTGGTCGAGCTTGTAGTTCGAGCCCTCGACCGCGACCGGGTGGCTGAGGCCGCCGTTCTCCTTCCTCGGCGCGCCCGGGCTCTCGGCGTCGAACTTGCCTTCCTCGCCGACCGGATCGACGCCCAGCTCCTTGGCCAGCAGGCCGGTGAACTCGGCGGCCGCGCGGCTCAACGCGACGCGGTCCTGCGGGCGCTTCGGCCCGGCCAGCGCCGGCTCGACGTCGGAGAGGTCGAGCTCGAGGGAGTCGGTGAAGACCGGCTCGCCGCCCTGGTCGCGCCACAGGCCCTGCTCCTTGGCGTAGGCCTCGACCAGCTTGACTTGGTGCTCGTCGCGGCCGCTGAACGCCAGGTAGCGCAGCGTCTCGTCGTCGATCGGGAAGAAGCCGCAGGTCGCGCCGTACTCGGGCGCCATGTTGGAGATGGTCGCCCGGTCGGCCAGCGTCAGGTGCTGCAGGCCGGGGCCGTAGAACTCGACGAACTTGCCGACCACGCCCTTCTTGCGCAGCATCTGGGTGACCCGCAGCACCAGGTCGGTCGCGGTCGAGCCCTCCTTGAGCTCGCCGGTCAGGCGGAAGCCGACGACCTCGGGGATCAGCATCGAGACCGGCTGGCCGAGCATCGCGGCCTCGGCCTCGATGCCGCCGACGCCCCAGCCGAGCACGGCCAGGCCGTTGACCATGGTGGTGTGGCTGTCGGTGCCGACAAGGGTATCGGGGTAGGCGACCATGCGGCCGTCCTTGTCGGCCGACCAGACGACCTTGGCGAGGTACTCCAGGTTGACCTGGTGGCAGATGCCGGTGCCCGGCGGCACCACGCGGAAGTTGTCGAAGGCGGTCTGGCCCCAGCGCAGGAAGGCGTAGCGCTCGCCGTTGCGCTCGAACTCCAGGTCGACGTTCTTCTTGAAGGAGTCCGGCCCGCCGAAGGCGTCGACCATGACCGAGTGGTCGATCACCAGGTCGACGGGGTTGAGCGGGTTGATCAGGCGCGGGTCGCCGCCGAGCTGCTCCATGGCCTCGCGCATCGCCGCCAGGTCGACCACGGCCGGCACGCCGGTGAAGTCCTGCATCAGCACGCGCGCCGGGCGGTAGGCGATCTCGCGGTCGCTCCTGCGCTCCTTGAGCCAGGCGCCCATCGCCTCGATGTCCTCGACCTGGACCGTGCGGCCGTCCTCGTGGCGCAGCAGGTTCTCCAGCAGAACCTTGAGCGAGACCGGCAGGCGGGTCAGGTCGCCCAGGCGCCCGGCCGCCGCCTCGAGGCTGTAGTAGTCGTACTCCTTGCCGTCGACCGTCAGCGTGCGCCGGGTCTTCAGCGTGTCCTGTCCGAGGGTCAAGGGGGGTCTCCTTCTCGCTGGGCGGCGCGAGGGGGAGAACGCGCCGCCGGTTGTCAGGGTCGCCGGGCGGACTCCCCGGCCGCGGCAAGGCGCCCGTCAGGGGGTCGGCACGACGGCCCGCGACCGGTAGCGACCATGTCCGCGGGAGCTGTTCGGATTGTAGGCGCGTATATACGCGCTTCACCCCGCCCGTGGAAGGGGGACGGGGCGCCGGCTACCGCAGATTCTGGCCGTGCCGGCGCGCTTCGCGTCCGCTGGCCTGTCCCCCGCCGGCATGCCCCTGGGCCGCCCCGGGCGCGCGTGCGACCGGCGGCCCGGCTCAGAAGCGCAGCGACAGGCCCAGGCTCAGGCCGTGCTCCCGGTAGCCGTCGCCGAGCTGGCCGGCGTAGGAGAGCTCCAGCCGGCCGGCCTCGCCCAGCGGCGCCGCCAGGCCCAGTTCCAGCAGCGCGGTGTCGCGGGCGACGGCCAGGCCCTGGATGGTGAAGGGCGCGCCGCCGTTCAGCGTCGCGGTGCCGTCGGGCGAGAGCTCGCCGAAGGCATGGCGCCAGGCCAGCGAGCCGAAGCCGGTCACCGCGGGCAGCCCGAGATCCTCGAGGCCCGCCGCCCCGCGCAGGCCGAGGGTGGCGTAGGTCACCAGGTGGTCGTTGGCCTCGACGGCCAGCGCCGCCTCGCCGCCGCTCTCCTCGAAGCCGGCGCTGTCCGAGCGGGTCGCGGCCACGGCGGCGAAGGGCTGCAGCGCCAGCGGCCCGAGCGGCAGGTCGAGGCTGGCCTCGCCGAACAGCTGCAGGGTGCTGGCCGTGTAGTCGCTCTCGATCGCCTCGCCGAAGCCGGCGAAGACGACGTCGCGCTCGCTGCTCACCGCGTGCCTCGAGTAGGAGGCACCGAGCGCGATGCCGAGCGCGCCCAGTTCGGTGCCGGCGTAGGTGCCCAGGTGCAGCGAGTCGACCTCGGCGCTCGAGCGCCGCTCCTCGACGCGCAGCGAGCGGCGGTCGTAGCCGGTGAACAGGCCGAGCCGCCAGCCGTCGAAGACCGGCATGTCGGCGCCGAGCAGCAGGCCGCCGACCCAGTGGTCGACCGCGGCCACGCCCTCGGCGCCGTCGCGCCGGCCCCAGGCGCCGAAGGCCTGGCTCCAGGCCGTGACCTCGCGGTCGAGCGGCAGCGACTGCAGGTCGCTGGCGCCGGCCAGGGCGTATTGCAGGCGGGCCTGCTGGCCGGGACCGCGTTGGGCGGCGAAGGCCTGGCGCAGCCGGCCGAAGGGGATCTCGCGCAGCAGGCGGCTGTCCTCGAGCAGCGTGCCGGAGACGTTGGCGTGCAGCTCGCCGGACAGCGCGTCGTAGGCCTCCAGGGCCTGGTCGTTGCTCAGCGTCACCACCGAGCGGGCGACCTTGCTGTCCGCCGGCAGGCTGGCGACGCCGCCGGCCGTGGTCGTCTGGTTGCCGGTATCGGCGATCTCGTCGAAGCCGACGTCGTTGCGCTCCAGCGTCAGGTAGACGTTGTTCGCGTCGTAGCTCAGCGAGGGATCGAGAAAGGCGAAGTCCGACTCGACGGCATCGAAGCGCCCGCGCACGCCGCCGTCGGCGGTCAGGATCGTATGGGTGGCGCTGTCGACGTAGCCGCCGGTCAGGCCGACATGGCGCACCGTGCCGCCGTACAGCTCGGCCTCGTCGATGACGTGGAGCCGGTCGCTGTCGCTGCCGTCGGGCGCCACCTCGACCTCGAGCACCGAGCCGGGCAGGAAGACGGCGTCGCCGACGACCGTCAGGGTGCCGATCGAGTTGCCGGGCGCGATCGTGCCGAAGGTGACGAGGCCGTCGAACAGCGCGCCCGAGCCGCCCAGCGTGCCGTCGCTGTCGACGAAGACGCGGCTGAGCAGCGGGCCGTCGACCACGAGCCCGCCGTCGTAGACCAGGGTGTAGTCCCGGTAGGTGTTCACGCCGCTCAGCGTCAGCGTGCCGCCGCCGTCCTTGATCAGCCCGCCGTCGCCGCTGATGTCGGTGTCGATCGTCAGGTCGTCGGAGAAGAAGGCGATGATCTCGCCGTCGTTGCCGATCTCCAGCGCCTCGACCTCGCCGGTGCCGTCGCCGTTGCCGAGGTAGAGCGTGCTGCCCGGGCCGATCAGCAGCTGCTGCTCGACGTCGACCACGCCGCCCTCGGTGATCAGCAGGTCCCCGAAGCCGCCGAAGGTGCCGTCGCCGACGAACAGCTGGCCGGCGATCTCCCAGCGCGAGCCCGCGCCGGTGACCTCGGCGTAGCCCTCGCCCGACAGCGAGTCGATGTTGACGGCGGACAGGCTGACGACGCGGCCGCCGTCGGCGATCAGCAGCGTGCTGTCGTTGATGTAGCCGACGCTCATGACGCTGCCGGTGGTGACTCGCGTGCCGGCGCCGGTGACGATCATGTCGGCGAAGTCGAGGGTCAGGAAGTCGGCGGTCAGGCGGGCGCCGTCGCGCAGCTCCAGCGTGCTGCCGGCGATGTAGGTGTCGCCGGTGCTGGAGAACGACCCGCCGTCGACGATCAGGGTGCCGCCGGCGCAGGAACACATGGTGAGCGCGCCGCCGATGTCGCTGTCGCCGGTCAGGGTCAGCGTGCCGCCGCCGTCGTAGGAGAAGTCGCCGTCGCCGCCGATCGAGCCGGAGAAGGTCGTCGCGGCGGAGCCGGTGATGCCGAGCTGCGCGCCGGCGCCGATCGTCACCGCGCCGCCGCCGCTCAGCGAGCCGATCTCCAGGTCGCTGCCGTTGTCGACCGTGAAGCTGCCGCCGCTGCCGACGGTGACGGCGCCGACGTTGAGGTCGCCGGTGCCGTTGACCGTCAGGCTGCCGCTGCCGGTGACGCCGATCCGCAGGTCGGCCGCGTTGGCGGTGCCGCCGTTGATCACCGTGGCGTTCGGCGTGCGCGTCTCGATCTGGACCGAATCGCCGGTCGTCGGCGCCGAGCCGTCCTGCCAGTTGCCGTTGGTGAACCAGTCGTTGGAGCCGCCGCCGACCCAGACGTCCTGGGCGGCAGCCGGGAGCGCCGGCAGCATCGCCGCCAGGAGGCAGGCGATCCGGACCGAGAGACGGGCGGCAGGGGAAGCGGCGGGGCGAGCGGCAGGGCGGGCGGGCGCCCGCAAGCCGCGGCCGGCGGGGTCGATGGCTCGTCGCGGCGCCGCTGCCGGCGATACTTTCATGCTTCGCTCCCCCCAACCGAGCGTCGAGCAACGCCTCCTTCAGATCATACAATCGGGCGAGGCGGCAAGTTAACTGCTGCCCCTTAGCATCCCGGGGCAGGGTGCGCCCCGCCTGGCGTACCGCTTTCTGTGCAGGCCATCCCGCGGGCCCTGCGCGCCCCGGTTTCCGGGGGGTGCGGACCCGGATCCGCTTGTTCCGGAGAGCGGAAATTGCATGCCAAGAGTTCGGCGCAAACCCCGGCCAGCGCTGTTTTTTTGGCGGGTCGGCCGCGTGCTTGACGCCCCCCGAAATTGGACTTACTAACGGACCGTCCAGTAGGACCAACGAAAGCCAAAAGACGACCCGCGCCGAACAAGCGGGCGTCACGGGGACGGACGACGGGAGACGGGTGGGTGGCCCCTGAGAGCAAGGCCGGCACGGCCCTCGATACCTTTCCGAAGCTGCTGCTGCACCACCTTCGCGAGCGTCCGGACCGCCCGGCGATGCGCGAGAAGGATCTCGGCATCTGGCAGACCTGGACCTGGCGCGAGGCGGCCGGGCAGATTCGCGCCTACGCCTGCGGGTTGGCCGCGCTCGGCCTGAAGCGCGGCGAGCGCATGGCGATCATCGGCGACAACCGGCCGCGCCTCTACTGGAGCTTCTGCGCGATCCAGTGCCTCGGCGCGGTGCCGGTGCCGCTGTACCAGGACTCGGTGGCCGGCGAGATGGCCTTCGTGCTCGACCATGCCGAGGTCCGCTTCGCCATCGCCGAGGACCAGGAGCAGGTCGACAAGCTGCTCGAGATCGGCGAGCGGGTGCCCAGCCTCGAGGTCGTCGTGTTCGACGACGACCGCGGCATGCGCAACTACGACCAGCCTTTCCTGCACAGCTACGAGGCGGTGCTGGAGCTGGGCCGCAAGTTCGACGCCGAGAACCCGGGCTTCTTCGAGGCGGAGATCGCCAAGGGGCAGGGCTCGGACGTCTCGATCTTCGCCTACACCTCGGGCACGACGGGCAATCCCAAGGGCGTCGTGCTGACCTACGACAACGTGCTGATCTCCGCGCGCAACGGCGCCGCCTTCGAGGGCCTGACCGAGAAGGAGGAGATGCTCGCCTACCTGCCGATGGCCTGGGTCGGCGACCACATCTTCTCCTACGCCCAGTCCTACGTCTGCGGCTTCTGCGTCTCCTGCCCGGAATCGGGCGCCACGGTGATGCAGGACCTGCGCGAGCTCGGGCCCAGCTACTTCTTCGCGCCGCCGCGCATCTTCGAGAACATCCTGACCACCGTGATGGTGCGCATGGAGGACGCCAGCGCGCTCAAGCGGCGGATCTTCAAGTTCTTCATGAAGCATGCCGAGAAGTGCGGCGTGCGCATCCTCAACGGCGAGGCGGTCGGCCTCGGCGACCGGCTGCTCTACTGGCTGGGCGAGCTGCTGGTCTACGGGCCGCTCAAGAACACCCTGGGCTTCAGCCGCATCCGCCTGGCCTACACGGCCGGCGAGGCGATCGGGCCCGACATCTTCGACTTCTACCGCTCGATCGGCGTCAACCTGAAGCAGCTCTACGGCTCGACCGAGGCCAGCGTCTTCATCACCATCCACCCCGACGGCGAGATCTTCGCCGACACGGTCGGCAAGCCCGTCGACCAGGTCGAGATCCGCATCGCCGACAGCGGCGAGGTGCTGTTCCGCAGCCCCGGCGTCTTCCTGGAATACTACAAGAACCCCGAGGCGACGGCCGAGGCCAAGGACCCAGAGGGCTGGATGCATACCGGCGACGCCGGAATCATCGACGAGCGCGGCCACCTGAAGATCATCGACCGGGCCAAGGACGTCGGCCACCTGAAGAGCGGCACGCTGTTCCCGCCCAAGTACATCGAGAACAAGCTGAAGTTCTTCCCGAACATCAAGGAGGCCGTCGCCTTCGGCCACGAGCGCGACCACGTCTGCGCCTTCGTCAACATCGACCTTTCGGCGATGGCGAGCTGGGCCGAGCGCAACAACGTCGCCTACGGCAGCTACCAGGAGCTCTCGCAGGACCCGCGCGTCGCCGAGATCGTCAGGGGCCACGTCGAGCAGGCCAACCGGGACCTCGCCCGCGACCCCAAGCTGGGCGGCGCGCAGATCCACCGCTTCCTGATCCTCAACAAGGAGCTCGATCCCGACGACGGCGAGCTGACGCGCACCCGCAAGGTCCGCCGCCGCATCATCGCGGAGCGCTACGCCCCGCTGATCGAGGCGCTCTACTCCGACCGGGACTCGGTGCACATCGAGCTCGAGGTCAGCTTCGAGGACGGCCGCAAGGGCCGGATCCAGGGCGACCTGAAGATCATCGACGCCGAGACCTATCCGGTCGCCGGCGACGAGCGGCAGGCCGCCGCGTGAGCCGCCGCTAGTCGGCCCGCAGGCAAAGGGGGGCGTTCTTTCGATGGTCGCGGCAGCGCGCAGCTTCGACGAGGTTCTGCTGGAGGTCCGCCGGATCTCCCTGGCGTTCGGCGGCGTCAAGGCGCTGACCGACATCTCCTTCGACATCCGCAAGGGCGAGATCCGCGCGATCATCGGCCCGAACGGTGCCGGCAAGACCTCGATGCTCAACGTCATCAACGGCTTCTACCACCCGCAGGAAGGCGAGATCGTCTTCAAGGGCGAGACCCGCAAGGCGATGCGCCCGCACAAGGCGGCCAAGCAGGGCATCGCCCGGACCTTCCAGAACGTCGCGCTGTTCAAGGGCATGTCGACGCTCGACAACATCATGACCGGGCGCCTCCTGAAGATGCGCTCGAACGTCGTGCTGCAGGCGCTCTACTGGGGGCCGAACGAGCGCGAGGAGATCCGCCACCGCGCCTTCTGCGAGCAGATCATCGACTTCCTCGAGATCCAGGCGATCCGCAAGACGCCGGTCGGCAAGCTGCCCTACGGCCTGCAGAAGCGCGTCGAGCTGGCGCGCGCCCTGGCCATGGAGCCCGAGCTGCTGCTGCTCGACGAGCCGATGGCCGGCATGAACGTCGAGGAGAAGGAGGACATGAGCCGCTTCATCCTCGACGTCAACGAGCACTTCGGCACGACCATCGCGCTGATCGAGCACGACATGGGCGTGGTCATGGACCTCTCGGACCGCGTCGTGGTGCTCGACTACGGCCGCAAGCTCGCCGACGGCACCCCGGACGAGGTTCGTGCCAACCAGGAAGTCATCGACGCCTATCTGGGCGTCGCGCACTAGGGAAGGCCCGCGATGAAGCCCCTCCACGTTGTCTACTGGGTGGTCGGCGCGGTCGTCGCGATCTTCGCGATCGGCGCCTTCCACCTGGCTCTCGCCGAGATCGGCTGGATCCCCTTCTTCGACTGGACCTTCTACTTCGAGGTCGCCGCCGCCGGCCTGCTGCAGGGCGTCATGTACTCCCTGGTCGCGCTCGGCTTCGTGCTGATCTTCAAGGCCTCGGGCATCTTCAACTTCGCCCAGGGCTCGCTGGTGCTGTTCGCGGCCCTGACCATGGTCGGGCTGATGGAGTTCGCCGAGCGCGAGCTCGGCATCGAGCTGCACTGGACGATCTCCTTCCTGCTGACCGTCGGGGTCATGATCGCGGTCGCCATCGCCATCGAGCGGCTGGTCCTGCGCCCGCTGGTCAACCAGCCGCAGATCATCCTGTTCATGGCGACGATCGGCATCTTCTACTTCATGGACGGCTTCGGGCAGACGCTCTGGGGCTCCGACGTGAAGGTGCTCGACGTCGGCATGCCGATCGCCGCGGCGGTCGAGCCGCTCGGCGTGCGCATGAACGTCTACGACCTGATCGCGGCCGGCGTCGGCGCGGTGCTGGTCGCGGTGCTGGCGGTGTTCTTCCAGTACACCCGCATCGGCCGGGCGCTGCGCGCCGTCGCCGACGACCACCAGGCGGCGCTGTCGGTCGGCATCCCGCTGAAGACGATCTGGACCATCGTCTGGTCGGTCGCCGGCGTCGTCGCCCTGGTCGCCGGCATCATGTGGGGCGGCAAGGCCGGCGTGCAGTTCTCGCTGGCGCTGATCGCCTTCAAGGCCCTGCCGGTGCTGATCCTGGGCGGCTTCACCTCGATCCCCGGCGCCATCGTCGGCGGACTGATCATCGGCTACGGCGAGCAGGTCGCCGAGAACTTCGTCGGTCTGGCGATCGGCGGCGCCATCCAGGACTGGTTCGCCTACATGCTGGCCCTGGTGTTCCTGCTGTTCAGGCCGCAGGGACTGTTCGGCGAACGCATCATCGAGCGGGTGTAACGCGATGTTCTACCGTGAAACCGGGCAGTTCAAGACCAGCTACGCGGCCGACCAGTCGATCTTCCCGATCCTGCAGGACAAGATCGGCGTCCTGCTGATCCTGGCGATCGCGATCTGCGTCGTGCCCTTCGTCGCCGACAACTACCTGCTGGAGACGATCTTCGTCCCGGTGCTGGTGTTCTCGATGGCGGCGATCGGGCTCAACATCCTGACCGGCTACTGCGGGCAGCTGAGCCTCGGCACCGGCGGCTTCATGGCCTGCGGCGCCTTCTTCTCCTACAAGCTGGCGACCGCCTTCCCCGAGCTCAACATCGTCCTCGTGTTCCTGCTGGCCGGCGCCGGCACCGCCGTGGTCGGCGTGCTGTTCGGCCTGCCGAGCCTCAGGATCAAGGGCTTCTACCTGGCGGTCGCGACGCTGGCGGCGCAGTTCTTCCTGGTCTGGATGTTCAACAAGTTCGGCTGGTGGACGAACTACAGCGCCTCGGGCGTGATCTCGGCGCCGCCGCGCGAGATCTTCGGCATCGTGGTCACCGGCTCCGGCGCCACGCCGGTCGTCAAGTACCTGTTCCTGCTGTTCGCCGTGGCGCTGCTGGCGCTGGTCGCCAAGAACCTGGTGCGCAGCCGCATCGGCCGCTCCTGGATGGCGATCCGCGACATGGACATCGCCGCCGAGATCATCGGCATTCGGCCGCTGGTCGCCAAGCTCTCGGCCTTCGCCATCAGCTCCTTCTACATCGGCGTCGCCGGCGCGCTCTGGGCCTTCGTCTACACCGGCTCGGTCGAGGCTTTGGCCTTCGAGATCAACCGCTCGTTCCAGGTTCTGTTCATGATCATCCTGGGCGGCCTCGGCTCGATCCTCGGCTCGTTCCTCGGCGCCATCTTCATCGTGCTGCTGCCGATCGCGCTCAATGTCGGGATGCTGGCGATCGACTCCACGATCTCGGTGGCGCTGGTCTCGCACATCGAGTTCATGGTCTTCGGCGCGCTGATCATCTTCTTCCTGATCGTCGAGCCGCACGGGCTCGCGCGGCTCTGGCAGATCGGCAAGGAGAAGCTGCGTCTCTGGCCTTTCCCCTACTGAGCGGACGCAGCCGGCGGGCCCTGGAACAGGCCCGGGAACGTGGCGTCTGCACCGGCAGGGTGATACCGTAATCGGCGAAAGCGGACGTCGATAAACAAACCGGTCCGCATCATTCTGGGAGGTACGAAACGATGCGATTCAAGAGCCTCTGCCTGGCCGCCGCCGGGGCGGCGGTGCTGGCGGCGACGGCCATTCCGGCCCAGGCCGCCGAGCAGTACACGCCCCTGCTGGTCTACAAGTCCGGGCCCTACGCGCCGAACGGCATCCCGATCGCCCACGGCTGGGAAGACTATCTGAAGCTGATCAACGCGCGCGACGGCGGCGTCAACGGCGTCAAGCTGGTCTACGACGAGTGCGACACCGGCTACAACAACGACCGCGGCGTCGAGTGCTACGAGCGCCTGAAGAAGCCGACCGCGGCGACCTTCCAGCCGCTGTCGACCGGCATCACCTACGCGCTGATCGACCGCGCGACCGCCGACAAGATCCCGCTCTTCACCTCGGGCTACGGCCGCACCTCCGCCTCCTACGGCCCGGTCTTCCCCTATGTCTTCACCGCTCCGCTGACCTACTGGTCGGGCGCCGACATCATGGTGCAGTACGCCAAGGAGCAGGAGGGCGGCAGCCTCGAGGGCAAGAAGATCGCCCTGGTCTACCACGACTCCGCCTACGGCAAGGAGCCGATCGCCACGCTCGAGCGCCTGGCCGAGGAAGAGGGCTTCGAGTTCCACACCTATCCGGTCGCGCACCCCGGCCTCGAGCAGAAGTCGACCTGGCTGCAGATCGGCCGCCAGCTGCGCCCCGACTGGACCTTCATGTGGGGCTGGGGCGTGATGAACTCGACGGCGGTCAAGGAGGCCGCGGCGGTCGGCTACCCGATGGACAAGTTCATCGGCATCTGGTGGTCGGGCGCCGAGCCCGACGTCGAGCCGGCCGGCGCCGCGGCCAAGGGCTACAAGGCCCTGGCCCTGCACCTGCCGGGCTCCGACGTGCCGCTGCTGCAGGACGTGCTGGAGCACGTCTACAACGGCGACGAGGAGGCCGCCCGCGAGAACGACTGGGGCGACGTGCTCTACAACCGCGGCCTGCTGCTGATGGCCATGGAGGTCGAGGCGATCCGCACCGCGCAGGCGATCCACGGCGAGGGCAAGGAGCTGACCGGCGAGCAGATCCGCGACGGCTGGGAGGCCCTGGACCTGACCAGCGAGAAGCTGGCCGAGCTCGGCCTCGCCGACTTCACCAAGCCGGTGAAGATCACCTGCGAGGACCACGAGGGCGGCGGCCAGGCCTTCGTCCAGCAGTGGGACGGAGAGCAGTGGAGCAAGGTCTCCGACTGGTACTCGCCGAACCGCGAGGCCCTGCGCGCCGCCTACAAGGAGGACGCCCTGGCCTACGCCAAGGAGAAGGGCATCACCCCGCGCGAGTGCAACTGACGCCGGGCTGACAGCCGAAGGCCGGAAGGCCCCCGTCCCGGGCAGTGGGACGGGGGCCTTCCCCTCTCTTCCAAGCCAGATGAGGCAGCCCGCCGCGATGAGTGAAGCCGCCGTTCAAGACAGCTCCCTGGGCATCGGCGCCGCCGCCGCGGAAGGCGCGCCGGCGCTGCTCAGCGTCAACAACATCGAGGTCATCTACGACCACGTCATCCTGGTCCTCAAGGGCGTCTCGCTGGAGGTGCCGCTGGGCGGCATCGTCGCGCTGCTCGGTGCCAACGGCGCCGGCAAGACGACGACCCTGAAGGCGATCTCCAACCTGCTGCGCGCCGAGCGCGGCGACGTCACCAAGGGCTCGATCACCCTGGGCGGCGAGCGGGTCCAGCACCTGACGCCCAACGACCTGGTCAAGAAGGGCGTGATCCAGGTGATGGAGGGCCGCCACTGCTTCGAGCACCTGACCGTCGAGGAGAACCTGCTGACCGGCGCCTACACGCGCGGCGACGGCGCGGCGGCGGTGCAGCAGGACCTCGAGATGGTCTACGAGTACTTCCCGCGCCTGAAGGAGCGGCGCGGCAGCCAGGCCGGCTATACCTCGGGCGGCGAGCAGCAGATGACGGCGATCGGCCGGGCGCTGATGAGCCGGCCCAAGGTGGTGCTGCTCGACGAGCCCTCGATGGGCCTGGCGCCGCAGCTGGTCGAGCAGATTTTCGAGATCGTCAAGACGATCAACGAGGAACAGGGCGTCTCGATCCTGCTGGCCGAGCAGAACACCAACGTCGCGCTGCGCTACGCCAAGTACGGCTACATCCTGGAGAGCGGCCGCGTGGTCATGGACGGCCCGGCCGAGACGCTGCGCCAGAACGAGGACGTCAAGGAGTTCTACCTCGGGCTCTCGGCGACCGGCCGCAAGTCCTACCGCGACGTCAAGCACTACAAGCGCCGCAAGCGCTGGCTGTCGTGATGAGCGCCGCGAACGGCCACTTCGACGCCGCCGAGACCCGCGATCCGGCCGAGCGCGAGAGCGCGCTCTTCGAGAAGCTG
This sequence comes from Alphaproteobacteria bacterium, assembly GCA_030433005.1. Taxonomy (GTDB): domain Bacteria; phylum Pseudomonadota; class Alphaproteobacteria; order Kiloniellales; family DSM-21159; genus Tistlia. Next base: position 35,412 of record JAUILQ010000027.1, read on the forward strand.
CGCGCGCAGATCGCGCTGGCCCGCTCGACCGAGGGCTACCGCGAGCGCCTGGGCGATCTCGACCCGGCCGAGCTCGACGGCTGGGACGGCCTGGCCCGCCTGCCGGTGACGCGCAAGGCCGAGCTGGTCGCCCTGCAGGCCGAGCGGCCGCCGTTCGGCGGCTTCAACGCCGTGGCGCCGGGCGAGGCCGGACGGCTGTTCGTCTCGCCGGGTCCGATCTTCGAGCTGGAGGGCCGCCAGAGCGACTACGGCCGCGTCGCCCGCGCGCTCTTCGCCGCCGGCTTCCGGCCCGGCGAGGTGGTGCACAACTGCTTCGCCTATCACCTGACGCCGGGCGGCTGGATCATGGACGCCGGCGCCCGGGCGCTCGGCTGCGCCGTGGTGCCGGCCGGCATCGGCAACAGCGAGCAGCAGGTCGCGGCGATCGCCCACCTGCGCCCGCAGGGCTACGCCGGCACGCCGGATTTCCTCAAGGTGCTGCTCGACAAGGCGCATGAGCTCGGGGCCGACTGCTCCTCGATCGCCAAGGCCCTGGTCTCCGGCGGCGCGCTCTTCCCGAGCCTGCGCGCCGAGTACGCCCAGCGCGGCGTCGCGGTGAAGCAGTGCTACGCGACGGCCGAGCTCGGCCTCGTCGCCTACGAGACCGAGGGGCCCGACGGGCCCTGCGAGGGCATGGTCGTCGACGAGGGCTGCCTCGTCGAGATCGTCCGGCCCGGCACCGGCGATCCCGTGCCCGACGGCGAAGTCGGCGAGGTCGTGGTGACGACCTTCAACGACGCCTATCCGCTGATCCGGCTGGCGACCGGCGACCTTTCGGCGATGCTGCCCGGGGCCAGCCCCTGCGGACGGACCAACCGGCGCATCAAGGGCTGGATGGGCCGCGCCGACCAGACCGCCAAGGTCAAGGGCATGTTCGTCCACCCCGAGCAGGTCGCCGAGGCGGTCAAGCGCTTCCCGGCGGTGGTCAAGGCGCGGCTCGTCGTCGAGCGCTCGGGCGAGCAGGACCGCATGACGCTGAAGGTCGAGACCAGCGGCGCCGGGGACGACCTGGGCGCGCAGCTCGCCGAGGCCCTGCAGGCCGCGACCAAGCTCAAGGGCGACGTCGAGCTGCTGGTGCCGGGCAGCCTGCCGAACGACGGCAAGGTGATCGACGACCAGCGCCAGTACGACTGAGCCGGCGGCAGGAGCATGATTTCCGGCAGGGGCGGGCAGCCCGATCCGCGCTGGCTCGAGGACTTCTTCGCCGGCCTGACCTTCGACATCTGGCGCGCCGCGGTCGACGAGGAGCGCCTGTCCGCCGAGTGCGACTTCATCGCCGACGCCCTCGACCTCGATCTCGACGACAGCCTGCTCGACGTGCCCTGCGGCGAGGGCCGCCACGCGGTCGAGCTGGCCAGGCGCGGCTACCGCCCGACCGGCGTCGACTTCTCAGAGGCCTGCCTGGAGCGGGCCCGCGCCGCCGCCGCGGCCGATGAGGAGATCGAGGGGCCGCTCGACTTCCTGCGGCGCGACATGCGCGAGCTGGCCGGACTCGGCCCGTTCCGGGGCGCCTGCTGCCTGGGCAACGCCTTCGGCTACTTTCCCGAGGCCGAGTGCCGGCGCTTCCTGGCGGCGGTCGCGGCCAGCCTGGCGCCGGGCGCCGGCTTCCTGCTGCACAGCGGCATGGTCGCCGAGAGCCTACTGCCGAACTACGAGGAGGAGGTCAGCCTCGAGGTCGGCGGCTTCCGCATGGACTGCGAGAACCGCTACGACGTGCTGGCCGGCCGGCTCGACACGCGCTACCGCCTGACCCGCGGCGAGGCGGTCGAGGAGCGGCTCGGCCACCACTGGATCTTCACCCTGCGCGAGGTCGCGGCGATGCTCGAGGATGCGGGCTTCGCCCACCTCCAGGCCGTCTCGGAGATCGACGGCACGCTCTTCGAGGTCGGCGACCCGCAGCTCTACCTGCTGTGCCGCAAGGCCGCGGCCTGACGCGCGAGGGCCGGCGCGGCCGCTTCTTCACATTCCCGCCGCGAAGGACGCGCGAGCCGGCCACACTGCCGGGTCAGTCTCGCGGCTACGGAGACTTCCCCTCCGACCAGGGCCAGTCGCGCGCCATGCCCCCACAGGACCGACTGGCCGCGGCGGCCGCCGGCCACGACCCCGGCGGCCGCCGCTTTCCGGGGGCGTTTCCCTTGTCCCGCGATGCCGTGTCCCGGCCTCTCGCTCAGGCCAGTGCGTCGGCCAGCACCTGGGCGGCGTGCAGCGGGCGGCGGCCGCTGCCGTCGGCGATCTGGTGGCGGCAGGAGGTGCCGTCGGCGACCAGCAGGGTGTCGCCCTCGGCGGCGCGCACCGCCGGAAGCAGCGACAGCTCGGCCATGCGCCGCGAGATCCCGGCCGTCTCCTTGCGGTAGCCGAAGGCGCCGGCCATGCCGCAGCAGGAGGACTCGATGGTCTCGACCTCGAGCTCCGGGATCAGCCCCAGCACCTCGGAGACCTGGGCGAAGGTGGCGAAGGCCTTCTGGTGGCAGTGGCCGTGAACCAGGGCCTTCTTGCCCGGGCGCGGCGCCAGCGCCAGGTCCAGGGTCCCGGCCCGGTTTTCCGCCGCCAGGAACTCCTCGAACAGCAGGGCGTGGCGGCCCAGGGTCTCGCTGTCCTCGCCGGGCAGCAGCGCCAGGAACTCGTCCCGCAGGGTCAGCAGGCAGGCCGGCTCCAGCCCGACGATCGGCACGCCGCGCCGGGCCAGCGGCAGCAGCGCCGCCAGGGTGCGCCGGGCCTCGGCGCGCGCCTCCTCGACCAGGCCGGCAGCCAGGAAGGTGCGCCCGCAGCACAGCGGCCGGCCGCCGCTCGCATCGTCATCCGCCGGTGTCGGCAGCAGCAGCCGATAGTTGCCGGCGGCCAGCACCCTCTGCGCCGCGCGCGCCGTCTCCGGCTCGAACCAGCGGCTGAAGGTGTCGACGAACAGCGCGACCTCGCGGGTGGCGCCGGACAGCGGCGCCAGCGGCTCGTCGCGGAAGGGCGCGCTGCTCCATCGCGGCAGCGGCCGGTCGGCGGCGAGGCCGAGCAGCCGCTCGCCGAGCCAGGCGCCGCCGGGCAGGGCGTCGCGCAGGTTGGCCAGCCAGGGCACCCGGCCAGCCCAGGGCGCGTAGCGCGGCAGGAAGGCGATGGCCTTCTCGCCGAGCGGGATGCCCTCGGTCTTCGAGCGCTGGTACAGCACCTCGGTCTTCATGCGCGCCATGTCGACGCCGGTCGGGCACTCGCGCCGGCAGCCCTTGCAGCCGACGCAGAGCTTCATCGTCTCCAGCATGGCGTCGGAGGTCAGGGCGTCGGCGCCGAGCTGGCCGGAGGCGGCGAGCCGCAGCGAGTTGGCGCGGCCGCGCGTCAGGTCCTTCTCGTCGCGGGTCACGCGGTAGGAGGGGCACATGACCCCGCCCGTGTCCTTGCGGCAGGCGCCGTTGTTGTTGCACATCTCGACGGCGCCCGAGAAGCCGCCCCAGGCGGACCAGTCGAGGCCGGCCTCGAGCGGCAGCGGCTCGTAGCCCGGCTTGAAGCGGAAGAGATCGCGGTCGTCCATCTTCGAGGGATCGACGATCTTGCCCGGATTGAGCCGGTTGTCGGGATCGAAGCGCGCCTTGGCCTCGCCGAAGTGGCCGACCAGGGTGTCGCCGAACATCTCGCGGTGCGCCTCGCTGCGCACCAGGCCGTCGCCGTGCTCGCCGGAGTGCGCGCCCTTGTACTCGCGCACCATCTCGAAGGCCTCCTCGGCGATCTCGCGCATCTTGCGCGCCTCGGACTCGAGCTTGAGGTTGAGCACGGGCCGCACGTGCAGCGTGCCGACCGAGGCGTGGGCGTACCAGGTGCCCTTGGTGCCGTGCCTGGCGAAGACCTCGTCGAGCCGCCGGGTGTACTCGGCGAGATCGGGCAGGCGGACGGCGCAGTCCTCGACGAAGGACACCGGCTTCCCGTCGCCCTTCATCGACATCATGATGTTGAGGCCCTGCTTGCGGACCTCCCAGATCGCGCTCTGGAAGCCCGGGTCGACGGCCTCGACCACGGAATCGGGCATCCCGAGGTCGCCCATCAGCTCGACCAGGCGCTGCAGGCGGCGCAGGTTCTCGGCCTGGTCCTCCTCCGCGAACTCGACCAGCAGCAGCGAGTCCGGCTCGCCCTTCACGAACAGCTTCATGGTGTCGAGGAAGGCCGGGATGTCGCGGGCCAGCTCGATCATCGTGCGGTCGACCAGCTCGACCGCGGTCGGGCCCAGCTCGACGATGTGCTGGGCGCTGTCCATGGCCTGGTAGAAGGTCGGGAAGTGGCAGACGCCGAGCACCTTGTTCTTCGGCAGCGGCGACAGTCGCAGCTGCAGCCGCTCGAAATAGGCGAGCGTGCCCTCGGAGCCGACCAGCAGGTGGCCGAGGTTCGGCGGGTCGCCGGCCTTGCGCGCCATCTCGCCGCTCAGCAGGGCGGCCTCGGGCGCCGGCAGCAGGGCGTCGAGGTTGTAGCCGCCGACCCGGCGCAGCACCTTCGGGAAGCTCTCGCGGATCGCCGGCTCGGCGCGCCGGCCGAGGTCGAGCAGGTCGGCGATCAGGTCGCGCTCGGCCGAGGGCCGGTTGGCGGTCTCCAGCGCCGGATCGAGGGGCCCGAAGTCCATCGCCGTGCCGTCGGCCAGGATCGCCGAGACCGCCTCGACGTTGTCGCGCATCGTGCCGTAGCGCAGCGAGCGCGAGCCGCAGGAGTTGTTGCCGGCCATGCCGCCCAGCGTCGCGCGGCTGGAGGTCGAGACGTCGACCGGGAACCACAGGCCGTGCGGCTTGAGCTGCCGGTTCAGGCGGTCGAGCACCAGCCCCGGCTGCACCGTCGCGCGGGCGCCGGCGGCGTCGAGCTCGACCAGCCCGTCGAGGTGCTTGGAGGTGTCGATGACCAGGCACTCGCCGACGGTCTGGCCGCACTGCGAGGTGCCGCCGCCGCGCGGCAGCACCGGCAGGCCCTCCTCGCGGGCGATCTCCAGCGTGCGCCGCACGTCGGCCTCGTGGCGCGGCACGACCACGCCGAGCGGTTCGATCTGGTAGACCGAGGCGTCGGTCGCGTAGCGGCCGCGGTCGAAGGCCTCGAACAGCACCTCGCCCTCCAGGGCCTCTGCGAGGCGACGGGCGAGCCGGGAGTCGCCCGGCTTGGGCCTGGCGGGACGGCCGGCGGCAGGGCGGGCGGGGCGGGCGATCTCGGCGGTGCTCATGAGGGGGAGTATGCCGCGCCCGACGCTCTCTGCCACCCCCGGCGCGGCAGGGGAGGCCTGCGTCACCTTGCCTTCGTCGTCTGCAGCCGCGAAGCTGCCGCGCAGCCGAGGCGGCGAAGCGGGAGGCGGCGGCGATGGGCGACAGGATCCTGGTGTTCTACGGCTCCTACCGGTCAGACCGGCTGGGCATCCGTCTCGCCGACTTCCTGGTGGACCGGCTCTCGGCGCGCGGCGCCGAGGCCGAGCTGGTCGACGCCCGGGCGGTCGGTCTGCCGCTGCTCGACCGCATGTACAAGGAGTACCCCGAGGGCGAGGCGCCGCCGGCCCTGGAGTCGCTGGCCGGCAAGATCCGCGGCGCCGACGCCTTCGTCTTCGTCACCGGCGAGTACAACTGGGGCCCGCAGCCGGGCCTGAAGAACCTGACCGACCACTTCCTCGAGGAGTGGTTCTGGCGGCCCGCCGCGATCGCCAGCTACTCGGCCGGCCGCCTCGCCGGCGTGCGCGCCGGCACGGCCTGGCACGCCATCCTCAACGAGATGGGCATGGTCGTGACCTCCAGCACGCTCGCCGTCGGCCCGATCGCCCGGACCCTGGACGAGAGCGGCACGCCGATCGGCGAGGGCGGCGCCGCCCTGGAGCGCGCCTTCGGCCGCTTCGCCGACGACCTCGCCTGGTGGACCGAGGCGGCGAAGGAGCAGCGCAAGCGGCAGGCGCCGCCGTTCTGAGCCCCCGGGCCTGAGTCCAAGCGGGCGTCCGGCGCCGCGCCGACAACGCTGCCGTTGCGCGGGCGCCTGCCGCTTCGACCGGCGCTGTCAGGATCGGGCGCTCAGCCCCTCGGTTTGGGGACATAGCCCTCCGTCGCGCGGTGGCGGCTCCTCGCCCCTGCGGCCTTGCGCCCCGCTTCACGCCCTCGCTCCATGGCGCGGGCGGCTTCCTCGGCATTGCGTTTTTCGGGTTCGGTGAGCTGCGCCTCGTCCTCGGCCAGCTCCAGTGCACAACGCAAGACCGACGCGTAGTCGAAGTCGAGGCTCGCGCTTTCCACCTTGGCCGAGCCGCCGTCACGCTCGATCGCCACGCAGCGCGCGATCTCCTCGATGTCCTGCGCCAGCTGGATCAGGCTGGGCCTGTAGTCGGAGTCGTAGTTGCGAACGAAGTCTGTCGCGACAAAGCCGGCTCCGCCGGCGATCAGCCCGACCAGCGCACCCGCCGTCGCGAACAGTCTCGCTGCAATCCCAACCGAGCCGTCGAAGGTTTCACGAAGCTCGATGTAGAGGTCGAGCTGGCTTTTCTCCGAGACGGCTTTCCGAATTTCCTCGAGAACCAGATCCGCCAATGCCTTCCGGAAGAGCGGCTGCTCCTCCTTGGGTCTGCCCTCGTCGTCGGTTTCGCCGAACGAGAGCTGGCGGATCCGGGTTGCTTCCCGCGCGACCAGCGCTTCCCGCAATGCCGGTGAACAGGCGACGATCAGTTCAAGGTCGGCGAACGGGATTTCCTGTTCCCAGGGATCGAAATCGTCGATTGGCGCGGCACTTGACATCGACTGCCCCAAGAAGGACCGCGGGACGGCCAAGGCACCCGGCCGCAACGGAATTCTAGGACGGCGCGAGACGTCTTTGAAGACTTTCGCCTATTCGTCTCTCTAGCCCCGCAGCGTCGCCAGCCCGTCCGCGAGGCCCTGGCGGTAGAGCCCGGCGTCGTAGTGGTAGCAGATCAGCCTGACGCCGCGCTCGATCAGGCGCTTGCCCCAGGCCGGATCGGCGACGAAGGCGCCGCAGGGCTTGCCGGCCGACTCGGCCGCCGCCAGGATGCGGTCGAGCGCCTTGTTGAAGGCCGGGCTGTCGAACTCGCCGGGCGTGCCGACCGCGAAGGACAGGTCGAAGGGCCCGACGAACGGCAGGTCGACGCCCTCGACCGCGCAGATCTCCTCGACCGCCTCGACGCCGGCCTTGGTCTCGATCATCGGCATCACCAGGGTGCGCGCGTCGGCGATGCGGATCTTCTCGCCGACCGGGCCGGGCGTGTAGTCGTCGTGGGCGCCGCCGAACATGGCGCCGCGGATGCCCTTCGGCGGGTAGCGGGTCCAGGAGACGATCTCGGCGGCCTCCTCGGGGCCGCCGACCATCGGCAGCAGCAGGCCGAGCGCGCCGAGGTCGAGCAGGCGGGCGACGACCTCGTAGGTCTTGCGCGGCGGCCGCACGAAGGGCGCCAGCGCCAGGCCGCGGCAGGCGGCGATCTGCGCCTTGACCTCGTCCTCGCCGAGGCCGCTGTGCTCCATGTCGTAGATCACGAAGTCGGCGCCGGCCGAGGCCGCGATGCCGGGCAGGGCGGGCACCGCGAAGTCGAAGACGAAGGTGCCGACCTGCGGCCGGCCGGCCGCCACGGCCTGCTTGACGGGGTTCTCGCGCATCGCCTCTCGTCTCCCTTTACCGGTTCGGCGCTTCTTGTGTGGCGGCGAGCCTAGCGTCTTCCGATGCCGCGGCGGAAGCGGCCGGCGGCGCATTGCAGCCTTCCGCAGGACGGGGAGGCGCGAGCCTACAGCAGGGTGCAGCAGCCGAGCAGGTGGGTGACACGGCCATTCTCGAGCAGCGGCAGGCGGCAGGTCGCGAGTGCCCGCCAGGCGCGGCCGAGGTGCTCCAGGTGCCAGCCGACGACCAGCGGGCGTGCTTCGGCGACGCTGAGCCGGTCGCGGTGCTGCCAGCGCTGCCGCAGCGGCTCCGGGGCGCCGCGGCGGATCTCGTCGAGCCAGCGCCCGGCGGCGGCGCCGCCCAGCACCTCGGCGAGCTCGGCGCCGATCAGGCGGTAGCGCAGGCGCTCGTCGGGCGCGCAGACCTCGACGAGGAACAGCGAGGGCAGCAGACGGCCGAGCTCCTCGGGCAGGATGTCGGCGCGACGCGGCGGTGCATTCCGCCACTTGCCGAGCCAGTAGTCGAACAGCGTGCGCTCGTTGTCGCGCGGCAGAGCCGCGCCGAAGGCGGCGAGCGCCGCTGGGTCGGTGTCGGGGTGGAGGCAGGAGGGGCCGGCGAAGTCGCCGAGCTCCTGGGCCAGGACACCGCTATCCATCGTCGAACCTCGGGCGGGCGCGGCCGGGCAGCCGCGCCGAGCGCTGCGTCAGGGGGAAGGGCCGGGCACCTGCCCGGCCAGGGCACGCGCCTGATAGGCGCGCGCGCCATCGCGCCGCAATCCGCCGCCGCAAAAAGCACGAATGGCCCGCGCTCAGCGCCCCGGCCGCAAGACTCCTGCAGACTTCGGTCGCCCGCCGGCCATAAGATTGCTCTCGGGCCGTGAGCTGCCGCGCCGCCGGCGCAGCGGTCAGGTTCAGCTGTCGCGGCGGAAGACCCCGGCCAGGAACTCGCTGAGCGCGGCGTTCGACCGGGCACGCACCGCCTCGTCGCGTCCGATCAGGTAGCCCTCGGAGTCGACGCAGACGCCGAGCGCCAGCTTGCGGGTCAGCGGGTCGGTCACGGGAATGTAGATATTGCGGCTCCACACGCGTCCGTCGTCGCTGACCCGGAAGCTGCAGCCGGTCATCGTGCGGCCGATCGGCCGCGGGCCGCGGAAGGCGCCGTCCCACTGGTGCACCGCCTCGGGATAGAGCAGGAACTCGGTGTCGCTGCCGCCGCTCTCCAGGTCGGCCAGCACCTCGCGGCAGCGCTCCGGCTCGACGATCGCGTCCTTCTCGCCGGCCAGCATCAGCACCGGCGCGCCGGTCGTCGTCGGGTCGCTGAAGCGCGCGATGCAGGGGCCGTAGAAGGCGACGTGGCCGGCGAAGCGCAGGCCGTCGGGGCGGAAGGCCTCGGCGATCTGCTCGTAGGCGGCGAAGATCGTCGACATGGCGCCGTAGGAGAAGCCGATCAGCACGACCCGTCCGGCGTCGACCTCGGGACGCGCGTCGAGATAGCCGAGGCCGGCGTAGGCGTCGGCGACCTGCATGGTCTCGGTGATGTTGAGCAGGCGGTCGGTGAAGCCGCGCGCCATGTCGCGGCGCGCCCCGAAGACGTCGATCACCAGGGCGGCGATGCCGAGCGAGGCCAGCTCGCGGCCATAGCGCAGCTCGCGGTTGCCGATCACGCCGCCGGCGCCGTGCAGCATGATCACCGCCGGGGCCGGCGACTCGGCCGAGGCGCCCGGCGGCAGATAGAGCCGGGCCTCGGCCTCGGTCGCCGGCGCCTCGCCGATGTCGAGCGGCGAGAAGGGGCTGGAGGAGTCGAAGGTCACGCTCTCGGGCGTGATCGCGGGGGTCTGCTCGGGGGCCGGCCAGGCGAGCGGAAAGCTCGGCTCGCCGCGGGCGGCGCCGGGCAGCAGGGCGGCAAGGCCGAGGCCGGCCGCCAGGATCGTCGTCACGGTGAGTCGCATGTTCCAAGAGATAGGGTGGAGCGCCGAGGCTGCCAGTTCGGCGCGGGAGGTCTCCCGCCGGCCACCGGATCCGCCCGTGCGACTTGCCCGTCCCCGGCCCCCTGTGCCAAAGCTAGCGACGTCATTCGCCGCCGAACGAGGGGAGTCCCGCCCGTGGCCGACATCCGTTTCCCGAACGTCTCGCTGCTGCAGGCCGCTTGGCCGGTCGAGGGCGCCGAGCGCCGCCTGCTGCGCAACCTGCTGATGGTCGTCGCCGGCTCGCTGCTGCTGACCGTCTCGGCGAAGATCCAGGTGCCCTTCTGGCCGGTGCCGATGACCATGCAGACCTACGCCGTGATCCTGCTCGGCGCGGTGCTCGGCTGGCGCGTCGGTACGGCCAGCGTGCTGTTCTACCTGGCGCAGGGCGCGGTCGGCCTGCCGGTCTTCGCCTCGGGCGCCGGTCTCGCCTACTTCGCCGGCCCGACCGGCGGCTACCTGGTCGGCTTCGCGGTCGCGGCGCTGCTCGTCGGCCTGCTGGCGGCGCGCGGCTGGGACCGCCGCTTCCTGCCGTCGGTCGCCATGATGGCGCTCGGCACGGTGGTCATCCTGGGCCTCGGCGTCGCCTGGCTGTCGCTCTTCCTGGGCAGCCTCGACAAGGCCGTCGCCGCCGGCCTGACGCCGTTCCTGGCCGGCGCCGTCTTCAAGACCCTGCTCGCCGCCGCGACCGCGCCGCTCGCCTGGAAGCTGCTCGAGCGCTTCCGGGGGTAGGGGCCTTCCGACACCCGCGAGAACCCTCTCCGCCCCAAGGGGGCGGAGAGAGGGCGCCAGCGGCTGGGGCAGACCTGGGCGACGTCCGCGCTCAGCCCTTGACGAAGAGCTCCCGCGGCGTCGTGCAGAAGGGCTCGGCGCCGTTCTCGGTGACGCGGAAGCACTCCGAGATCTCGATGCCCCAGTCGTCCTGCCAGATCCCCGGGATCATGTGCAGCGTCATGTCGGGCCTGAGCTCGGTGGTGTCGCCGGGCCTCAGCGACAGCGTGTGCTCGCCCCAGTCCGGCGGATAGTTGAGCCCGCAGGAGTAGCCGATCCGCGATTCCTTGATCAGGCCGCCCTTGGCGATGGTCTCGCGCCAGGCGCGCTCGACGTCCTCGGCCAGGGCGCCGGGCCGGACCGCCACCAGGGCGTTCTCGATGCCCTCGACGACCCACTTGGCGGCGTCGGTGAGCCTGGCCGGCGGCGTGCCCAGGAACAGCGTGCGCGCCTGCGGGCAGTGGTAGCGCAGGCGGCAGCCGGCGAGCTCCAGGATCGTCGCCTCGCCGGTACGGAAAGGCGTGTCGGTCCAGGTCAGGTGCGGCGTCGAGGTGCCGATGCCGGTCGGCAGCATCGGTACGATCGCCGGGTAGTCGCCGCCGAACTCCGGCGTGCCGGAGATCGCGGCGCGGTAGATCGCCGCCGCCGCGTCGCACTGGCGGACGCCGGGATTGATCGCCTCGATCGCGGTCGCCATCACCAGGTCCATGATCTCGCCGGCCTGGCGCATCAGGGCGATCTCGGCCGGCGACTTGACGATGCGCAGCCAGTTGACCAGCAGGTCGGCGTCGAGGAACTCGGCGTTCGGCAGCGCGCCCTCGAGCGCGGCGAGCGCGCGCGGCGAGAAGTAGTAGCTGTCGGTTTCCACGCCGATCCGCTTCGCCGCCAGGCCGTGGCGCTCCATGACCTGGGCGGCGTAGCTCATCGGGTGCTTGACCGGCGACTGCACGTAGTCGTCGGGGTAGGGGTGGATGCTGGCGTCGTCGAGGAACGAGGTCACGCGCGCGCCGTTGGCGTCCATGCCGCGGCCGATCCACAGCGGCTGCGCCAGCTCCTGGCCGACCACCACGCACTGCGGCGTGTAGAACGACCAGCCGTCGTAGCCGGTCAGCCAGTTCATGTTGGCGACGTCGGTGACGACCAGGGCGTCGAGCCCGCGCGACGCCATCTCGGTCTTGGTGCGCGCGATGCGCGCCTCGTATTCTGCCAGCTCGAAGGTTGCCATGCCCTGCTCCGGAGTCGTCTTCGGCGCTCACCAAACCACAGCCGTCCCGTGTCGCACTAGAACCCGTGTCTGCCCGCAAGGAGAAACGACTTGGATCCGACCGACTTCGCCCTCGCCCCCGGGATTCCGGAGTTCCTGGCCCGTGTCGAGGCGGCCTGGCCGGCCGAAAAGGCGGGCGGCAAGGCGGCGCTGACGGTCGCCGAGATGCGGGCACGCTACGAGGCGGTCTGCCGCGCCTTCGACCCCGGCCGGCCGGCCGGGATGACCGTGGAGGAGTTGACCGCCGAGGCGGAGGGGCCCGGGGAGGAGAGGCTGGCGGTGCCGCTGCGCCTCTACCGCCCGGCCGGGCTCGAGCGGCCACCGCTGCTGCTCTACTGCCACGGCGGCGGCTGGGTCGTGGGTGGCCTCGACAGCCACGACTCGGTGGTCGCCGAGCTGGCCGAGGGCGCCGGCTGTGCGGCGGTGGCGGTCGACTACCGCCTGGCGCCGGAGCATCGCTGGCCGGCGCAGCTCGACGACGCCTGGACGGCGCTGACCTGGCTGGTCCGCGAGGCCGACGCCCTCGGGCTCGACGCCGGCCGCCTGATCGTCGCCGGCGATTCGGCGGGCGGCCAGCTCGCCGCGGCCCTGGCCCTGAGGGCGCGCGACGCCGGCGGCCCGGCGCTCGCCGGCCAGGTCCTGATCTACCCGGCGCTCGGCCTGGAGGTCGCCGAGCCGGACCGGACGCCGGCGCCGGACGGCCCGGGCCTGACGCGCGCCGAGATGACCGCCTACCGCCTGGCGCTGCGCGGCGAGGCGCCGCCGCGCGACGCCCTGGCCGATCCGCTGCTCGCCGACGAGCTCGCCGGGCTGCCGCCGGCGGTCGTCGTCGCCGCCGAGTTCGACCCTTTGCGCGACGACGCGACCGCCTATGCCGAACGTCTCGCGGCCGCCGGCGTTGCCGTCGAGCAGCGCTGCTTCGAGGGCCTGATCCACGGCTGCCTGCGCGCCCGCCACATGAGCCCGCAGGCGGCTGAGCTCTTCGCCATGGCCGTGGCCGGCACGCGGCGCCTGCTCGCGGCCGGCTAGCATCTGCCGTCAATCTGTCACGCTCGGGCGCTAGGGTCGGCGCCGAGAACGGAAGAGGAAGAGGAGAGAAGAATGTCCAGCTCGCCGGCCGCCGCGGCCGCCGCGCCCACGATCGCCGACCTGAGCTTCGACCACGAGTGGCTGCACCTGCAGTGGAGCGACGGGCGCCGGGACCGCTTCCCGGCGGTCTGGCTGCGCGACAACCTGCCCGAGGGGCGGCACGTCCGCGAAGGGCAGCGCACCTTCGACATCGCCAGCCTGCCGGCCTACATCGAGCTGGCCGACGCCTTGCTGACCGACGACGGTCGCCTCGCGATCACCTTCCTGCCCGAGGAGCACACCGCGCTGTTCGAGCCGCAGTGGCTCTACGAGAACAGCCTGGACGAGGCGGCGCGCGCGGCGCGCCGGCCGCAGCCGCGGCTCTGGGACGCCGGCCTGCAGGACGGCCTGCCCGAGCAGGCCTGGGCCGAGGCCGCGCCGGACGGTCCGGCCGGCCAGCGCGGCCTGCTGCGCTTCCTCGAGCGGCTCGACGGGCTCGGACTGGCGATCCTGCGCGGCGGCCCGACCGCGCCGGAGAGCGTCTTCGAGGTCGTCTCCTGGTTCGGCCACGTCCGCGAGACCAACTACGGCCGGCTGTTCGACGTCGTCTCGCAGGAGGCGCCGAGCAACCTCGCCTATACCGGGCTGGCGCTCGGCCTGCACACCGACAATCCCTATCGCGATCCCGTCCCCGGCCTGCAGCTGCTGCACTGCCTGGAGGCGAGCGACGAGGGCGGCGAGTCGCTGGCGGTCGACGGCTTCGCCGTGGCGGAGCGGCTGCGCGCCGAGGCGCCGGAGGACTTCGAGCTGCTGACCCGCCACGCCGTGCCCTTCCGCTACCGCGACCCGGCTGCCGGCGTCGATCTCGCGAGCCGGGCGCCGCTGATCGAGCTCGACGACCTGGGCGCCGTCGTCGGCGTCCGCTACAACAACCGCTCGGCGGCGCCCTTCGACCTGCCGGCCGAGATCCTGCCGGCCTTCTACCGGGCCTACCGCCGCTTCGGCCGGCTGCTGCACGCCCCCGAGCAGCGCGTCGCCTTCAGGCTGCTGCCCGGCGACCTCTTCGTCGTCGACAACCGCCGCGTCCTGCACGGGCGCAGCGGCTTCGGCGGGCGCCGGCGGCTGCAGGGCTGCTACGCCGACAAGGACGGCCTGCGCAGCCGGCTGGCCGTGCTCAGGCAGAGGCTGGAGGAGGGATGAACGACACGGTCCGGGAGATCGAGGCGCTGTTCGCCGAGAAGGGCGGAGAGGCCTACGGCGAGCGGGTGACGCAGCTGGAGCACGCGCTGCAGTGTGCCGGGCTGGCGGAGCGCGAGGGCGCGCCGCCGGCTCTGGTCGCCGCGGCCCTGCTGCACGACATCGGCCACCTGGTCGAGGCGCCGGACGACGAATACGGCCAGCACCGCCACGACCGCGGCGGCGCGGCCTGGCTGTCCAGCCGCTTCGGCGCCGAGGTCACCGAGCCGGTGCGGCTGCACGTCGCCGCCAAGCGCTGGCTGTGCTTCGTCGAGCCCGACTACTTCGTCCGCCTGTCGCCGGCCAGCGTGCATTCGCTGGAGCGCCAGGGCGGGCCGATGGACGCCGGGCAGGCGCGCGCCTTCGAGGCCGAGCCCTTCCACGCGCAGGCGGTGCGCCTGCGCCGCTGGGACGAAGCGGCCAAGCGCGAGGACGCCGGGGCCGCCTCGCTCGACCGCTACCGAGAGTTGCTCGGAGGCCTGGCGCTGCGCTAGCCCGAGCGGCGCACCGGCTCGCGGCGCCCGCTCAGGCGAAGATCGCCGCCAGTTCCTCGAGCGAGCTGCCTTCCCTGGTCTGGCGCAGCTCGACGTAGCTCGCGGCCCAGGCCGTGGTCACGACCACGGTCGCGATGGTCTGGTAGCAGGGCACCATCACGACGGTGGCGATTTCGGGAAAGGCCGCCGCGGCGAAGCCGAGGGCATACTGGGTGATCGCCTGGATGGGGATGATAGCCAGGCAGAGCGCCAGGAACAGCCAGAAGAGCCGCCACTTCGAGCCCTTGGCGAGCCTTCGGCTGCGCGACAGGCTGGCGAAAACGCCCAGACCTTCCTGGACCTTGACCGGCACTGCTGCGACCCAGCCGAGCCAGAGGATGACGCCCGGGACGATCAGCAGGACGAGGCCGACGATCGTACCCAACCAGACGATCACGGAGATCGCCACCACCGGCAGGAAGACCGCGAGGGCGGTACGCAGGCAATCGGCGAAGCGCGGCCGGCGCCCGCCGAGATGCTCGACGGTGGCGCGGGCCAGGGCGGCCTGCAACAGCGGGCCGGCGACGACAAGCGCGAAGAGGTTCCCGCTCGAAGGGATCAGCGAGACGTAGTAGCCCTGCTCCGTGACCTGCACTGGCTGGGTCGCGGTGCCCGGAACCACCGCGGGAAACAGGCCGATCAGATCGAGTGCGACCAGTGGCAGGCCGTAGAGCAGGATCGACAGCCCAAGGAACAGCGGCAGGTTGCGGCCGATGACCGAGAAGGTTCGGCCGAAGACCCGGCCGATCCGGAAGCGTTCGAGCTGTGGCTCGTCCTGATCGTAGCCGGCGTCGGTCACGGCGCGCGGCCGGTCACGCGAAGATCTCGGCCAGCTCTTGCGCGGAGCCGCCTTCCTTGATCGCGCGCAGCTCGACGTAGGTCGCCGCCGAGGCGATGACGATCACGCCGGTGACGACGCTCTGCAGCAGCGCGGAGACGATCGAGACCAGGAGTCCCGGCGCCACGGCGGCGGTCAGGTAGGCCAGCAGGCCGAGCAGGCCCTGCAGCACGGCGAGCGCCAGGATGAGGATCAGGAACAGCCAGAAGATCCGCCACTTCGAGCCCTTGGCGAGGGCCCGGCTGCGCTTCATCGAGGCGAGGACGCCGAGGCCTTCCTGAACGCGCACCGGCACGGCGGCGACCCAGCCGAGCCACAGGATGACGCCCGGCACGATCAGCAGGATCAGGCCGACGAAGGTGCCGAGCCAGACCAGGAACGAGATGGCGAGGATCGGCAGGATCAGCGAGAAGGCGGCGCCCAGGCACTGGCCGAAGCGCGGCTTGCGGCCGTGCAGGTCCTCGATCGTGGCGCGCACCAGGGAGGCCTGCAGGAGCGGGCCCGACACCAGCAGGATCACGAAGGTCACGAGGGCCCCGACCGCGGCCTCCATGCCTGACGCCTGGGTCTGGCCGGAGGGGCCGGGCACGGCCGATGCACCGGTCAGCAGGTCGCCGACCAGGATCGGCAGGCCGTAGAGCAGCAGCGCGAGGCCCAGGAACAGGCCGAGGTGGCGCCCGGCCACGGCGAAGGTGCGGCCGAAGACCCGGCCGATCTGAAACTTCTCCGGCAGCGTGGCTGTCTCGGACATGCGGTCGTCTCCCCCTGACTCTGCGCTTGCCGGAGCCCCCGCCGACAACCTGCGGGAGAACGATGCCAGCCGCAGCCACGTGCGTCCAGCCCACGCCGGCCCGTCCCGGCGCGGGTTGCAAAGCGCCCGGCGAGCGGCCACTCTGGCGCTGGCCGCGACCCGACGGGCCGGACGGTCCTGTGGCACGGGCGGGGGGCGAGGCTTTGGCGGCGAGCGGCGACGGCGATTTCGCCCAGGCTCATCGGGAGCTGCTCGCGGATCCGGCCATCCAGTTCGATCTCACGGCCCTGACGCCGCCCGAGCCGCCGTTCTGGCAGGAATGGGTCGAGGCGGCACTCCGCTGGGTCGGCGCGCGTCTGGCGCCCTACAGCGAGGAGATCTTCTGGGGCCTGCTGATCGCCGGCGCGGCGGTCGTCCTGCTGATCGTGCTGCGCGAGCTCTGGGGCGTCCGCTGGCGCCTGCCGGGCCGGCGCAGGCCGACGGAGACCGACGAGCCGGACTGGCGGCCCGCGGCCGCGACCGCCAGCAGCCTGCTGGCCGAAGCCGATGCGCTGGCCGCGCGCGGCGACTACGCGGGGGCGGCGCACCTGCTGCTGCAGCGCAGCCTGGAGGACATCGCCGAGCGGCGGCCGCGCTTCCTGAAGCCCTCGCTGACCGCGCGCGACATCGCCGCCGCGGAGTCGCTGCCGGCACCGGCGCGCGGCGCCTTCGCCGAGATCGCCGCGCGCGTCGAGACCAGCCTGTTCGGCCGCACCGCGCTCGACCGTGGGGGCTGGGAGGCCTGCCGCCGGGCCTATGCGCGTCTTGCCTTCCCGGAGAGCTGGCGATGAGCGGGCCCACTGCCTCGGCCGCAGCCGAGAGCCAGCCCTTCCGCCCCGCGACGATGATCTGGCTGGCAGTCGCCGGGCTGCTCGCCGGCGCCGGCTTCTTCCTGCTCTCGACCTACGGCCCGGACCTGCGGCTCGGCAGCGGCGGTTCGCCGAGCCCGCTGTCGAAGGCCGCGACCGGCTACTACGGGCTCTACCGCCTGCTCGAGCTGAACGGCGTCGAGACCGCGCTGGCGCGCGCGCCCGAGGCGCTCGACGGCGGCGGCCTGCTTGTCGTCACCCTGACCCCCGGCACCGACCGCGAGGCGCTCCGGGCCCTGGTCGAGCGGCGCGGCATGCTGCCGACACTGTTCGTGCTGCCGAAGTGGCGCACCGAGCCCTGGCCCGACCGTCCGGGCTGGGTCGCCCGGCAGGGTCTGCTGCCCGCCGGACTGCTCGACGGCCTGCTCGCGCCGATCGGGCCGTTGACGCTGGGCGAGGGGGCGGGGCAGGGGCCGGTCGCTATCGCGGGGCAGCGCGTGGCCGCGCCGGACTCGCTGCGCTGGCTCGACGGCGGCGAGCCGCTGGCGACCGACGCCGACGGCCACGCGGTGCTCGCCAAGACCGGCCTGCACCACGTCCTGGCCGACCCCGATCTCGTCAACAACGCCGGCCTGGCCGACGCCGAGACCGCGCGGGCCGCGCTGGCGCTGCTCATGCAGCTCAGGCCCCGGCCCGAGCCGGTCGTCTTCGACCTGACGCTGCACGGTGCCGGCCGCGGCAACGCCCTGGCCCGGCTGCTGGTCGAGCCGCCGTTCCTCGCCTTCACCCTGACGGTGCTGCTGGCCGCCGCGCTGGCGGTGCTGCACGGCTTCGCGCGCTTCGGCCCGGCGCGCGCGCCGGGCCGGGCCGTCGCCTTCGGCAAGGCGGCGCTGGCCGACAGCAGCGCCGAGCTGCTGCGCCGGGCGGGCCGGCTGGCCGGCCTCGGCGGACGCTATGCGGCCCTGGTCCGCAGCCGGGCGGCGGCTGCCCTGGGCGCGCCCGCCGGGCTGTCGGAGGCGGCGCTCGAGGACTGGCTCGGGCGGGCTGTCTCGAACGAGGACCCCGGGCGTTTCGCCCGGCTCGCCGGAGCCGCCCGCGGCGCCGGCAGCGAGCAGGAGCTGCAGGCGGCCGCCCTGGCGCTGCACGACTGGGCGGCGGAATCGACGGAAAGGAAGCGGGCGTGACCCTCGACGACATCAAGGCCCTGGCCGGCGCCGTGCGCGGCGAGGTCGGCAAGGCGATCACCGGGCAGGAGGACACCCTGGAGCTGCTGCTGACCGCGCTCTTCGCCGGCGGGCACATCCTGCTCGAGGGGCCGCCGGGCACCGCCAAGACCCTGACCGCGCGCTGCTTCGCCGAGGCCCTGGGCGTGCGCTACGGGCGCATCCAGTTCACGCCCGACCTGATGCCGGGCGACATCGTCGGCTCCAACATCTTCAACTTCCAGACCTCGGCCTTCACCCTGACGCGCGGGCCGATCTTCTGCGACCTGCTGCTCGCCGACGAGATCAACCGGACGCCGCCGAAAACCCAGGCGGCCCTGCTCGAGGCGATGCAGGAGCACGCGGTGACCCTGGACGGCACGACGCACGCGCTCGGCCCGCACTTCATGGTCGTGGCGACCCAGAACCCGATCGAGCACCAGGGCGTCTACCCGCTGCCCGAGGCGCAGCTCGACCGCTTCCTGTTCAAGCACCTGGTCGGCTATCCGGGACCCGATGAGGAGGCCGCGATCGTGCAGCGCCACGGCGCGCGCTCCGGCTCGGAGGCGCTGGCGCAGTACGCCATCGAGCCGCAGCTCGACGCCGCGCGCCTGACCGAGGCGCTGCAGGCCGTGGCCGGCGTGACCCTGGTCGAGGAGGTCGTCGGCTACATCGCCCGCCTGGTCCGCGCGACCCGCGAGCTCGGCGACCTGGAGGTCGGCGCCTCGCCGCGCGCCGGCGCCATGCTGGCGCGCGCGGCGCGGGCGCGGGCGGCGCTGGACGGCCGCGACTACGTGCTCCCCGACGACGTCAAGGCGCTGGCGCTGCCGGCGCTGCGCCACCGCGTCGTGCTCTCGGCGGCCGCGCAGATCGACGGCCGGCCGGTCGAGCGGATCCTCGCCGAGCTGGTCGAGGCGACCGAGGTGCCGCGGTGATCTATCCCTCGCGGCGGGCGGTCTGGCTGGGTGCGGCCGGCGCCCTGCCGGTCCTGCTGGTCGCGCTGGCGCGACCCGAGGCGTGGTACCTGGGGCTGCTGTGGATCTGCCTTCTGCTGGCGCTGCTGCTGGTCGACGCCGCCGCCGGCGCGCCGGGGTCGGCGCTGTCCAGCCGCGTGACCTCGCAGCCGCAGGTCCCGGTCGGCGGCGAGTTCGCGCTGGAGCTGGAAGCCCGCTTCGAGGGCTCGCCGCCGCGTCGGCTGGAGCTGCGCGTCGGTCACGACGCGCGCGTCGCGCCGAGCGGCGCGGCCGGTGGCACCCTGGCCCTGGACGGCGGGGTCGGCCGGCTGGCCCTCGACTTCCGCGCGGTGCGCCGGGGCCTCGCCGGCTTCGACCGGCTGTGGCTGCGCTGGACCGGGCCCTTCGGCCTGGCGATGCGCCAGGTCGTCCATCCGCTCGACCACGCCGTCGCGGTGCTGCCGGCGCTCGACCGCGTGCGCGACCAGGCGATCGCGCTGCTGCAGCGCGACGCCCTGGCCGGCGAGCGGCCGCAGTTCCAGACCGGCGGCGGCCACGAGTTCGAGGCCCTGGTCGAGTACCAGCCGGGCATGGCGCGCCGCATGATCGACTGGAAGCGCAGCGCGCGCCACGGCAAGCTGCTGGTCCGCGAGCAGCGCGCCGAGCGCAACAACGCCGTGGTCTTCGCGGTCGACTGCGGACGGCTGATGTGCGAGCCGCTGGACGGCCTGCCGAAGATGGACCGGGCGGTGGCGGCGGCCCTGCTCAACGCCTTCGTGGCACTGCGCGGCGGCGACCAGGTCGGCCTGTTCGGCTTCGATTCGCGGCCGCGGCTGGCCAGCGGCACGGTGCGCGGCGCCGGCAGCTTCGACCAGCTGCAGCGGCTCGCCGCCCGGCTCGACTACTCGACGGAAGAGACCAACTACACCCTGGCGCTGCTGACCCTGGCCGGCCGGCTCGAGCGCCGCTCGCTGGTCGTGGTCTTCACCGATTTCGTCGACCCGACCAGCGCCGAGCTGATGCTGCGCACCGTCGGCCGACTCGCCGAGCGCCACCTGGTGATCTTCGCGCTGATGAAGGACGCCGAGCTGGAGGCGCTCGCCGACCGTCGGCCGGAGCGCGCCGAGGACGTCGCCCGCGCGGTCACCGCCGGGGCGCTGCTGCGCGAGCGCCGCGTCGTCGTCGGCCGCCTGCGGCAGCTCGGCGCCCACGTGCTGGAGGCCGACCACCGGGCGCTCGGCCCGGCGCTGGTCGAGCGCTACCTGGCGATCAAGCGGGAGAGCCTGCTGTGAGCGCGCAGGCACGCCGTGGCGTCGAGGCCGGGAGGGGCGTCGAGGCCGGGAGGGGCGGCGAGGGCGGCCAGAGCCTGGCCAGCTTTCGCGCCGAGCGGGAGGCCGACTGGCTGGCCTTCGAGCGGCTGCTCCAGCGGGCCGAGCGGCGCTCGCCGCGCGCGCTCGACGAAGCCGAGCTGCTGGCGCTGCCGGTGCTCTACCGCTCGACGCTGTCGTCGCTGTCGCTGGCCCGGGCGATCTCGCTCGACCGGGCGCTGATCGCCTACCTGGAATCGCTGTCGCTGCGCGGCTATCTCTATCTCTACGGCCGGCAGCGCGGCCTGTTCGGCCGCATCGGCCGCTTCTTTACGGCCGACTGGCCGGCGGCGGTGCGCGCGCTCTGGCGCGAGACCCTGGCGTCGCTGGCGCTGCTGCTCGCCGGCACCCTCGCCGGCTACCGCCTGGTCGCGGCCGACCCGACCTGGTTCGCGCGCATCGTCTCGCCGCAGCTGGCCGCCGGCCGCGGCCCCGAGGCCTCGGCCGAGGCGCTGTGCGAGATGCTGTACGCGGGCTCCGACGGGATGCTCGGCGCCTTTTCGGCCTTCCTGTTCACCCACAACGCCCAGGTCGCGATCCTGGCCTTCGCGCTCGGCTTCGTGCTCTGCGTGCCGACCGTGCTGCTGATCCTGTCGAACGGCGTCATGCTGGGCGCCTTCCTGCAGGTCTACGCGGCCAAGGGGCTGGGCCTGGAGCTCGGCGGCTGGCTGGCGATCCACGGCAGCACCGAGCTCTTCGCCATCGTGCTGGCCGGCGCGGCCGGCCTGCGCATCGGCACGCGCGTCGCCTTTCCCGGCGCTTTGACCCGCGTGGAGGCGGCGGCCCGGGCCGGGCGCGTCGCCGCCGTCGTCATGGTCGGCGTCGTGATCATGCTGCTCTGCGCCGGCCTGCTCGAGGGCATCGGCCGGCAGACGGTCACCGACGACGCGGCGCGCTACGGCATCGCCGGGCTGCTGCTCGCGCTCTGGTGCGGCTACTTCTACCTCTGGGGGCGGCGCTCGCGTCCGCGTGGCGGGGAGGGGGACTCCGGCGATGGCTAGCGCCGCGGGCGAGCGCCTGAGCCGGTCGCTGGTGACGCCGGAGGGCGTCGACCTCGGGGTGACCCTCGCCGATGCCGGCGCCCGCGCCGCGGCCTTCTTGATCGACGCGATCATCATGGTGGTGACCCTGGTCGTCGCGACGCTTGCCGGGATCTACCTCTTCATCCGGCTCGGCGAGACCATCGCACAGCCGCTGATCATCGCCTGGCTGCTCGGCTTCTTCCTGCTCCGCAACGGCTACTTCGTCCTGTTCGAGGCCGGGCGCCGGGCGGCCTCGCCCGGCAAGCGCTTGCTCGGCCTGCGGGTCGTCGCGCGCGACGGCGCCGCCTTGACCGTCGACCGGGTGGTCGCGCGCAACCTGATGCGCGAGATCGAGGTTTTCCTGCCGCTGACCATCCTGGCGATGCGCCAGGGTCAGGGCCTGGCCGACACGGCGACCACGCTGTTCGGGCTCGCCTGGGTGCTGCTGTTCACGCTGTTCCCGCTGTTCAACCGCGATCGCCTGCGGGTCGGCGACCTGCTCGCCGGGACCTGGGTGATCGAGCTGCGCACGCGCCGCCTGGCGGCCGACCTCGCGGCCGTTCCCGCAGGCGGCGGCGAGCCGGCTGGGCAGGCGCAGCCGGGCGAGGCCTATGTCTTCACCCAGGCCCAGCTCGAGGCCTACGGCATCCGGGAGCTGCAGAAGCTGGAGGAGGTCCTGCGAGTCAACGACGCCGCAGCGCTGGCGACGGTCGCGCAGTCGATCGCGACGCGCATCGCCTGGACCGGGCCGGTGCCGGAGCCGAGGCCCTTCCTGGTGGCCTACTATGCCGCGCTGCGCGCGCACTTGGAGAAGGGCGTGCTGCTCGGACGCCGCCGGGCCGACAAGCACGACTCCTGAGCGAAGGCGCCGGCAGGCGTCACGCCGCCACGGTCAATGCCGCGGCCACTAACCCGCGGATTGGGGCTGCTGGGCCGAGGGCTGGCCCTGGTCGCCGACGGTGAAGGACTCGCCGCAGCCGCAGCGGCCGGTCTCGTTGGGGTTCCTGAAGACGAAGCCGGACTGCAGCTTGTCCTCCTGGTAGTCCATCTCGCTGCCGAGCAGGAACATCACGGCGGTCGGGTCGATGAAGATCCGCACGCCCTTGTCCTCGATGACGTCCTCGAGCTTCTTGCGCTCCTTGGCGTACTCGACGAAGTAGCTGAGGCCCGAGCAGCCGCGCGACTTCACGCCGACGCGCAGGCCCAGGATCTCGTCGTCCTCGGGCGCGGCGGCCATCAGCTTCTTGACGCGCGCGGCGGCGGCGTCGGTCAGCGTCAGCATCGGACCCATGGTGCTTTTCCTCTTCGTCTTTCGCTCGGGCGAACGCTTCTAAGGTAAGGCCTTGAGCGCCTTCGTTAAAGGCCGGGCCTCAGTAGATGCCCAGGGCCAGCTTGGCGTCCTCGGTCATCTTGTCCTTGTCCCAGGGCGGGTCCCAGGTCAGCGTCACCGTGACCTCGCCGGTGCCCGGCACGCCGGCGACGGCGCGCGCGACCTCGCCGGGCAGGGTGCCGGCGACCGGGCAGGCCGGGGCGGTCAGGGTCATCAGCAGCTCGCAGGTGCCGTCCTCGGCGATCTTCAGCTCGTAGATCAGCCCCAGGTCGTAGATGTTGATCGGGATCTCCGGGTCGTAGACCTCGCGCAGCGCGGCCTCGACGGCGGTGCGCTCCGCGAGCGGCTCGTCCGGGTCCTTGGGGCTGCCGGCGTGGGCCTGCGTGCCCTCCTCGGCCTCGGCCTCCATCGAGCCCGGCCACATGTAGGGATTGTAGTGCGGCTGCACCGGCAGGTCGTCCTCCTGCAGGTCGGTGCCGACCTGCTCGGCGCCGTGGCCGGCCGTGCTGGCGTGACCCGCCCCGCCGACGTCGGCGTCGGTCACCATCGGGCGCGCGGGGCTCTCGGTGGCGGCCGCGGCCTCGTCGCGGGCCTCGTCCTTGCTCATCTTCCGGTCCTTCGAGAAAAGGCCAAACATCTAGGCTGCCTCCGCCTGACGGCTCAGTTTCTGGATGTGCTTCAGCATGGCCATCATGCCGACCTGGCGCTGGGTGGTCAGGGCGCCGAGGTTGAGCCGGCGCACGTGATCGAGGTCGAGCGCCGCGATCTCCTCGCTGGTCAGGCCGCTGAAGGATTCGGTCATCATGTGGACCAGCCCGTTGACGATGGCGCCGTCGCTGTGGCCGCGGAAGTAATGCCGGCCGCCGTCGGCGTCGTGCAGGATCCAGACGCGCGACTGGCAGCCGTGCATCAGGTTCTCCTGGGTCATCGCCTCCTCGGGGAAGGGGTCGTCCTTGTGCTCGCGGGCCAGGTCGAGGATGTACTCGAAGCGCATCTCGTCATCGAGCGCCTCCAGCGCCTCCACGAACTCCTGGTACTTGTCCAAAGCCATCGTCTCGTCGGTCCCCGGTTTCTCTCTCAGCCCAGCTTCGCCTTGACCTTCTCCAGCGCCGCCGCCAGCGCCTCGACGTCGTCGTGGCTGTTGTAGCAGGCCAGCGAGGCGCGCGCCGTCGCGGTCAGCCCGAGGCGGGCCATCAGCGGCTGGGCGCAGTGGTTGCCGGTGCGCACGGCGACGCCCTCGCGGTCGAGGATCAGGCCGATGTCGTTGGCGTGCGCGAAGTCGGCGTGCAGCGACAGCACGCTGGCCTTGCCCGGCGCCGTGCCGACGATCTGCAGCCCCTCGATCGCCGAGAGCCGCTGGGTCGCGTGGTTGAGCAGCTCGGCCTCGTGCGCGGCGACCCGCTCGATGCCCAGGCGCTCCAGGTAGTCGATGGCGGCGGCCAGGCCGACGGCCTGGGCGATCGCCGGCGTGCCGGCCTCGAACTTGTGCGGCAGCTCGGCCCAGGTCGAGCCCTCGAAGGACACGGTCTCGATCATCTCGCCGCCGCCCTGGTAGGGCGGCATGGCCTCGAGCAGCGCCTCGCGGCCGTAGAGCGCGCCGATGCCCGAGGGGCCGTAGAGCTTGTGGCCGGTGATGACGTAGAAGTCGCAGCCCAGCGCCCGGACGTCGACGCGGTTGTGGATCACGCCCTGGCAGCCGTCGATCAGCGTCGTCGCGCCGACCGCCCTGGCCATGGCGATCATCTCCTCGATCGGCAGGACCGTGCCAAGCACGTTCGACATGTGGGCGAAGGCGGCCAGCTTCGTGCGCTCGGACAGCTGGCTCTGGAAGGACTCCAGGTCGAGCCGGCCGTCGTCCTCGATGCGCGCGACCTTCAGCGTCGCCCCGGTCTGCCGGCAGAGCATCTGCCAGGGCACGATGTTGGCGTGGTGCTCCAGCTCGGTGACCAGGATCTCGTCGCCCGGCTTCAGGCTCTCGCGGCCCCAGGTCTGGGCGACCAGGTTGATCGCCTCGGTGCCGTTGCGGGTGAACACGATCTCGCGCTCGCTGGCCGCGTTCAGCAGCCGGCGGACCGTCTCGCGCGCCGCCTCGAAGGCCGTTGTCGCGCGATCGCTCAGGTAGTAGAGCCCGCGATGCACGTTGGCGTACTCGGTCTCGTACATGCGGCTGACCGCCTCGATGACCTGGCGCGGCTTCTGCGCCGAGGCGGCGCTGTCCAGGAACACCAGCGGCTTGCCGTAGACCGGGTGGTGCAGGATCGGGAAGTCGGCCCGCACGGCCTCGACGTCGTAGGGCTGCTCGACGGCCGCCTTGTCGATGGTCTGTGCGGTGCTCATGCGGCGGACTCCTTCTCCATGCGGCCTCGCTCGCCGGCCGCCGACAGCCAGGCGCGCACGCGCTCCAGCAGCGGCTCGCGCAGGCTCTCGTCGCTCAGCGTCTCGACCGCCTCGGCCAGGAAGGCCTCGATCAGCAGGGCGCGGGCCTGGCGCTCGTCGAGCCCGCGGCTGCGCAGGTAGAACAGCGCGTCGCTGTCGATCTCGCCGGCCGTGGCGCCGTGGGCGCACTGCACGTCGTCGGCGTAGATCTCGAGCTCCGGCTTGGCGTCGATCTCGGCCTTCTCCGAGAGCAGCAGCGTCTTGTTGAGCATCCGCCCGTCGGTCTTCTGGGCGTCGCGCTCGACCAGGATCATGCCCTGGAAGACGGCGCGCGCGCTGTCGTCGAGCGCGCCCTTGTAGGTCTCGCTGGCCCGGGTGTTGGGCACGCGGTGCTCGATCCGGCTGGTGGTGTCGCCGTGCTGGCTGCCGCGCAGCAGGTAGGCGCCGTTGAGCGCGACCTCGGCCTCTTCGCCGTCCAGCGTGACCAGCAGCTCGTGGCGCGACAGCGCCGCGCCCAGGGTCAGGGCGAAGGACTCGTAGCGCGAGCCGGCGGCCTGGGCGACCCGCGTGGTCGCCAGCTCGATCGCCTCGTCGGCCGCCTCCTGCAGGCGCAGGTGGGTCAGCGACGCACGCTCGGCCAGGCGGATCTCGGTGACCGCATTGGCCAGCGAGCCGGTCGGCCCGAGGCCCTGGATGCGCTCGACCAGGGTCGCCCGGGCGCCTTCGCCGAGGGCCACCAGGTGGCGCGGGCCGTGATAGACCGGCTCGGCCGCGAGGCCGCCGAGCTGGACCAGCTCGATGCGGCCCGGAACCGTAACGCCGGCCTCGACCAGCAGCACCAGGCCGTCGTCGATCAGCGCGGCGTTGAGCGCCAGCAGCGCCTGCTGCGGGTCGTCGCCGCCGTCGTCGGCGGTGAGCGCGCCCAGCCGACCCTCGAGCAGCGCCGGCTCGCGCTCCAGCGCCTGCGCCAGGGTCAGCAGGCGCACGCCCTCGGGCAGCGCCTCGGTCCGGCTCAGCTCGGGGCGGTAGAGGCCGTCGACGAAGGTCAGGCGGGCCAGCGGCTCCTCCTCCGTCAGCGCCGGCACGGCGTCCAGGCTGACCGGTTCGAGCTCGCGCGCCGGGCGGTAGTCGCGGTCCTTCAGGGCGCGCGGCAGGTCGGTGTACTTCCAGGCCTCGAGCCGGCGGTGCGGCAGGCCGAGCGCGCCGAAGCGCTCGGCTGCCCGGGCGCGGCGCTCGGCCAGCCAGGGCAGGCCGGCGCCGGGCAGGGCGGCCGCTTCGCCGCCGAGCAGGCGCGCGACGCCGGGCGCCAGGGGGACGGTCTGGGTCCGCTCGCTCATGGTCACGCCGCCTCGGGCTCGCCGACGTAGGCCGCGTAGCCCTCGGCCTCCAGCTTCTCGGCCAGCTCGGGGCCGCCGGTCTCGACGATGCGGCCGCGCGACAGCACGTGCACCCGGTCGGGCACGATGTAGCCGAGCAGGCGCTGGTAATGGGTGATCAGCAGGAACGAGCGCTCCGGGCCGCGCAGCGCGTTGACGCCTTCGGCGACCGCCTTGAGGGCGTCGATGTCGAGGCCGCTGTCGGTCTCGTCGAGCACCGCCAGGCTCGGATCCAGGCAGGCCATCTGCAGGACCTCGTTGCGCTTCTTCTCGCCGCCCGAGAAGCCGACGTTGACGGCGCGCTTGAGGAACTCGTCGGCCATGCCGAGCTCCTTCAGCTTGGCGCGCACGAACTTCATGAACTTCAGCGCGTCGTAGCGCTCCTCGCCGCGGTACTCGCGCACCGCGTTCACCGCCTCGCGCAGGAAGGTGGTGTTGGGCACGCCGGGGATCTCGACCGGGTACTGGAAGGCCAGGAACAGGCCCTCGCCGGCGCGCTCCTCGGGCTCCAGGGCCAGCAGGTCCTTGCCCTTGAAGGAAACCGAGCCCCGGGTGATCTCGTAGCCCTCGCGGCCGGACAGCACGTAGGACAGCGTCGACTTGCCGGAGCCGTTCGGCCCCATGATCGCGTGGACCTCGCCGGGACGGATCTCCAGGTCGATCCCCTTGAGGATCTCCTTGCCCTCGACCTCGGCGTGAAGGTTCTCGATTTTCAGCATGCTATCGGTCATCGTTCGCTTCGATTCTCAACGTTCTGTCTATTCGTCATCCCCGCGAAGGCGGGGATCCAGAGCCGTCCCGCCGCGGCCCCCGGCCCCTGGATTCCCGCCTTCGCGGGAATGACGGGGAAGGGGCCTGCGATTTGCCGTCACCCCACCGAGCCCTCTAGCGAGATGCCGACCAGCTTCTGGGCCTCGACGGCGAACTCCATCGGCAGCTGCTGCAGCACCTCGCGGCAGAAGCCGTTGACCACCAGGGCGACGGCGGCCTCCTCGCCGATGCCGCGCTGCCGGCAGTAGAACAGCTGGTCCTCGGAGATCCGGCTGGTCGTCGCCTCGTGCTCGACCTGGGCGGTGCGGTTCCTGTTCTCGATGTAGGGCACGGTGTGGGCGCCGCAGCGGTCGCCGATCAGCAGCGAGTCGCACTGCGTGTGGTTGCGCGCGTTCGCCGCGCGCGGGCCCATGCGCACCAGGCCGCGGTAGGTCTGGTTGGCCTGGCCGGCCGAGATGCCCTTCGAGACGATGCGGCTGCGGGTGTTCTTGCCGAGATGCACCATCTTGGTGCCGGTGTCGGCCTGCTGGTGATTGTTGGTGATGGCGATCGAGAAGAACTCGCCGACCGAGTTGTCGCCCTTGAGGATGCAGCTCGGGTACTTCCACGTGATCGCCGAGCCGGTCTCGACCTGGGTCCAGGAAATCTTGGAGTTGCGCCCGGCGCACATCCCGCGCTTGGTGACGAAGTTGTAGATACCGCCCTTGCCGTCCTCGTCGCCGGGGTACCAGTTCTGCACCGTCGAGTACTTGATCTCGGCGTCGTCCAGGGCGATCAGCTCGACCACCGCGGCGTGCAGCTGGTTCTCGTCGCGCTGGGGCGCCGTGCAGCCCTCCAGGTACGAGACGTACGAGCCCTCGTCGGCGATGATCAGCGTGCGCTCGAACTGGCCGGTGTTCTCGGCATTGATGCGGAAGTAGGTCGACAGCTCCATCGGGCAGCGTACGCCCTTGGGGATGTAGACGAAGGAGCCGTCGGTGAAGACCGCCGAGTTCAGGCAGGCGTGCTTGTTGTCGGCGTAGGGCACCACCGAGCCGAGATACTTCTTGACCAGCTCCGGGTGGTTCTTCACCGCCTCGGAGATCGAGCAGAAGATGACGCCGACCTCCTCCAGCTTCTTCTTGAAGGTGGTCGCCACCGAGACGCTGTCGAACACGGCGTCGACCGCGACGCCGGCCAGCATCTCCTGCTCCTTCAGGGGGATGCCGAGCTTCTCGTAGGTCTCGAGCAGCTTCGGATCGACCTCGTCGAGGCTCTTCGGCGCCTCCTTGGTCTTGGGCGCGGCGTAGTAGTAGGCCTCCTGGTAGTCGATCGGCGGGAAGGCGACCTTGGCCCACTTCGGCTCGGGCATCTCCAGCCAGTGCCGGTAGGCCTTGAGCCGCCATTCGAGAAGCCACTCCGGCTCCTCCTTCTTGGC
>JAUILQ010000028.1 GCA_030433005.1 Alphaproteobacteria bacterium
GTCGTGGTCATGGCCATGCACCGCGCCGACCCGGAGCGCTACGGCGGCGCCATCAAGCGCGCCGAGGACTGGATCCTCGGCATGCAGTCGTCGAACGGCGGCTGGGGCGCCTTCGACGCCGAGAACGACAAGACCTACCTGAACCACATCCCCTTCGCCGACCACGGCGCGCTGCTCGACCCGCCGACCGTCGACGTCACGGCGCGCTGCCTGTCGATGCTGGCGCAGCTCGGCTACGACCGCAGCCACCCGGTGGTCGAGCGCGGGGTCGCGTTCCTGAAGAGCGAGCAGGAGCCGGACGGCTCCTTCTACGGCCGCTGGGGCGTCAACTACATCTACGGCACCTGGTCGGCGCTCTGCGCCTTCAACGCGGTCGGCGAGGATCCCGAGGCGCCGCACGTGCGCCGCGCGGTGCGCTTCCTGAAGTCCTGTCAGCGGCCCGACGGCGGCTGGGGCGAGACCTGCGCCACCTACTGGGACAACCGCAAGGGCGAGATGGCCGACTCGACGCCGTCGCAGACCGCCTGGGCGCTGCTCGGCCTGATGGCCGCCGGCGAGGTCGAGAGCGAGGCCGTCGAGAAGGGCGTGGCCTACCTAGAGGCGACGCCGCGCGAGGGCGCGCGCTGGCAGGAGGAGCTCTGGACCGGCATCGGCTTCCCGCGGGTCTTCTACCTGAAGTACCACGGCTACGCCGCCTACTTCCCGCTGTGGGCCGTCTCGCGCTACCGCAATCTCATGCAGGGCAACTCGCGGCGCGTCGCCCACGGCATGTAGGCCGGGCCGAGATGCCCCCGCCGCCGCCTTCCCCGTCATCCCCGCGCAGGCGGGGATCCAGGGTCACAGGCTGGGTGCGGGCCGCCCTGGATCCCCGCCTGCCCGGGAATGACGGAAGGAGCGGACGGCGATGACCGCCCCCCCGGTCATCGGCCGGCGCCCCGTCGGCGTGCTGGTCGGGCTCGCCGCCGAGGCGCGGCTGGTGCGGCGCGCCGCCAAGGGTCTCGACCCCCAGCCCCTGGTCGCGGTCTCCGCGGCCGATCCGGCGCGCGCCGAGGCGCTGGCGCACGAGCTGGTGGCGGCCGATGCCGGTGGGCTGCTCAGCGTCGGGCTCGCGGCCGGCCTCGACCCGGCGCTGCCGCCGGGCCGGCTGCTGCTGCCCACCGAGGTGCTCGATCCCGACGGCCGCCGCTGGCCGACCGACGCCGGCTGGCGCGGCCGGGTGGATCTCGACGCCGAGCCGGGGCCGCTGGCCGGCTGCGATTCGCTGTTGAAGACGGTCGCCGACAAGGCCGCCCTGGCGCGCACCGGCGGCGCGCTCGCCGCCGACATGGAGAGCCACCGGCTGGCGCGCGTCGCCGCGGCGGCAGGGCTGCCGTTCCTGGTGCTGCGGGCGGTCGCCGATCCGGCCGGCCTGGCGCTGCCGCCGGCGGCCTGGGACGCAGTCGATCACGAGGGGCGCAGCCGCGGCCTCGCGGTCGCCGGGCGGCTGCTGCGCGACCCGCGTCAGCTGCCGGCGCTGCTGGCCCTGGCACGCGCCGCGGGGCGCGCCGAGCGCTCGCTAGGCGGCGCGCTCGCTGTCGCCGGACGCCGGCTTCTTGTCCTTGGCTGACTTCGCGCCCTTGGCGTCGGCCGGCTGCTCCTGCACCGCCTGGCTGACCAGGCCGTCGAAGACGTACTCGGCCTTGCGCTGGCCCTCGAGCGGGATGTCCGGCGCGAAGCCGCCCTTGGTGCGCACGCCGCGCAGCTCGACCCAGAGCGCCTTCAGCGGGTTGCCGATGGTGTCGTTGACCGCGGTCGGCTCGTAGCCGCAGTGGACCATGCAGTCGGCGCACTTCTCGTAGTTGCCGGTGCCGTAGGTCTCCCACTCGGTCTCTTCCATCAGCGCCTTGAAGCTCGGCGCGTAGCCCTCGTTGAGCAGGTAGCAGGGCCGCTGCCAGCCGAAGACGTTGCGCGTCGGGTTGCCCCAGGGCGTGCACTTGTAGTTCTGGTTGCCGGCCAGGAAGTCGAGGAACAGCGTCGACTGGCTGAACTTCCACTTCTTGCCCTTGCCGCGCGAGAAGACGTCGCGGAACAGCTGCTTCGACTTGCGCCGGGTCAGGAAGTGCTCCTGGTCGGGCGCCCGCTCGTAGGCGTAGCCCGGCGAGACGGTGATGCCCTCGACGTCGAGTTCGTCGGTCACGTAGTCGAAGAACTCGGCGACCCGGTCGGGATCCAGGCCGTCGAACAGCGTGGCGTTGACGTTGACCCGGAAGCCCTTGGAGCGGGCCAGCTTGATCGCCTTGATCGCGCGGTCGAAGACGCCCTGCTGGTTGACCGCCTTGTCGTGCTCGTCCTTGAGGCCGTCGAGATGCACCGAGAAGGTCAGGTAGGTCGAGGGCTCGAAGAGATGCAGCTTCTTCTCGAGCAGCAGCGCGTTGGTGCAGAGGTAGACGAACTTCTTGCGCTTGGTCAGCTCGGCGACGATCTCGCCGATCTCCTTGTGCAGCAGCGGCTCGCCACCGGGGATCGAGACGATCGGCGCGCCGCACTCCTCGGCCGCCTCGACGCATTCCTCGACCGACAGCCGGCGGTTCAGGATCGCGTCGGGATAGTCGATCTTGCCGCAGCCCGGGCACGCCAGGTTGCAGCGGAACAGCGGCTCGAGCATCAGCACGAGCGGGTAGCGCTTCGTGCCGGTCAGCCGCTGCTTGAGGATGTAGGCGCCGACGCGGATCTGCTGCTCAACGGGTACGGCCACTGGTCATTCCTTCCCGGGCTTCTTCGGCAAGCCCTTGTCGAGTCATGGCAGTTTCCTACCAGAAAGCGGCAGCCAGGTTAATACCGCACTGCACAATGGAAAACCGGGCGGAAAGCCCGAGTGCCCTGCCAGGATGATACCTGAGGCGCGCGGCGGGCGGCGTCAAGCGTCGACTGGCCGGCCGCCTCGAGTCACGCCTTGCGGGACAGGAAGCGCCGGCCTTCCAGCCATTGCAGCGCGAGCAGCGCCGGCAGGCCCAGCAGCAGGTCGCGGCCGCGCTTGACCAGCGAGACCGTCAGGCCGAGCTGCGCCGAGAGGCCGAGCGCGACCGCGCCGCCGGCGAAGCCGCCCTCCTGCAGGCCGAGCGCGCCGGGCACCGCGAAGCCGGCGGACTTGGCGGCCTGCCCCAGGCTCTCCAGCACGAAGCCCTCGAGCAGGCCGCCGGCGGTGCCGGCGTCTGCGGCCAGCGCCAGGATCAGCCAGACCTGCAGCGTGCCCAGCAGCCAGCCGGCCAGGCGCCAGGCGCAGCAGGCGAGAAAGGCGCGGCGGTCGCCGTAGAGCGCCTGCAGCGCGGCGTCGAGCGCCGCCGCGCCGCCGGTCAGCTCGCGCCAGCGCCGCCCGCCCGACAGGCCCTCCAGGCGCCGGGCCAGGGCCAGGAAGAGACCGCGCCGCTGGCCGCGCCAGAACGCCCAGACGGCGCCGGCCAGCACCGCCAGGCCGAGCGCCAGCCAGGGCAGCGCCTGCGCCTCGCCGGGCGCGGCCAGCAGGGCGAGGACCAGCAGGCCGGCGGCGGCGAACAGGATCTGGGTGACGATGCCGGCGGTCAGCGTGGCGATCACCGCGGCGCCGGCCTCCGCGCCGGCGACGCCGTCGCGCGTCAGCAGCCGTGCGCGCACCAGCTCGCCGCCGATCTGGGCGACCGGCAGCAGGCTGTTGACGGCATCGCCGATCCACCAGAGCCGCAGCAGGCGCAGCGCGCTTGGCGGCCCCCCGGGCGACCCCCCGGGCGTTCGGGCGAGCAGCGGGCGCAGGCTGAGCGCGTTGACCTGCATGACCAGCAGGTGCAGGGCCGCGACCCCGAGCAGGCCCCAGCCGACCGCGGCCAGGCTGTCGAGCAGCGCCGCGCCGCCGGACCAGGCGATCAAGCCGGCCGTCGCCAGCAGCCCGAGGCCGAGCGCCAGCAGCGTGACCAGGCGGCGGCGGCCGGGGCTCACGGCGCGGCGCCCATCGGACTCAGCCGAGGTAGCCGTGGTCGCGGAACCAGGCCACGGCGTCCTCGATCGCCGCCGCTCCGGGGCGGTGGCGGTAGCCGAGCGCCGCCTCGGCCTTGGCCGAGGAGAACCACATGCGCTTGCGCGCCATGCGCAGACCGTCGACCGTGGCGAAGGGCTCGCGGCCGCTGCGCCGCGCCCAGCCCTCGGCCAGCCAGGCGAAGGGCAGGATCAGCCCGTGCGGCAGGCGCGCGCGGGGCGGGCCCTTGCCGGCGCAGCGCGCGGCCAGGGCGACGATGTCGAACAGCGTCATGTTCTCGCCGCCGAGCAGGTAGCGCTGGCCGACCGTCCCCGTCTCGAAGGCCAGCAGGTGGCCCTCGGCGACGTCGTCGACGTGGACGACGTTGAGGCCGGTGTCGACGACCGCCGGCATGCGCCCGCGCGCCGCCTCGACGACCACCCGCCCGGTCGGCGTCGGGCGCACGTCCCGCGGACCGATCGGCGTCGAGGGATTGACCACGACGCAGGCCAGGCCCTGCTCGTCGACCATCCGACGGACCGCTTCCTCGGCCAGGAACTTGGACTGCTTGTAGGTGCCGATCATGTCGCCGATCGCCGAGGGCGTCGCCTCGTCGGCGGGGTGCCCGTCGGGGTCGAGGCCGAGCACGGCGACGCTGGAGGTGTAGACGATGCGCTTCACCCCGGCCTCGGCGGCGGCGGTCATCAGGTTGACCGTGCCCTGGACGTTGGCCGCCAGCATCGCCTGGGGGTCGGGAATCCACAGGCGGTAGTCGGCGGCGACGTGGAACAGCGCCTCGCAGCCGGCGACCGCGCGCGCCAGCGAGGCCGGGTCGGTGAGGTCGCCGATCACGCGCTCGACCGGCAGGCCCTCGAGGTTGCGCGGGTCGCTGCTGGCCCGCGTCATGACCCGAACGGCCGCGTCCTCGGCCAGCAGGCGGCGGACGACCGCCGCGCCGACGAAGCCGCTGGCGCCGGTGACCAGCACCGTCACGTCCGGCCCTCCGTCGCGGGGCGCGGGCGCAGCCAGGCCATCAGGGCCGGGAGCACGATCAGCGTCGAGAACAGCAGCGCGACGATCGAGACGGTCAGCAGCTGGCCCATCGAGGTCATGCCGCGGTGGCCCGACAGCGCCAGGCTGCCGAAGGAGGCGAGGGTGGTCAGCGCGCTGAACAGCACGGCGCGCGGCGTCGAGCTCTCCATCACCGTCTGGTCCGTGCCCTCCTCGCGGCGGCGCAGCACCAGGTGGATGCCGGCCGAGACGCCGAGGCCGAGCAGCAGCGGCAGCACGATGACGTTGGCGAAGTTGAAGGAAAGGCCGAGCAGCACCGAGGCGCCGGCGGTCAGCAGCGCGGCGAGCAGCAGCGGCGCCAGGACCAGCAGCGTGTCGTCGAGGCGCCGCAGCACGGCCAGCAGGATCACCACGATCGCGGCGAGCGCGATTAGCGAGGCGCCGACGAAGGCCTCGACCACGGCGCGGCTCGCCTGGGTGACGATGACCGGCGTGCCGGTGGCGTCCGGCGCGACCGCCAGCACGGCGTCCGCGAAGCGGATCAGGTCGTCGTTGTCGAGGATCTGCTCGGCCGAGAAGGCCTGGACCCGGGCCCGCCCGTCCTCGGCGATCCACTGGCTGCGCAGCGCCTCGGGCACGTCCTCCAGGCCGACCGGCCGCGCTTCGAGGGCGCTGCCGAGATGGTCGATCAGGCCGGGGAAGCCGGCGAAGACCCGCTGCTCGAAGGTCTCCAGCGCTTCGGGAGCGGACAGGCCGGCCAGCGCCGTCCGGAGCCGGGCTGCCGCCTCGGCCAGTTCGCCGCCTTGCGTCGAGGCGGTCTCGCCGAGTCGGTCGAGCAGGCGGTCGACGGCGGCGCGGCGCTCGGCGGCGCCCGGCGGCGGCTCGGGGAAGCTCAGGAAGACCGGGCCGAGGAAGCTGGCCATGGCGTCGACCACCGCCAGCTTGGCGTCCTGGTCCTCGGGCACGAAGCTGCGCAGGGTCAGCACCCGCCCGACCGCCGGCAGCGCGCGCAGCGTCTCGGCGGCCTCGGCGGCTGCCGCGAGGTCGGGGCGCAGCAGGTCGAGGGTGTAGACGTTGTTGTTCGGCTCGGCTGCCAGCTCCTGGAAGGTCGCGACCGACTCCGAGGCGGGGTCCTTCAGGTTGATCGGATTGAAGTCGAAGGTCAGGGCCGGCAGCAGGGCGGCGCAGCCGAGCCCGAGCGCCAGCGCGAGCAGGCAGACGGCACGGCGATGGCGCGCGATCAGCCGGTTGGCGCCGGCGCCGAGGCGGCGGCTGCGCGGCAGGCTCGCCCGCGACTTCAGCAGGGCCAGGGCGGCGGGCAGCACGGTGAAGCTGGCGACCAGGGCGCAGGCCATGCCGGCCGCCGAGATCAGGCCGAGCTGCGCCATGCCCTCGTAGTGCGTCGGCAGGAACGACAGAAAGCCGGCCGAGGCGGACACGGCGCTCAGGGTCAGCGCCCCGGCGATCGCCGCGCCGGTCGCCGCCAGCGCCTGGCGGCGCGTCTTGCCGCTGCCCGCCTCCTCCAGGTAGCGCAGACAGAAGTGGATGCCGAAGTCGATGCCGAGGCCGATGAACAGCACCGCGAAGGCGACCGACAGCAGGTTGAGGTAGCCGACCAGCACCAGCGCCAGCCCGGCCGTCCAGATCAGCCCGACCAGCAGGGTCAGGACCGCCGCGCCGACCAGCTTGGGCGTGCGCAGCCCGAGGAACAGCAGCAGCGTGACGCCGACCAGCGACAGGATGCCCGCGGTCTTGCCGCCGATCTCGACGCTGTCCAGCTCCTCCTGGTCGAGCGCCGGGGCGCCGGTCAGGCGCAGCCGCTCGATGCCGGCCTCGTCGACCAGCGCGCGCTCCTGCTCGCGCAGGAAGGCGATCGCCGGGCCGGCCGGCTTCAGCCCGCCGAAGTTGCGCAGCGGCTGGGCGAGCACGAACTGTCGGGTCGAGCCGGCGACGACGCCGGTCTCGCCGCCGACCACCAGCGAACGCCAGGACAGCCATTCCGCCCGGCCTGCGGCCTGGGCCTCGGCGATTCCGGCCAGGCCGTTCAGCACCGGCACCAGGGAGGCCTCGGGGCTGCCCCCGGCCTCGCGCCCCTGTTCGCCCAGCGCCAGGTCGAGCACCTCGGCGAGGCCGCGCAGGCTCGGATCCGCGGTCAGCGAGCCGAGCAGCGGCGCCGCCTCGGCGAGGCGGTCGGCGAGCGACTGCAGCTCGCTCTCCGAGAGGAACAGCAGCCCGTTCTGCCTGAGGTAGGGCAGGCCGCTCGGCCAGATCACGCGCGAGAACAGGTCCGGGCGGCCGCGCATGCGCTCGACCAGAGTCGCGGCCGCGCCTTCGGCCTGCTCGACGGTGTCGCCGTCGATCACCGCGACCAGCAGCCCGGCCAGCTCCGGGAAGGCGGCCTTGAAGGCGATGTCGTTCTGGCGGAACGGCACCTCGGCCGAGATCATGTCCTCTGTCGAGGTGTCGATGCCGAGGTGGGAGACCACCGCCCAGAGCGTCAGCAGGGTGACCAGCAGCGCGGCCAGCAGAACCGTCAGGGGCCGGCGCGCCGCGACGTCGACGCAGCCGCTTCCGAGGCGGGCGAGGCCGGACCTTGCTGTCGGGATCACGGGTCTTTCTCTTGCTTTCTGCGCGGGCGGGGACACATTAGCGCGCGCCGGCGGGCCGGAACGCGAGGTCCGGCGCCGGCGGCGGCCGGGAACCGCCGGCCGCCGGCCCTTGTTCTGACAAAGAGCCGGGGCCGAGTCACCTGGGAAACGTCCGGTGGGAAACGTCCGGGCGCCCCGGCGCCGTCCGCCAGAAGCCCCGAAAGGTAGTCCGATGCCCCTTTCCCGCCGCCGTTCCCTGACCGCCGCCCTGGCCGCAGCCGCCCTGGCGCTCGGCGCCGCCGCGCTGCCGGCCGCGCAGGCCCCCGCCGCCGAGCAGGCGGCGACCGACGTCGCCGCCCCGGCGCCGGCCGAGCAGGTGGAGAAGGTCGACGCCGCGCTGCTCGAGGTCATGAAGCAGGCCGAGAGCCTCGGCTTCGAGGGTCGCTACGCGCTGCTCGAGCCGGTGCTGAGCGAGACCTTCGACTTCGCCTACATGGCGCAGATCGCGGTGGGTCGCCACTGGCAGGAGCTCGACGAGGGCCAGCGCCAGGCCCTGGTCGAGGCCTTCAGCGAGATGAGCGCGGCGACCTTCGCCGCGCGCTTCAGCGGCTATTCGGGCGAGCGCTTCGAGATCGGCGCGACCCGCGACGGTCCGCGCGGCTCCAAGCTGGTCGCCAACAAGCTGGTCAAGGGCGACGGCGAGGCCGTGCCGATCAATTTCCTGCTGCGCGAGACCGACGAGGGCTGGCGCATCGTCGACATCCTGCTCGACGCCAAATACAGCGAGCTGGCGACCAAGCGCTCCGAGTACATCTCCGTGGTCGACAACCAGGGCTTCGAGCGCCTGCTCGAGATCCTCGACGGAAAGATCGCCGAGCTGCGCGCCCAGGGCTGATCCCGGAGCTGACTCCCGGCCGGCCGGGCTTCAGCGCTCCCCGAGCAGCGCATTCAGCCCGCTGCGATAGTCCGGATAGCGCAGCTCGACCCCCAGCTCCTCGCGGATGCGGCGGTTCGAGACCCGCTTGTTGTCGGCATAGAAGCTGCGGCCCATCGCGCTCATCTCGGCCTCCTCGAAGGGCACCGCCGGCGGCGCCGGCATCCCCAGCAGCTCGGCCGCGTAGGCCACGACCTCGGCCGGGTCCGCGGCCTCGTCGTCGCAGACGTTGTAGGCGGCGCCGGGGTTCGGGCGCGCCATCGAGGCCTCCAGCACCGTCGCGATGTCCTCGACGTGGATCCGGCTGAACACCTGGCCGGGCTTGAGGATGCGCCGCGCCGTGCCGGCGGCGACGCTGTCGAGCTGGCTGCGCCCGGGGCCGTAGATCCCGGCGAGACGGAACAGGTGCACGGGCAGGCCGTGGCGCTCGCCCAGCGCCAGCCAGGCGGCCTCGGCCTCGACCCGGCGCCGCCCGCGCTCGCCGCTCGGCTCCAGCGCGCTGTCCTCGTCGACCCAGCCGCCGTCGCGGTCGCCGTAGACCCCGGTGGTCGAGAGGTAGCCGAGCCAGCGCAGCGTCGGGCCCTCGGCCCCGCCGAGCGCGGCGATGTCCTCGGCATGGGCGGCGAGCACCGGGTCGCCCTCGGGTCCCGGCGGCACCGAGGCCAGCAGGTGCGTGGTGCCGGCCAGTGCGCCCCGCGCATCGTCGAGCGGCCGCCCGGCCTCGAAGGAAAAGACCTCGATGCCCTCGGCGGCGAGCCGCTCGGCCTTCTCGGCGCTGCGCGTGGTACCGGCGACGCGCCAGCCCTCGGCGAGGCGCCGGCGGGCCAGGGTCAGGGCGCTGAAGCCGAGGCCGAAGCAGAACAGGCGGGGCGTGTCGTCGTTGCTCATGGCCCCCAGGAATCGCACGGCCGCGCCTTGCGCGCCAGGGGCTGCCTGCGCCATCTTCTGCCGCCATGACGAGTCCGCCGCGCCGCGCCTTCGATCGCCTGCTGCTGCCGACGCTGGCGCTGTTTCTGGGCCTTGCCGGGGCGCCCGTCGCCGGCGCCCAGAGCGGTGCCGGCGGCGATCAGGCGGGCGAGGCGGCGAAACGCCGCTACCGCGACTGCATGCAGCTGGCCCGGGTCGACCCGCTGGCCGGCGAGAAGGTGGCGGAGGCCTGGATCCAGGAAGGCGGCGGCGGGCCGGCCGAGCACTGCCGCGCCGTGGTCGACGCCACGCTCGGCCGCTACGACGAGGCCACGGCGCGCTTCGAGCAGCTGGCCGAATCGATTCCCGAGAGCGAGCAGCGCGCCCGCCTGCTCGGCCAGGCCGGCCAGGCGGCGATGCTCGCCGGCGCGCTCGACCGCGCCTACGAGCTGCAGAGCCGGGCGGTGCAGCTGCGCCCCGACGACCCCGACCTGCTGGTCGACCGCAGCCTGATCCTGGCCTCGCAGGAGCGCTACTGGGAAGCCATCGACGACCTCAACCGGGTCATCGACATGCGCCCCGAGAGTCCCGAGGCGCTGATCTTCCGCGCCGCCTCCTATCGCCTGCTCGGCGTCGTCGAGCTGGCCCGCGAGGACATCGAGCGCGCCCTGGTGCTGGTCCCCGGCCACCCCGAGGCGCTGCTCGAGCGCGGCCTGCTGGCCGCCGACGCCGGCGAGCCGGCCGCGGCGCGCCAGGACCTGGAGCGGGTCATCGAGCTGGCCCCCGAGTCGCCGGCCGCCGACGTCGCGCGGCGCTACCTCTCGACGCTGCAGGGGTAGGGCTCGGGGCGCCGGCTTCGTCCGGCCGGCCAGACTGTTCCGAGTGCTGGCTCCGCCAGCACCGGTTCCGGCCCGCACCCCCACCCGGCCACCCATACCAGGATACTGACCTGGGTGGCCGGGTGGGGGTGCGGGCCGGAACCGGCGGTCTCGGAGAGACCGCTCGCGCGAGACCTCTTCCCTTCAGAAATCCAGATCCGCGTAGTGCTTGGGCGGCGGGCTGCCGGGCATCAGGTCGGCGAGCAGCGGGCGCATCGAGGGGCGCGACTTGACCCGGGCGTACCAGTCCTTGGCGCCTTCGTGCTGGTCCCAGGGCACGTCGCCCAGGTAGTCGAGGCAGGAGAGGTGGGCGGCGGCCGCGATGTCGGCGAGGCCGAAGTCGTCGCCCGACAGCCAGGTCCGCCGGTCGCTCAGCCAGGCGATGTAGCGCAGGTGGTGGTGGATGTTGCTGTTGGCCGCCCGGATCGCCGAGGAGTCGGGCGTGCCGACGCCGAGGAAGCGCTTCATCAGCTTCTCCTCGAGCAGCAGCTCCGAGACCTCCTGGCGGAACTTGCGGTCGAACCAGTTGGTCAGGCGCCGCGCCTCGGCGCGCTCGTAGGGGTCGCGGCCGAGCAGCGGCAGCTCGGGGTAGCACTCCTCCAGGTACTCGGCGATGACCTGGTGGTCGGGCAGCACGGTGCCGTCCTCCTCGACCAGCACCGGCACCTCGCCGGCCGGGTTGAGCTTGAGGAACGAGGGGCGGCGCTCCCAGATCTGCTCGGCCTTCAGCTCGAAGGCGAGCTTCTTCTCGGCCAGCATCAGGCGGACCTTGCGGCAGCCGGGATCGAGCGGCAGGTGGTAGAGCAGGCGCATGGCGCCGCGACTATAGCCTTGGCGCCCGCGTCGGCAACATCGGCGCGGGCGTCGAACGCACCTCTCCCTCCCACGCGTGCCGCGTGGGCCCCTCCCTCTCCCCTGAAGCGGAGAGGGAAAGGGTCGGCGCCGAGTGGTCCCTCTCCGCTTCAGGGGAGAGGGAGGGGCCCGCGGCCGTCACGCCGTGGGAGGGAGAGGTGTCTTTCCGGCCGCTACGCCCGCTTCTCGCGGGCGGCCTGGGTGATCGGCTGCTCCAGGCGGTCGACCATCTCCTTGGGCACGACCTGCCAGAAGTGGCCGCGCTCCATCGCCCAGTCGATCAGCAGGCGCTCGGCGAAGCGGCTCTGGGTCTCGCGCACGTGCTCGGCGATCAGGTCGCGCAGCAGGCTCTCCCAGTACTCCGTCTCGAGGCGCTGGTAGACCACCGAGTCGGCGTTGATCTTGAGCGGCAGCCGCTCCTCGGGGTCGTAGACGAAGGCCATGCCGCCGGTCATGCCGGCGGCGAAGTTGAAGCCGACCGGGCCGAGGATCACGGCGGTGCCGCCGGTCATGTACTCGCAGCCGTTGGAGCCGCAGCCCTCGATCACCGCGACCGCGCCGGAGTTGCGCACGCAGAAGCGCTCGCCGGCCTGGCCGGCGGCGAACAGCCGGCCGGCGGTGGCGCCGTAGAGCACGGTGTTGCCGACGATGGTGTTGAGCCGCGTCTCGAGCGGGCTCTTGGTCATCGGCCGCACCGCGATGGTCGCGCCCGACAGGCCCTTGCCGACGTAGTCGTTGGCGTCGCCGAAGACCTCCAGCTTCAGGCCCTGCACGGCGAAGGCGCCGAGCGACTGGCCGGCCGAGCCGCGCAGCCGCACGGTCATGTGGCCGGGCGCGAGGCCGGTCATGCCGAACTTGCGGGTGATCATCGAGGACAGGCGCGTGCCGATCGCCCGCTGGGTGTTCTGGATGGTGTACTGCAGCTGCATCTTCTCGCGGTCGCGGAACAGCCCCTCGGCGTCCTTGAGCATGCGCGCGTCGAGCGTGTCCGGGACCTCGTTGCGGCCTTCCAGGGTGCAGTGCACCGGCAGCCCGTTGCCCTCGGCGCGGGCGAGCAGCGGGTTGAGGTCGAGGTCGTCCAGGTGCGCGGCGCCGCGGCTCACCTGGCGCAGCAGGTCGGTGCGGCCGATCACCTCGTCGAGCTCCTTGAGGCCGAGCTGCGAGAGGATCTCGCGGACCTCCTCGGCGATGAAGGAGAAGAGGTTGACGACCTTCTCCGGCGTGCCGGTGAAGCGCTGGCGCAGCGCCTCGTCCTGGGTGCAGACGCCGACCGGGCAGGTGTTGGAGTGGCACTGCCGGACCATGATGCAGCCCATGGCGACCAGGCCGGCGGTGCCGACGCCGTACTCCTCGGCGCCCAGCATGGCGGCGATCACGACGTCGCGGCCGGTGCGGATGCCGCCGTCGGTGCGCAGCTTCACGCGGTGGCGCAGGCGGTTGAGCGTCAGCACCTGGTGGACCTCCGACAGGCCCATCTCCCAGGGCACGCCGGCGTACTTGATCGAGGTCTGCGGGCTGGCGCCGGTGCCGCCGACGTGGCCGGAGATCAGGATCACGTCGGCGTTGGCCTTGGCGACGCCGGCGGCGATCGTGCCGATGCCGGAGCGCGCCACCAGCTTCACGCAGACCTGGGCCTCGGGGTTGATCTGCTTGAGGTCGTAGATCAGCTGCGCCAGGTCCTCGATCGAGTAGATGTCGTGGTGCGGCGGCGGGCTGATCAGCATGACGCCGGGCGTCGAGTGGCGCAGCTTGGCGATCATCTCGGTGACCTTGAAGCCGGGCAGCTGGCCGCCCTCGCCGGGCTTGGCGCCCTGGGCCACCTTGATCTCGATCTCGCGGCACTGGTTGAGGTACTCGGCGGTGACGCCGAAGCGCCCCGAGGCGACCTGCTTGATCGCCGAGTTCTCGTTGTCGCCGTTCGGCTTCGGCTTGAAGCGCTGGGCGTCCTCGCCGCCCTCGCCGCTGTCCGACTTGGCGCCGATGCGGTTCATCGCGATGTTCAGCGTGCCGTGCGCCTCGGGCCCGAGCGCGCCGAGCGACATGCCGGGGGTGACGAAGCGCTTGCGGATCGCGGTGATCGACTCGACGTCGTCGAGCGGCGTCGCACTGCGGCCGTCGAGCTTGAAGTCGAGCAGGTCGCGCAGCGCCGAGGGCGGCAGCTTGGCCATGCCGTCGGAGAACTTCTTGTAGGTCGAGTAGGAATCGGTCGCGACCGCCGACTGCAGGGTGTGGATCAGGCCGGCCTGCCAGGCGTGGTGCTCGCCGCCGCGGCGGTAGCGGTAGAAGCCGCCGACCGGCAGCGCGATCACCGCTTCGTCGAAGGCGCGGCGGTGCAGCTCCAGCAGCTTCTGCTGGACGCCGGTCAGGCCGATGCCGCTGATCCGGCTCGGCATGCCCGGGAAGAACTCGTCGACCAGCGTGCGCGACAGGCCGACGGCCTCGAAGTTGTAGCCGCCCCGGTAGGACGAGATCACCGAGATGCCCATCTTCGACATGACCTTGAGCAGGCCCTCGTCGAGCGCGCCGATGTAGCGCTGCACGCAGTCCTCGAGCGCCATGTCGCCGAACAGGCCGCGGCGGTGGCGGTCGGCGATG
This sequence comes from Alphaproteobacteria bacterium, assembly GCA_030433005.1. Classification (GTDB taxonomy): domain Bacteria; phylum Pseudomonadota; class Alphaproteobacteria; order Kiloniellales; family DSM-21159; genus Tistlia. The sequence goes on from JAUILQ010000028.1 coordinate 13,729, forward strand.
CCCTCCTGCGCCAGGTAGGCGTTGACCGTGGTCGCGCCGACGCCGATCAGCACGGCGACGTAGTGCACGTCGAGGCACTCGCCCGAGCGCACGTTGACCGAGGTGAAGGTGCGCAGCTTCTGCCGCGTCAGGTGCGTGTGCACGGCGCCGGCGGCCAGGATCATCGGGATCGGCGCGCGCTGCGGGCCGACCGCGTAGTCCGACAGCACGATGTGCTCGCAGCCGCCGCGCACGGCGTCCTCGGCCTCGCGGCGGATCCGCGCCAGGGCGTCGCGCAGGGCGTTCTCGCCCTCCCGGGCATCGAAGGTGCAGTCGATGTCGGCGGCGGTCCCGCCCATGTAGGCGCGCATCGCCTCGAACTCGGCGTTCGAGAGCACCGGCGACTCGAGCTGCAGCAGGCGGCACTGGGTCTCGTCCTCGTCGAGGATGTTGCCGAGGTTGCCGAGGCGCGTCTTCAGGCTCATTACCCGCTTCTCGCGCAGCGAGTCGATCGGCGGGTTGGTGACCTGGCTGAAATTCTGGCGGAAGAAGTGGTGCAGGCCGCGGTAGCGGTCGGACAGCACGGCGAGCGGCGTGTCGTCGCCCATCGAGCCGATCGCCTCCTTGGCCGTCTCGACCATCGGGTGGAGGATCAGCTCCAGATCCTCCATCGACTGGCCGTAGGTCAGCTGGCGGCGGCGCAGCTCCTCCTTGTCGAGCTGCACCGGCTCGCCGGCGTCGGGCTTGATCAGGTCGTCGATGACCTTGATCGAGCGGCGCCAGTCGCCCCAGGGCCGGCTGCCGGCCAGGCTTTCCTTGATCTCGCGGTCGTGGAAGAGGCGACCCTCCTCCAGGTCGACGGCGATCATCTCGCCGGGCCCGACGCGGCCCTTCTCGACGATGCGCGACTCGTCGAGCCGCACCATGCCGGTCTCCGAGCCGGCGAACAGCAGGCCGTCGTCGGTGATCGTGTAGCGCAGCGGCCTGAGGCCGTTGCGGTCCATGCCGGCGACCGCCCAGCGGCCGCCGTAGGCGCAGATCGCCGCCGGGCCGTCCCAGGGCTCCATCACCGCGTTGCAGTAGCTGTAGAGGTCCTTGAGCTCCTGCGGCATCGCCGCGTCGGCGCTCCAGGCCTCGGGCATCAGCATGGTCTTGACCATCGGCAGGTCGCGCTGGGCGCGCACCATCAGCTCGAAGACCGCGTCGAGCGCCGCCGAATCGGAGCTGCCCGGCTGGACCACCGGCTTGAGGTCCTCGATCAGCTCGCCGAACCACTCGCTGCCCAGGCGGCACTCGTGGGCCTTCATCCAGTTGACGTTGCCCTTCAGCGTGTTGATCTCGCCGTTGTGGGCGAGCACGCGGAACGGCTGGGCCAGGCGCCAGGTCGGGAAGGTGTTGGTCGAGTAGCGCTGGTGGAAGATCGCGAAGTTGGAGACGAAGCGCTCGTCGAGCAGGTCGGGATAGAAGGTGCCGAGCTGCTCGGCCAGGAACATGCCCTTGTAGATGATCGAGCGCCCGGACAGCGAGCAGACGTAGAAGTCCTTGATCGACTCCTGCTCGACCGCCTTCTCGATGCGCCGGCGGATGACGTAGAGGTCGCGCTCGAAGCGGCGCGCGGTCTCGCGCTTCGAGTTGGCGATCATGATCTGCTCGATCTCGGGCCGGGTCGCGTTGGCCTTCTCGCCGATCACCTCGACGGTCACCGGCACCTGGCGCCAGCCGTAGATCGTGTAGCCGAAGTTGAGGATCTCGCGCTCGACGATGACCCGGCAGCGCTCCTGGGCGGCGAAGTCGGTGCGCGGCAGGAAGATCATGCCGACGCCGATGCGCTGGTCGCCGATGTCGTGGCCGGTGCGGCGCACGTGCTCGCGGAAGAACTCCTGCGGGATCTGCACGTGGATGCCGGCGCCGTCGCCGGTCTTGCCGTCGGCGTCGACGGCGCCGCGGTGCCAGACCGCCTTGAGCGCCTCGATGCCCTTCTCGACGACCTCGCGCCGCGGCGTGCCGTCGATCGAGACGACCAGGCCGACGCCGCAGGCGTCGTGCTCTTCCGCCGGGTCATAGAGGCCGACCCGGGCGAGGCGCTCGGCCTCGGCCTGCTGACGCGCCAGATCCGGGAGAGTCCGGTCCGGGGCGGCGCCCAGCGGCAGGCGGGGATCGTGCAGGGTCATGGCGGTCTTCCCGGTCTTGGTCGGGCGGCCGGTGGTCGGCCCCCGAGGGTGATCGCAGTGCGGGTGTCGTCTCGTCTTCGGTCTCGCGCGGCGCCGCCGGCGGCCCTAGGGCAGGGTGACGTCGGTCGCGGTGATCGCGAATTTCTCGCCGGAGGTGACGTTTTCCCACTCGATGCGCAGCGGCAGCCCGAAGTCCTCGGAGAAGAAGCGCCGCAGGTTGACGTTGCGCAGGAAGTTGCCGTCGGGGTCGTAGTAGAACAGCTGCAGGGTCAGCGGCCGCGCCGTCAGCCGGCGCCCGCCGGCCTCGACCGTCGCCGGCCCGCCGCGCACGGCGACGCCGTTGACCCGCGCGTTGAGGCGGTTGTCGATGTAGACCTCGTAGGCGATGTCGAGCGACTGGTTCGGCTCGAGCGTCAGCAGGTCCTCGACGCTGCCCTGGGTGAAGTAGATCTCGGAACGCCCGCCGGCGCGGAAGATCAGCGAGTCGAAGCGGCCGTAGCGCAGCACGTGGACGACGCGCTTCTCGCTGCCGGTGATCTCCTCGACGAAGACCTGGTCGCCGACGATCGAGAAGGCGTGGTAGACGGCGCCGTTGTCGAAGGTGACCCGGGTGCCGGGCTCGGGCAGGCGCAGCTCCTGGGCCGCACCAGGCGAGGCGAAGAGGGGCGCGGCGAGCGACAGCAGCGCCACCGCCAGGAGGCGGGCGGCGAGCCGCCCGGCAAGGGTCCGAAAGGCCGCCATCATTCCGCCGCCACCGCGGTCGCGGAGGCACCGGCCACCTTGTTCTCCAGGTAGTCGGCGATCGAGGCGGCGGCGTCGCGGCCGTCGCGGATCGCCCAGACCACGAGGCTGGCGCCGCGCACGATGTCGCCGGCCGCGTAGACGCCCTCCAGGTTGGTCGCCAGGCTCGGGTAGCGCACCTTGATCGTGCCCCAGCGCGTGGTCTCCAGCTCCGGTGCGTCGAACAGCACCGGCAGGTCCTCGGGATCGAAGCCGAGCGCCTTGATGACCATGTCGGCGCGCAGGGTGAAGCCGCTGTCGGGCAGCACCTGCGGCGCCTGGCGGCCGGTCGCGTCGGGCACGCCGAGGTGCATGCGCGAGGCGCGCACGGTCTCGACCGCCTGCTTGCCGTCGAAGGCCTCGGGGGCGGCCAGCCAGACGAACTCGACGCCCTCCTCCTCGGCGTTGGCGACCTCGCGCTGCGAGCCGGGCATGTTCTGGCGGTTGCGGCGGTAGAGGCACTTCACCGAGCGCGCGCCCTGGCGCACGGCGGTGCGCACGCAGTCCATGGCGGTGTCGCCGCCGCCGATGACCACGACGTCCTTGCCCTCGGCGTTCAGCGTGCCGTCCTCGAAGGCCGGCACCGAATCGCCCAGGCCGGTGCGGTTCGAGGCGACCAGGAAGTCGAGCGCCGGGAAGACGTTGGCCAGGCCGACGCCCGGCACCTTGATGTCGCGCGCCTTGTAGACGCCGGTCGCCAGAAGGATCGCGTCGTGACGGCCGCGCAGCTCGGCCAGGCTGACGTCGCGGCCGACGTCGCAGTTGGCGACGTAGGTCACGCCGGCGTCGGCGAGCAGCTTGGTGCGCCGCTCGACGACCTCCTTCTCCAGCTTGAAGTTCGGGATGCCGTAGATCATCAGGCCGCCCATGCGGTCGTAGCGGTCGTAGACCGTGACCTGGAAGCCCTGCTTGCGCAGCTGCTCGGCGGCGGCGAGGCCGCCCGGCCCGGCGCCGACGATGCCGACGCTCTGCTCGCGCTCGCGCGGCGGCTTGACCGGCTTGACCCAGCCTTCCTGCCAGGCGGTGTCGTTGATGTACTTCTCGACCGCGCCGATCGTCACCGTGCCGTGGCCCGACTGCTCGATCACGCAGTTGCCCTCGCACAGGCGGTCCTGCGGGCAGATGCGGCCGCAGATCTCCGGGAAGTTGTTGGTCGCCTGGCTGACCTCGTAGGCCTCTTCGAGGCGGCCCTCGGCGGTCAGCATCAGCCAGTCCGGGATGTTGTTGTGGACCGGGCAGTGGACCTGGCAGAAGGGCACGCCGCACTGCGAGCAGCGCCCGGCCTGCTCGGCCGCGCCGTCGCTGGTGAACTCGTCGTAGATCTCGTCGAAGTCGTGGGCGCGCGCCTCGACGCCGCGCTTGTGCGGCATCTCGCGCTGCACGTTGACGAACTTCAGCATCCGACCTGCCATCGCGTCCCGATCCTTCTGCCTGGCGGGTTCACGGCTACCCGGGGCCGGAGAGTCGCCGCCATGCCCCGGCGGGCGAGGGCGGGGCTCCCGGCGCGTCCCGCCGCCGAGCCGCCGTCCCCGTCGCGGACAGAAAGCCATCCTGCCGGCCCGGGGAGGCGTTCTATAACGTCGCGAAAGGGCGCTGGCGAGAGCAAAATCGCCGATAGGTCAGCATAGCTGCCATTATGGCGGCCCTTCGCTTCCCAGATACTGGCCCTCGGGCCGCCTCCCGGCAAGGATTCCAGCGCGGTTTAGTACCAAAAAGAGACTATCGGCGCCCGCGATGAAGACTGGAGCGGCACCGCGGCCTGTTGATATACAGCCGACGCCGGCCGTCGCTGCCGCTGGGGGGGCGTCGATCGCGCGCCCGGAACCGCGCCAGGGACCGCACGCCGGCCGATCCGAGGAGTCCCCGGTGCCGCTGCTCTATATCCTGGTCCTCGCCGTCGTGCAGGGCATCACCGAGTTCCTGCCGATCAGCTCGTCGGGCCATCTGGTGCTGACCTGGGAGGCGTTCGGCGCGCTCGATCCCGCCGCCCTCGTCTACAGCGACGCCGAGCGCCTCGACCTCGACATCGCGGTGCACGTCGGCACGCTGCTCGCCGTGCTCTGCTACCTCGCGCGCGACCTCGCCGGCCTGCTCGCCGGGCTCGGCCGGCTGGCCGGCGGCCGCGACGACCCGCGCGGCCGCCTCGCGCTCTACCTCGTCGCCGGCACCCTGCCGGTCGTCGTCGTCGGCTTCCTGGCCAAGGACTGGATCGGCCTCAACCTGCGCGGCATCGCCGTGGTCGCCTGGGCCAACATCGCCTTCGCCCTGCTGCTCTGGCTCTCGGACCGCCTCGGCCTGCTGATCCAGCGTCTCGAGCACATGAGCCTGGGCCAGGCCATGGTCATCGGCGCAGCCCAGGTGCTGGCGCTGATCCCGGGCACCAGCCGCGCCGGCATCACCATGACGGCGGCGCGTTTCCTCGGCTTCGAGCGCGCCGAGGCGGCGCGCTTCTCGCTGCTGCTGGCGATCCCGGCGATCGCCGGCGCCGGCCTGCTGGTCGGCCGCGACCTCTACGAGAGCGGCAACCTGTCGCTCGGGCTCGACGCGCTGATCGCCGTCGGCCTGTCGTTCGCGACGGCGCTGGTCGCCATCGTCGTGATGATGCGCTGGCTGCAGCGCGCCAGCTTCCTGCCCTTCGTCATCTACCGCCTGCTGCTCGGCGCCGGCCTGCTCGCGCTGCTCTACGTCTGAGCGGCGGACGGGCCGGCCATCCTCTCAGGTTCCGCGCGGCAGACGCTCGGTGAAGCGACCCCCGGGGCGGTAGCGGTCGAGGTAGGTCGGCAGGATGACTTCGAGCGAGTGCGGGTGGATGCCGAAGGCCTCCAGGCCCTCGGCGCCCTCGGAGACCACGTTGTCGTGGCGCAGCAGCGCCACCTGGTCGCGGGTCAGCGGCGGCACCGGCAGCAGCTCCGCCGGCAGCGCCAGCGCGCCGGCCACGCCGAACGGCAGCGGCACGAGCAGACGACGGCGCCGCACGATGCGCAGCATCAGCTCCATGAGCTGGCGGAAGGTCAGCACCTGCGGGCCGCCCAGCTCGTAGGTGCGGCCGGCGCTCGCGGGGCTCTCCAGCGCCGCGACCACGGCGTCGGCGACGTCGCCGACGTAGACCGGCTGGAAGCGTGTGCGGCCGCCGCCGATCAGCGGCAGGGCCGGCGCCAGCCGGGACATCGCGGCAAAGCGGTTGAAGAAGTCGTCCTCCGGGCCGAAGACGATCGAGGGGCGCAGGATCACGGCACCCGGCAGGCGCTCGCCGACAGCCTGCTCGCCGGCCGCCTTGCTGCGGCCGTAGGCCGCGGCCGACTGCCGGTCGGCGCCGATCGCGCTGATCTGCACGAAGCGCCCGATGCCGGCCGCGCTGGCCGCGGCGGCGATGCGCGCCGGGCCCTCGGCCTGCACGGCGTCGAAGCGCTGGCGGCCGTGCTCGTAGAGGATGCCGACCAGATTGATCGCGGCGTCGGCGCCGTCGAGCGCCGCGGCGACGCTGCGCTCGTCGAGCACCGAGCAGGCGACCGGCACGATCTGGCCGACGTTGCCGAGCGGCTTCAGGAACTTGGCGCGCTCGGGCCGGCGCACCGCGACGCGGATCGTCCAGCCGCGGCCGGCCAGGCGCGCCACGACGTAGCGCCCGATGAAGCCCGATCCGCCGAAAACCGTGATGGTGCCTGCCGACATGCCGTTCCGCGTCCGCTGGTGGTTCGTGTTCGCCGAAAGCGCGCTATATAGCATCGCACGGGCCGTCGTTGACACCCGAAAGGCGGGCGCTAAGGTGCCGGCCGCGGCGCCGGCGGCGGCCCGCCGGACATCGTGCCTGCGGCGCGGTCGGCCGTTCCGCGCCCGGCGGGGCGCGACGCATCCCTGCCCAACGCCCCGGGAGGCCCCGTGACCATCGAGCTCTATCGCGACGACCTGCCGGACGACCTGGATCTCGGACCGGTGGTCGCCATCGACACCGAGACCATGGGCCTGGACCCGCGGCGCGACCGGCTGTGCCTGGTCCAGCTGTCCGGCGGCGACGGCTCGGCGCACCTGGTGCAGTTCCCGATCGGCAGCCCGGCCGGCTATGCCGCGCCCAACCTGCGGCGGCTGCTCGCCGATCCCGATCGGCTCAAGCTGTTCCACTTCGCCCGCTTCGATCTCTGCATGCTGCTGCGACATCTGGGCGTGGTTACGGCGCCGGTCTACTGCACCAAGATCGCCTCGAAGATGACGCGGACCTACACCGATCGCCACGGGCTCAAGGACCTCTGCGGGGAACTGCTCGGCGTGCAGATCTCGAAGCAGCAGCAGTCCTCGGACTGGGGCGCGGTCGAGCTGAGCAGCGAGCAGCTGGCCTACGCGGCCAGCGACGTCCTGCACCTGCACGCGCTGAAGCAGCGCTTCGACGCGCTGCTGGCGCGCGAGGGCCGGTCCGAGCTCGCCCAGGCCTGCTTCGGGTTCCTGCCGACGCGCGCGGCGCTCGACCTGCAGGGCTGGAACGAGCCGGACATCTTCCAGCACTGAGCCGGCCGTTCCAGCGTCGGGCGTGCCGGCGCCCGGCCGGACAGCCGCAGGTTGACGACGGAAAGCTGCTCCCCGGCCGCCGACTTGAGCTAGGATGCCGGGGGGGTCCGCAGCCGGGGACCGAAGCCGGCGGTGCGACGGGCGTCGCCGGGTGGCATGAACGAAGGCAATGGCCGACAGCGTTACCTTGAGGGCAGATCGCGAGCACAGGACCGGCCGGGGCGCCCCGGGGCCGCAGGGCCCTGGGGATGCGGCGTCGGGCGGCGACAGCCCGGGGCCGGGCCGGATCCGGCCGCCGCGCCTGTCGGGCGGCGATGCCTATTCCTCGGTCGTCGGCATCCTCAAGTATCTCCTGCCGGCGATCGCCGTCGGCCTCGTCCTGCTCGTCATCGCCTGGCCACGGGTCAACCCGGTCAAGCAGTCGGCGACGGTCGGGATCAGCGACCTGCAGACCGAGGAGCCGAGCAACTCGACCATGCTCAACGCCCGTTTCGACGGCATCGACGACGACGGCCGGCCCTACAGGGTCACCGCCGACACCGCGACCCAGCGCCCCGACGACGAGCGCCTCGTCGACCTGGAGAACCCCTCCGGCGACATCCTGACCAAGGACGACACCTGGATCGCCGTGACCTCGCTCAGCGGCCTCTACAACAAGGAGGAGGAGGTCCTGGACCTGGAGGACGGCGTCACGCTGTTCCACGACCAGGGCTACGAGATGAGGACCGAGACGGCGAAGATCTTCATGGGCGAGGGGCGCGTCGTCGGGCGCGATCCGGTCGACGCCCAGGGGCCGTCCGGCAACATCGTTTCGGAGGGCATCGAGATCGAGGACAACGGCGCGGTGGTCCGCTTCACCGGGCGGGCGCACATGGAAATCGCCGCGGAAGCCCTGGAGCAGGGCGGCGGCGGCGCGGCGCCGATCCTGCCCGGCACGGGAGGCGCCGCGGGCTCCGGGGACGCCGGATCGGGAGGCACCGAATGAGGCGGTCGCGTCGCTTCGCGCTCGCGGCCGTGGCGGCGGCCGCCCTGCTCGCGCCGGGCGTGTCCGGTTTGACCATCGATTCCGCCCGCCAGGCGCCGCTCGGCGCGCAGCCGGTCGCGGCCCAGGGCCTCGGCGCCTTCGAGACCACCGAGGGCGACGGCCCGCTGCTGATCGACGCCCGCGACGGCATCGAGTGGTATCGCGAGGAGAAGCTCTACGTGGCGCGCGGCGACGCCGTGGCGACGCGCGGCGAGACGACGGTCGAGGCCGACGTGCTGACCGCGCACTACCGCGACCGCGGCGGCGAGGAGGGCGGCACCGAGATCTACCGGGTCGAGGCCGACGGCAATGTCGTGATCAGCACCAACGCCGACCGGGCCGTCGGCGACTTCGGCGTCTACTCGATCGACGACCGGGTCATGGTGCTGACCGGCGAGACGCTGAACTACGAGACGCCGCGCGACATCATTACCGCGCGCGACAGCCTGGAGTACTGGGAGGACTACCAGGGCCAGCCGATGGCCGTCGCGCGCGGCGACGCCATGGTCGAGAGCCCGAAGCCGGGCGTCGCGGCCGACGCACCGGCCGCCCAGGCGGCGGCGGGCCAGCCGGACACGCCGATGGGCATCGGCGGCGACGGCGGCCGGCGCCGCATCCAGGCGGACGTCATGGCGGCGACCATCGAGCCCGACGAGAACGGCCAGAACCAGATCTCGCGCATCGACGCCTACGACAACGTGCGCATCGCCACCGAGGAGGAATTCATCGTTGCCGATCGCGCCGTCTACTATGTTAATCAGGAACAGGCGATCCTGACGGGCAACGTGCGGATCACGCGCGGCGACAACCAGCTCAACGGCGACGCCGCCGAGGTCGACATGAGGACGGGCTTCAGCCGGCTGATCTCGAACAGGGACCGCGTGAAGGGCCTGCTGACGCCGGACGGCGCCCAGGACCTCCAGGGCGGCGGCCAGGGCGGCGGCCAGAACGGCGGCACCAACTGATGGGCGCCGCAGCGAGGGAGGGAGCAGTCCGATGACCGGCAAGGGTGGCGAACCGACCCTGTCGCCCTCCTTCCAGGAGGCGACCCAGGGCCCGCGCCTGGTCGCCGACAACCGCGGCCTAGCGACCATCAACGTCGGCAAGTCCTTCAAGAAGCGCCGGGTGCTGCGCGACGTCTCGATCACCGTGCAGCGCGGCGAGGCGGTCGGGCTGCTCGGGCCCAACGGCGCCGGCAAGACCACCTGCTTCTACATCATCACCGGCCTGATCGCGCCGGACACCGGCTTCGTGACGCTGGACGGCCACGGCATCACCGACCTGCCGATGTATCGCCGCGCCCGTCTCGGCATCGGCTACCTGCCCCAGGAGGCCTCGATCTTTCGCGGCCTGACCGTCGAGCAGAACATCCGCGCCGTGCTCGAGGTCGTCGAGCCGGTGCGCGAGCAGCGCGAGCACAAGCTCGAGGAACTGCTCGCCGAGTTCTCCATTACCCATCTGCGCCGCGCGCCGGCCCTGGCGCTGTCGGGCGGCGAGCGGCGTCGCTGCGAGATCGCGCGCGCGCTGGCCTCGGACCCGAGCTTCATCCTGCTCGACGAGCCGCTGGCCGGCATCGACCCGATCGCCGTGAGCGACATCCGCGAGCTTGTCACCCACCTGCGAGACCGGGGCATCGGCGTGCTGATCACCGACCACAACGTCCGGGAAACGCTGGAGATCGTCGACCGCGCCTACATCATCCACGACGGCATGGTGCTGATGGAGGGCCAGCCCTCCGAGATCGTCGCCCACGAAGACGTGAGACGCGTTTACCTGGGTGAAAGATTTACGCTTTAAGGCGTTGATTTATGGCGGTCTCGCAGCGTCTCGAGCTACGCCAGTCCCAGAGTCTGGTCATGACGCCCCAACTGCAGCAGGCGATCCGCCTGCTGCAGCTGTCGAACCTGGAACTGGCCGACTACGTCGAGCGGGAACTCGAGCAGAACCCGCTGCTGGAGCGTGCCGACGCCGAGCCGCCGCCGGCCGCCGACGAGCGGCCCGCCGAGCCCGACGCCTTCCGGCCCCAGGACGCCGCCGACTACGCGACCACCGACCGCCTGCCCGAGGCCGGCGACTCGCCGCTCGACACGACCGCGAGCTATGACGACAACAGCCCGTCGGACAACTGGTCGGAGAGCGACTGGCAGGGCGGCGATTCCGGCAGCGAGGCCTGGGGCGCCGGCGGCGAGGGCGCCTTCAACTGGGGCAGCGGCCGCGGCGGCCGCTTCGAGGACGACGAGGACAGCGGCTTCGAGCAGCGGCTGGCCGACCAGCCGCGGCTGCGCGACCGACTGCTCGAGCAGGTCCAGATGGACCTGGAGACCCAGTCCGACCGCCTGATCGGCGCCTATCTCGTCGACTGCCTCGACGAGTCCGGCTACCTGACCCTGCCGCTCGAGGAAGCGGCGGAGCAGCTCGGCTGCGGCGCGGCCGAGGTGGCCCGCGTGCTGACCCGCCTGCAGGGCTTCGAGCCGACCGGCATCTTCGCCCGCGACCTGCGCGAGTGCCTGGCGCTGCAGCTCGCCGAGCGCAACCGCCTCGATCCGATGATGGAGCGCCTGCTCGACAACCTGGCGCTGGTCGGCGAGCGCGACTACGCCAAGCTGCGGCGCCTGTGCGGCTGCGACGTCGAGGACCTGACCGAGATGCTGTCGGAGCTGCGCAGCCTGGACCCGCGCCCGGCGCTGACCCACGAGGGCGGCGCGGCCGAGCCGGTGATTCCCGACGTGCTGCTGCGCCCGCGCGCCGACGGCAGCTGGCTGGTCGAGCTCAACGCCGACACCCTGCCGCGCGTGCTGGTCGACCAGGGCACCTACGCGCGCGTCGTCGGGCACTGCCGCAAGCGCCAGGAGAAGGACTACCTCAACGACCAGCTGCAGGCGGCCAACTGGCTGGTCAAGGCGCTGCACCAGCGCGCCGCGACGATCCTCAAGGTCTCGACCGAGCTGGTGCGCCAGCAGGATGGCTTCTTCCGCAAGGGCGTGCGGCACCTCAGGCCGATGACCCTGAAGGACATCGCCGAGGTCATCGGCATGCACGAATCGACCGTCAGCCGCGTCACCTCCAACAAGTTTCTGGCGACGCCGCGCGGCACCTACGAGCTGAAGTACTTCTTCTCGGCGGCGCTGGGCGGCGCCGGCGGCGAGGAGCACTCGGCGGAATCGGTGCGCGAGCGCATCCGTGAGCTGATCGCCGGCGAGGAGCCGAAGAGCGTGCTCAGCGACGACGCCATTGTGGATAAGTTGAAGGCGGAGGGCATAGAGATCGCCCGCCGGACGGTGGCAAAGTATCGCGAGGCGCTGAACATCCCCTCTTCGGTTCAGCGCCGGCGCGAGAAATCCCTGGCCCTGGTGCGATGATGCAGGGGCCGCAGGCAGCGGTGCAGATGGCCTTTCCGGGCTTGCTTGACTTGCCTGGGGGGCGCCCATATGGTCCCGGCCGCGCGCGGGGCCCGACCCGGAAAGTGGATCGTCGGGCTATCCGCGCCGTCGTCGTTTTAGGGGATGCTGGATGCAGTTGACGGTCAAAGGGCGGCACATCGATACCGGTGACGCCTTCCGCCGCCACGCCGAGAGCAGTCTCTCGGCGATCTTCGACAAGTACTTCGGAGACGCGATCGACGCGACGGTCACGCTGTCGCGCGAGGGGCACCTCTATCGCGCCCGCATCTCCGCCCACGTCGGGCGCGGTATCGAGCTCGAGGCGAGCGGCACCGCCGACCAGGTCTATCCAGCCTTCGACCAGGCGGCCGAGCATCTCTCGAAGCGGCTGCGCCGCCACAAGCGGCGGCTGCGCGACCACGGCACCGCCCAGAAGGCGGCCGAGGAAGCCGTCGAGCGCCTGATGGCGCGGCAGATCGTGCTCTCCGGCGAGGAGCCGGAGAGCGAGGCGGAGGACGAGGCCGGCGCGGAGCCGACCGTCGTCGCCGAGATGGAGATGGAGGTACCGGACCTGACCGTCCACGAGGCGGTCATGCGGCTCGACCTGGCGGATCTTCCCGCCCTGATGTTCCGGAATCGTTCGCACGGCGGCCTCAACATGGTCTACCGCCGCGGCGATGGCCACGTCGGCTGGGTGGATCCGCGCGGCAATCGCGCGGCGTCCTGACCTTTCGAAAGGCAGTGTTATGGAGATGACCGACCTGATCGCGCCGGCTGCGGTGATCCCCGCGCTGCGCGTCACGAGCAAGAAGCAGGCCCTGCAGGAGCTGGCCAAGCGCGCCGCCCAGATCACCGGCCTGCCCGAGCGCCAGATCTTCGAGGTGCTGATCGAGCGCGAGCGGCTCGGGCCGACCGGCATCGGCCACGGCATCGCGATTCCGCACGGCAAGCTGGCGGCGCTCGACCGTCTCTATGCGCTGTTCGCGCGGCTGGAGACGCCGATCGACTTCGACGCCGTCGACGAGCAGCCGGTCGACCTGATCTGCCTGCTGCTGGCGCCGGAGGCCGCCGGCGCCGACCATCTGAAGGCGCTGGCCCGCGTCTCGCGCCTGCTGCGCGACCGCACGACCTGCGAGAAGCTGCGCGGCACCGAGAGCCGCGACGCGCTCTACGCCCTGCTGACCCAGTCGCCGGCCAGCCACGCCGCCTGAAGACGGCCCGGAGCGGCGGCTCCGGCGATCTCGAAGCCTCACGAAAAAGCGCGCCGCCCGGTCGGGACGGCGCGCTTCTCGTCACCTGGGGCCCACCCACAGCGGGCCCGCGAGCCTCAGTGGACGCTGAGCGGCTCCATCTCGTTCTGACGCACCGCCGCCTCGGCCGAGGGGAAGTCCTTCATCACGGCCATGCGGGTGCCGTCGGCGGCGAAGATGCCCACGGCCGCGCCCTCCTCGGTCTCGACGTCCCGCAGGTAGGCGACGTCGTTGAGGCCGAAGGCCAGGAAGTCCTGCTGCGACAGGGCCTGGAAATCCTGCGTCTTGTGCTGCTGGTTCATCATTTAACACTCCTGCTTCGCGATCCGGGCCCGCGGGTCTCGCCGGGCTGCGGAGCGCCGTAAGGCTTCGCTGTTCGAGAGATGAGGCTGTCCGCGTCGGTCTGGCGGTATCGTCGGCCTCTGGCCGTGCCCGTTGCCGGGTCGTATCGGGTCATTCGCGCACCAGCTGCCGGCCGTTGGCCCTGGCGCTGCGCTCGATGCTGATGGTGCGCACCTCGGGCTCCTCGATCGGGCGGGTCAGATCGATGTGCAGCAGGCCGTTGTCGAGCCGCGCGCCCTCGACCTCGATGCCCTCGGCCAGCATGAAGGTGCGCTGGAACTGGCGGGCCGCGATGCCGCGATGGAGGAACTCCCGGTCGTGATCGTCCTCGGCCTGCTTGCCGCGGATCACCAGCTGGTTGTTCTCGATCTGTACGGAGAGGTCTTCGTCGGCGAAGCCGGCGACCGCCAGCGTGATCCGCAGATGGCCCTCGTTGATGCGCTCGACGTTGTAGGGCGGATAGCCGTCGCCCGCCGCCTTGTTCATGCGGTCGAGCGCCCGCTCGAGCTGATCGAACCCGAGCAACAGGGGCGAGTTGAACAGCGACGTCCGAGTCATCTGGCAGCGTCCTCCTCATCTCTCTCAGAGCAAGGCTGCTGTGGTTTGACGCCCCACGGTCCTGATCAGGCCCCGCCGGACGCCGCGGCCCGACATCGGCGCCGCTGTCGATAAAGATGGGCGTCGCCGGGGGGGTGGTCAAGCTGGGCAAGAGTGTGCCGCCGATTCGCTAAGGACTCGATAAGGCAACGCCGGCTTCCACCGCCGGTTCCTCCGGCGCCGGGCCGGAAACCGCTCCGCTTGCCGGAAAGCGACGGCCGGCCGCCGCCGATCGGCTTGACCGGCCTTCGCAGGCCCGCCTAGGGTGCCGGCTTCGGACGGTCCTCCGCGAGGGGGTGGAAGGCAATCCGGTGCGCCCGACCCAACCCGGGGGGCAAGTCCGGAACTGTCCCGTGCAGCTGTAAGCCGCCGGCACGAGCCCTCGCTCGCGCCCCTGGCGGCGAGTCAGCCAGGCCTGCCGTCATCATGAGACGCCGCTCTCCGCGCGCCGACCCCGGTTGCGCCGGAGCCGCCGCTGTGGAGGAGGATCGGGATGACGGAGAAGCTGGGCGTGATGGTCTGCGGCCACGGCAGCCGCGACGAGGCGGCGGTGCGCGAGTTCGCGGTGATCGCCGAACGGCTGACCGAGCGCTTCCCGCAGTGGCCGGTCGACTACGGCTACCTGGAGTTCGCGACGCCGATCATCCGCACCGGCCTGGACCGCCTGCTCGAGCGCGGCGTCGAGCGCGTGCTCGCGGTGCCCGGCATGCTGTTCGCCGCCGGCCACGCCAAGAACGACATTCCCTCGGTGCTCAACGCCTACCAGGCCGGCAAGCCGGGCCTGACCATCCAGTACGGCCGCGAGCTCGGCATCGACCTGAAGATGCTGCGCGCCGCCGGCGAGCGCGTGCAGCAGGCGCTCGACGCGGCCAACGCCGGACCCGGCGGCGCGGTCGCGCCGCACGACACGCTGCTGGTCGTCGTCGGGCGCGGCGCCAGCGATCCCGACGCCAACTCCAACGTCGCCAAGGTCACCCGCATGCTGTGGGAGGGCCTCGGCTTCGGCTGGGCCGAGACGGCCTACTCCGGCGTCACCTTCCCGCTCGTCGAGCCGGGCCTCGAGATGGCCGCGAAGCTCGGCTACCGGCGCATCGTGGTGTTCCCCTACTTCCTGTTCACCGGCGTGCTGGTGCGCCGCATCTACGACGCCACCGACCGCGTCGCGGCGCGGCACCCCGACATCGAGTTCGTCAAGGCGCCCTACCTCAACGACCACCCGCTGGTCATCGAGACCTTCGTCGACCGGGTCGGCGAGATCCTCGAGGGCGCCAACAACATGAACTGCCAGATGTGCAAGTACCGCGAGCAGTTTCTCGGCTTCGAGGCCGAGGTCGGCCTGCGCCAGGAGAGCCACCATCACCACGTCGAGGGCCTGAGCGCCCGCGAGGCCGGCGGCAACGACCAGGGGCACCACCACGACCATGGTCATGCGCACGATCACGACCATGCTCACGACCACGGGCATGGCCATTCCCACGGGCACGCTCACGGTCACGATCATCATCACCACACCCACGGCCATGACCACGGGCACGGTCACGACCACGGGCACGGACATGGGCATGGCCACGACCATCACCACCATCCCTATCCTCATGCCGACCATCCGCTCGGGCCGCGCACCCTGAAGGAGGGCGCCTGACCATGGCCGCCGGGCGTCTGTTCGACGCCTACCTGATGGTCGACTGGAGCGCGGCGAGCCGCCCGCGGCTCGGCACGGACTCGATCTGGCTGGCGCTGCGCTGCGACGGCGCCACGAGCCTCGAGAATCCGGCGACGCGCTCGGCGGCGGTCGCGCGCCTGCGCGCCCTGCTGCTGGAGCTGCGCGCCGCCGGCCGCCGCATCCTGGTCGGCTTCGACTTCCCCTTCGGCTATCCGCAGGGCACCGGCCTGCGCGTTGCCGGGCGGCCGGGCTGGCGGGCGATGTGGGACTGGATCGACGCGCGACTCGAGGACGGGCCGGACAACGCCAACAACCGCTACCGCGTCGCCGAGGCGCTCAACCGGGAGGCCTTCGACGGCGCCGGCCCCTTCTGGGGGCATCCGCACCAGCATCGCTACGAGGCCGTGCCGACACGCCGGCCCGACGGCTACGGCGAGCGCTATCCCGCCGAGCGGCGCGAGGTCGACCGCCGCGTGCGCTCGGCCCACGTCGTCTGGAAGCTGGTCGGCAACGGCCAGGTCGGCGGCCAGGTGCTGACCGGGCTGCCGGCCGTGCTGCGCCTGCGCGACGACCCGGCGCTGGCCGGCGACGCGGCGATCTGGCCCTTCGAGGCCGGCGAGGATCCGGACGCCCTGCCGCCGATCCTGCTGGCCGAGATCTATCCGAGCCTCGAGGTGCTGCCCGAGGGCCCGGAGGTCAAGGACGCCCGCCAGGTCCGCGCCGTCGTCGGGGCCCTGGAGCGGGACGACGAAAGCGGTCGCCTGGGCGCGCTGCTCGCCGGGCCCTGGACGCTGCCCGCGATTCTGCGTGAGGCGGTGGTCGGCGAGGAGGCCTGGATGCTGAACCTGCGCGACGCGGCACCGGAGGCCCGCCCGTGATCGCGCCCTGGCTCTCGATCGTCGGGCTCGGCGACGACGGCCTCGACGGCCTCAGCCCGGCGGCGCGCGCGCTGGTCGAGGGCGCGGAGGTGCTGGTCGGCGGCGAGCGCCACCTGGCGATGCTGCCCGAGCCCTCGGCGGGCGCCGGCCGCGAGCGCCTGACCTGGCCGCGGCCGCTGACCGACCTGCTGCCGCAGCTCGAGGCGCGGCGCGGCCGGGCGGTCTGCGTGCTCGCGACCGGCGACCCGCTCTGCTACGGCGTCGGCACCACGCTGCTGCGCCGCTTCGACCCGGAAGACTGCCGGATCCTGCCGGCGCCCTCGGCCTTCTCGCTGGCCGGCGCGCGGCTCGGCTGGCCGCTCGACCGGGTCGAGACCCTGACGCTGCACGGCCGCTCGCTCGAGCTCGTGCTGGCGCGTCTCTACCCCGGCGCGCGCATCCTGGCGCTCTCCGACGGCGCCGAGACGCCGGCGCAGGTCGCCGAGCTGCTGGTCGCGCGCGGCCTCGAGTCGGCGCGGCTGACCGTGCTCGAGCACATGGGCGGCGCGCGCGAGCGGCGAATCGAGGCGACCGCCGGCGACTGGGGCGGGCGCGCGGTCGCCGCCTTCAACACCCTGGCCGTCGAGATCCCGGCCGAGGCCGAGCTGCCGGCGCCGAGCCGCCTCGCCGGCCTGCCGGACGCGGCCTTTCTCGCCGACGGCCAGATGACCAAGCGCGAGATCCGGGCGGCGACCCTGGCGGCGCTCGGGCCCTGGCCGGGTGCGCTGCTCTGGGACGTCGGCGCCGGCTGCGGCTCGGTCGCGGTCGAGTGGCTGCGCAGCGACCCGCGCTGCCGCGCCGTGGCGATCGAGCGCAAGCCGCGCCGTGTCGGGCTGATCGCCGGCAACGCCGCGGCCCTGGGCGTGCCCGGCCTGCGCATCGTCGAGGGCGCGGCGCCCGAGGCGCTGGCCGGGCTGGACCGCGAGGGCGCCGAGCGGCCCGACGCCGTCTTCGTCGGCGGCGGCCTCGACACCGCCGGGCTGTTCGAGGCCTGCTGGGCGGCGCTCAGGCCCGGCGGCCGGCTGGTCGCCAACGTGGTCACCCTGGAGGGCGAGGCGCGGCTGCTGGCGCTGCGCGCCGCGCACGGCGGCGAGCTGACGCGCATCGCGGTCTCGCGCGCCGAGCCGGTCGGCCCCTTCCACGGCTGGCGGCCGCTGATGCCGGTCACCCAGTGGTCGGCCGTCAAGCCGCGGGAGACCGGAGCGTGACCGGGACGGAGTCGCGCAGCGAGGTGGCCACGGGCCGCCTCTACGGGCTCGGCGTCGGGCCGGGCGACCCGGAGCTGCTGACGCTGAAGGCGCTGCGCCTGCTCAAGGCCTCGGCGGTCGTCGCCTATCCGACCCTGGAGGGCGGTGCCTCCTTCGCCCGCTCGATCGTCGCGGGGCACCTGACCGGCGGGCAGCACGAGCTGCCGATCCGGGTCCCCATGACCACCGAGCGGGCGCCGGCACAGCAGGCCTACGACGCGGCCGCCGTCGAGATGGCGGAGCACCTGCAAGCCGGGCGCGACGTCGCCGTGCTCTGCGAGGGCGATCCCTTCTTCTACGGCTCCTTCATGTACCTCTTCGGGCGCCTGGCCGAGCGCTTCGCGGTGGAAGTCGTGCCCGGCGTCTCCAGCCTGACCGCCTGCGCCGCCGTGCTCGGCCAGCCGCTGGCGGCGCGCAACGACAGCCTGGCGGTGCTGCCGGCGCCGCTGCCCGACGCCGAGCTCAGGGCGCGGCTCGCCGGTGCCGAGGCCGCGGCGATCATCAAGATCGGCCGGCACTACCCGCGGATCCGCGCCCTGCTCGACGCCGAGGGCCTGACGCCGCACGCCCGCTACGTCGAGCGCGCGACCCTGCCGGAGCAGCGCCTGGTGCCGCTCGCCGAGCTCGGCGAGGCCTCGGCGCCCTACTTCTCGATGATCCTGATCCACCGACGCGGAGAGGCCTGGCGATGGCCGCAGGACTGACGCATCCGAACGGCCGCGCCGCCGTGCTGGTGCTCTCGCAGGGCGGCCTGGAGACCGGCCGCCGCGCCGCCGCGCTGCTCGACGCCGAGCTGCTGCTGCAGGCCGGGCGCGTCGAGGCGCCGGCCGATTCGCCCGCGACCGCCTTCTCCGAGACGGCGGAGACGCTGCGCGCCCTCTTCCTGGCCGGTCGGCCGGTCGTCGGGGTCTGCGCGGCCGGCATCCTGGTACGCTGTCTGGCGCCGCTGCTCGCCGACAAGCGCGCCGAGCCGCCGGTGCTGGCGCTGGCCGAGGACGGCAGTGCGGTCGTGCCGCTGCTCGGCGGCCACCATGGCGCCAACGCGCTCGCACGCCGCCTGGCCGAGGCCCTGGAGGGTACGGCCGCCGTGACCACGGCCGGCGACCTGCGGCTCGGCGTGGCGCTCGATGCGCCGCCGCCGGGCTGGTGCCTCGCCAATCCGCGCGACGCCAAGGGCGTGATGGCCCGCCTGCTCGCCGGCGAGCCGGTGCGCCTGGACGGTGCGGCGCCCTGGCTGTCGGCGCTGCCGCAGGCGCCCGACGCCGGCCTCGTGCTGCGCACCACCGAGCGCGCCGAGGCGGGCGACGCCGCGACCCTGGTCTACCATCCGCCGGTGCTGGCGCTCGGCGTCGGCTGCGAGCGCGGCTGCCCGCCCGAAGAGCTGCGCGCCCTGGTGCGCGACAGCCTGGCCGAGGCCGGGCTCGCCGAGGCGGCCGTCGCCGGCGTCTTCTCGCTCGACCTCAAGGCCGACGAGACGGCTGTCCAGGCCCTGGCCGCCGGGCTCGCCGTGCCGGCACGCTTCTTCGAGGCCGCCGCGCTGGAGGCCGAGACGCCGCGCCTCGCCACGCCCTCCGACCTGGTCTACGCCGAGGTCGGCTGCCACGGCGTCGCCGAGGGCGCGGCGCTGGCCGCCGCCGGGCCCGAGGGCCGGCTGGTCCTGGCCAAGCGCAAGGGCGCCCGGGCGACCTGCGCGGTGGCGCTGGCCTCGGCCCCGCTCGAGACGGCGCGGATCGGCCGGGCGCGCGGCGCCCTCCACGTCGTCGGCATCGGCCCCGGGCAGGAGGCCTGGCGCACGCCGGAGGCGAGCCGACTGGTCGCCGAGGCCGACGATCTAGTCGGCTATGGCCTCTATCTCGACCTGCTGGGGCCGCTGGCCGCCGGCAAGCTGCGCCACGACTACGCGCTCGGCGAGGAGGAGGCCCGGGTGCGCGCCGCCCTGACGCTGGCCGCCGAGGGCCGCACCGTGGCGCTGGTCTGCTCCGGCGACGCCGGCATCTACGCCATGGCGACGCTGGTCTTCGAGCTGCTCGAGCGCGGCGGCGAGCCGGCCTGGGGCCGCGTCGCGGTCACCGTGACGCCCGGGATTTCGGCGCTGCAGGCCGCCGCGGCCCGCGCCGGCGCGCCGCTCGGCCACGACTTCTGCACGATCTCGCTGTCCGACCTGCTGACGCCCTGGCCGGCGATCGAGCGGCGCCTGCGCGCGGCGGCCGAGGGCGACTTCGTCGTCGCCTTCTACAACCCGGTCAGCCGCCGCCGCACCTGGCAGCTGGCGCGCGCCCGCGAGCTGCTGCTGGAGCGGCGACCGCCCGACACCCCGGTCATCCTGGCGAGCAACCTCGGCCGGCCGGCCGAGGCGCTGCGGCTGCGCAGGCTCGCGGAGCTGGATCCGGCCGAGGTCGACATGCTGACCGTCGTGCTGGTCGGCTCCAGCGAGAGCCGGGTGGTGCGCCGCGGCGACGGCCTCGGCGTCGAGGGCGCCTGGATCTACACGCCGCGCGGCTACGCCGCGAAGGCCGAGAAGGAGGCGGGATGAGCGACGCCCAGGAGAGCACGGCCCCGGCGCCGCGCGTACACTTCATCGGTGCCGGCCCCGGGGCCCCGGACCTGATCACCGTGCGCGGCCTGCGCCTGATTGAGCGCTGCCCGGTCTGCCTCTACGCCGGCTCGCTGGTACCGCCGGAGATCGTCGCGGCGGCGCCGGCCGGCGCACGCGTCCTGGACACGGCGCCGCTGACCCTGGACGAGATCCTCGCCGAGATCGAGCAGGCGTACGCGGACGGCCTGGAGGTCGCACGCGTGCACTCGGGCGACCCCTCGCTCTACGGCGCCATCGCCGAGCAGATGCGCCGCCTCGACGCCCTGGGCATCGCCTACGACGTCGTCCCCGGGGTGCCGGCGTTCGCCGCGGCTGCGGCGGCGCTGAAGCGCGAGCTGACCCTGCCGGACGTCAGCCAGACGGTGATCCTGACGCGCACCGCCATGAAGGCCTCGGCGATGCCGGCCGGCGAGGAGCTGGAGACCCTCGGGCGCAGCGGCGCGACCCTGGCGGTGCATCTGTCGGTGCGCAACCTGCGCCACCTGCGCGAGGCTCTGACGCCGCACTACGGCGCCGACTGCCCGGTGATCGTCGCCTATCGCGTCGGCTGGCCCGACGAGGCCTTCATCGAGGGCACGCTCGCCGACATCCAGGACAAGGTGCGCGCCGCCAAGATCACCCGCACCGCGCTGGTCCTGGTCGGCCGGGTGCTGGCCGCCGAAGGCTTCCGCGATTCGGCGCTCTACGACGCCGGCCACGTCCACGTGCTGCGGCCGCATCGCAAGTCTCCGGGCCGCAAGACGACGGGGGGCACGGGCGGCGGCAAGCGGGAGGTCAGCGGATGACGCTGTCGAGCCAGCCCAGGGCCGCCTCGACCGTCGGCACCGTCGGCCCCTCCGGCGGCGACGGGCGGCGCACCATGACGACGGGTACTCCGAGCCGGCGGGCGGCCAGCAGCTTCGGCGCCGCGGCCTCGCCCCCGGCGTTCTTGGTGACCAGGCGCTCGATGGCTTCGGCCTCGAGCAGCGCCATTTCGTCGGCGACCGCGAAGGGGCCGCGCGCCCGGACCAGCCGCGCGTGGCCGGGCAGCGCCTCGACCGGCTCGATGGTGCGGATCAGCAGCGCGACGTCGGTGCGCGCCAGGAAGGGCGCGAGCTCCTGGCGGCCGACGGTCACCAGCGCATGGCAGCCGGCCGGAAGCGCCGCCGCGGCGGACTCGACGCTCACTACCTCCTGCCAGCGATCCTCCGGCTCCGCCCGCCAGGGTGGCCGCAGCAGCTTCAGTCGGGGCAGGTCGCAGCGCGCGGCGGCGGCGGCGGCGTTGCCGGCCATGACGGCGGCGAAGGGATGGGTGGCGTCGAGCAGTGCCTCGATGCGCTCCCGGGTCAGGTACTCCGCCAGCCCCTCGACACCGCCGAAGCCGCCACTGCGCAGCGCGCCGGCCGGGCGCTTCGGCGCGGCGGTGCGCCCGGCCAGCGAGGTCGTGACCGCGTGGCCGGCGCCGACCAGCGCCTCGGCCAGGGCGAGCGCCTCGCCGGTGCCGCCGAGCACGAGCAGCCGCGCCATCGCCGGGTCAGTCCCCGACCCGCGCGACCGGCGTGCCCTGTCGGTCGACGATCACCAGCTCGACCGCGACCGGCGCGCCCTCCAGCACGCCGAGCGCTGCCTGCCGGGCCCGCTCGGCGATCGCCTCGGCGAGCGGCAGTCCGGCCTCGCGGGCGAGGCCCAGCACCTGGCTGGCGGTGTTGGCGCCGCGTGCCTGCTCGACCAGTGCGGCCTCGGCGCCGAGCTCGGCCAGGCGATCGGCCAGCCAGTCGAAGTCGACCTGGCTGCGCCCCGAGTGCAGGTCCAGGAACCCCTGGGCCAGCTTGGTCAGCTTGCCGAAGCCGCCGCAGATCGTCAGGTGCGGCAGCGGGTGGCGGCGCAGGTACTTGAGCAGGCCGCCGGCGAAGTCGCCCATGTCCAGGAAGGCGGTCGCGGGCAGGTCGTAGAGCCGGGCGACCGCGGCCTCGCTGGTCTTGCCGGTGCAGGCCGCGACGTGCGGCAGGCCGGCGGCGACGGCGACGTCGATGCCGCGGTGGATCGAGGCGATCCAGGCGGCGCAGGAGTAGGGCACGACGACCCCGGTGGTGCCGAGGATCGACAGGCCGCCGAGGATGCCGAGCCGCGGGTTCCAGGTGCGCTCGGCGAGCGCGGCGCCGCCGGGCACGGCGATCTCGACCTCGAAGTCGGCGGCCAGGCCGTGGGCCCGCGCCGCCGCCTCGACGACCTCGGTCATCAGGCGCCGCGGCACCGGGTTGATCGCCGGCTCGCCGGGCGGCACCGGCAGGCCCGGCTGTGTCACCGTGCCGACGCCCTCGCCGGCCCGGAAGCGCACGCCGCTGCCGGGCGGGCCGCGGCGCACGGTCGAGAGGATCAGCGCACCGTGGGTGACGTCGGGGTCGTCGCCGGCGTCCTTGACCACGCCGGCGGTCGCCGCGTCCTCGCCCCGGCCCTCGAAGGCCAGGGCGAAGGCCGGGGCGTCGCCCTTGGGCAGGACGATCGTGACCGGGTCGGGGAAGGGCTCCCCGAGCAGCGCGGTCACCGCCGCACGGGTCGCTGCGGTCGCGCAGGCGCCCGTGGTCCAGCCGCGTCTCAGCGCGCCCTCCGGCTTGCGTCCCATGGGCGGGCTTATAGGCTGCGTCGAGACAGAGGGGTAGGGGGCGAATGAGCGCGCCGCAGGGCACCACGCCAGAGGGCACCGCGAGCAGCGACACCGCGATCGGGCGGGAGGTCGGCCTCGCCCTGCCGCGATTCGAGCCGGGCTGGGTCTGGCTGTGCGGCGCCGGGCCGGGCGATCCTGGCCTGCTGACCCTGCACGCCGTCAACGGCCTGCAGCAGGCCGACGTGCTGGTCTACGACGCCCTGGTCGGGCCGGAGGTCCTGGGCATGGCACGGCCCGGCGCCGAGCTGGAGTACGCCGGCAAGCGCGGCGGCAAGCCGAGTCTCAAGCAGCAGGACATCTCGCTGCGCATCGTCGAGCTGGCGCGCCGCGGCAAGCGCGTGCTGCGGCTCAAGGGCGGCGATCCCTTCGTGTTCGGGCGCGGCGGCGAGGAGGCCCTGAGCCTGGTCGAGGCCGGCGTGCCCTTCCGCGTGCTGCCGGGCATCTCGGCCGGCATCGGCGGTCTCGCCTACGCCGGCATTCCCTGCACCCACCGCGACACCAACTCGGTGGTGACCTTCCTGACCGGCCACGACGCGACCGGCGCGACGCCCGACGGCATCGACTGGGCGTCGGTGGCGCGCGGCTCGCCGGTCGTGGTGATGTACATGGCGCTCAAGCACCTCGACGAGATCCGCGGCCGCCTGCTCGCCGGCGGCCGCCGGCCCGACGAGCCGATGGCGATCGTCAGCCACGCCAGCCTGCCCGACCAGCGGGTCGTCGAGACGACGCTCGGCGCCTGCGTCGAGGACGCGGCGGCCGGCGGCGCCGTGGCGCCGGCGATGATCGTGCTCGGCGAGGTCGTGCGCCTGCGCCAGGCGCTCGACTGGCTGGGCGCCGTCCAGGCCCGTGCCGCCGAGCGCGCGGACGCCTGACGGTGACCACCGGTCGCCGGGCCCGGCCTCTTGACTTTCCTCTCCGCCCCCGGGGGCGGAGAGGGCAGGGAGAGGTGGGGGACGCCGGCCTCGCGGCCCTCCCGACGGTCCCGACTTCCTGCCGCCGCCCGGCCCCACCTCTCCCCGACCCTCTCCCCCCCAAAGGGGCGGAGAGGGAGAACAGGCCATGACCCGCGGGCTGCTGATCGCCGCACCCGCCTCGGGCAGCGGCAAGACCACGGTGACGCTCGGGCTGCTCCGCCTGCTGCGCCGGCTCGGCCGGCCGGTGGCGCCGGCCAAGGCCGGGCCCGACTACATCGATCCCGCCTTCCACGCCGCTGCCTGCGGCCGCGCCAGCGTCAACCTCGACGTCTGGGCGATGCGCCCGGCCGCGCTGGCCGGCCTCGCCGCGGCCCAGGCCGGGGCGGGCAGTCCCGGCGCGGACCAGGACGAACTGCTGCTGGTCGAGGGCGTCATGGGCCTGTTCGACGGCGGCCCCGGCGGCGCCGGCTCCAGCGCGGAGCTGGCCGACCGGCTCGGCCTGCCGGTCGTGCTGGTCGTCGACGCCAAGGCGCAGGCGCAGTCGCTGGCCGCCCTGGCGCGCGGCTTCCGCGACCACCGGCCGGAGCTGATGGTTGCCGGGGTCGTCGCCAACCGAGTCGGCGGCGAGCGCCACGCGGCGCTGATCCGCGAGGCGCTGGACGCGGTCGGCCTGCCGTTGCTCGGCGCCCTGCCGCGGCGCGACGACCTGGCGCTGCCCTCGCGCCACCTGGGCCTGGTGCAGGCGGTCGAGCACCCCGAGCTCGAGGCGCTGCTCGAGCGCGCCGCCGACTGGGTCGCGGAGTCGCTCGACCTGACGGCGCTGCTCGCCCTGGCCGCGCCGCTGGCGCCGGGCGGCGGAGCCGCTGGGCAGCCGTCCGGGGGGGCGCTGCCGGGCCTGCCGCCGCCGGGCCAGTGGATCGCGGTCGCGCGCGACGCCGCCTTCGCCTTCGCCTATCCGCACCTGCTGGCCGGCTGGCGCGCCGCCGGCGCCGAGCTGGCGTTCTTCTCGCCGCTGCAGGACGAGGCGCCCGACCCGGCGGCCGACGCGGTCTTCCTCCCCGGCGGCTACCCGGAGCTGCACGCCGGCCGGCTCGCTGCCGCGCGGGCCTTCCTTGACGGCCTGCGCGCGGCCGCCGCCCGCGGCGCCTGGATCTACGGCGAGTGCGGCGGCTACATGACCCTGGGCGAGACGCTGATCGACGCGGAGGGCCGGGGCCATGCCCTCGCGGGGCTGCTCCCGCTGACCACCTCCTTCGCCGAGCGTCGCCTGCAGCTCGGCTACCGCGCCCTGCGCAGCCGCGCGCCGACGCCCTTCGGGCCGGCCGGCAGCGGCTTCCGCGGCCACGAGTTCCACTACGCCTCGGTGGTTGCGGAAGGCGCGGCGAGGGACGGGGGCGGGCGCCTGTTCGCGGTCGAGGACGCCGGCGGCGAGCGGCGCCCCGACGCCGGCCTGGCAGTCGGCACCGTGGCCGGCTCCTTCCTGCACCTGATCGACGCCGGGTGAGCACGGCGGGAACGCGCAGAGCGCGCCCCCGCCGCCTCGGCCCTCGCTCAGCTCCGCTTCAGGCCGGTGACCATGGCGCGCGGCAGGTTCTCGCGGTGTGCCAGGCTGGCCAGTGCGACGCCGCCGAGGTGCAGGATGACCAGCGCCAGGGTCAGGTTGGCGAGGAGCTCGTGCGCCTCCTTCCAGAGGCTCTCCTGCTCGTCGTCCTCGCCCTCGTCGTCCTCGCCCTCGCCGTGCTCGCCCCCGCCGTGCTCGCCCGCCTCGCTGTCGGCGTGGGCCCGGGCGACCAGAGCCGGCAGCTCGAGTCCAGGCGCCTCGAGCGCCGCCGACTGGCGGGTGATCACGGTCGACAGCGGGCCGCGGCCCTCCTCGGCGGCCAGCGTCGCCATGCCGGTGACCGCGGTCAGGGCCAGCGACGCGAGCAGCGCCAGGGTCATCAGCCCGCCGGCCGGGCTGTGCCCCAGGTGCCGGCGGGCCCGGCCGGTGGCCAGGTCGCGCAGATAGGCGAAGGCGCGGCCCGGACCGGTGACGAAGTCAGCGAAGCGCGCCCGGCGCGGGCCGACGAAGCCCCAGACGACGCGCAGCGCCACCGTCGCCGCGACCGCATAGCCGGCCCAGCTGTGCAGCCACTCCGGCTCGCCCTCGGTGAGGTAGGCGGTGGCGAAACCCGCCACCAGGACCCAGTGTCCGATGCGCACCAGCGGGTCCCAGACCCGCACCATGCGCGCCTCCGCCTGCGCCGGCATCAGTCGTTCTCCCAGCCCCGGATCGGCTCGCCGGTCACCGGATCGATGGCCGCCTCGACGCGACGCCCGTCGGGCGCGATCGCCTCGACCTCGTAGATGCCGTGCTCACTGTCGATCTCGCGGACCCGGTAGCCCTCGGCCTCCAGCTTCGCCGCGACGGCGCCGATTGTCATCCACTCCGAGCGCGGCGCCTCGGTGCCGGCCTGCATCTCGCCGGCCCGCATGTCGTCGGCCCGCATGTCGTCGCTCCGCTCGCCGGCCCGGTCGTCGCTCCGGTCCGTCCGGCTGTCCGAGGCGAGGGCGGCGCCGCTCGTGAGAAGGCCGCCGGCGAGGGTCGCGGCCAGCGCCAGGGCGCTCATGGTAAGGACGGTCTTGCGCATTCTATCGTCTCCTTCGATCTTCCCGAGTAAAGAGGGACGCAGGCTCTGCGCCCTCGGTGTCGCCGGTTTAGCGCGGCGCGCCTGACGGCGGCCTGACGGCGCCCGTCAGCGAGCTGTCAGCGGGCGCGGGACAGGATGGCGCGATGAAGACCCTGACGGCCCTGATCCTGACCGGCGGCGCCCTCGCGGCAGCGGCCGGGATTCCTGCCTTCGCCGGCGACCACGACGACGACGAGCGGGCGCGGGACGCGGTGCGGCGCGCCGAGGTCCTGCCGCTGGCCGAGATCCTGCCGGCGGTCGAGGCGCGCCTGGGCGGCCGCGTCATCGAGGTCGAGTTCGAGCGCGACGACGGGCGCTATCTCTACGAGTTCGAGCTGATCACGCCGGACGGCCGGATCCTCGAAGCCGAGGTCGACGCCGCCAGCGGCGCGCTGCTGAACAGCGAAGAAGACGACGACTGATGCGGCTGCTGCTCGTCGAGGACGACGCCCGGATCGCCGCCGACCTGACGGCCGCCCTGCAAGCCGCCGGCTTCCGGGTCGAGGCGGCGCGCGACGGCGAGCAGGCCTGGTTCCTGGGCGATACCGAGGACTACGACCTGGCGGTCCTCGACCTCGGCCTGCCCGGGCTGGACGGACTGACGGTGCTGAAGCGCTGGCGGGCGGCCGGGCGCGAGCTGCCGGTGCTGGTGCTCACCGCCCGCGGCGCCTGGACCGAACGGGTCGAGGGTATCGAGGCCGGCGCCGACGACTACCTGCCCAAGCCGTTCCGCATGGAGGAACTGGTGGCGCGCTGCCGCGCCCTGATCCGGCGCGCCGGCGGCCGCGGCAGCGGCCGCCAGACGATCGGCGGGCTGACGCTCGACACCAACCGCATGACGCTGTCGCGCGACGGCCTGCCGCTGCCGCTCTCGCCGCTGGAGTACCGGCTGGTCGCCTACCTGGCGCACCATCGCGACCGGGTGGTGCCGCCGGGCGAGCTGCTCGAGCACCTCTACGGCGACGACGACGCGCGCGAAGCCAACGCCCTGGAAGCCGTCGTCGCGCGTCTGCGCCGCAAGCTCGGCGCGGGCGTGATCGGGACCCGCCGGGGCTTCGGCTACTTTCTCGAGGGCGCCGGCGCCGGCGGCGCGGCCTCTTGAGACGCCGTTCGCTGCGGCTGCGGCTGGCGGCGGCCGGGGCGCTGGCGGTGGTCGCGGCGCTGGCCCTGGCCGGCTTCGCCCTGTCGCTGCTGTTCGAGACGCACGTCGAGCGCCGGGCGGTCGCCGAGCTGTCGGTCCATCTCGACCAGCTGGTCGCGGGCCTGGAGCGCGACGCGGCCGGGCGTCTCGTCGCCGCCCGCCCGCTCGCCGACCCACGCTTCGCGACGCCGCTGTCCGGCCTCTACTGGCAGGTGAGCGAGCCGGAGGCAAGCGCGGGAGAACCGCTGCTGGCCTCGCGCTCGCTGTGGGACGAGGTGCTGCGGCTGCCGCAGGACGAGCTGTCGGACGGCATGCTCCACGTCCACCGTCTGCCGGGCCCCGCCGGCCAGCGGCTGCTGGTGCTCGAACGCCGCGTCTCTCTGCCGGCGCGGCTCGGCGGCACGGCGATGCGGGTCGCCGTGGCCCTCGACCGGGCGGAGCTCGAGCAGGCGGTGCAGGCTTTCCTGCGCGATCTCGCCGCCTACCTGGGGCTGCTCGCCCTGGCGCTGATCCTGGCGGGCTGGCTGCAGCTGGCCGTCGGGCTGCGCCCGCTGCGCCGCGTCGGGCGGCGCGTCGCCGCGGTGCGCTCGGGCGCGGCGGCGCGGCTCGGCGACGACTTTCCGACCGAGGTGCTGCCGCTGGCCGTCGAGGTCGACTCCCTGATCGCGGCGCGCGAGGCAGAGGTCGCGCGTGCCGGCGCCCGGGCCGCCGACCTGGCCCACGGCCTGAAGACGCCGCTGCAGGCGCTGATCGGCGAGGCGGCGCGCCTGCGCGCGCGCGGCGAGACGGCCGCGGCCGACGGCATCGAGGAAATCGCCGCGGCCATGCGGCGCAACGTCGACCGCGAGCTGGCGCGCACCCGCAGCGCCTTGCGTGCGCCGGCCGCGAGCTGCGATGCCGCGGCGGTCCTGGCCCGCGTCGCCGCCGTCGTCGCGCGCACGCCAGAGGGCAGCCGCCTCGCCTGGCGCAGCGACGCCGAGGCGGGGCTGCGGGCCCGCATCGACGCGGACGACCTCACCGAGGTGCTCGGTGCCCTGGTCGAGAACGCCGCGCGCCATGCCCGCAGCGAGATCGCCCTGGCCGTCGCTCGCGTGGGCGAGGCGGTGGTGGTCACGATCCGCGACGACGGGCCGGGGATTGCCGCCGACCAGCTCGACCGCCTGCTCGACCGCGGCGCCCGGCTGGAGAGCGGCGGCCACGGCCTGGGCCTTGCGATCGCGCGCGAACTCGTCGAGGCGGCCGGCGGCGCCCTCGGGCTGGCCGACGGCCGACCCGGCCTCGAGGTGCGCGTCAGTCTGCCCGCGGCGCCGGGCCAGGGGGCGCAGCCATCAGGCCGACCGCCGGCCTAGCGGCGCCAGTCCTTCCAGGTCCAGCGTGCCCTGGCCGGACTCGGCCGGCCCATCGGGCGCACGCGTATGGTCGGGCAGGAACACCGTGACGCTGGTGCCGCGCCCCGGGGCGCTCTCGATGGTCAGGGTGCCGCCGTGCTGCTCGACCAGCGCCTTGGCGAGCGGCAGGCCGAGGCCGGTGCCCTCGTAGCGGCGGGTGTGGCTGTTGTCGATCTGCTGGAAGGGCTTGAGCGCCAGGGCGACGTCGGCGGCGGTCATGCCGATGCCGCTGTCGGCGATCGTGAAGCCGATGCCGCGCAGCGGGTCGGCATGGGTCTCGATGCGCAGGCGGCCGCCCGCCGGCGTGAACTTCACGGCGTTGGACAGCAGGTTGAGGACGATCTGGCGCAGCTTGACGCTGTCGGCCCAGAGCGGCGGCAGGGGCGCGTCCGGCGGGGCCAGCTCGAGGGTCAGCCCGGACTCGTCGATCTTGCCGCGCACCACGGTGCAGCAGCTCGCGATCAGGCTCTCCAGGCGGATCTCCTCGTGGCGCAGCTGCAGCTTGCCGGCCTCGATCTTCGACAGGTCGAGCACGTCGTTGATGACCGCGAGCAGGTGGCGTCCGCTCTCGCCGATCGCCTGGCAGTAGTCGCGGTAGCGCTCGTTGCCGATCGGCCCGAAGACGCCGAGCGTCAGGACCTCGGAGAAGCCGATGATGGCGTTGAGCGGCGTGCGCAGCTCGTGGCTCATGGTCGCCAGGAAGGCCGACTTGGCGCGGTCGGCCGAGAGCGCCTCGTCGCGCGCCTTCATCAGCTCCTGGGTCGTCTCCTCGACGATGCGGTGCTGGCGCTTCAGCTCCTCGTAGGCGTAGGCCGTCTCGGCGGTGTGGCGCTCGACCTGCGCGACGCCGGCGCGCAGCTCGGCGACGCTGCGGTCGAGGGCGCGCTGCGGCAGCCGGTGCAGCAGGAAGCCGAGCCCTGCGGCGGCGAGCGTCGAGGCCAGCAGGGTGAGCAGGCCGGTAACGAGCAGCGGCCACAGCGCCGCCGACAGGGCGACGCTGCCCAGCCGGCCGGGCAAATCGGCGCGGGCCGTCTGGCGCAGAATGCCAGCGGCGCCCGGGCTGCCTCGCCGAAGCAGTTCCCGGCCGTCGGCGCCGCTCAGCACCAGGAACCATGCGCCGCCGTCCCGCTCCCCGGCCGCGAGAAGGCCGTCGAGTCCCGCTGCCGCGCGGTCGAGCGCCGTCCGGGCGGGGGCGGCGGCCGCCGTCTCGAGCGCCGGCGCCAAGAGGCCCGCCGCCAGGACGTCCGCCGCCACTCGGGCGCCGAGGTCCAGCTCGCGCTGCTGGTGGTGGACGAGCAGGCCGGTGACGCCGAGCGGCAGCCCCAGCGCGATGCAGAGGCCGATGGCCAGGGCGAGGCGACGGATCAGGCGACGCAGGCGCTCGACGCTGCCGCCGGCGGCGAGGCCGACGCCCGTCGCACGCTCGGCCGCCCGCTGCCTGTCGGGGCCCTCCCGGGAAGCGTCGAGCCATGGCGCCATCGCGGTGTCTGCCTGCAGAGGGCCGGCTGTCGACCCGGGGAAGACTCGGGGCCGGCTCGAAGCGCCCGCGCGGCCCCCGGGATCCTGCACCCCGGTTCCGGCCGGCGCTTGTTTCCGGACCCGATCAGCCTAGCTGACGCTACCTTCCAGAGTGTTAACGGATACAGCTCTTGATTGCAGGACGTCGAGCGACGGCGAACCGCACGGCCGACCAGCGGCAATCGGCCGACCCGAAGGCTGGTGCGGACGCCGGGGCGGGCAGGCCGGGCCGCGGATCGGGCGGTGCCGAGCGGCGCCTGCTGCAGGGCGTGATCGCGGGGCTTGGCTTGGTGCCGGTCGGCGCGGGCGCCGCCGGGGTGCTCCTGGGGCCCGGCTTCCTGGACCTGGACCGGCCCTGGCCGGTCGACCTCGACAGCCATTTCCGCTATCTCTCGGGGCTGTTCCTGGCTGCGGGCCTTGCGTTCTGGAGCTGCGTGCCGGCGGTCGAGCGCAGGGGCGCCCGCTTCCGCCTGCTGGGCGCCCTCGTCGTCGCCGGAGGGCTGGCGCGCCTGCTGTCGCTGCTGTCGGCGGGCAGCCCCTCGGCCGGCCACCTCGCCGGGCTGCTCCTCGAGCTGGCGGTGGTGCCGCTGCTGCTGGTCTGGCAGCGGCGCATCGAACGACAGGCCGGGCGCGGCCGGGCCTAGGCTCCGTCCCGGGGAGCGAGCGGTGCTCCGGCGCTCAGTCGGCCTCGAGGCCGCAGTCGCTGCCGTCGGTCTCCTGCAGGCAGCTTCGGAAGTCCTCGGCCCGCTCGCGGGCCTGCTCCGCGGCGCCGAGCGCATCGTTCAGGCAGCCGCGGTAGGCTTCCAGCTCCTCGAGGTACTTCTCGGTGTCGGTGACGCAGCGCTCCTTCTCCGTGGCATCGGTGAAGGACTGCACGGCGGTCGAGCACAGCGGCTGCAGCGGCTCGCTGCAGAGCATCTGCGCCCCGGCCGGCGTGGCGATGAGCAGGGGGATCCCGACTGCCAGCACCCCGAGAAGGCCGCCGGCTCCGACGCGGGCCCGGGAGCCGTCACCATCGAGTCCATATCGTTCACGCCGCCTGGTCACCATTGCCGTCTCGCCTCGTTCTCGATCGCCATGGACAGGCAAACCCGTCGATACGCCGCGCGTTCCCCCCGCCACGTCCCTGCCCCGGTATTGCCCCGCTTCGCGGCCGCGACTCGACCATCTTCGGCCGGCGAAGGCAAGGCGCGAGGCCGGGCCAGCTACTCCCTGCCCGCGTCGCGCGCGGCGGTCCTTGGCGGGGCGGTCTTGGCCGGGGCGGTCTTTGCCGGGGCGGTCCCGTCCGGCGCGGCGGCGTCGGCGCCGGGCGCCCCGCCGGCCAATGCCAGGGCCTCGTCGAGCACGGCCTCGTCGCCGATATGGTTGGCGAGCAGCAGGATCAGCTTGGCGGAGAGCCTGGCCGCCTCGTCCTCGGGCAGGTCGCGGTAGACCGCGAGCAGGCGCTCGTAGAAGCCGTCGGGGTCGCGGAGCCGCGGCTCGGTGTGCAGGCGGGCGGTCACGACGCGACCTGCCGGGCCTCGGCCCGCTCGTCACGGGGCGCCGCGATGCCGAGCGCCCGGTCGCGGGCGGCGCGCACGGCCGCCGCCTGGAAGCGCGGCCAGCGGGCGGCGAGATGCTGGTCGGGACGGACCAGAAGCGCCGCGCCCGGCGCCAGACCGTAGCGGCGCGCGACCAGCCCTTCGCCGTCGATCACCAGCGGCAGCCCCGCGGCCTCGCGGGGCCGCGGCGAGACCAGCAGCGGCCGGATCGCCGGCCGTTCCTCCCCCAGCGCCACGAGGTCCGCGGGCAGCGGCTGCTCGGCCTCGACGGCGAGCAGCAGCACGAAGCCGTGGCCGAGCCGACGCAGCAGCCAGTCCTCGCCGCCGCCCGGGTCCAGGACCGGCGCGTCGGGACAGGGCGCGCCCGGCGCCAGGACCGGGCCCGCTCCGTCGCGCTCCGCGCAGGGCGTGGACAGCGGCGAGTCGGCGTTGGCGTAGGGTACGGACAGGCGCCCGGAGTTGACCAGCCGCCGGGCGAAGGCCAGCTCGCCCGACAGCTCCAGCACGGCGTCGCGGAAGGCGCGGCTGGCCGCGTTCTTCGGCGTGATGAAGTCGGTCGAGCGGGTCGAGTTGAGGATGTTCTCGTCGGCCGCGGGCACGCGCTCGGCATCGTAGCTGTCGAGCAGCGCCTCGGGCGCCTCGCCGGCGAGCACCGCGGCCAGCTTCCAGCAGAGGTTGTCGGCATCCTGCATGCCGCCGTTGCCGCCACGCGCGCCGAACGGCGAGACTTGGTGGGCGGCATCGCCCAGGAAGAAGACGCGGCCGTGGCGGAAGCGCTCGAGCCTGCGGCACTGGAAGGTATAGACGCTGACCCACTCCAGCTCGAAGGGCCGCTCGCCGAGCATGGCCTGCAGCCGCGGCCGCACGCGCTCCGGCTTCTTTTCCTCTTCGGGATCGGCGTCCCAGCCGAGCTGGAAGTCGATGCGCCAGACGTCGTCGGCCTGGCGGTGCAGCAGCACCGACTGGCCGGGGTGGAAGGGCGGGTCGAACCAGAACCAGCGCTCGGTCGGGTAGTCGGCCTTCATGACCACGTCGGCGATCAGGAAGCGGTCCTGGAAGACCTGGCCCCGGAACGCCAGGCCGAGCGAGCGGCGGACCTGCGAGCGCGCGCCGTCGCAGGCCAGCAGGAAGTCGCAGGTGATGGCGTAGGGCCCGTCGGGCGTCTCGATCTCCAGCCGCACGCAGGCGCCGTCCTGGCGCACCGAGGTCACGCGGTTCTTCCAGCGGATCTCGGTCAGGCCGAGCTCGGCGGCGCGCTCGACCAGCCACTCCTCCGGATAGTACTGCTGCAGGTTGACGAAGGCCGGGAAGGCGTGGCCGGCCTCGGGCAGCAGGTCGAAGCCGTAGACCTGGCGGTCCTTCAGGAAGACCTTGCCGCGGTTCCAGGTGACGCCCTTCTCGCGGATCCGCTCGCCGACGCCGAGGCGGTCGGCGATCTCCAGGCTGCGCTTGGCGAAGCAGATCGCGCGGCTGCCGAACGACACGGTGTCGTCGTCGTCGAGCAGCAGGGTCGGCACGCCCCGCGTCGCGAGGTCGACCGCCGCGGTCAGGCCGACTAGGCCGGCGCCGACGACGACGACGGGATGATGCGCCGCCGCGCCGGGCTCCTGGTCGGCGCAGCGCCGGTAGTCGAAGCGCGGGTTCTGGTAGGTCGTCGGCACGGGCCTCTCCCCCGTGGTCGAAGGCTCAGGGGTTGGCCTCGGCGCCCTTCATCGCAGTGCCCTGCTCCAGGGCCTGCCACATCTGGCGGTCGCGCTCGGCGGTCCAGATCTGCGGGTCGGCGATGCCGCGGGCCTCGTCGAAGGCGCGGGTCACGTCGAACGGCATGCAGTGCTCGAAGATCACCCAGTGGCCGAACTCGGGCTGCAGGCGCGCCATGGTCTCGTCGTAGATCGCCTTCAGCTCCTTGCCGTCGCGCGCCCCGGCCTCGACCGAGCCGTAGAGCGCGGTCAGGAAGGCCTGGGTGCCGGCGATGCCCTCTTCGACCGCCTGCGGCGTCTGCAGCGCGGCGCCGCGGCCGGGCACCAGCTTCTCTGGGGCGAGCGCGCGCAGCCGCGCCAGGGTCTCGGGCCAGTCCTTCAGGTAGGCGTCGCCGGTGTAGGGCGTCGCGCCGTATTCGACCAGGTCGCCGGAGAACAGCACCTTCTCCTGCGGCAGCCAGACCACGGTGTCGCCCTTGGTGTGGCCGCGCCCGAGGTGCAGGATCTGCACCTCGCGCTTGCCCAGGAACAGCGTCAGCTTCTGCTCGAACACGATCGTCGGCCAGGTCAGGCCCGGCACCGATTCGATCGAGCGGAACAGGCGCGGGAAGCGCCCGGCCTCGCTCTCGTAGTCCTGCTGGCCGCGCTCGACGATCAGCTCCCAGGTCGGGCGGCTGGCGATGATGTTTTCGGCGCCGTAGGCCGAGGCGCCGAGCACGCGCACGGCGTGGTAGTGGCTCAGCACCACATGCTTGATCGGCTTGTCGGTGACCTCGCGGATCCGGCGGATCACGTCCTCGGCCATCACCGGCGTCGCCTGGGTGTCGACGACCAGCACCGAGTCGTCGCCGATCACGATGCCGGTGTTGGGGTCGCCCTCGGCGGTGTAGGCGTAGAGCCCCTCGCCGAGTTCGTCGAAGCTGACCTTCTTGTCGGCGAGGTCGTTCTGTGAGGCGAAGCCGCGGGTCGCGGTGGCGGACATGGGGGATTCCTCCGGAAGTCTGCTCGTTCTGCTCAGGCCGGGGCCTTGTAGGGCTCGACGACCTGGTCGATGGCGCCGAAGAGGCTGCGGCCGCCGGCGTCCTTCATCTCGATGGTCACGCGGTCGCCGAATCTCAGAAAGCCGGTCCTGATCTCGCCGCCCAGGATCTTCTCGACCATGCGCAGCTCGGCGATGCAGGAGTAGCCGAGGCCGCCCTCGGCGACCGGCCGGCCGGGGCCGCCGTCGGCGTCGCGGTTCGAGATCGTGCCGGAGCCGACGATCGCCCCGGCGCCGAGCGGCCGGGTGCGCGCGGCGTGGGCGACCAGGGTCGGGAAGTCGAAGGTCATGTCGACGCCGGCGTCGGGCCGGCCGAAGGCCTCGCCGTTGATCGCCGAGAGCATCGGCAGCTTGAGCCGCTGCCCGTCCCAGGCCTCGCCCAGCTCGTCCGGCGTTACCGCGACCGGCGAGAAGGCGCTCGAGGGCTTGGCCTGGAAGAAGCCGAAACCCTTGGCCAGCTCGCCCGGGATCAGGTTGCGCAGCGAGACGTCGTTGCACAGCATCAGCAGGCGGATGTGGCCGGCGGCGGCCTCGGCCGAAACGCCCATCGGCACGTCGTCGACGACGACCGCGACCTCGGCCTCGAAGTCGATGCCCCAGGCCTCGTCGGCCATCAGGATCGGGTCGCGCGGGCCCAGGAAGGCATCGGAGCCGCCCTGGTACATCAGCGGGTCGCTCCAGAAGGACTCCGGCATCTCGGCGCCGCGCGCCTTGCGCACCAGCTCGACGTGGTTGACGTAGGCGGAGCCGTCGGCCCACTGGTAGGCGCGCGGCAACGGGGCCGCGCAGTCTGCCGGCTCGAAGGCGAAGGCCTCCGCCGCCGTCCCCGCCTCCAGGGCCGCCGCCTGCTTCTCCAGCTCGGGGGCGACCGAGTCCCAGACGTCGAGCGCGTCCTGCAGGGTCGGCGCGGCCTGCGCCTCGACCGCGCGGGTCAGGTCGCGGCTGACCAGCGTCAGCGTGCCGTCGCGGCCGCCGCGCCTGAGGCTGGCGAGCTTCATGGCGTCACTCCGCCGCCTTGGGGGTCTCGTCCTGCGGTGCCTGCCAGGAGCGCGCGTAGCCCTCGAACTCCGTGTCGCGGGCCGCCGGGCCGAGCTCCAGCGCGTCGCGGGTGTCGATCATGACCGCATACTCGGAGGTCGCCGGCTTCTTCGGCTGGAAGGCGTTCTTCAGGGCCTTGGGATGGGGCCCGTGGGTGAAGCCGCAGGGGTGGAAGGTGACCATCCCGGGATGGATGTTGTCGCGGCTGAAGAAGTCGCCGTCGTGGTAGAAGATGACCTCGTCGTAGTCGTCGTTGTTGTGGAAGAACGGCACCTTGAGGGCGTCCTCCGCGCTCTCGAAGGGCCGCGGCACGAAGCTGCAGACGACGAAGCGGTTGCCGACGAAGGTCGTGTGCGCCGAGGGCGGCAGGTGGTAGCGGTGGCTCATCAGCGGGCGGATGTCCCGCAGGTTGATCTTGACCGGCACCAGGTCGCCCTTCCAGCCGACGGCGTCGAGCGGGTTGAAGGGGTAGGTCACGGTGGAGATCTCGTTGCGCCGCTTGATCCGGACCTGCCACTCGCGCTCGTCCTGCCCGTCGTCTCTCTGGGCCTCGAAGGCCTCGTCGAGGCGCGGCGTCTCCAGCATCGCCGGGTCGAAGATCGCGTGGTCGCCGACCAGCCCCTTGTCGGGCAGCATGTAGCTGCCGTTGGTGCACTCGATCAGCAGCGCGGTGACCGGCTCGCTGGCCTCCAGACGCCACATGGTCGAGCGCGGCAGCACGACGTAGTCGCCGGCCTCGACGGCGAGGTGGCCGTAGTCGCAGAACAGGTCGCCCGCCCCGGCGTGCACGAACAGCAGCTCGTCGCCGTCGGCGTTGCGCGCCAGATGGTCCATTGCCTTCGGCGCGCGCCAGTGGCGCAGGCGGACGGTGGCGTTGAACAGCACCTCGCCGGCGTCGAACGGCGAGGCCTGCTCGTCCTCCAGCCGCGTCAGGTCGAAGGCGCGCGGCCTCAGCGGGCCCTCCCAGGCGGTCCAGCCGGTCGGCGCGTGGCGGTGGTACATGTGCGTGGCCGGGCCGAAGAAGCCCTCCTTGCCCATCTCGCGCTCGTAGGTGCCCTCGGGCAGGCCGGCGTGGGCCTGGCGCGAGGCGCGTCCCTCGACGCGCGGCAGGCCGATGTACTTGCGCATCGCTCGGGCCTCCTCCTTGCCGCTCGCGGGAGCTTGTCCCGTCTCGTTCGCGGAAGTATCGTTTCAGGTGAAACGAAGGTCAAGGGAGGCCCCGCCCCTGCCGTGGGCGGGAGGCAGCGCGATGGACGAGAGCAGCGGCGCGGCGCCACGCCGACGCGGCGAACGGCCGGAGGACTGCGAGGCCGGGCCGTCCGGTTTCTCGCTGGCCGGCTTCCTGCCCTATCGCCTGTCGGTCGCGACCAACCGCATCTCGCGGGCCTTCGCCCGGCGCTACTCCCAGCGCTTCGGGCTGTCGATCGCCGAGTGGCGGGTCCTGGCGGTGCTCGGCAGTTTCGCGCCGCTGTCGTCGAACGAGATCTGCGAGCGCACCGCGATGGACAAGGCCAAGGTCAGCCGCGCGGTCGCCCTGCTGACCGGCAAGGGCCTGGTCGACCGCGCCGCGCACCCGAGCGACCAGCGCCTGCTCCGCCTGTCCCTGAGCGCGCAAGGCCAGGCGACCTTCGAGGCGGTGGTGCCGATCGCCCAGCGCCTCGAAGCGGAGCTGCTAGAGGGTCTGAGCGCGGAAGAACGCGCCCTGCTCGAGCGCTGCCTGGACCATCTCGACGGTGCGGTGCGCCGCCTCGAGACCGGCGGGACCTGAGCGCGACGGCGTTTCGCCGCGCCCCCCGGCCGGAACCCGGTCGCCGCTTGCGCCGTTTCCCGCGACAGACATTCCCCCGCAAGGATGGAGACGACGATGACCGACAAGCAGCGCAATCAGGGCGAGGGCAACAAGGAAGCCGATCGCCGCTATCGGGAGAAGGCCCAGGACTTCGCCGAGACCGCCGACGTCGAGAAGAAGGCGCGCGAGGCGGCCAAGGACGTGAAGGATCCCGAGCAGCCGCTGACCAGCGAGGAGAAGGCCGGGCGCGACCGTGCGGCCGAGTTCGACCCGCGCGTCCACGACGCCGGCAAGAAGACCCGATGACCGCTCCCCTCGGCGGACGCGACGGCGGGCCGGATCGCGGGCAAGACCGCGGGCACGCTCGGCCCGACCAGCCGCCGAGGGAGCAGCAGCGGCGTCCTTCGCCTGCCGACGCCGGCGCCGAGTCGGCGGCGATCCGCACGCCCGATCCCCGGGTCGGCAGCGGAAAGCAGCCAGGCGCCGGCGACCGGCGGGGCGATCGCTAGCGTCCCCGACCGGCCGGGCCGGCCATCGCGAGCGATGGCCCGAGCGGGATCGACCGTCGCCGGAAGCCGGCTTCTGTCGATCCCGACTTTTTTCGGCGTCGCTGCGGCAGGAGACCCGAGGCCGAGGCGGCGCAGCGGCCTTCCACCAAAGGTAGTTTTTACCGAGCCGACCGGCGCGGGCGCGTCGCCGCGGACTCGCCGCGCGGCAATCTTGCGTCGTAAGAACGCTTGCTTTCTTCGCGGATGAGGAGGTGCGCGGCGCGGCGACGTTGTTCGGCTCGCTGGCGGCTCTCGCTTCGCCTCGTTAACCAACGGCCGCTCTTCTCGCCCGGGTAGAGCGGGCGTATGGTAAATATTGCGCGCATTCCCTTTGTCGAATACGTCGTCGACCCCGGGACAGTGGGCGTTCGACTCGGTCAGAAGACGAATGTTTACAAATTTTATACGAAATTTAACTCTCTCTTTCGCGTCTCCCACTGCCATAAATTGCATGCGAACGGGCTCCGGCGTGCCAACCGGCGCTTGAATAGATGTCCCGATTGGGGAGTGGCCGGGGGGTGGCGGCCGGGTCGGGGCAGATAAGGCGTTCGCGAGGGAAGCAAGGCCGGCAGCGCTTCATCCGAGAACGGCAAGGCGTGTCACGGTAGCGAAGCACCGGCCAGGGTGGGGACGCGTGCCATGGCCAAGGTGATCATCGAGTCCCCGGACGGCGGGCGGCTCGAGTTGACGGTTGCGCCCGGCGTCGAGCTGCCGACGATCCGGCCCGGCGACCGTGTCGAGGTGTTGCCCGGCCCGGGCGAAGCGGTCTCGGTCGCGCTCGAGGGCGACGCGCTGCGCGTCGTCGTGCAGCCTGCCGGCGGCGCGGCACCAACCGAGGTCGTCTTCCGGGACCTGGCGCTCTACCTGCTCGAAGGCGAGGCGACCCTCGTGCTCGGCGGCGCCGACGGCAGCGCGGCGCGCATCATCGACGACAGCGCTTCGCTGCTGACCGAACTGGCCGCCGCCCTGTCGGAGATCGCGCCGGCTGCCGGGCCGCTGACCGCGCCGGCGCCGCAGCCGGATCTCCCGGCCTCCGGCTTCGCCAATCCCGGTGACGTGCGGGGAGTGACGGCCGAGCGCGACAGTCTGCGGCCCGGGCAGGTCGGCGAGGACGACGGGACCGGCTTCGGCGGCGAGAGACTGCTCGCCGGTCTCGACGGCGCGGGGGGCGGCGAGGTCGGCGCGGCCGGGGGCCTGGGCAATTCCGTGCCCTGGAGCACGACCGAGGACGCGCGCAGCCTGAACCAGGGCGGCGCACCCACGACCGGCTCGGCCGGGAGCGGCGAGGGCTCGTCGTCGGCCGGCAGTTCCGGCAGCGCCGCGTCGCCCGGCGGCAGTTCGGCCTCCGGGTCCGTCGGCGAGTCCTCGGGAGCGTCATCCGGCGGCACGGGCGGCGGCGCCGTCGTCACCGTCACCGGGCAGGCGATCGACGGCTACATCGTCGGCGCCACGGTCTTCGCCGACGCCGACGGCGACGGCGTGCTGGACAGCGGCGAGGCCTTCACGGTCACCGGCGCCAACGGCACCTTCACCCTGACCGGCGGCAGCGGCCCGCTGGTGCTGACCGGCGGCATCGACGTCTCGACCGGCCAGTTCTACAGCGGCGTGCTGACGGCGCCCGCCGGCTCCACGGTGGTCACGCCGCTGACCTCGCTGATGCAGTCGCTGATCGAGGGCGGGCAGGCGGCCGACGCCGCCGCGGCGCAGGCGCTGGTCAAGACCGCCTTCGGGCTGGACGCCAGCCTCGACCTGTCCAGCTTCGATCCGGTCGTCGGCGTCGAGAACGGCACGACCGGCGCCGACGCGGCGATGGCCGCGGGCGTCAAGCTGCAGAACACCGTCAGCCAGATCTTCAACGCGCTGTCCGGCGCCGGCGGCGCCGGGGTCGACAGGCAGGTCGCGATCGACGCGGTCTACAAGGCCATGCTGTCGACGGTGGCGGCCGGCAACGACCCGCTCGATGCGGCCGGCATCGCGACCCTGATCACCAACGCCGCGGCGGATCCGGCGCTCGGGCTGAGCAGTGCCGCCCGGACCCAGCTCGCCAACGCGGCGGCCGACGTCGCGAGCATCGTCAACGGCAGCAACGCGGCCGTCGACGGCCTCGCCAGCAGCGGCGCCACGCTGCTGACCAACCTGGCGCAGATCGCCTACGTCGCGCAGTCGGCCGCGTCGAGGGCGCTCTACGACGCCTTCGACGCCGTCCAGGGCGGCGGCGGCAATGCCGACCTGACCGGCGCGACCGGCAGCTACACCGGCGGCGCGCTGACCACGGCGATCGGCAACGCCGCCTCCGAGCTCGGCACGGTCGGCAGCGCCAGCCCGGCGGGAACCGCCGGCAACGACGTCATCAACGGCACGGCCGGCAACGACGTGCTCGACGGCGGCGCGGGCAACGACGTGATCGCCGGCGCGGGCGGCAACGACGTGCTGATCGGCGGCGCCGGCAACGACCAGCTGACCGGCGACGGCGGCGACGACAAGCTGATCGGCGGCGCCGGCACCAACATCCTCAACGGCGGCGCCGGCATCGACATCGCGCACTACGACGGCAGCTTCTCGAGCTACCAGGTCACCGCCAGCACGGGCGGCGTCATTACGGTCGCGGGCGCCGGCAACAGCGATTCGATCGACACCACCGAGATCCTGAACTTCGCCGACCTGACGGTCCGCGTCGTCGGCGGCAACAGCGCCTACACCAACCTCGCCAGCGCCCTCTCGGCGGCCTCGGCCGGCGAGCGGATCCTGCTGGTCGGCGCGGCGACGCTGCCCGCCACGCTGGCGCTCTCCAAGCGGGTCGGCGTGCAGCGCGTCGGCGAGGACCCGGCGGTCTCGATCGGCTCCGACGGCGCGCTGGTCGTCGACGGCGGCCGCATGCCCTCGACGACCGCCCTCGACCTGTCCGGACTGACCGGCAGCACCGCCGTCCGCTTCACCGCCCTCGGCGCGCTCGGCAGCCTCGTCACGGCGTCCGGCCAGACATTGACGCTGGCGGTCGGCCAGCTCGACGGCCTGGCGGTTTCAGGCGGCGGCACGCTGAGCCTGACCGGGGCCACGATCCCGACCGCCGCCGACCTCGGCGGCATCGCCAGCACCATCTCGGTATCCTCCGGCCAGAGCCTGACGCTGACCGCGGCCCAGGCCGACGGCCGGACGATCACCGGCGCCGGCAGCGTCACGGTGACCGCGCTGGGCAGCACCGCCGTCGATCTGTCCGGCATCACCGTGACGGGGGCCAGGACGGCCCAGGTGACGGCGAGCACGGTCCTCGACCCGAGCACCGACCTCGGCAGCTTCGGCGTCACGGTGGCTGCCGGCCAGACCGTTACCCTCTCGGCCGACCAGGCCGCCGGAACCTCGGTCTCCGGCGCCGGCAGCGTCACCGTCACCGGCCTCGCCGCCGCCACCGACCTCTCGGCGGTCTCGGCGAGCGGCACCTTGACCGCGGTCGTGACCGGCAGCATCGACATCAGCGCCAACGCCACGCTGGGCGCGGTCGACGCCTACCAGGTCAACGGCAGCCTGACGCTGACCGCGGCGCAGGCGAGCGGTCTGACCATCGCCGGCGCCGGCAACGTCACGATCGGCGGCCTGACCGCCGCGTCCGACCTCTCGAACGTCACCGCGACCGGCACGGTCATCGCCACGGTGACCGGCAGCGTCGACGTCTCGGGCAACGCCTCGCTCGGCGCGGTCGACGCCTACCAGGTCGCCGCCGGGCAGACCCTGACCCTGAGCGCGGCCCAGGCCGACGGCGTCGCCGTCAGCGGCGCCAGCAACGTCGTCGTCGTCGCCCTCGGCAGCGACGCGGTCGACCTCTCGGAGGTCGTCGCGAGCGGCACCCGCAGCATCCAGGTGACCGGCAGCGTGGCGCTCGACGCCGCCACCGACCTCGGCGGCTTCGCCGTGACCGTGGCCGCCGGCCGGACGCTCACGCTGGCCGCCGCCCAGGCCGACGGCAGGGCCATCACCGGCGCCGGCAACGTCACCGTCGCCGGGCTGACAGCCGATGCCGTCGACCTCTCCGGCGTCACCGCTTCCGGCACGCTGCTGGCCCAGGTGACGGGCTCGGTGACGCTGGCGTCCGGGGCCGACCTCGGCAGCTTCGCCCTCGAGGTTGCGGCCGGCCAGACCCTGACCCTGACCGCGGCGCAGGCCGACGGGCTGA
The DNA here is from genome assembly GCA_030433005.1 of Alphaproteobacteria bacterium. Classification (GTDB taxonomy): domain Bacteria; phylum Pseudomonadota; class Alphaproteobacteria; order Kiloniellales; family DSM-21159; genus Tistlia. The sequence goes on from JAUILQ010000028.1 coordinate 56,272, forward strand.
CGGTCACCGGCGCCGGCAGCGTCACCGTCACCGGCCTCGGCGCCGCCGCGGTCGACCTCTCCGGCATCACGGCGAGCGGCACGCTGACCGCCGAGGTGCCGGCCAGCGCCGTCCTCGACGCCGCCAGCGACCTCGGCGGCTTCGCGCTGCAGGTCGCCGGCGGCCAGACGCTGACGCTGAGCGCGGGCCAGGCCGACGCCCGCGGCATCACCGGCGCCGGCGACGTCACCGTGACCGGCCTCGGCGCCGCGGCCGTCGACCTCTCGGACGTCTCGGCGAGCGGCACGCTTTCGGCCCAGGTCGCGGCCTCGGCGACGCTCGACGCGAGCAGCGACCTCGGCGGCTTCGACGTCACGGTCGCGGCCGGCCAGACCCTGACGCTCGGCGTCGCCCAGGCGGCGGGCCGGACAATCGCCGGCGGCAGCGTGACGATCGCCGGCGACGTCGCGGCCGACGCCGACCTGACCGACGTCGCCTCGACCCTCGGCTTCGACGGCGGCACTGCCGCGGTCGCCGCCGGCGCCACCCTGACGCTGACGATCGCCCAGGCCGACGGGGCGACGCTGACCGGCGGCGGCGCGGTGCTGGTCGAAGGCGACGTCGCCGGCACGGTCGACCTCACCGGCATCTCGGCGGCGCTCGAGTTCACCGCCAACGACATCGCCATCGGCTCCGGCTCGCTGGCGCTGACCACCGCCCAGGCCAGCGACAAGACGGTGACCGGCGCCGGCAGCCTGCTGCTCTCCGGCAGCGCCGACGCGAGCGCCGACTTCAGCGGCCTCTCGGCCGCGGCCAGCGTGCCGGGCGGCCAGACCCTGACCCTGACGGCCAGCCAGCTCGCGGCGATCCCCGGGCCGGCGATCGGCGGCGCCGGCACGGTCGCGCTGAGCGGCAACGCGACCTCGCTGGGCACGCTCTCCGGTCACGTCACGGCGGACCTCCAGGTGCCCGGAGGCGCCAGCCTGACCCTGACGGCCGCGCAAGCGAACGGCCTCGCGCTCGGCGGCGCCGGCAGCGTCGCGATCGGCGGCCTCGGCGCGAGCGCGACGGACCTCTCCGGCATCGACGTCTCGGGCACGGCCACGGTGACCGTGACCGGCAGCCCGACGCTGGCCGGGGCCACCGACCTGGGCGCCGTGACACTCTCGATCGGCGCCGGCCAGAGCGTCACGATGACCGCGGCGCAGGCCGACGGCGTGAGAGTGACCGGCGGCGGCACCCTGGTGGTGACCGGCACGATCGACGCCGGCACGGACTTCTCGCAGTGGGGTGCGGCGAGCGTCGACCTGACCGGCGCCACGATCGACGCAGGCGTGACCGCGCTGACCCTGCCCAACACCTCCGAGTTCCGCCTGACCTACGCCCAGGTCGACGCGCTCGCCGTCATCACCGGCACCGCCGGCGACAACACCCTGGTGGTCGACGTCAGCGGCGCGCCCTTCGTCGGCAGCTCGGCGACCATCGACCTCTCCATCGACACGCTCGGCGGCAACGACCGCGTGGTCTTCGACTTCGGATCGGTCGCCGGCAACACCGTGGTGCTCAGCGGCAGCAGCGTCATCGACCTGGGCGCGGGCGCCAACGACGTCCTCGAATCGAGCAACGGGACGGTGGACATCTCCGGAGCCCAGGTGAGCGGCGTCGAGGGCTTTGAGATCAACTCGACGATCGGCCTGTCGGCGACCCAGTTCGCGGCGCTCGCCAGCCTCGATGCCCTGGCCGGCCAGGGCGAGATCGTGATTACCGTCGACGCGGCCTTCCTGGCCGCGGGCCAGCCCCTCGACCTCTCGGTCTTCGACAGCTTCCAGGCCGGCGGCAGCACGCCGCCGACGGTCCGCATCCTGGCCGACGGCTACGGCGTCGACAGCGACGCCGGCGGGACCGTCAGCCTGTCGCACGCCAGCGACCCGGCCTTCACGGTGACGCTGCCCGGCACCGACCCCGACGACACGGCGGTCATCGTGCTGCTCGGGCCCGACGGCTCGGCGACCGCGCTCGGCGGCTTCGCCGAGGGCCGCAGCTACTACGCGGAGACGGCGAACGTCTTTAACGGCACGCAGCTCGCCAGCATCGTCGACGCCATCCAGAACGACACGGCCGGCATCGGCACGACCCGCGGCAGCGACGTCACGACGATCAACTTCGGCGGGCCGATCGCCGTCGCGACGAGCCTGGACCTGACCGGCGACGCGCTGAGCGGCGTCGCGCTCTCCTTCAACGGCTACGCCGCCACGGTCGCCGGCGGCCAGACGCTGACCCTGACCGCGGCACAGGCCAACGGCGGCACCATCCTCGGCGCGGGCTCGGTCGTCGTCACCGACTGGGCGGCCGCGCCGGCCGACCTCGACCTCTCCGGCCTGACGGCGGCGAGCGTCACCATGGTCATCGGCTCGAGCCTGGACCTGACGGCCGGCGCGAGCTGGGACCTCAGCGATCTCGACCTCGAGATCGCCGCCGGCCAGACCCTGACCCTGAGCGCGGCCCAGGCCGACGGCATGAACATCGGCGGCGCCGGCGCGGTGGTCGTCACCGGGCTCGGCACGGCGGCGGTCGACCTCTCGGGCATCACCGCGGCGGCCAGCGCGACCCTCTCGGGCTCGCTGGTGCTGAACAGCGCGACCCGGCTCGGCGACAGCCTGCAGCTGGCGCTCGCCGACGGCGTGCAGCTCGGCCTGACCCGGGCCCAGCTCGACGGCCTCGAGGTCTCGCTGGCCGGCGGTGCCACGGCGGCGAGCCTGCGCTTCGGCGGCGACGCCTCGGGGATCGATCTATCGGGGGTCGGCGCAGGGCTTTCCTACCTCGTGACCGCCGGCCGCAACCTGACGCTGAGCGCGGCCCAGGCCGACGGCCGCGCGATCGCCGGCGAGGCGGCCAGCAGCAACCTCTACGTAACCGGCCTCGGCAGCGCCGCGGTCGACCTCTCGGGCGTCACCGTCACCGGTATCCGCTCGGCGAACGTGCCGAGCAGCGCGACGCTGGACGGCGCCACCAATCTCGGCAGCTTCGCCCTGACCGTCTCGGGGGGCGCCGTCCTGACGCTGACCGCGGCACAGGCCGCGGGTCACGTCATGACCGGCGCCGGCGGCGTCACGGTCACCGGCCTCGGCAGCGCCGTCGTGAATCTGTCCCAGATCGCCGTCGCCGGCGCCAAGACGGCGGTGGTCTCGGCCGATGCGACGCTCGCCGGCGCGACCAACCTCGGCGGCTTCGCGGTCAGCGTCGCCGACACCGCGACCCTGACGCTGACCGCCGCGCAGGCCAGCGGCAAGGCGATCACCGGCGACGGCGACCTGGTCATCACCGGCCTCGGCAGCGCGGCCGTCGACTTCTCGCGGATCAACGTCGCCGACGGCGCCTCGGCCACGGTCTCCTCGTCGCTGGCCCTGGCGGCCGGCACGACCCTGGGCGCGGTCGCGCTCACCGTCGCCGGCGGCACGCTGACGCTCTCCGCCGCCCAGGCCGGCGGCCGGGCGATCGACGGCGGCGGCGGCGTCGTGGTGACCGGCCTTGCCGCCGGCACCGACCTGTCGCAGCTCGCCGGCAGCCTGTCCGTCACCGCGCGGGTCAACGGCGTCCTCGACGTCAGCGGCAACGCCAACCTCGGCGCCGTCGACGCCTACCAGGTGACCGGCAGCCTGACGCTGACTGCGGCCCAGGCCTCGGGCAAGGCGATCGACGGGGCCGGCAACCTGACGGTGACCGGGGTCACCGGCGCGACCGACCTCTCGGGCGTCACGGTCGGCGGCACGCTGGTCGCGACGGTCACCGGCAGCATCTCCATCGTCGACAACGCGAACCTGCAGGCGGTCGACCTGTTCCAGGTGGCGAGCGGCCAGACCCTGACCCTGACGGCGGCCCAGGCCAACGGCGCGACCATCACCGGCGGCGGCAACGTCACGGTGACCAACCTCGACTTCAACCAGGTCGATCTCTCGGGCATCACCGCCACCGGCACGCTGGTCGCCCAGGTCCCGAGCTCGGCGACGGCGCGCACCGCGTCGGACTTCGGCGACTTTTCCATCTCCGTGCTCGGCGGAACCTTGACCCTGAGCGCCGAGCAGGCCGACGGCCGCTCGATCGTCGGCGCCGGCAGCGTGCAGATCACCGGCCTCGGCGCCACGGCCGTCGATCTCTCCGGCATCAACACCTCGCTGCAGCTCGCCGCCGTGCAGGAGACGATCGCCCTTGCCGAGGGCACGGACCTGGGGCTGCTCCGGGTTTCGGTGGCGCCTTCGGCGACGCTGACGCTCTCGGCCGCGCAGGCCGACGGCACGGTCATCACGGGCGCGGGCGGCGTCACGGTGACCGGCCTCGGCGCGGCTGCGGCCGATCTCTCCGGCGTCACCGCCACCGGCGCGCGGGTCGCCGAGGTCACGGCGAGCGCGACGCTCGACGCCGCGACCGACCTCGGGACGTTCGGCCTGCGGGTCGCGGCCGGCCAGACGCTGACGCTGACCGCCGCCCAGGCCGACGGCCGGAGCATCGAGGGTGCCGGCGGCGTCACGGTCGCCGACCTCGGCTCGGCCGCGATCGACCTCTCCGGCATCACCGCCAGCGGCACGCTGACGGCGCTGGTGCCGGCCTCGGCGACGCTCGCGGGCGGCACCGAGCTCGGCGGCTTCGCGCTCGTCGTCGCCGCCGGCCAGACGCTGACCCTGACCGCGGCGCAGGCCGACGGCCTGGCGATCACCGGCGCCGGCAACGTGACGGTGACCGGCCTCGGCGCCGCCGCGGTCGATCTCTCCGGCATCACGGCGAGCGGCACGCTGACCGCCGAGGTGCCGGCCTCGGCGACCCTGGCCGCCGGCACGGATCTCGGCGGCTTCGCCCTGTCGGTCGCGGCCGGCCAGACGCTGACGCTGGAGGCCTCCCAGGCCGACGGCCGGACCATCGCGGGCGCCGGCGGCGTCACGCTCTCCGGCCTCGGTGCCCAGGCGCTCGATCTTTCCGGCGTCGCCGCGACGGGCAGCAAGCTGCTGCTCGTCGAGAGCTCGCAGGTGCTCGCCGCCGGCAGCGACCTCGGCGGCTTCGCCCTCAGGGTCGAGAGCGGCCAGACGCTGACGCTGAGCGCCGCCCAGGCCGGCGGCCTGAGCGTCACCGGCGACGGCGGCGTGCGGGTCACCGCGCTCGGGGCGGGCCAGGTCGACCTCTCCGGCATCTCGGTGACCGGCAGCGCCGTCGCGGCGGTCCCGCAGACGGCGACGCTCGCGGCCGGCAGCGACCTCGGCGGCTTCGCCCTCTCCGTGGCCACGGGCCAGACTCTGACGCTCACCGCAGCCCAGGCCGACGGCAGGACGATCGGCGGACCCGGCAGCGTCGCGCTCGCCGGTCTCGCCGCGGATACCGACCTGTCCGGCGTGACGGTCGCCGGCAGCCTCGTCGTCGAGGTGACCGCCAGCGTCGACGTCACGGGCAACGCGACCCTGGGGGCGGCCGCCGGCTTCCGCGTCCAGTCCGGCCAGACGCTGACGATGACCGTGGCGCAGGCCGACGGCCTGCCGATCACCGGCGCCGGCAACGTGACCGTGACGGGCCTCGGCAGCGCCGCGGTGGATCTCTCCGGCATCGTCGTCACCGGCACGGTGACGGCGCCGATCGGCACCGACGTCACGCTCGCCGCGGACAGCGACCTCGGCGGCGCGACCCTCACCGTCGCAGCCGGCAGCACCCTGACCCTGACGGCCGAGCAGGCCGACGGGCGCACGATCACCGGCACCGGCAGCCTGGTCGTCACCGGCGACGTCGCCGGCATCGATCTCGGCGGCATCGCCGGCACGCTCGACGTCAGCCTGCCGGCCGTCGAGGTGACCCTGACCATCGCGGCCGGCGAAACGGTCGCGCTGACCACCGTCGAGGCGAGCAGCTACACCGCGATCGAGGGCGAGGGCACGCTGGCGCTGAGCGGCGACGGCACGCGGACCTTCGACGCGCTGGTCGGCGGCGTGCTGGCAGACGGCGTGGCGCTGAGCGTGCCCGCCGGCGCCACCCTGACGCTGTCGGCGGCCCAGGTCGACGCGCTGGCCGGCGGCGGCCGCACGATCGGCGGCGGCGGCACGGTCGCGGTCACCGGCGCGCTCGACGACGGCGACTTCACGGCGGTGACCGCCAACCTCGACCTCAGCGCCGCGACCCTCGGCGGCACGCCGAGCCTGCCCGAGGTCGCCGCGGGCCGCACGCTGACCCTGACCGCCGCCCAGGTCGACGGCACGGCGGTGGCGCTGGCGAGCGGCGGCCTGCTGAGCCTCGAAGCCGTCTTCGATCCGCTGGGCGCGAGCAACCAGACGCTCCCGGCCATCGACATCGGCGGCATCACGGTCGAGGGCAGCAACAGCCCGGCCGCGGTCTTCGACTCGGTCTCGGTCAGCGGCGGCCTGGACGACAAGTTCAAGCTGTTCTGGCAGGCCGGCGACCAGCGCTACTACGAGGACTGGCCGTCGAGCACGGTCGACGTCAACCGGGCCAACGTCGAGCTGGCGAACCTCTACGTCCAGTATCTGGCCGACGGCGGCGTGCCGCTGCTCGACGTCGTGCAGACCAAGGTCGGCGGCACGCCCAACTTCGCGGCGCGCCAGCAGAGCCTGCACGACAACCTGCTCGGCAACCTCGGCGACGGGCCGATCGCCAGCCGCTTCACCGACCTCGGCGAGGCGGATCCGCGCAGCGAGCTGGCGCAGGACTACGGCGACCGGCCCTTCCACGCCGGCTCGGTGGGCGGCGACGGGCTCTACTCCAACGCCACGGCGGCGACCGCCGTGGTGATGTGGGACGTGGCCCACGGCCTGGCCTACCCGGAGAGCGTGCCGACCCCCTACGGCACGATCCCGGCGGCCTTCGAGCTGGTCGACGGCGTGCTGCAGGTCGACGGCTCGCAGCTCTCGGTGACGACGCTCGACGTCTCGGGCCTGGGCGTCGACGTCGAGGTGGTGAACCTGGGCGGCCTGACGCGCCTGACCACGGCGGCGGGCCAGCAGGTGACGCTGGACGGCCAGCAGCTCGACCTGCTGTCGGAGGGCGGCGGCAGCTTCACGATCGCCGGCGGCGCGGCGGTCGACATCGTCAACGCCGGGCTCAGCGTGCCGGGCGACGCGGCGCCGAGCGTCGCCAACCTGCTGGCGCTGGAGTTCGCGGGGCTGCCGGCCGGCTCGCTGGTGCCGGCGAGCCTGACCCTGGACGGCAGCCACAGCGACGCGCTGGCGGCCTTCTGGATCCAGCTCGACCAGCTCTACGTCGGCTCG
>JAUILQ010000113.1 GCA_030433005.1 Alphaproteobacteria bacterium
CCCTGGCCGCGGCGCTGTTGGCGACGACGCCGGCGGTGGCCCAGAAGGCCCAGCAGATCGCCGGAGGGCCCGTCGAGGCCCCCTACAGCCTGACCGCGGCCGACGGCACCGGCCTGAAGCTGGTGGCCCTCGAGGCGCGCGCGGTCGTGGACGGCCCCCTGGCCTTCACCGAGCTGCACCTGACCTTCCAGAACCCCCAGCCGCGCACCATCGAAGGCCACTTCAAGGTCACCATGCCCGACGGCGCGGCCATCAGCCGTTTCGCGATGAAGATCGGCGACAAGTGGATGGAGGGCGAGGTCGTCGAGAAGCAGGCCGCGCGGCGCGCCTATGAGGACGCCCTCCATCGCCGGCAGGATCCCGCGCTGCTGGAACAGGACGCCGGCAACAGCTTCCGGGCGCGCGTGTTCCCGATCCCGGCCAACGGCCAGAAGGAGCTGATCATCTCGTGGTCGCACGAGCTGGTCGCTCAGGGCGAGGCCTATCGGCTGCCCCTGGCCGGCCTCCCGACGGTCGATCGGCTGACCCTGACCGCCCTCACCGCTGCCCCGAAGGGCGCGGGCGGCCCCCAGACCAGCCTGGGCGGCGAGACCAGCCGCTACCAGGTCACCAAGGTGGAGAAGAAGAGCTGGGCGCCGGAGCAGGACTGGGTGGTCTTCGGCGGCGACCTGCCGGCCGCCGGCGACGCCCTGCGCGCGGGCAACCTGGCCGTCGTCCGCTTCGTCGTCCCCGGCGGCGACACGCCCGAGGATCTCAAGTCCGCGGTCGTCCTGTTCGACACGTCGGCGTCGCGGGCGTTGGGCTTCGCGCAGCGCCTCGAGGCCCTCGAGGCGCTGGTGCGCAAGCTGGCCGACATCGGCATCGGCCAGGTCGAGGTCATCGCCTTCGACCAGTACACCGAGTCGGTCTACAGCGGCGCACCGAGCGGCTTCGGCGCCAAGCACCGCGAGCGCCTCACCGGGCGCCACGCGCTGGGCGCCAGCGATCTCGGCGCCGCGCTCGACGCCGTCGCCGCCACGAAGGGCGCCGGCCGCCGACTGATCGTGCTCACCGACGGCGTCGTGACCGCCGGCCCGCACGAGCGCGCGGATCTCGAGGGCAAGGTCAAGGCGCTGCGCAGCGCCGGCATCGAGCGCGTGGACTCGATCGTCGACACGACCGCCCGCGATCCGGCGACGCTCGCGCTGCTGGTCACCGGCGGCGCGGCCCGCCCCGGCCAGGTGATCGAGGGCCGCGCCCCCCTCGCCGAGCAGGTCGGGCGGCTGGGCCGCAAGGCCCTCGGCGACATCAAGGTCACGGTGCCCGGCGCGGAGTGGGTGCAGCCGAGCACGCTGCGGGGGCTGCAGGGCGGAGACGCGACGGTGGTGTTCGCGGATCTGCCGGTCGGGCGGGAGCTCGCCGTGCAGCTGAGCGGCGGGGCCGACGCCACCGTGAAGCCCACGGCCCGCGACGCCGAGGAGCCCCTGCTGAAGCGGGCGTGGGTCAACGCGCGCATCGAGCGGCTGCTCGAGATGCGCTCGACCGCCGATCCGGACCTGAAGGAGGCCCTGAAGCACCAGGTCATCGCGCTCTCGACCCGCGAGCGCGTGCTGTCCCCCTTCACCGCGCTGGTGGTGCTCGAGACCGAGAACGACTACCGCCGCTTCGGCATCGACCGCAACGCGCTGGCGGACATCCTCGTCGTCGGCCCGACCGGGGTCGAGCTGATGCAGCGCGATCCCTCGATGCTGGCGCTGGCGCCTCCGCCCCCGCCCCCGCCCCCGCGCCCGCGCCCCGTGCCCCAGAAGGCGCGCCGCGCCGCCCCGGGCGCCGCCGGCGGCGCGGCGCCCGCCGCCCCGGCGCCGATGGAGCGCGAGGAGATGGCCAAGAAGGCGGACGAGGCTGACGAGGCCGAAGCCAGCGCC
>JAUILQ010000029.1 GCA_030433005.1 Alphaproteobacteria bacterium
GGAGCGCAGCAACGCCATGCAAGCCTGGATCGACAGCTACAACCACAGCCGCCCCCATTCCGCTCTCAACGGAAAACCGCCCATCTCACGCATCGCCAGGGACAACCTCCTTGGCAGCGACACCTAGGGACGCCGGGCCTTGATGTGGGTCGGGCGGTGCTCGCCGCTGTCGAGCACGACCAGCATGTTGCGCCAGACCGTGACGTTCTTCTCGCGCATCTCGGCGCCGACCAGTTCGGCCATGCGGTCGCCGAGCTCGCCCTCCATGGCCGCGAGCTCGCGGCGCGCGACCTCGCGGTACCAGGGGTTGCGGTCGGTCAGCTCGATCCCCACGAAGCCGGCGCGCGCCAGCGCCTCGCGGTAGCGCTCGGGCGAGGCCATGCCGAAGGACAGCCCCTCGGATTCGACGTAGCGCGCCATCTCCGGCGACATCGGGCCGTCGGAGCCGCGCAGCCAGTCGCTCGCGATGAAGTGGCCGCCGGGCCGGCAGACCCGGAAGACCTCGGCGAAGAGCGCGTCCTTGTCGGCGATGTGGATCAGCGAGTCCTTGCTGAAGACGACGTCGAAAGCGGCGTCATCGAAGGGCAAGGGCCCGGGCTCGACGGCCTGGAAGTCGATTCGGTCGGACAGGCCGTGCTTGTCGGCCAGCGCCCGCGCCTTCTCGACCAGCGGCGGCTCGACGTCGATGCCGACGACCGCGCCGGCGCCGTAGTCGCGCGCCAGCAGCAGGTCGATGCCGCCGACGCCGCAGCCGATGTCGAGCACCCGCTTGCCGGACAGATCGCTGCCCTCGAGCAGGCGCGCGACCTCCTCGGGGCCGCCGGGCGACAGGAAGCCCTCGCCCCAGATGACCTCGAGCGAGCCGACCAGGTCGTCGCCGTACTCGTACTCCTCGTGCGCGCCCCCGGGCGCCTGCTTGCCGCCGTCGACCGCCACCGGGTCAGCTCATCCCGCCGACGTGGCGCAGCGGCGCGGTGTCGAGATCGTCGTCCATCGCTTCCTCCAGGTCGCCCTCGTGGCCTTCCAGCAGCTCGGCGTCGAGCGAATCGACGCCGCCGGCAGCCTCCTCGTTGTCGGCCGCCTGGGCGTTCGGCAGGCCGCGCTCCTTGCGCGGCGTGCGGCCGAAGAAGTCGCGGTAGCACTTGGAGAAGTGCGAGGCCGAGACGAAGCCGCAGGCCAGCGCCACGTCGATCACCGACATGTTGGTCTGCAGCAGCAGCAGGCGCGCCCGGTTGAGCCGGAGCTCCAGGTAGTAGCGCGCCGGCGAGCGGTGCAGGTACTTGCGGAACAGCCGCTCGAGCTGGCGCGTCGAGAGCCCCGCCTCGCGCGCCAGGCGGCTGCGCGGCAGCGGCTCCTCCAGCGCCTTCTCCATCTTGTCGATGACCGAGAGCAGCTTGGGATGGCGCACGCCGAGGCGCGCCGGCAGGCTCATGCGCTGGTGGTCGTGCTGGTCGCGGATCCGCTCGTGCATGAACTGGTCGGCGACCTGGGCGGCCAGCTCGTGGCCGTGCTGGCCGGCGATGACGTTGAGCATCAGGTCGAGCGAGGCCGTGCCGCCGGCGCAGGTGAAGCGGTTGCGGTCGATCTCGAAGAGCTCGTTGGTGACCTCGAGGTCGGGGAAGTCCTCGAGGAAGCCGGCCAGGTTCTCCCAGTGGATCGTGCAGTTGTAGCCGTCCAGCATGCCGGCCTTGGCCAGCAGGTAGGGGGCCGTGCAGATCGCGCCGATGTCGGCGCCCTGGCGGTCCATGCGGCGCAGCCAGGCGGTCAGGCGACGGTCCTCGAGCTTCTGCACGTCAATGCCGGAGACCAGGGCGACGGTGCCGAGGCGGGCGGCCGCCTCGAGGTCGCCGCCGACGCCGATCGGGATGCCGTTGGAGGCGGTCACAGGCTGGCCGTCGAGAGAGAACAGCGGCCAGCTGTAGAGCTGCTTGCCCGACAGGCGGTTGGCCTGGCGCATCGCCTCGACGGCCGAGACGAAGGCGATCATCGAGAAGCGCGGCAGCAGCACGAAGCCGATAGCCTGGGGTAACTCGCGGGGAGGCTTTCCTAGCATGTCGACGAACCGAATCGCCCCGGGCGCCAATCGCCTCGGAGGTGACGATACTGTTGCACAGCGGCCTGTGTCGCGAAATGAAAACTTCGGGACGTGGCCGGAAGAGCCCTGGAGCCCCCTAAGCTGTGCTGATACCGGCCTGCGCGGGGCGCGCCGGAGCGGTTATCCGGCTGCTCCCCCTGCGACACGACCACCGACACGCCCGGCAGCTTCGCCGGCCGCCACCCCAGCCCGATTGGTGCCCCGAAGATGCAGGCGCGCTACTCCTTCTTCTCCCTCGCCCGCAACGCGCTCGGCTATCACGAGAACTGGCCCGAGGCCTGGCGGTCGCCGGAGCCGCGCGGCTCCTACGACGTGGTCGTGGTCGGCGGCGGCGGCCACGGCCTGGCGACGGCCTACTACCTGGCCAAGGAGCACGGCATCACCAACGTCGCGGTGATCGAGCGCGGCTGGCTGGGCGGCGGCAACACCGGGCGCAACACCACGATCGTGCGCTCCAACTACCTGTGGGACGAGTCGGCGGCGCTCTACGAGCACGCGCTGAAGCTCTGGGAGGGCCTGAGCCAGGACCTCAACTACAACGTCATGTTCTCGCAGCGCGGCGTGCTCAACCTGGCGCACAACCAGCACGACCTGCGCGAGCTGCAGCGCCGGATCCGCTCCAACCGCCTCAACGGCATCGACTCGGAATTCCTCGACGCGGCCGGCGTCAAGGCCTTCTGCCCGGTCATCGACCTGCGCAGCGACGGCCGCTACCCGGTGCTCGGCGCCTCGCTGCAGCGCCGCGGCGGCACCGCGCGCCACGACGCCGTGGCCTGGGGCTACGCCCGCGCCGCCGACGCGCGCGGGGTGCACATCGTGCAGAACTGCCCGGTCACCGGCTTCCGCATCTCCAACGGCCGAATCCAGGGCGTCGAGACCGCGAAGGGCTACATCGAGGCCAAGAAGGTGGCGGTGGTCACCGCCGGCCACTCCAGCGTCATGGCCAACATGGCCGGCTTCCGGCTGCCGGTGCACTCGGTGCCGCTGCAGGCCCTGGTCTCGGAGCCGGTCAAGCCGGTCATCGACTGCGTCGTGATGTCGGGCGCCGTGCACGCCTACGTCAGCCAGTCCGACAAGGGCGAGCTCGTGATCGGCGCCGGCGTCGACAAGTACGTCGGCTACGGCCAGCGCGGCAGCCTGCCGGTCACCGAGGAGACGCTGGCCGCGGTCTGCGAGCTGTTCCCGCTGTTCCGGCGCATGCGCATGCTGCGCCAGTGGGGCGGCATCGTCGACGTCTGCCCGGACGCCAGCCCGATCATCTCGAAAACCCCGGTCCAGGGGCTCTACTTCAACTGCGGCTGGGGCACCGGCGGCTTCAAGGCGACCCCCGGCTCGGGCTGGGTGTTCGCCGACACGATCGCCAACGACAACCCGCATCCGCTGGCCGCGCCCTACACGCTGGAGCGCTTCACCACCGGCTACCTGATCGACGAGCACGGCGCCGCCGCCGTCGCCCACTAGCCCCGCGCGCTGCCGCCCGTCCCGCTGCCGCCTCTACCCCTGCCGAAGGTCTCCCGGCCATGCTGCTGATCGACTGCCCCCACTGCGGCCCGCGCGCCGAGCTGGAGTTCTCCTACGGCCACGAGGCGCACATCGAGCGCCCGAAGGATCCGGACGCGCTCAGCGACAGCGACTGGGCCGCCTACCTGTTCCTGCGCGAGAATCCGAAGGGCGTGATCCTGGAGCGCTGGGTGCACAGCCACGGCTGCCGCCGCTGGTTCAACGTCGCGCGCGACACCGTCAGCTACGAGATCCTGGCAGTCTATCCGATGGGCGCCGAGCCGCCGAAGCTCGAGCAGGCCCGCTACGTCTGACCTTCCTCTCGCACGACGGACAGCAACCATGGCCCAGACCACGGCCGAGACCTCGCCCCAGGCCCAGTCCCCCGCCCCGGCGGCCCGCCAGCCCTTCCGCCTGCGCGACGGCGGCCGCGTCGACCGCTCGCGGCTGGTCTCCTTCCGCTTCGACGAGCGCGAGTTGACCGGCCATCCGGGCGACACCCTGGCCTCGGCGCTGCTCGCCAACGGCGTCCACCTGGTCGGCCGCTCCTTCAAGTACCACCGGCCGCGCGGCATCGTCAGCGCCGGCGCCGAGGAGCCCAACGCCCTGGTCCAGGTCGGCCGCGACCCGCGCACCGAGCCGAACATCCGGGCGACCCAGCTGGAGCTGTTCGACGGCCTCTCGGTCAGCTCGCAGAACCGCTGGCCCAACCTGGAGTTCGACGTCGGCGGGGTGAACAACCTGCTGTCGCGCTTCCTGCCGGCCGGCTTCTACTACAAGACCTTCATGTGGCCGGCGGCGGCCTGGGAGACCTACGAGAAGGCGATCCGCCAGGCCGCCGGCCTGGGCGTCTCGCCGAGCAAGCGCGACCCCGACGCCTACGACAAGACCTTCGCGCACTGCGACCTGCTGGTCGTCGGCGCCGGCCCGACCGGGCTGAGCGCGGCGCTGACGGCGGCGCGCGCCGGCGCCCGGGTGATCCTGGCCGAACAGGACTTCCTGCTCGGCGGCGACCTGCTGTCCGACCGCAGCGCCGCGATCGACGGGCGGCCGGCCCTGGAGTGGCTGGCCGAAGCCGAGGCCGAGCTGAGGTCCCTGGACAACGTGCGCATCCTGACCCGCACGATCTGCTTCGCCGCCTTCGACCACAACTTCTTCGGCCTGCACGAGCGGGTCTCCGACCACCTGCCCTTCGCCGAGCGCGGCGACGGCCGGCCGCGCCACCGCCTGTGGAAGCTGCGCACCAGGCAGGCGATCTTCGCGACCGGCGCCATCGAGCGCCCGCTGGTGTTCCGCGACAACGACCGGCCCGGCATCATGCTGGCCTCGGCGGCGCGCAGCTACCTCAACCGCTGGGGCGTCATGGCCGGCTCCAACGCCGTGGTCTTCACCGGCAACGAGTCCGGCTACGCGACGGCGCTCGACCTGCACCAGGCCGGCGTGCGCGTCGCCGCCGTCGTCGACCTGCGCGCCGAGGCCGAGGGACCGCTCAGCGAGGAGGCCAAGGCCGCCGGCCTGCGCATCCTGGCCGGCCACGCGGTGATCGGCACCGAGGGCGACAAGCGGGTGAAGAAGGTGCGCGTCGGCCGCCTGGGCAGCGACGGCGCCTCGATCTGGGGCGGCGGCGAGGAGATCGCCTGCGACCTGCTGGTCAACTCGGCGGGCTGGAGCCCGACCGTGCACCTGCACTGCCAGGCCAAGGGCAGCCTGGTCTGGGACGAGGCGCACGCCTGCTTCCTGCCGGACAAGGCGATGCAGAAGGGCCAGGCGACGGTCGGCGCGGCCGCGGGCGCCTTCGGCCTCGCCTCCTGCCTCGCCGGCGGGGAGGCGGCTGGACGCGCCGCGGCCGAGGCGCTCGGCCTGGCGCCCAGGGCCCCGGCGCGCCGGCTCGAGGCCGAGGACCGAGACTTCCTGCCGATGCGCCAGCTCTACTGCGTGCCCTCCGACAAGCCGCTCGGCCAGGGCGGCAAGCACTTCATCGACCAGCAGAACGACGTCACCGCGGCCGACCTGCTGCTGGCGCTGCGCGAGGGCTACCGCTCGATCGAGCACGTCAAGCGCTACACCACGACCGGCATGGGCACCGACCAGGGCAAGCTCGGCAACGTCAACGCCATCGGCGTCGTCGCCGAGCACCTGAAGCTGCCGCTGCCCGAGGTCGGGGTCACGACCTTCCGCGCGCCCTACACGCCGGTCTCCTTCGGCGCCTTCGCCGGGCGCGACGTCGACGCGCTGCTCGACCCGGTACGCACCACGCCGATGCATTCCTGGCACGAGCGCAACGGCGCGCTCTTCGAGGACGTCGGCCAGTGGCGCCGGGCCTGGTACTACCCCAAGGAGGGCGAGGACCTGCGCCGCGCCGTGAGCCGCGAGGTCAAGGCGACGCGCGATTCCCTCGGCATCCTCGACGCCACCACCCTGGGCAAGATCGAGATCGTCGGCCCCGATGCGGCCGAGCTGCTCAACCGAGTCTACACCAACGCCTGGAGCAAGCTGGAGGTCGGCCGCTGCCGCTACGGCCTGATGCTCAAGGAGGACGGCATGGTGATGGACGACGGCGTCACCAGCCGGCTCGACGAGACCCGCTTCCTGATGACCACGACGACCGGCAACGCCGCCTCGGTCCTGGCCCATCTGGAGGAGTGGCTGCAGACCGAGTGGCCGGAGCTCAAGGTCTACCTGACCTCTGTCACCGAGCAGTTCGCGACCATGACGCTGTCCGGGCCGAACGCGCGCCGGCTGCTCGGCGAGCTCTGCGACCTCGACCTCTCGAACGAGGCCTTCCCGCACATGTCCTGGCAGCCCGGCAGGGTCGCCGGCGTGCCGGCGCGGATCTTCCGCATCTCCTTCACCGGCGAGCTCTCCTACGAGATCAACGTACCGGCCGGCCAGGGGCTCTACGTCTGGCAGACGCTGTTCCGCCACGGCGAGAAGTACGGCATCACGCCCTACGGCACCGAGGCGATGCACGTGCTGCGCGCCGAGAAGGGCTTCATCATCGTCGGCCAGGAGACCGACGGTTCGGTGACCCCGCTCGACCTGAGCATGGACTGGATCGTCTCGAAGAAGAAGGACTTCATCGGCCGGCGCTCGCTTTCCCGCACCGACATCCAGAAGCCCGACCGCGCCCAGCTCGTCGGCCTGCTGACCCAGGATCCCGCCCTGGTGCTGCCCGAGGGCGGCGCCCTGGTCGAGACGATGCGCGAGGAGACGCCGGTGCCGATGCTCGGCCACGTCACCTCGAGCTACTGGAGCCCGAACTGCGGGCGCTCGATCGCGCTGGCCCTGGTCAAGGGCGGCCGCGGGCGCCTCGGCAAGACCGTGATCTGCGCCCTCGACGGCGGCAAGACCGCGCCCTGCACGGTCGTCGAGCCGCTGTTCTTCGACAAGGAAGGAGAGCGTCTGCGTGGCTGAGCTCCTGGAACAGCATTCCGCCCTCGCCCACCTCGGCCTGGTCGCCCAGGCGACGCGCGCGCGCAGCGAGAGCCAGGGCGTCGCGATGAGCGAGCTGCCCTACCGGGCCGCCGTCAACCTGCGCGGCCGGCTCGACGAGCCCGGCTTCGCCGCGGCCGTCGACGCCGGGCTCGGCTGCCTGCTGCCCGACCGTGTCGGCGGCGTGGCGACGTCCGACACGGCGAGCGCCCTGATGCTCGGGCCCGACGAGTGGCTGCTGGTCGCCGAGGACGGCACCGAGGGCCCGGCGCTGCGCGAGCGCCTGGCCAAGGCGCTCGACGACTACTTCTGCTCCGTCGTCGAGGTCGGCCAGCAGTACTGCTGGATCCGCCTCGCCGGCCCCGAGGCCGCGGCGACGCTGCAGAAGGGCTGCCCGCTCGACCTCGACCCCGCGGTCTTCGCCGCCGGACACTGCGCGCAGTCGCTGCTCAGCAAGATCGACGTCCTGGTCTGCCGGCGCGACGACCGCGACGGCGCGCCGGTCTTCGAGGTCGCGGTGCGCCGCAGCTTCGCCGACTACGCCTGGCGCTGGCTGCACGACGCCGCGCGCGAGTACGGGGTCGCCGTGGTCGCGGCGTAACGCGGCGGACGCCCGCCGCGGGCGCCCCGCGAGACCGTCAGTCGTCGACCCACTGCCAGGAGCCGTCAGGCTGGTAGCAGGCCCGGCCGTAGGCGTTCTCCAGGCGGCCGCCGATCACCACGGTCTTGGTGACCTCGCGGCAGTAGCGGCCGTCGTCGCCCCGCCGGCGCGGGGGCGGCCTGTCGTACAGCGGGGGCCCGTAGCCGGGCGCCCCGTAGCCTGGAGACTGGGTGACCCGAGGCGCCGGGTCGACGACGATCACGCGCGGGGCGCGCTCGATGTAGACGGTACGCGGCCGCGACCCGAAGAGGATCGTCGCGCCGCCGCCCAGGCCTCTGCGGTCGTAGCCGCGGCCGTGCCGCCAGGGCTTGTGGTGGCCCCAGCCGGGCCCCTGGAAGTGATGATGGTGATGGCGCTTCTTCCAGTGGTCCGCCCGGGCCTCCGGCGCCGCGGCCAGGCCGACCCCGGCAAAGAACAGACCGGCCAGGAGTCCGGTTAGCAGGGACAAGCGCATGGGGTTCCTCCTCGTTGCGCCCTCCAGACGGTGCCGGACGTCGGACGGCAACCCTGCAACGGGCACGGCAGCTTTATCCGTCGGCGGCCTTGTGCCTCACCGCGCAAAGCACCACTGTCCCCCCGAGCGCGCGGCGGTCCCGTCGGCCCGACCGTCGCCCTCTTTGCCTTGCCCCGCCTGCCTGCTTGCGAAGGATCCCATGGCCAACGCGACCGAGACCTCCCCCGCCACCCCCTGGGGGCCCGTCTACGCCAATGCCCTGGAGATGATCGGCCGGACCCCGCTGGTCCGCGTCGCCAACATGGACACCGGCCCCTGCGAGCTCTACCTCAAGCTCGAGAGCCAGAATCCGGGCGGCTCGATCAAGGACCGCATCGGCAAGTCGATGATCGAGGCGGCCGAGCGCGACGGCCGCCTGGCGCCGGGCGGCGCCATCGTCGAGGCGACCGCCGGCAATACCGGCCTCGGCTTGGCGCTGGTCGCCGCCCAGAAAGGCTACCGCCTGATCATCGTCGTGCCCGACAAGATGGCGCAGGAGAAGATCTTCCACCTCAAGGCGCTGGGCGCCGAGGTGCGGCTGACCCGCTCCGACGTCGGCAAGGGCCATCCCGAGTACTACCAGGACATGGCCGAGCGCATCGCCGAGGAGGAGGGCGCCTTCTTCGTCAACCAGTTCGGCAACCCGGCTAACCCCTGGGCCCACGAGACCACGACCGGGCCCGAGATCTGGGAGCAGATGGAGCGGCGCCTCGACGCCATGGTCTGCGGCGTCGGCTCGGCCGGCACGATCACCGGCCTGTCGCGCTACTTCGCCAGCGTCGACCCGAAGATCGAGATGGTGCTGGCCGACCCCGAGGGATCGGTGCTGGCCGAGCTGGTCGAGACCGGCACGCCGGCCAAGGAGGTCGGCTCCTGGGTCGTCGAGGGCATCGGCGAGGACTTCGTGCCGCCGATCGCCGACTTCAGCCGGGTGCACAAGGCCTACACGATCCCCGACCGCGAGGCCCTGATGACCGCGCGCGAGCTGCTGTCGAAGGAAGGCATCCTGGCCGGCTCCTCCTCCGGCACGCTGCTCGCAGCCGCCCTGCGCTACTGCCGCGAGCAGGAGACGCCGAAGCGGGTCGTGACCTTCGTCTGCGACAGCGGCAACAAGTACCTCTCCAAGATGTACAACGACTACTGGATGATCGATCAGGGCTTCATCGAGCGGCCGAAGCGCGGCGACCTGCGCGACCTGATCGCACGCCAGCACGAGGAGCACGCGACCGTCGTCGCCAAGCCCGACGACACGCTGCTCGCCGCCTACGGCCGCATGAAGCTCTACGACGTCTCGCAGCTGCCGGTCATGGACGAGCGCGGCGCCGTGGTCGGCCTGCTCGACGAGTCGGACCTGCTGCTGCACGTCGTCGAGGACGAGGCGCGCTTCCACGACCCGGTCTCGACCGCCATGGTCGAGCGCCTGGAGACGATCTCGCCCGACGCCTCGATCCACGACCTGCTGCCGATCTTCGCGCGCGACCGCGTGGCGATCGTGCTGGAGAACGACCGCTTCCAGGGCCTGATCACCCGCATCGACCTGCTCAACCACCTGCGCCGAAAGCTGAAGTAGACCGCCATGCCAGACAGCAGCCGCCGCAACCGGCCCGGCTTCGGGACCCGCGCGATCCACGCCGGCCAGCGCCCCGATCCGACGACCGGCGCGATCATGACCCCGATCTACGCCAGCTCGACCTACGTCCAGTCGAGCCCGGGCGTGCACAAGGGCTTCGAGTACAGCCGCACGCACAATCCGACGCGCCAGGCCTACGAGGCCTGCATCGCGGATCTCGAGGGCGGCAGCGCCGGCTTCGCCTTCGCCAGCGGCCTGGCGGCGACGGCGACGCTGCTCGACGCCCTGCCCACCGGCAGCCACGTCATCGCCATGGACGACGTCTACGGCGGCACCTACCGGCTGTTCGAGCGGGTCCGGCGACGCTCGGCCGGGCTCGACTTCTCCTTCGTCGACCTGTCGGACCCGGCGGCCCTGGAGGCCGCGATCCGGCCGGAGACGAAGCTGATCTGGATCGAGACGCCGACCAACCCGATGCTCAAGCTGGTCGACCTCGAGGCGGTCGCCGCGATCGGCCGGAAGCACGGCGTCTGGACCTGTGCCGACAACACCTTCGCCAGCCCCTGGGTGCAGCGGCCGCTCGAGCTCGGCTGCGACCTGGTGATGCACTCGGCGACCAAGTTCCTCAACGGCCACAGCGACATGGTCGGCGGCGTGCTGGTCGTCGGCGAGAACGCCGAGATCAGGGAGCAGCTGGCCTTCCTGATCAACGCGGTCGGCGCGATCCAGGGCCCCTTCGACGCCTTCCTGGCGCTGCGCGGCCTGAAGACCCTGCACCTGCGCCTGGAGCGCCACAACGCCAACGCCCAGGCCGTCGCCGAGTGGCTGGAGCGCCACCCGAAGGTCGCGCGCGTCCACTACCCCGGCCTGCCCAGCCATCCCCAGCACGCGCTGGCGCAGCGGCAGATGCGCGGCGGCGGCGGCATCGTCACCGCGGTGCTGGAGGGCGGGCTCGACGAGGCGCGGCGCTTCCTGGAGCGGGTCGAGGTCTTCTCGCTGGCCGAATCGCTGGGCGGCGTCGAGAGCCTGATCGAGCACCCGGCGATCATGACCCACGCCTCGATCCCGCCGGAAATCCGCTCGCAGCTCGGCATCGCCGACGGCCTGGTGCGCCTCTCGGTCGGCGTCGAGGACGGCGACGACCTGATCGCCGACCTGGAGCGCGCCCTGGCCTGAAGCCGGGCGCGCGAGATCGGCGGACTTCGATGCGCGCGTCGGTCGAACGATGTCTTTTGTAATCCACCCGGGCCGCCGACCTAACCTCTTCTTAACCGCGACGGCCCACTCTGCCGCCTGTCATTTCCGTCCGGCATCGAGGCGCCAGCGCCCCGGCCTCCGGACAGTGCGGCGGCAGGCATGGCTGAAGGCGACAACCAACCGGTCATCATCCGGAAGAAGAAGAAGGGGCACGGCGGCCACGGGCACCATGGCGGCGCGTGGAAGGTCGCCTATGCCGACTTCGTGACCGCGATGATGGCCTTCTTCCTGCTGCTCTGGCTGCTCAGCTCGGCCACCGACGAGCAGAAGAAGGGGATCGCCGACTACTTCTCCCCGGTCAGCGTCGCGCGCGAGGGCCAGAGCGGCTCCGGCGGCATCCTGGGCGGCGAGACCATCACCGCCGACGGCGCGATGGTCAGCAACCGCACGCCGTTCGGCATCACCATGACCCTGCCGGCCGACGACTTCAGCACCAGCGAGCGCACCGACGAGCTGGAGGAGGGCGAGGAGATTCCGGCGACCGACGTCTATCGCGAGGGCGAGGAGGCGCCGGTCGATTCCGAGGAGGGCCGGCTCGCCGACGTCGCGCCCGGCGACAGCGAGCGCGCCCTGGCCGACGGCAACACCCCGGGCCGCGGCGCCGGCGAGAAGGACGGCAAAGGTCGAGAGCTCTCCGAAGCCGGGCTGTCCGAGGCCGAGCTGGCGCGCCTCGCCGAGAAGCAGGCCGAGGAGGACTTCACCGAGGCGGTCGAGCGCCTGCGCGAGGCCGTACAGTCGGTGCCCGAGCTCGCCGGCCTCGCCGACAACCTGCTGGTCGACCGCACCGCCGAGGGCATGCGCCTGCAGATCGTCGACCAGCAGGGCACCTCGATGTTCCAGCGCGGCAGCTCGATCCCGGAGGAGCAGACCCGCCAGCTGTTCTCGCTGATCAGCCAGACGCTGTCGCAGGTGCCCAACCAGATCGCCATCAAGGGCCATACCGATTCCGTCCCCTACCGCGGCGACGGCGGCTATTCGAACTGGGAGCTGTCCAGCGACCGGGCGCTGGCCAGCCGACGCGCGCTGATCGAGGCCGGCCTCGACCCGGCGCGCATCGCCGACGTCGTCGGCAAGGCCGATACCGACCCGCTCGACAGAAGCGACCCGACCGCACCCCAGAACCGGCGCATCTCGATCATCCTGCTGAAGCAGCCGGCCGTCGCCGCGGCGCCGCGCGGGCTGTCCCCGGGGACGCCGGAGGGCGCCGGCCCGGCGCCGGCCGCCGCCAGCCGCGCGGAAGCCGCGCCGGCGGCCCCGCGCCCGGCCCCCGCGCCCGGCACGGACGGCCCCGATGGAGCGGCCGACGGAGCGACCGAGGCGCAGCCGACCCGCCCGACACCGGCGCCAGCGGTCCCGACACCGGAGATGCCGACCGTCGACGGCGGCGGCACGCCGCTGCGCAGCGAAGCGATCCGGCCCGGCAGCCCAGGCACGAGCGTCGCGGAGCGCTGACCCCGCGCCTCGGCTTGCAAGCGGGCCGCCGCTTCCCTATGTCCCCGCTATGGCTTATCGCGACGACCCGAGGCAGGGCGGGCCGAGACAGAACGGGCTGGGACAGGACGGGCGGCGATCCGCGGACGACCTGCTGGCCGGCCTGAAGCTGCCGCATCTCGGGGAGGGCTTCGTGTCCTTCCTGTTCGACGACCGGCTGCTCTACGAGGGCGTCGTCGGCCGGCGCGTTTTCGCCTACCTGATCGACCTTGCGGTGCTCGGCCTGCTGACCCTGGCCGGCTACCTCTTCGTGTTCGTGTTCGGGCTGCTGTCCTTCGGCCTGCTGCTGCCGGTCGGCTTCCTGGCGATCGCGCTGCTGCCGCTGGCCTATCACTCGCTGTTCCTGTCCTACTGGGGCGGCACGCCGGGCATGGCCATGATGGATCTGGAGGGCCGCGCGCCCGACGGCGGCCGGCCGTCGCTGCTGCAGGCTGTCATCCACACGGCGCTGTTCCTGGTCAGCGTGCCGGCGACCGCGGGCCTGGTGCTGGTCGTGGCGCTGCTCAACGACCGCGGCCGCACGATGCACGACTTCTTCGCCGGCGTGCTGTTCGTGCGCAGCGCCCACTTCTCGGCCAAGATTCGCGGCTGACGGAGCGGGGCGGGCGCCTCGCCCGGAGGGCTTTCTCTTCTCGCGGGTTCCAAGCGACGGCCCCGCTGTCCTATGCTGATGCCGAGGGTGCAGTGCAGCAGCGCCCGGCGAGCAAGGAGAGACGATGGACGGCCCAGCCGACGCGAACCTTTTCTCGACCTACGACACCGGCGGCTTTTTCTGCGAGCTGCTGGCCGCCAGCGAGCGCTCCCGGGCGGGCGCGCGGGCCCAGGGCAAGCTGGCGGCGATGGATCTGGAGCGGCTGCGCCAGCGGGCCAGCGACGCCGAGCGCGAGCTCTACAACTTCGGCATCACCTTCACCGTCTACAGCCAGAAGGACGCGATCGACCGGATCCTGCCGTTCGACGTGATCCCGCGGATCCTGACCGCCGACGACTGGGACGTCATCGAGCGCGGCGTCACCCAGCGCGTCGCCACGCTGAACGCCTTCCTGTGGGACATCTACCACGACCAGAAGGTGCTCAAGGACGGCGTCATCCCCTCGGAGCTGGTGCTCGGCAACGCCAACTACCGTCCGGAGATGCAGGGCCTGGACGTGCCGGGCGGCACCTACGTACACATCAACGGCACCGACCTGGTGCGCGACGGCGAGGGCGGCTTTCAGGTTCTGGAGGACAACGCCCGGACGCCCTCCGGCGTGTCCTACGTCGTCGAGAACCGGCACCTGATGCAGCGCGCCTTCCCCGACCTGATGGCCGGGATCGGCATCAAGTCGGTCTCGAACTACGGCGGCAAGCTGCACGACGCGCTGATCGACGTCGCGCCCAAGGAGGTCGCCGAGCCGCAGGTCGTGCTGCTCAGCCCCGGAACCTACAACTCGGCCTACTTCGAGCACATCTTCCTGGCGCGCGAGATGGGCGTGCCGCTGGTCGAGGGCCGCGACCTGGAGGTCGACAGCCGCGACCGCGTGTTCATGCGCACGATCGACGGCCTGAAGCGGGTCGACGTGATCTACCGCCGGCTCAACGACGACTTCCTCGACCCCGAGGTCTTCAACCCGGACTCGATGCTCGGCACCCCGGGCCTGATGCGCGCCTACGCCAAGGGCAACGTCACCCTGGCCAACGCGGTGGGCACCGGCGTCGCCGACGACAAGGCGGTCTACGCCTACCTGCCCCGCCTGATCGACTACTACCGCTCCGAGGAGCCGATCCTGCGCAACGTCGAGACCCACATCTGCCGGGAGAAGGAGGCCCTGTCCTACACGCTGGAGCATCTCGACGAGCTGGTCGTCAAGCCGGTCGGCGAGGCCGGCGGCTACGGCATCACCGTCGGCCCGCGCGCCAGCGAGGACGAGCTCGACCTCTGCCGCGCCCAGCTGCTCGCCGACCCCGCCAACTACATCAGCCAGCCGATGATCCGCCTGTCGGTCTGCCCGACCCTGACCGACGCCGGCATCGAGCCGCGCCACGTCGACCTCAGGCCCTTCGCGGTCACCGGCCGCTCGACCTGGGTGCTGCCCGGCGGCCTGACCCGCGTGGCGCTCAGGCGCGGCTCGCTGATCGTCAACTCGAGCCAGGGCGGCGGCTCCAAGGACACCTGGGTGCTGGAGAGCTGAGCCGATGAGCAGCCTGCTGTCACGCTACGCCGAGGCGATCTACTGGCTGGCGCGCTACGTCGAGCGCGCCGAGAACATGGCGCGCGTGCTGGACGTCAACGAGACCTTCAGCCGCGACAGCCAGGGCGGCCAGAACTGGGCCTCGATCATCGCCCTCTACTCCGACCAGGACGCCTTCAAGGAGCGCCATCCCGAGCCCACGGCCGAGGCCGTGCTGAGCTTCTACCTGCTCGACGACAGCCACCCCGGCTCGATCCTGTCTTCGGTGCGCGCGGCCCGCGAGAACGCCCGCACCCTCAGGCCGCTGATCTCGACCGAGATGTGGGTGCACCTCAACACCTTCTTCAACCGGATGCGCGCGCTGCGCGGCGACGACGTGGCCGAGGAGCGGGTCGCGCGCTCGCTGGCCTGGATCAAGGAGAGCTGCCAGGCCCACACCGGCATAACGGAGGGCACCTTCTACCGCGACGAGGGCTGGTACTTCTACGAGATGGGCCAGGCCATCGAGCGCGCCGACCAGACGACCCGGCTGCTCGACGTCAAGTACCACCTGCTGCTGCCCAGCGTCGCCGACGTCGGCTCGCCGCTCGACCTCAGCCAGTGGAACGCGGTGCTGCGCTCGGCCGCCGGCTACCATGCCTTCCGGCGCATCCATCCGAGCGGCATGACGGTCGCCCGGGTCGCCGACTTCCTGCTGTTCAACCGGCGTTTCCCGCGCTCGGTCAGCGCCTGCGTCGACACGGTCAACGATCGCCTGACCGCGCTGCGCTCGCGCTACGGCCTGAAGGGCGGCGGCATGGCGCTGGAACGACTGGACGAAGTCCGTGCCGTGCTCGACAATGAGCCGGTCGACCGGGTCCTGGCCCAGGGGCTGCACGAGTTCCTCGACTGGATCCAGCTGCAGATGCTCGACGTCGGCTCGCTGGTCGGCCGGGACTTCTTCGGCTATCAGGTTCCGGAGACGCCGGCGGCGACGGCGGTGCAGGGCCAGAGCTGAGCGCGCCAGGGCCGCATCGGGGCGGCCGCACCGGCCGAGGGCCCTGGCCGCGGCGGGGGCTGCGCCGGGACAGGTCCGCGCCGAACTGAGGACCAGGCGCCGATGCCGAACGAAGGACCGCCTGACAAGGTCGCGACGCCGCGGGAGGCGTTGTTCGCGCTGTCCGCCGAGGGACAGCCGCTGCCGCGTCCCCACCAGATCTTCCACGTCCTGCCCGACACGCCCTGCCCCTACCTGCCGGGCCGCTGGGAGCGCAAGCTCGTCACCGAGGTCTACGGCCGCAACGCCGGGCGCCTCTACAGCCGGCTGTCGCGGGCCGGCTTCCGCCGCAGCCACCACTTCGCCTACCGGCCGGCCTGCACCGGCTGCGCCGCCTGCGTCCCGGTGCGCGTGCGCGCCCTCGAGTTCGAGCCGGGCGCCTCGCTGCGCCGCATCACCCGGCGCAACGCCGACCTGACGGTCGCCTTGCGCCCGCCTTCGGCGACCGCCGAGCAGTACGCCCTCTTCGCCCGCTACCTCGGCACCCGGCATGCCGACGGCGAGATGGCCGG
Source organism: Alphaproteobacteria bacterium (assembly GCA_030433005.1). Lineage (GTDB taxonomy): Bacteria > Pseudomonadota > Alphaproteobacteria > Kiloniellales > DSM-21159 > Tistlia. The sequence continues at coordinate 16,219 of JAUILQ010000029.1, forward strand.
CATGACCTTCGACGACTACCGGGCGATGGTCGAGGACACGAGCCTGGCGAGCAGCGTCCTGGAACTCCGCGACCGGCCCAAGGAGGACGGCGGAGAGCTGGTCGCCGCCTGCCTCGTCGACTGGCTCGAGGACGGCGCCAGCGCCGTCTACAGCTTCTTCGAGCCCGGGGCCGCGCCGCGCAGCCTCGGCAAGTTCTGCATCCTGGCGCTGATCGCCGAGACCCGGCGCCGCCGCCTGCCCTTCGTCTATCTCGGCTACTGGATCGCCGAGAGCCCGAAGATGGCCTACAAGGCGCGCTTCCGGCCGCTCGAAGGCCTGCTCGGCGGCGACTGGCGCCTGCTCCCCGCCTGAGCGGCGGCCTCTTCGCAGGCGCCCGGCAAGTTATTGCAGCGCATAACGAAGGCCTCTATCTTCCGGGCCATCGCCGCTGGCCTGTTCGGCAGACCGGAGAGGCCGCGGCCGGTACATTGGAGAATGGGGAGGACAACTTTGATGAAGCGTCGTGCTTTCCTGACGGGCGCCGCCACGGCCGGCGTCGCCGCCACGGCGGCCAGCACGTTCCCGACGCCTGCGATCTCGCAGGGCATGCGGGAGCTCAAGATGGTTACCACCTAGCCGAAGAACTTCCCGGGCCTGGGCACCGGTGCCCAGCGCGTGGCCGACCGCATCACCGCCGCGACCGACGGCCGCATCACGGTCAAGCTGTTCGCCGCCGGCGAGCTGGTGCCGCCCTTCGAGTCCTTCGACGCGGTGTCGACCGGCACCGCCGACCTGCTGCACGCCGCCTCCTACTACTGGCAGGGCAAGTCGAAGGGCTTCAACTTCTTCTGCGCCGTCCCGATGGGTCTGCTGCAGCCCGAGATGGACGCCTGGATGCAGTTCGGCGGCGGCCAGGAGCTCTGGGACGAGCTGGCCGCGGAGTTCAACCTGAAGGGTCTGCCCTGCGGCAACACCGGCGTCCAGATGGGCGGCTGGTTCCGCAAGGAGATCAATTCGGTCGAGGACTTCAACGGCCTGAAGTTCCGCATGCCGGGCGCCGGCGGCGAGGTGCTGCGCCAGCTCGGTGCGGCCGTCGTCAACCTGCCGGGCGGCGAGATCTTCCCGGCCCTGCAGTCGGGCGCGATCGACGGCACCGAGTGGGTCGGTCCCTGGAACGACCTGGCCTTCGGCTTCTACCGCGTCGCCAAGTACTACTACTGGCCGGGCTTCCACGAGCCGGGGCCGATGCTGGAGTGCACCTTCAACAAGGGGGTCTGGGACTCCTTCAGCGACTCCGACAAGGCCCTGGTCACGGCTTGCTGCCTAGCCGAGAACAACGCCACGATGGCCGAGTTCAACGCCCGCAACGGCGACGCGCTGGAGCAGCTGATCACCCAGCACGGCGTGGAGCTGCGTGAGTTCTCGGACGAGATCTTCACGGCCTTCCACGAGGCCACGGAAACGGTCCTCGCCGACATGGCGACCGAGAGCGAGCTGGTCGACCGTATCTACAACTCCTTCATCGATGCCCGCACCAAGGCGATGGATTGGACCGCTCTCGCCGACATGGGCTACGCGCTGAAGCGCCGGGCAGCCTTCGGCTGATCGTCATCGGCGTGACTTGACGGCACCGGCCCGCGGGGAAGCAACGCCTCGCGGGCCGTTCGCCGTAGCGGCCGGCCGTGGCCGCGGCGAGCTAGACGGCCGGGCAGGCACCGGCCACGGCAGGATGCCGGCCGGCCGTGCCGGCGGCAGGCCGGGCAACAGGGAGCGGGGCGGCCCTCAGCCGTCCCCGGGGTGGTGAATGGCGAGTGAGATCGACGCCAGCGGCGGCGGACTGACCAAGAGCGCGGCGGCCCTGGCCCTGGCGATTCTGGTCTGCTTTTTCCTGCCCTGGACCGACTGGCAGCGCGGCGGCGAGGCGGCGCAGCGCCATAGCGGGCTCGGCGTCCTGGGCCTGAGCTTCGCCGCCGTCGGCGAGAGCTACGAGGCCGCGGTGGCGACGGTGGAAGCGGACCTTGAACGGCGCCGTCAGGCCATTGGCGAGGCGGAGCAGCGCGCCGCGGAGGCGCGCCAGCAGGCCGAGGAGGCCCAGGCCGCCTTCGAGGCCGACCCCGAGAACGCGCGCGCCAAGCGCGACGCCGAGCGGCGCGCTCGCTCCGCCGAGCGTGCCGTCGAGGCGATCGACGCGCGCAAATCGGAGCTGGCCTCGGCCGAAGCGGCCAGCCACGCGTTCTGGACGCACTACCTGTTCTACTTCTATCCGCTCGTGGTCCTGCTGGTGCCCCTGGCCGCGCTCGCGACGCTCGCTTTCGCCGCTCTCGGCCGGGGCGGCGCGGCACGCGGCGCGGCGACGACGAGCGGGCTGAGCGTCCTCGTCGCGTTCCTGGCCGCCCATCTCTGGTTCGGCATCCCGCTGCTCGGCACGCTCGCCATCGGCGCCTGGGTGACCCTGGCCGCCGCCCTGCTGATCGTGCCGGCAGCCCTCGGTCTGGAGCGGACCGCGGACGGAATCGACTGGCTCAACACGCGCATCGGCAAGGGCGTCGCCTGGCTGGCCCTGTTCATGGTGCTGGTCCAGTTCCTGCTGGTGCTGATGCGCTACGTCTTCGGCGTCGGCTCGATCATGACCCAGGAGTCGCTGATCTACGCCCACGGCCTGCTGTTCATGATCGTCGCCGGCTTCACGCTGCTGCAGGGCGGGCACGTCCGCGTCGACATCTTGTACCGGGGCGCCTCGCCGCGGCGGAAGGCGATGGTCGACGTCTTCGGCGTCACCTGCCTGCTGATCCCGGTCTGCCTGCTGATCTGGGCCTACAGCCTGCCCTACGTGGTCAGCTCCTGGCAGGTGCTCGAGGGCTCGCGTGAGACCAGCGGCATCCCCGCGGTCTTCCTGCTCAAGACCGCGATCCTGGTGTTCGTCATCCTGATGGTCCTGCAGGGCGTCTCGCTGGCGTTCCGCTCGCTACTGGTGCTGGCCGGCCTGCGCGAGACCGCGGGCCAGGCGACGGAGGGTGCCCACTGATGGAACACGGCGGTCTCGATCTCCTGATGTTCGGCGTCGCCTGCGTCGTTCTGCTGCTCGGCTTCCCGGTCGCCTTCTCGCTGGCCGGCGTCGCGCTGGCGTTCGGCGCGCTCGGCTGGGTCTTCGGCATCTTCGACCCCTCGTTCTTCAGCGCCATGCCGCAGCGCATCTTCGGCACCATGACCAACGAGGTGCTGATCGCGGTGCCGCTGTTCGTGTTCATGGGCGTCATGCTGGAGCGCTCCAAGGTCGCCGAGGAGCTGCTCGAGAACATGGGCCGCCTGTTCGGCACGCTGCGCGGCGGGCTCGGCATCTCGGTCTCGATCGTCGGCATGCTGCTGGCCGCCTCGACCGGCATCGTCGGCGCCACCGTGGTGACCATGGGCCTGCTGTCGCTGCCGACCATGCTGCGCAACGGCTACGATCCCAAGCTGGCCTGCGGCGCGATCTGCGCTGCCGGCACGCTGGGCCAGATCATCCCGCCCTCGATCGTGCTGGTGCTGCTCGGCGACGTCATCTCGAACGCCTTCCAGCAGACCCAGCTGTCGATGGGCAACTTCTCGCCGCGCACCGTCTCGGTCGGCGACCTCTTCGCCGGCGCCCTGCTGCCCGGCCTGATGCTGGTCGGCCTCTACATCCTCTACCAGATCCTGGTCGCGGTGACGCGGCCGCAGAGCTCGCCGGCGCTGCCGCCTGACGCCAGCCGCGAGGGCAAGAGCGGCGCTCAGGTCGCCGCCCAGGTCGCCCATGCGCTGATCCCGCCGGTCGTGCTGATCGTCGCCGTGCTCGGCTCGATCCTGGCCGGCATCGCCAGCCCGACCGAGGCCGCCGGCGTCGGCGCGGTCGGCGCGATCCTGCTGGCCGGCCTGCGCCTCGACGAGCGCCGCGGCTGGTCGATCTACGCCGCCGGCCTCTGCCTGGTCGCCGTCCTGGCGTTGACCTCCTTCGTCGACCTGCGGGTGACCCGCGAGGTGATCCCCACCGGCGACATGATCTGGATCGTCGTCGCCGGCCTGCTCTGCCTGGGTGTCGTCTACGGCATCCTGATCAGCCTCTGGCGGGTCTGGCGCGCCGAGGTGCTCAAGTCGGTCATGATCGGCACCGCCAACGTCTCGGCGATGGTCTTCGTCATCCTGATCGGCGCGGCGCTGTTCAGCCTGGTGTTCCGGGGCCTGGGCGGCGAGGAGATGGTCCACGAGTTCCTGACCGGCGTGCCCGGCGGCGTCTGGGGCGCGATCATCGTGGTCATGCTGGTGATGTTCTTCCTCGGCTTCTTCCTGGACTTCATCGAGATCACCTTCGTCGTGGTCCCGCTGATCGCCCCGGTGCTGTTCCGTCTGGACGTCGATCCGATCTGGCTGGGCGTGCTGATCGCGATGAACCTGCAGACCTCGTTCCTGACCCCGCCCTTCGGCTTCGCGCTGTTCTACCTGCGCGGCGTCGCGCCGGCGGAGATCCAGACGCTGCAGATCTACAAGGGCGTGATCCCCTTCGTGATCATCCAGATCGCCGCGCTGTTCATCCTGGCGGTCTACCCGCAGCTCGCGACCTGGCTGCCGACGGTGGTGTTCGGCAGCTGAGGCGCGCTCTGGCCTGGCATACCTCTCCCGCGCCGGGGGAGAGGTAGGGGGCAGGCCTCAGCCGAAGCGGCCGGAGGCGGCGAAGCCGCGCATCGCCAGGCGGCCGGCGCCGGCGCGGTTGCCGCGCCAGTCGGTCAGCTCGGTCTCGGTGCGCACGCGCCCCGCGCCCGCGGCCCAGGTCAGGCCCTCGGCCAGCTTGAAGGTCTTGGCGTCGGCGAGGCCGCCGTCCTTGTACTTCTGCAGGGTCGTGCCGCGGCCGCGGGTCATCTCGGTCAGCTGCTCGAGCGGGAAGACCAGCAGCTTGCGGTTCTCGCCGATCACCGCGACCGAATCGTCGCCCTCCGCGACCGGCCGGCAGACCGCGGCCTCGGCGCCCGGTGCCAGGTTCAGCACCTGCTTGCCGTTCTTGGTCTGGGCCACGACCTCGCGCTGCGGCACCACGAAGCCGCGCCCGTCGGAGGAGGCGACCAGCAGGCGCCGCTCGCCGTCCTGCTCCTCGCCGCGGTAGACCAGCAGCTCGACGATGTCCTGGTCGTTCGGCAGGTCGATCGACAGGCGCACCGGCTCGCCGAAGCCGCGGCCGCCCGGCAGCTTGTCGCAGGACAGCGTGTAGACCCGGCCGTTGGTGGCGAACAGCAGCAGCTTGTCGGTGGTCTGCGCCTTGAGCGCGAAGCGGCCCTTGTCGCCTTCCTTGTGCTTGGCCTCCGAGACGTCGTCGACGTGGCCCTTGAGGGCCCGGATCCAGCCCTTCTCCGAGAGCAGCACGGTGATCGGCTCGCGCTCGATCACGGCCTCCAGCGGGATCACGACGTCGCTCGGCGCCTCGCCCAGCTCGGTGCGCCGACGGCCGAGCTCGGTATTCGGACCGAAGTCCTTCTTGAGCTGGCGCATCTCCTCGACCAGCGTCTGCACGCGCCGGTCCTGGTCGCCCAGCAGGTCCTCCAGGTCGGCCTGCTCGGCGCTCAGCGCCTCGTGCTCGCGCCGGAGCTCCATCTCCTCGAGCTTGCGCAGGGAGCGCAGACGCATGTTGAGGATCGCCTCGGCCTGCACGTCGGTCAGCTCGAAGGTGCGGATCAGCTCGGCCTTGGGCTCGTCCTCCTCGCGGATGATGCGGATCACCTCGTCGAGGTTGAGGAAGGCGATGAGATAGCCGCCGAGCACCTCCAGGCGGTGCGCGATCTTGCCCAGGCGATGCTTCGTGCGCCGCACCAGCACCTCGTGGCGGTGCTCCAGGAAGGCGAGCAGCGCCTGGCGCAGGTCGAGCACGCCGGGCGTATTCGTGGCGTCCAGGACGTTGAGGTTGAGCGGAATGCGCACCTCGAGGTCGGTCTGGCGGAACAGCGATTCCATCAGGACCGCCGCCTCGACGTTGCGGCTCTTCGGCTCCAGCACCAGGCGGATGTCGGCCGCCGACTCGTCGCGGATGTCGCCGAGCAGGGCCAGCTTGCGGGCGTTCAGCAGCTCGGCGATCTTCTCGATCAGCCGCGCCTTGGCGACCTGGAAGGGCACCTCGGTGACCACGATGCGGTAGCTGCCGCCCTTGATCTGCTCGACCTCCCAGCGCGCCCGGAGGCGGAAGGCGCCCTTGCCGGTGCGGTAGGCCTCAAGGATGTTCTCGCGGCTCTCGACCAGGATGCCGCCGGTCGGGAAGTCCGGGCCGGGCACCAGCTCGACCAGCTTCTCGACCGTCGCGTTGGGGTGCTTCAGCAGGTGCACCAGGGCGTCGGCCAGCTCGGCGACGTTGTGCGGCGGGATCGCCGTCGCCATGCCGACCGCGATGCCCTGGGCGCCGTTGGCCAGCAGGTTCGGGAAGGCCGAGGGCAGCACCACCGGCTCCTCGGCCTCGCCGTCGTAGGTCGGCCGGAAGTCGACCGCGTCCTCGTCGATGCCCTCGAGCAGGCGCGCCGCCACGGCGGTCAGCCGCGCCTCGGTGTAGCGCATGGCCGCGGCGTTGTCGCCGTCGACGTTGCCGAAGTTGCCCTGGCCGTCGATCAGCGGGTAGCGCAGCGAGAAGTCCTGGGCGAGGCGCACCAGCGCGTCGTAGATCGACTGGTCGCCGTGCGGGTGGAACTTGCCGATGACGTCGCCGACGACGCGCGCCGACTTCTTGAAGCCGCCGTCGGGATCCAGGCGCAGCTGGCGCATGGCGAACAGCAGGCGCCGGTGCACCGGCTTCAGGCCGTCGCGCACGTCGGGCAGCGAGCGGCTCATGATGGTCGAGAGCGCGTAGGCGAGATAGCGCTCGCTGAGCGCCTCGATCAGGCGCACGTCGCGAACCTCGCCCGTCTCGGCGGGAACGTTGGGACTCATGCGGAAAGGACCTCCGGAACAGCCCAGATATGGTAGCGGGGACAGGGCGCGGCTACAACGTGTGGAAAAGTCGGCGAGGCGCCTCGGATATCGATTAATCCTCGCCGTCGCGGAGATGATGGAGCTGCGCGCGGCTCGTCGGCGGACCTAAAGACCCCTTCGCCAATTCCCTATCCACTTCCTGTGGCAGGCGGGCCAGCCGCTCGGCCAGGGCGTGCGTTGCCTCGCGGGACCCGACGCCGAGGGCCATGTGCTCGGTCTCAGCCCACCAGAGGTAGTCGGTCAGCTCCTGCAGCGGCCGCCCGCCGAGCAGCATCCGCCAGATCTGGTACCCGTAGGTGACGTACTCGTCCGCGGCTTCCGGCACGTCCTTGACGCCGATCGGATCCCACTCGCGCAGGAGCACATCCTGGATCGCCTCGAGAAGGCGCTGGTCGCGGTCGAGCTCGTTCAGACCGCAATCGCTTAGCCGGTACCGCCGATAGAGGGCGACGCAGGCTTCGTCGTCGTCGATGAGGCGCTTGTAGAAGCCGGGGTCGCGAGACCACTCCGGAAAGGCGCAAACGAGGCGCGGCTCCTCTCCCGCACCCGGAGCCAGGTTGATACGCCAACCGGCGCTCAGTGTGTCGTCGACGATCTCGAACAGCTCGAGGGGGTAGGGACGCGGGAAGCGGTCCTGCTCGTCCGTGTGAAGGTAGAGCCGCCATCCGTCGTGCCACTGCTCCATGGCCTGTACGGCATAGAGGGCCCCAACTTTCAGCTCGTAGAGGGGATGATCGAGGTGGCTGCTCTCCCGCAGCCGCCGTGCCTGCTGTTGCGATGCGAGCGCCGACAGGTCGTTGCAGAGACACCTGACGATCATCGCGTCGGCTCATGGCCCAGCGTAACCCAGACGCCCCGCCAGACGACGACGCCCATGTTTGACCGCACCTTGCCTGGGTCCAGCGCCACCACGTCGACGTCCTCCATGCATTCGACGATGTCAGGCAGCGCGGTTCCTGCGAAGACCGTGCCGTTCGTGATAGCGAGAGCATCCTGATAGTCCACGGCGGTGACGCCGCAGCCGAGGTTTAGCGGTGTCGGCTCGCTCATCGGTCCAAAGCGGAACCAGAAGCGACGGTACGGTTGCCCGGACATGCTCGGCTCCCTTCCGACCAAGGCGAAGATCAAACAAAGACCGTGTCTGGTCTCGCTGGCGCTTCAGCGATTGAAAGACTAGCCGGGAAGCAAGCACGTTGCGACCGGGTGGCCGCCCCCCTTGGCTGCAGTTGGATTGCAGTCTGCCGGGCGTGATCACATCGCCCGGAGGCGCACCAGCTTTCGCAGAGCCATCGCCTTCGCGGGACGTGACGCGATGAGGACGAGTCAGAAGCGCTCGGCGCGGTAGGGCGCGGGGTCGACGACCGGCGGGCGGCCGGCGACCAGGTCGGCGATCAGGCGGCCGGTGCGCGCACCCAGGGTCAGGCCCAGGTGGCCGTGGCCGAAGGCGAGGAAGCTGCCCGGCACCCGGCCCGGCCCGATCACCGGCAGCGAATCCGGCAGCGAGGGGCGGAAGCCCATCCAGCGGCTGGCGCCCTCGGTCGTCAGCTCGGGGAACAGCTTGCGGCCGCGCTCGGCCAGGACCTCCGCGCGCTTCCAGTTCGGCGCCGCGGCCAGTCCGCCGAGCTCGACCGTGCCGGCCAGCCGCAGGCCGGCGGTCATCGGCGTGCAGGCCATGCCGAACTCGGTCGAGTAGAGCGGCCGGCTGAGCGCCACCCCGGGTTCGGGGATCGTCAGGTGGTAGCCGCGCTCGGTGTCGAGCGGCACCCGGCGGCCGACCTCGCCGGCGAGCCGCTTCGACCAGGCGCCGGCGGCGACCACGACGGCCTCGCAGGCGATCTCGCCGTCGTCGGTCGCGACGGCCGCGACCCGGCCGTCGCGCACGACGATGCGCCGGGCCTCGCCCCGGACGACCGTGCCGCCCCGGCTGCGGACGTGCTCGGCGAGGCCGGTCACCGTGCCGTAGCTGTCCAAGCTGTGCGCGACCTGCGGATAGTAGAAGCCGCCCTTGAGGTCGCGGCTCAGCGCCGGCTCCATCTGGCGCAGCTCCTCGGGCCCCAGCTCCTCGACGGAGACGCCGTGGTGGCGCTGCAGGGCGACCACCGAGCGCGCGGAGTCCAGCCTCTCGGCGTCGAGATGGACCGCCGCCCAGCCGCGCCGCACCACCGTGTCGGTCAGGCCGGCCTCGGCGAGCAGCGGCGCGTAGTCGTCCTGGCCGCCGTCCTGCAGGGCGGCCAGCGCGCGGGCGATCGCCTCGACCCGGTCCGGGCGGCTGGCCGCGACGAAGCGCAGCAGCCAGGGCGCCAGGCGCGGCAGGTAGCCCCAGCGGATCGCCAGCGGCCCGAGCGGGTCCGACAGCATGCCCGGCACGCGCCGCAGGATGCCCGGCATGGCGACCGGCAGCACCGACTCGCTGGCGTAGACCGCGGCGTTGCCGAAGGAGGCGCCCTCGCCCGGCCCCTGGCGGTCAAGCAGCGTCACGGCATGGCCGTCGCGCTGCAGCCAGGCGGCGCAGCAGACGCCGACGATGCCGGCCCCGATCACGACGATCCGGCGCGGCGCGACTTCTTTTTCTCCGCTCATGGCCGGCTTGTCGCGCCGCCGGGGGCGAGCGTCAAGGGGCGGGCGCCTCGGGGTCGGCCGGCCCCCCCGGCGCGGCGCCGGGCACGAAGCGCTGGGTCAGCCGCAGGCGCGCGGCGGGCAGCGCCCGGTCTCGCGGGTGGAACAGGTGGCGCTCCAGGAAGTGGCCGGTCAGGCGCAGGCCCTGGGCAACCTCCTCGGGCCCGCCGGCGCCCTCGCCGAGCAGGAAGCCGGGCAGCGCCAGCAGGCGCTCGCGGTAGGGCTCGGCGGCGGCCAGCGAGACGGCGCGGCCGCTGCGCGGGCTGACGTAGGCCAGGCGGTCTTTCTGGCCGGTCACGGCGCAGCGCGTGAGATCCAGGCCGAAGCCGAGCTCGCGCAGCAGCAGCAGCTCCCACTGCACGTAGACCTCGGCCCAGTGCTCGCTCCCGAGCGCCGCGACCAGCGCCTCGAAGGCCTCGAAGCAGGCCGGGTGCGGCTCGCGCTCGGGCAAGGCCCCCTCCGAGACCGCGGCCGCCGAGGCCAGCGCCGAGAGCCGCGCCGGATCGTCGAGCCACTGCGCGGCGTGCGCCGCCTCCAGCTCCAGCGTCAGATTGCCGAGATGGTCGGCGAGGCGCGCGCTCCAGCTCGCGGCGACGCGGTTGCCGGGCTGCAGCACCGGCCGCTGCCGGCGCCCTTGCCCGCCCTTGACCAGCCCGGCGTGCCGCCCCTGGTCGCGTGTCAGCAGCTGCACCACGGCCGAGCTCTCGCCGTGCGGCCGGGCGCTGAGCACGAAGGCGTCGTCGGTCCAGGTCAGCATGGCGGGAAGGCTAGTGCCTTTCGCGCGGAGTCGGAATGCTCAGCCGGGCAGCCCGCCGAGCCGGCCGGCCTGGTAGTCGCGGATCGCCTGGTGGATCTCCTCGCGGCTGTTCATCACGAAGGGCCCGTGCGCCACGACCGGCTCGTCGAGCGGCGCGGCGTGGCCGAGCAGGACCAGCGCCTCCTCCCCGGCCTCCTCGGGGACGGCGAGGTCCAGGCGGTCGCCCGTGTCGTCGAGCTCGATCAGGTGGCGCGGCTTCGCGGGCTCCCCGCCGACCGCGAGCGCGCCGCGCACCGGATAGAGGAAGACGCGGCGCCCCGGAGCGACCGGCAGCGCCAGGCGGCCGCCCGGGCGGATCGCCAGCGTCGCCATCCAGACGCCGGTCAGCGAGCGCACCGGGCCCTCGCGCTCGCCGTGCCGGCCGGCGATCAGGTTGAGCGTCACGCGGTCCTCGTCGAGCGACAGCGCCGGGATGTCGCCCTGCTGCAGGCCCCGGTAGGCCGGCTCGGTCATCTTCAGGCGGGCCGGCAGGTTGATCCAGAGCTGCAGGATCTCCAGCGGGCCGCCGTCCCGCTTGAAGCTGTCGGGCGAGAGCTCGGCGTGGACCAGGCCGCGCCCGGCGGTCATCCACTGCACGCCGCCGGCCTCGATGACGCTCTCGTGGGTCGTGCCCCCGGGCCCGCCGGAATCGAGGTGCGAGAGCGCGCCCTCCAGGATGAAGGTCACGGTCTCGAAGCCGCGGTGCGGATGCGGCCCGAACGGCAGGCCGCCGTTGCCCGGCGGGTAGACCTGCGGGCCGTGGTGGTTGAGGAACAGGAAGGGGTCGAGCTGGTCCAGCCCCGGCCCGGGCAGCGGCCGGCGGGTCACCAGGTCGGCGATGTCGTCGCGCAGCGCCGGGTGCTGCGCGACGATGCGGCGGCTGGTGCCGTCGGTGCGGCCGGTCATGGCTTGTCTCCTGCGTTCGTCGTCGGACTGGAAGGCTCCTCGCCCTCGCGTTCCGTCTCGCCCTGCTCGGCGGCCCAGGCGCCCGCAGCCTCGACCGCGACCGGCGAGGCGGTGGGCAGCACGCCGAGGTAGCTCTCGGTCTGCTCGACCGGCACGGCCGCACGCTGGGTCATGCGGTAGAGCGCGTAGAGCGCGATGGCGCCAAAGGTCGCGCCGAGCACCAGCCAGAAGGCGAAGGGGCCGATGCCCTGCATCGCCCAGCCGGTGGCCAGCGGGCCCAGGATGGCGCCCAGCCCGAAGGTGAAGACCAGGCCGCCGGAGGCCGCCGGCATGTCCTCGGTCGAGAGATAGTCGTTGGTGTAGGCCAGGAACAGGGCGTAGAGCGGCGTCGTCACCCCGCCGGCCAGGAAGGCGGCGCCCATCAGCGGCCAGATACCGCCGACGTCCAGCCAGCCCAACACACAGGCCGCGGCGCCGAACAGGGCGGCCGAGAAGATCAGCTTGCGCCGGTCGACCCGGTCCGACAGCCAGCCGACCGGGTACTGCAGCACCAGCGCTCCGGCGAACAGCATCGCCACGAACAGCGCGACCTGGTCCGCCGTCATCCCGACCTGCGTGCCGAAGACCGCGCCCATGCCCGACTGCGTCGCGTAGACGCCGCCGAGCAGGAAGATGCCGACGGTGCCGAGCGGCGAGCCCGCGAACAGCCTGCGCAGCGGCATCGGTCGCGCGACCTCGGCGACCGGCGCCGGGCTGACCGACAGCAGGATCGGACCGAAGGACATCGAGACCAGGATCGAGGCGCCGATGAACAGCACGGCGGTGGCCGCGTCGCCCAGGGTCAGCAGCCCCTGGGCGCCGATGATGCCGAGGGTCTGCGCGATCATGTAGGCCGACAGGACCTTGCCGCGCGTCTCGTTGGTCGCCGAGTCGTTCAGCCAGCTCTCCGCGGTGACGTAGACGCCCGACATGCAGAAGCCGACGAGCAGGCGCAGCGGCGTCCAGGCCCAGGGCTCGGTGACCAGCGGAAAGGCGATCAGGCCGGCCGACATGAAGCTGCCCAGCGCCGCGAAGACGCGCACGTGCCCGACCCGCCGGATCAGGCCGGGGGTCAGGCGCGCGCCCGACAGGAAGCCCATGAAGTAGCCCGAGGTCACGATCGCCAGCTCGGCGGCCGAGAAGCCCTCGATGCCGCCGCGCAGGCCGATCAGGGTGAAGTGCATGCCGTTGCCCAGCATGATCAGGACGATGCCGAGCAGCAGCGCCCAGACCCCCGCGAGAACCTTGATCATGAATTCCCCCTCCGCCAGGCGCTGCTGCCTGCCCGCTTGAAGCTAGAGCGGCGAAGGCGCGACGAAAACCGGGGGGCCGCCAAGACGCCCGCTCAGCCCTCGAACTCGAGGCCCCAGTCGCGGTAGCGCGCCGGGTCGTCGAGCCAGCGCTCGCGCACCTTGACGAAGAGGAAGAGGTGCACGCGGGTCTCGAGCATCGCCTCGAGCTCCTTCTGGGCCTGCTCGCGCACCCGCCGGATGGTCGCGCCGCCCTGGCCGACGGCGATGCGCTTCTGCGGCTCGCGCTGCACGTAGATGGTCATCTGGATCTTGACCGAGCCGTCCTTGAAGGCCTCCCAGCTGTCGGTCTCGACGGTCAGCGCGTAGGGCAGCTCCTGGTGCAGCGCCAGGAACAGCTTCTCGCGCACGACCTCGGCGGCGAGCAGCCGCTGCGGCCAGTCGGACAGCTGGTCCTCGGGGTAAAGCCAGGGGCCTTCCGGGGCCTGCGTCGCCAGCCAGGCGATCAGGTCGTCGACGCCGTCGCCCTTCTCGGCCGAGATCATGAAGATCCGCTCGAAGCCGAAGGCCTGCTCGAACTCGGCGGCGAGGCCAAGCAGCTTCTCGCGGCGGATCGTGTCGATCTTGTTGAGTGCGAGGACGACGCGCACCCGGCGCTCGGCGAGCCCGGCGAGCAGCGCGCGGGTCTCGTCGTCCAGCTTGTCGCGCTGGACGTCGTGGAGCAGCACGACCAGATCGGCGTCCTCGACGCCGCGCCAGGCCGCCTGGACCATGGCCCGCTCGAGGCGCCGCTTGGCGCCAGAGAAGATGCCCGGCGTGTCGACGAAGACCAGCTGGCTGTCGCCGGCGAGCGCGATGCCGCGCACCCGCGCCCGGGTCGTCTGGACCTTGTGGGTGACGATCGAGACCTTGGCGCCGACGGCGCGGTTCAACAGGGTCGACTTGCCGGCGTTGGGCGCGCCGACCAGCGCGACCACGGCGCAGCGCGTGCCGGCGGCAGGGCCGTCCCCCTCGCCGCTCAAGTCTCCGCCTCCGCGACCTCGGCGAGCAGGTGGCCGGCGGCCTCCTGCTCGGCGATCCGCTTGGAGCGGCCCTCGCCGCGCGCCGGCGCCAGGCCCTCGACCTCGACCTCGACCGTGAAGAGCGGCTCGTGGTCGGGTCCGGAGCGTCCGATGCCGCGGTAGCGCGGCAGCGGCAGGCCGCGGCCCTGGGCCCATTCCTGCAGGCGCGTCTTGTTGTCCTGCGGCGGCTCGGTCGCCGCGGCGATCAGCGGGTCGATCAGCGGCAGCAGCACACGGCGCACGGGCTCCAGCCCGCCGTCCAGGTAGAGCGCGCCCAGCGTCGCCTCGCAGACGTCGGCCAGGATCGCCGGGTTCTTCTGGCCACCGCTCTCGGCCTCGCCGGGCGAGACCTTGATCAGCGGGCCGAGGCCGAGCTCGCGGGCGATGCTGGCCAGGGTCTCGCCGCGCACCAGCACGGCGTGGCGCTTGGCCAGCGCGCCCTCGGCCTCCTCGGGGAAGTGCAGCAGCAGGCGCTCGGCGACCAGCAGGCCGACCACGCGGTCGCCGAGGAACTCCAGGCGCTCGTAGGAGCGCCGGCCGCCGCGGCTGGAATGGGTCAGGGCCTCGATCAGCAGCCCGGGGTCGGCGAAGCCGTGGCCCAGGCGCTCGGCCAGCGCGGCCAGGCCGGCCGGCAGTTCGCCCGGGGCGCGCGAGGCCTCAGCCGATCCCATGGAACAGGCGGTCCCAGCGGATCGCCGACGGCCACTTCCAGACCTCCCAGAGGCGCGCGCTGCCGTCGACGGAGAAGAACAGGAACTCGGCGCGGCCGATCAGGTTCTCGCGCGGCACGAAGCCGACCCGCGAGGTGCGGCTGTCCTGGCTGTTGTCCCGGTTGTCGCCCATCGCGAAGTAGTGGTCCTCGGGCACGGTGAAGACCGGCGTGTTGTCGAGACTGGAGCGGTCGTCGCGCTCCCAGATCATGTGCGACACGCCGTTCGGCAGGGTCTCGCGGTAGGCGGTGACGGTCTGCGGGAAGCCCGAGGCGTCGGTGCGCAGGTCGTCCTCGACCAGCTCGCGCTCGACCTGCTCGCCGTTGATGTAGAGCCGGCCCTCGCGGACCTGGATGGTGTCGCCGGGCAGCCCGATGATGCGCTTGATGTAGTCGGTCTTGCCGTCGCGCGGCAGCACGACGACGGCGACGTCGCCGCGCTCGACCGGCTGCTCGTCGGCCAGCACCCGGCCGCGGAACGGCGGCCAGCCGAACGGCAGGGAGAAGTGGCTGTAGCCGTAGGAGAACTTCGAGACGAAGAGGTAGTCGCCGATCTGCAGCGTCGGCAGCATCGAGCCGGACGGGATCGTGAAGGGCTCGTAGGCGAAGGTCCGCAGCACCACCGCGATCAGGACGGCGTAGATCACCGTCTTGACGGTTTCGAGGAACGACCCGCCGCTTTTTTCTTCCGTCATCGCCTCTTTTCCACTGCCCACCGGACCCGGGGGACGATCGCGAACCTTCGGGGGACTGGCCGCCGAGCCGGGGCCCCGGGGGCGGCGGACGCCGGCAACGGCCCCGGGCCGGGCGCGGCCGGTGCCACCCGCGCCGCGGATATAGCGTCATTGGGCGCGCGAAGGAACCGCCGAGATGGCCCACGACCGCCCGCCGGCGCGATTCCGGGTCGCGTGGCCGGACATCCTCCGCGACGCTGACCGGCCCGGCCTCAGGCGCCCAGTGCGCCGCCCGCTTCGGCGCGCGCCTTGTCCATGACCGCGCGCATCCGCCGGATGGTGCTGTCGAGCCCGCCGAAGATCGCCTCGCCGATCAGGAAGTGGCCGATGTTGAGCTCGACCACGTTGGGCAGCTGGGCGACCGGCGGCACGCTGTCGAAAGTCAGGCCATGGCCGGCGTGGCACTCCAGGCCCAGCGACTCGGCCGCCGCCGCCGCTTCGCGCAGGCGGCGCAGCTCGTCCTCGACCGCGGCGCCCTCGGGGTTCTCCAGCCAGGCCTCGCAGTAGGCGCCGGTGTGCAGCTCGACGACCGGCGCGCGGAGCGCCACGGCCGCCTCGAGCTGGTGCGGCTCGGGATCGACGAACAGCGAGACGCGGATGCCGGCCTCGCCGAGCCGGCTGACGTAGGGCTCGAGCAGCTCGCGGCCGCCGTGGGCGTCGAGGCCGCCCTCGGTGGTCACCTCGCTGCGCTTCTCGGGCACGATGCAGGCGGCGTGCGGCCGGTGCCGCAGGGCGATCGCCAGCATCTCCTCGGTGGCGGCCATCTCCAGGTTGAGCGGCAGCTCGATCTCGGCGACCAGGCGCTCGATGTCGCGGTCGGTCATGTGGCGGCGGTCCTCGCGCAGGTGCGCGGTGATGCCGTCGGCGCCGGCCGCGGCGGCCAGACGCGCGGCGCGCACCGGGTCGGGATGGCCGCCGCCGCGCGCGTTGCGGATCGTCGCGACGTGGTCGATGTTGACGCCGAGCCGCAGCCGGCGCGCCGCCGGTCCGTAACCCGGCCCGTAGCCCGCCCTGTAGCCACTCGGCCTCGTCCCCGCCTGGGTCATTGCCGCCCGCCCGTCATCGCCCGGCCCCCTCGCCGTCAGTCGCTCTCATGTCTTGCCCTCCACCGACGCCGGAGCGCCCTGGCCCGCGCTCTGGCCCGCGTCCTGCCCTTTCGCCTCCTGCCGCCTGAGCCGGCGCCCGGCCCGTCGCGGCCGGCGGCCGCGCCGGCTCAGGCGCCGCTGACGCGCCGCCTGGTAGCCGGTGACCAGCCGACGCACCGGGAAGTAGAAGAGGAACCAGGCGAGCAGCGCCGTCGGCAGCCCGCCGGCCAGCATCGGCAGGAAGATACCCCAGAAGTTGTCGAAGATGTGCGTGATCGACAGGCCGCTGGGCAGCTCCTTGACGCCGCCGGTGTGCCCCAGGATCCAGCGGCCGAGGCCGAAGATCCAAGCCCAGATGAAAGGGAAGGTCCAGGGGTTGCCGACCGCCGTGCCGATCGCCGAGGCCAGCAGGTTGCCGCGCAGCGCCAGCGCCAGCAGCGCGCCGCCGAGGAAATGGAAGCCGACCAGCGGGGTGAAGGAGATCGCCGCCCCGGAGGCGAAGCCGGCGGCGATGCGGTGCGGCGTGCCCGGCAGCCGGGCCAGGCGGTGCACCGCGTAGCGGGCGGTGCGCTTGAGACCGGCACGCGGCCAGAGGACGCCGCGGATGCGCTGGTGCAGAGGCAGGGGGCTGGCGCGTCGGAACAGCATCGCCCGCGCATAATGTGACCTGACCGGAGGGCTCGCAAGGCGCCGTTGTGCAGTGCGGCGGGGTGCAGTGCGGCGGGGTGCAGTGCGGTCGTGCCCGGTCCGCGCGCCCTCAGCTGCGCGCGCGCTCGACCGAGGAGATCGCCGGCGTCGCCCGGAGCGCCGCGATCACGTGGGTCAGGTGCTTCAGGTCCTCGACCTCGAGGTCGATCAGCATCTCGAAGAAGTCGAGCGAGCGGTTGGTGATCTTGAGGTTCGAGATGTTGGCCTCGTGGCGGCCGATCACCGTGGTCAGCGAGCCCAGGCTGCCCGGCTCGTTGGAGACGACGACCTGCAGGCGGCCGGTGAAGGGCTCCTCGCCGGCCTCCGACGACCAGGAGAGGTCGACCCAGCGCTCCGGCTGGTCCTGGAACTGCGCCAGCGTGTCGCAGTCGATGGTGTGCACCGTCACGCCCTTGCCGGTGGTCACGATGCCGACGACGCGGTCGCCGGGCAGCGGATGGCAGCAGGCCGCGAAGTGCACCGCCATGCCGGGGATCAGGCCCTTGAGCGGCAGCGCGCCGTCCTTGCGCTTGCTGCGCCGCGCGCGGGCCAGCGGCACGATCTTGCTGGGCTTTGCCTCGCGCGCGGCCGGGAACACCGAGACCAGGACCTCGCGGGCGGTCAGGTTGCCCTGGCCGACGGCGACGTAGAGGTCGGCGACCGTGTCCTGCTTGAGCTTCTTGAGGATGCCGGTCAGGCCCTTCTCGGTCAGCTCGTAGCCGTCCGAGCGGAATTGCCGCTCCAGCATCTCGCGGCCGAGCGTCGCGAACTGGTCGCGCTGCTCCTGGCGGACCCAGCGCCGGATCGCCGCCTTGGCCTTGCCGGTGGCGACGAAGTTCTCCCAGTCGGCCGAGGGCTGCTGGGCCTTGGAGGTGACGATCTCGACCTGATCGCCGTTCTGCAGGGCGGTGCGCAGCGGCATCATGCGGCCGTTGACCCGGGCGCCGACGCAGGTGTGCCCGACCTCGGAGTGCACGGCGTAGGCGAAGTCGACCGGCGTGGCGCCGCGCGGCAGGGCGATCAGGTCGCCCTTGGGCGTGAAGCAGAAGACCTGGTCCTGGTACATCTCGAGCTTGGTGTGCTCGAGGAACTCCTCCGGGTTGGAGGCGTGCTCCAGGATGTCGAGCAGCTCGCGGATCCAGCGGAACTTGCGCCCCTCGACCTGGTAGGCGCCCTCGGTCGCGCCCGGCGCCCCGGCTTCGCCGGCCGCGGCGCCCTGCTTGTACTTCCAGTGCGCCGCGACGCCGTACTCGGCGTACTCGTGCATCTCGGTCGTACGGATCTGCACCTCGATGCGCTGCTGCTCGGGGCCGATCAGCCCGGTGTGCAGCGAGCGATAGCCGTTCGGCTTGGGCGTCGAGAGATAGTCCTTGAAGCGCCCCGGCACCGTCGGGTAGCGCCCGTGCAGGGCGCCGAGCGCGCGATAGCAGTCGCCGATGTCCTTGACGACGACGCGGAAGGCCATGATGTCGGCGAGCTGCTCGAAGCCGACGTTGCGCTTCTGCATCTTGCGCCACACCGAGTAGGGCGTCTTGATGCGGCCCGAGACCCAGGCCTCCATGCCCTCGCTCGAGAGGTCGCGGTTCAGGCGGTCGATGATCCGCTCGGTCAGGTAGCCGCCGCGCTCCTGCAGGAACTCCATGCGCTGGCGGATCGAGTCCCGCGCCTCGGGATTGAGCTCGGCGAAGGCCAGGTCGTCGAGCTCGTCCTTGAAGCGCTGCAGGCCGATGCGCTCGGCCAGCGGCGCGTAGATGTCCATGGTCTCGCGCGCGATGCGCCGGCGCCGCTCGTCGGACTTGATGAAGTGCAGCGTGCGCATGTTGTGCAGCCGGTCGGCCAGCTTGACCAGCAGCACGCGGATGTCCTCGGACATCGCGAGCACCAGCTTGCGGAAGTTCTCCGCCGCCTTGGTGTGCTCCGACTGCAGCTCGATGCGGTTGAGCTTGGTGACGCCGTCGACCAGGCGGGCGATCTCGCCGCCGAACAGCCGCTCGATCTCGGCCAGCGTGCCCTCGGTGTCCTCGACCACGTCGTGCAGCAGGGCGGTGCAGATCGAGGCGCTGTCGAGCTTCAGCTCGGTCAGGATGCCGGCGACCTCGACGGGATGCGAGAAGTAGGGATCGCCGTTGTCGCGGGTCTGGCTGCCGTGCGCCTTGAGGGCATAGACGTACGCCCGGTTCAGGCGATCCTCGTCCGCCCCCGGGTCATAGGCACGAACCCGTTCGACAAGCTCGTACTGACGCATCACGGCCGCCAAGGATCGACCCTTTCCTCATGGCGCTTCGGGAAAGAGTCAGTATAGGCACGCACGCCGCCGTTCGCCACGGCGGCGTGCGAAGAATTCGCAGTCTGCGGGAACCGCCCCCGGCAGGCGCCGGCGGCGCTCGGGAGGTCAGGCCTCCTCGTCGCCCTCGTCGGACTCGCTGCGCTTCGGCTCGCTGCCCGGCATGGTCAGCTCGGCCGAGAGGTCGAGCTCGGTCAGCTCCTCCTCCTCCGGCTCGTCGACCTCGACCTGCTTCTGCAGCCCGGAGACCAGCGAAGCCTGCAGGTTCTCGACCGACACCGTCGCCTCGGCGATCTCGCGCAGGGCGACGACGGGGTTCTTGTCGCGGTCGCGGTCCAGGGTCAGCTGGGCACCGGCGGAAATCTCGCGCGCCCGCTGGGCGGCGCTCATCACCAGGTCGAAGCGGTTCGGAACCTTGAGGACGCAGTCTTCGACGGTAACGCGGGCCATGTCTCACCTGCTGCTGGGAAAACGCTGAAAGCCGGCGCGAGAACGGCCGGCTGACGGGTTTATAAGGGCTCGCGCGCCCGCAATCAAGGGGCGCAGGTCCCCTGGCAGCCCGTCCCTACTCCAGCGGCTCGGTCTGCTGGTCGGCCGGCAGGCCGGCGATCAGCTCGGCGAGCGGTCGGCCGTCGACGGGGTGGCGCCAGTCGGGCTCGAGGTCGCGAAGCGGCAGCAGCACGAAGCCGCGCAGGTGCAGGCGCGGGTGCGGCAGCACCGGGCTCTCGCCCGGCCGCGAGACCGCGCCGCGATGGTCGAGCAGGTCGAGATCGAGGATGCGCGCGGCGTTGGGCAGCCCGCGCTCGCGCCCGAAAGCGGCCTCGATCGCGTGCAGGCGCTGCAGCAGTGCCGCCGGCGCGAGCGTGCTCTCGACCTCGGCGACGCCGTTGACGTACCAGGGCTGGTCCGAGGCCGGCACCGGCGCCGAGCGGTACCAGCGGCTGCGGCGCCGGACCGCGATGCCCTGCTCCTCGAGCGCGCCGAGTGCCGCCTCCAGCACCCGCCGGGGCGCCCCCAGCGTCGGGTGCGGCAGGTTCGCGCCCAGCGCGACGTAGATGCCCGACATCTCTTCCTCCCGCGACGCCCCCGGGACCGACCCTGAATCCAGCGCCACGCCTTGCAGAATCCGGCCCAGGGTGCCAGTTATCAGGCGTTCGCGGCCACGGCGCATTTCGCCCTGTTTCTTCCCACCCCCTTGTGCGCTCCGGCTTCAGCCGGGTCTTTGCGGCGCGACAAGAAAGGCAGATCCATGAATTTCTATCCCGAAGAGCGCATCGCGCTCTTCATCGACGGTGCCAATCTCTACGCGACCTCGCGCACCCTGGGCTTCGATATCGACTACCGCCGGCTCTACGACCTCTTCGCCAAGGAGTGCCGGCTGGTGCGCGCCTTCTACTACACGGCGCTGCTGGAGGATCAGGAGTATTCGCCGATCCGGCCGCTGATCGACTGGCTGGACTACAACGGCTACTCGATGGTCACCAAGCCGGCCAAGGAGTTCTCCGACAGCCAGGGCCGGCGCCGCATCAAGGGCGACATGGACATCGAGCTGGCGGTCGACATGCTGCAGCTCGCCGACCGCCTGGACCACGCCGTGCTGTTCAGCGGCGACGGCGACTTCCGCCGCCTGGTCGAGGCGGTCCAGGAGAAGGGCGTGCGCGTCACCGTGGTCTCCTCGGTCAAGGCCCAGCCGCCGCTGATCGCCGACGAGCTGCGCCGCCAGGCCGACAACTTCATCGACCTGGTCGAGCTGCAGGAGCGCATCCAGCGCCGCCTGCCGCCCGACCACCCGCGCAACCAGCAGCGCCAGGCGCCGCCCCAGCAGGACTACGAGGAAGAGTACGCCGACGAGGAGAGCTGAGGTGCCGCCGGCCGGATCGCCGGCGCGGACGGCCGAGCCCGGGCAGCCGCCGGCCGACTGCCCGCGCTGTCCGCGCCTCGCCGCCTTCCGCGCCGCCAACCGCCAGGCGCAGCCCGGCTTCCACAACGCGCCGGTGCCTTCCTTCGGCGCGCTCGAGGCGCCGCTGCTGATCGTCGGCCTCGCCCCCGGCCTCAAGGGCGCCAACCGCACGGCGCGGCCCTTCACCGGCGACTACGCCGGCGACCTGCTCTACCCGACCCTGCTGAAGTTCGGCCTGGCCGAGGGCCGCTACGGCGCCGACCCGGCCGACGGCCTGCGGCTGACCGGCGCGCGCATCACCAACGCCGTGCGCTGCGTGCCGCCGCAGAACAAGCCGACGCCGGAGGAGGAGCGCACCTGCCGCCCCTTCCTGGCCGAGGAGATCGCCGCCATGCCGAACTTGCGCGCCCTGCTGGCGCTCGGCTCGGTCGCCCACGGCAACGTCCTGGCCGCGCTCGGCCTGAAGAAGTCGCACTGCCGCTTCGGCCACGGCGCGCTGGAGGTGCTGCCGAGCGGCCTGCTGCTCGCCGACAGCTACCACTGCTCGCGCTACAACACGAACACCGGCCGGCTGACCCCGGCGATGTTCGAGAGCGTCTTCGAGGCGCTGCTGCCGCGGCTGCGCCAGCCCTTCTGACGTCTCAGCCCTTCTCGCGCATGACCCGCGCCTTCTGGCGCTGCCAGTCGCGCTGCTTCACGGACTCGCGCTTGTCGGCCTTCTTCTTGCCCTTGGCGAGGCCGAGGTCGAGCTTGGCCAGGCCGCGGTCGTTGAAGTAGATCGACAGCGGCACCAGCGTGTAGCCGTCCTTGCGGACCTGGCCGAGCAGGCGGTCGCGCTCGCGCTTGTGCAGCAGCAGCTTGCGCGGCCGCTTGGGGTCGTGGCCGAAGCGGTTGGCCGGGGCGTACTCGGCGATGTGGGCGTTGGTCAGCCAGATCTCGCCGTCGTAGGGGCCGGCGTAGGCCTCGGCGATCGAGGCCTTGCCGGCGCGCAGCGACTTGACCTCCGAGCCCATCAGCTGCAGGCCGGCCTCGACGTGCTCCTCGATGAAGTACTCGTGGGTCGCCTTGCGGTTCTGGGCGACCAGCTTGCGCGGCGGCATGGCGTGTCCTGCTCGTCCCCGCCTAGTTCAGCAGCCCGGCGTGGACCAGGGCGTCGCGGACCTTGGCCTCGGTCGGCTCGGCCAGCGGCACCAGCGGCAGGCGCAGCTCGTTGGCGCAGCGGCCGAGCAGCGACAGCGCATACTTCGTGGCCTGCGGGCTCGGCTCCAGGAACAGCGCGATGTGCAGCGGCATCAGGCGGTCGTTGATGCGGTGAACCGTGTCGAGGTCGCCGGCCTTCCAGGCGTCGTGCAGGTCGCCGCAAAGCTTCGGCGCGACGTTGGCGGTCACCGAGATGCAGCCGTGCCCGCCCTGGGCCAGGAACGGCACGATGGTCGCGTCCTCGCCCGACAGCTGGCAGAAGTCGGCGCCGCAGGCCGCGCGCGTGCGATAGGGGCGGACCAGGTCAGCGGTCGCGTCCTTGACCCCGACGATGCGCGGCAGCTCGGCGAGCCTGGCCATGGTCTCGACCGACATGTCGACGATCGAGCGGCCGGGGATGTTGTAGATCACGATCGGCAGGTCGCTGGCGTCGTGGATCGCCTTGAAGTGCCGGTAGAGCCCTTCCTGGTTCGGCTTGTTGTAGTAGGGGCAGACGACCAGCGCGGCGTCGGCGCCGGCCTGCTGGGCATGCTGGGTGAAGTCGATCGCCTCGGCGGTCGAGTTCGAGCCGGTGCCGGCCATGATCGGCACGCGTCCCTCGGCGGCCTCGATGCAGAGCTCGACGACCCGCTTGTGCTCGCCGTGGGTCAGGGTCGGCGACTCGCCGGTCGTGCCGACCGGCACCAGGGCGTCGGTGCCCTCGTCGATCTGCCACTTGACGAAGTCCTGGAAGGCCTTGTCGTCGACCGCGCCGTCGCGGAACGGGGTCATCAGGGCGGTGAGCGATCCGGAATACAGCGGCCCGGCCATGGCTTCCTCCTGGCCGCCCCGCGGCGGGCGGCCGACAGCGTCAGTGGGGTTTTCCGCGGGGGCCGGACAATAGCCCCGGCCGGGGCCGCACGGCAAGCGCGCGGCGGCGCCGGCGAGGCCTTTGCCGGCCCTCTGGGAATCTTTTGCGCCGCACTACGTTAACTGGGGTGTAAGACCCGCCGGTGATACACTCCCGAAAAGCGGTTCGAGGGGGGAAGGAACCGGCGGGGGACGGAAACGAGACACCGGCGCGCGAACGGGAGATCCGATGCGACAGCTGTCTGGCGCCTGCACCCTGGCCCTCGTCCTGCTGGCCCTGCTGCTTTTCGGCGGCCCGGCCACGGCTCAGTCCGCGTCTCAGGCCTCGCTGTCGCAGCGCGACCTGCAGATCTATCGCGACGCCTTCGCGCGCGCCGAGCGCGGCCAGTGGTCGGCGGCGCTGGCGCTCTCCGCCCAAGCCAGCGATCCCCTGCCCGCCAAGGTGCTGCGCTGGGACTGGCTGCGCCGCGACCGCAGCGCCGACTTCGCGGCCCTGGTCTCCTTCCTCGACGCCAACCCCGACTGGCCCGGCGGCGACCAGCTGCAGCGCCAGGCCGAGCGCGCGATGCCGCCGGACCTGCCGGACGCGGCGGTGATCGCTTGGTTCGCCGGGCTGGAGCCGCTGACCGGCGACGGCGCGGTGCGCTACGCCGAGGCGCTGGCGCGCCAGGGCCTGGCGGTCGAGGCGACCCGGGTCGCCCGCAAGGCCTGGCGCGAGGAGACCCTGGACAGCGGCCAGGAGGAGCGCCTGCTGCGGCTGTTCGGCGGCACGCTGACGCGCGAGGACGAGGAGGCGCGCCTGACCGCGATGCTGGTGCGCCGCGCCGACGGCCCGGCGCTGCGCAGCGGCAAGCGGATCGGCGGGGGCCATGCCGCGCTCGCCGCCGCCACGGTCAAGCTCTACAACCGCGAGCCCGGCGTCGACGCCGCGATCGAGCGGGTCCCGGCGGCGCTGCGCGACCATCCGCGGCTGGTCTACGAGCGCGCGCGCTGGCGCATGCGCAGCGGCCTGACCGAAGGCGCCGCCGAGCTGCTCGACGGCGGCCACCCGCCGGACGCAGAACCCGACAACTGGTGGGCGCTGCGCCGCTGGGCGGCGCGCGACGCGCTCGACGCCGGCCTGGTCAGCGCCGCCTACCGCATCGCCGCCCACCACGGCACGAGCGACGGCCTGTCCTTCGCCGAGGGCGAGTTCCTGGCCGGCTGGATCGCGCTGCGCTTCCTGCGCGAGCCGGCGACCGCGATCGCCCATTTCCGGCGCCTGCACGAGGGCGTCGGCTCGCCGATCAGCCTGGCCCGCGGCGCCTTCTGGGCCGGCGAGGCCGAGCGCGCCGCCGGCGACCTGGAGGCGGCGGGCCGCTGGTACCGGGAAGCCGCGCTGCACGACACCACCTTCTACGGCCAGCTCGCCGCCCACCGCCTGGGCAGCGCGCCGCAGAGCGCCTCGGGCCCGGCCGACGAGCCGACGGCCGAGGAGCAGCGCACCTTCGAAGGCCGGGAGCTGGCGCGCGCCATCCGCCTGCTCTCCGAGATCGGCGTCGACGGGCCCCTGCCCTGGCTGTTCGCGGGCCTCAGGGTCAACGCCGTCGAGGAGAGCGACTGGCGCCTGATCGCCGGGCTCGCCCGGCAGACCGGCCACCTCGGCCAGGTCGTGCGCACCGCCAAGCTGGCGCTGCGCGACGGCCACTTCCTGCCCGACCTGCTCTACCCCGAGCCGCCGCGACCGCTCGGCCAGGACCTGGAGGCGGCGCTGGTCGCCGGCCTGATGCGCCAGGAGAGCGAGTTCAACACTCATGCCGTCAGCCACGCCGGCGCGCGCGGCCTGATGCAGCTGATGCCCGGCACGGCGCGCGAGACCGCCGGCAAGCTCGGCCTCGGGTACAGCGTCGAGCGGCTGACCGGCGACCCCGACTACAACATCCGGCTCGGCCGCTCCTACCTGTCGCGCATGCTGGCGCGCAGCGGCGGCTACGTCCCGATGGCGGTGGCCAGCTACAACGCCGGGCCGGGCAACGTCGACAAGTGGCTGCGCCGCAACGGCGACCCGCGCGACGGCTCGGTCGACCCGGTCGACTGGATCGAATCGATCCCCTTCACCGAGACCCGCAACTACGTCCAGCGGGTCATCGAGGGCGCGGTCATCTACGCTCGCCGCATGGGCCTCGGCGGCGACCCGATCGGCAGCTTCCTCTACGGCCCGCAGACCGGGATGTACGACAACCGCGCGAGCCTCGGCCAGGGCGCCGACCGGGGCACGTCGAACTGATCGCCCCGAGGGGGCGATCGCTTCCGGGCGATCGCTCCGAGTTGATCGCGTCCGCCCGCGGCGCGGCTTGCCGGTGACGCGGCGGCGGGGGTAGCCTCGCAGTCATGAGCCAGCCCGCCTTCGCCGACATCGGCGCCTGCGTCTTCGACGCCTACGGCACCCTGTTCAACGTCCATTCCGCGGCCGACCGCGAGGCCGCGGCGCTGGGCGACAAGGCCAAGGCGCTCTCCGCCTCCTGGCGCCAGAAGCAGCTCGAGTACACCTGGCTGCGCAGCCTGATGGGCCGCCACACCGACTTCTGGCAGGTCACCGGGGACGCGCTCGACTACGCCATGGACCTGCACGGCGTCGCCGACGCCGCGCTGCGCGAGCGCCTGATGCGGCTCTACCGCACGCTCGACGCCTACCCCGACGTGCGCCCCAGCCTTGAGCGCCTGCGCGCCGGCGGCGTCAAGACCGCGATCCTGTCGAACGGCGAGCCGACGATGCTGGCCGACGCGGTCGGGCACGCCGGCATCGCCGACCTGCTCGACGACGTGCAATCCGTCGAATCGGTCGGCATCTTCAAGCCAGACGCCCGGGTCTACCAGCTCTCGGTCGAGCGGCTCGACGTCGCCGCGGAGCGCATCGCCTTCGTCTCGACCAACGCCTGGGACGCCGCCGGCGCCGGCTACTTCGGCTTCAAGGTCGCCTGGATGAACCGCTTCGGCCTGCCCGACGAGCGGCTCGGCAACCGGCCGGCGGCGGTGATGAAGGGCCTCGACGAGCTGCCCGGCCTGCTCGGCCTCTAGCCCGCATCTCTCATACTGGGAGGGCTCGTCACGTGCGTCATCGGTGGACAGGCAAGGAGGAGCGCGCAGCGCGATGCGGCGCATCGGGCAAGCGCTTCGACGCGGCCTGTGCGCCGATGACGCACGCCCTCCGGGTCGCGCCTGCCGGGCACGCCCGCGGCGTCGAGGCCCTCGACCGTAGCCTCCGCTACGCGCTTCGGCCCTCTCCTGGCGGCTCGAGCCCGGCAGGCGCGATGCCGCCCCCTCCCAGTATGAGAGATGCGGGCTAAGGTGGCCGGCGAGCAGGAGCGGCGCTTCAGCGCGCAGGACGGCGTCTCGCTGTTCTACCGGGACTGGCCCGGCCCCGCCACCGGCGGCGGCGTGCCCCTGCTCTGCCTGTCCGGGCTGTCGCGCAACTCGCGCGACTTCAGCCGCCTCGCAGAGCTGCAGAGCCGCCGGCGCCGCGTCGTCGCGCTCGACTATCGGGGGCGCGGCCGCTCCGAGTGGCCGGCCGACTGGCGCAGCTACAAGCCCCGCACCTACCTCAACGACATCGGCCACCTGCTGGCGGTCGCCGGGCTCGGCCGGGTCTGCGTGCTCGGCACCTCGCTCGGCGGCTTCCTCGCCATGGGGCTCGGCATCACCCAGCCGATCTCCCTGGCCGGTGCCATCCTGAACGACGCCGGGCCGGGCATCGCCGGCGGCTCGATCGAGCGGGTCCTGGCGCATGTCGGCCGCGACAGTCCGCAGCCGGACCTGGAGAGCGCGACCGCACACCTCAAGGCGACCCTGGGCCGCATCGGCTTTCGCGAGGAGGCGACCTGGCGGCGCTTCGCCGAGGCGACCTACCGGCCCGGCGACGACGGCCTGTGGCACGTCGACTGGGACACCCGCATCGTCGAGCCGATGAAGCGGCGTTCCGAGCCGCTCGACCTCTGGGCGCTGTGGCGCGGCCTGTCCGAGATCCCGACCCTGGCGCTGCGCGGCGGCAACTCGGACCTCTTGAGCGCCGAGGCCTTTCGGTCTATGGGCGAAGGACACGCTTGCCTGACCCGGCTCGAGGTCGAGGGGCTGGGGCACACGCCCAGCCTGGAGGAGCCGGAAGTCCTGGACGCCATGGAGGTCTTCCTTGCCGAGCTCGATCGCCGAGAGGGCTGCGCGCCCGCTGCCTGACCACCTGCCCGGCTTCGCCGACATCGAGGCCGCGGCGGCGCGGCTCGCCGGCCAGGCGGTCGTCACGCCGCTGCTCGAGTACCCGGAGCTCAACGAGCGGCTCGGCGGCCGCCTGCTGATCAAGCCGGAGACGCTGCAGCGCACCGGCTCCTTCAAGTTCCGCGGCGCCTACAACCGCATCGCCTCGATCCCGGCCGAGCAGCGCGGCAAGGGCGTGCTCGCCTACTCCTCCGGCAACCACGCCCAGGGCGTCGCCGCCGCGGCACGCCTGCTCGGCCTGCCGGCGACCATCGTGATGCCGGCCGACGCGCCGGCCATCAAGGTCGCCAACACGCGGGGCTACGGCGCCACCGTGGTGTTCTACGACCGCTACGGCGAGGATCGCGAGGCGCTCGCCGCCGAGTTGCTGGAGAAGACCGGCGCGACCCTGGTGAAGCCCTACGACGACCCGCTGATCGTCGCCGGCCAGGGCACCTGCGGGCTCGAGCTGCTGCGCCAGGCCCGCGCCCTCGAGGCGACGCCCGACGCCCTGCTGGTGTGCTGCGGCGGCGGCGGCCTGACCGCCGGCATCTCCCTGGCCGCGCGCAGCCTGTCGCCGCAGACCGAGATCTACGCGGTCGAGCCGGAAGGCTTCGACGACACCGCGCGCTCGCTGGCCAGCGGCAGCCGGGAGCGCAACCGCCCCGAGGCGCGCTCGATCTGCGACGCCCTGCTGTCGCCGAGCCCGGGCGAGCTGACCTTCCAGATCAACCGGCGCCTGCTCAGCGGCGCCCTGGCGGTGAGCGACGCCGAGGCCGAGCAGGCCATGGCCTTCGCCTTCGCCCGCCTGAAGCTGGTGGTCGAGCCGGGCGGCGCGGTCGCGCTGGCCGCCGTTCTCAGCGGCAAGGTCAAGACGCGCGACCGAACGACGGCGATCGTGCTGTCCGGCGGCAACGTCGATCCGGCGACGCTGCAGGGCGCGCTGGAACGGAACGGCTGACGGCGCGCGGCCGCGAGCCTATTCGGCGGCCGAGGGGGCCGGGGCCGGGGCGCTCGCCGAGGTCGCCGCCTCGGCCGGAGCGGTGAGCGGCTTCGGCTCGGCGAGGCCGTTGGCGGTCGTCGTCTGGGCGGTCCGCTTCTGCGGCGCGTCGAGGCGCTTGCAGAAGCCGTGGATCAGCGCACCGGCCTCGACCGACAGGCTCTCGTGGATGACGTCGCCGTAGACCCGGGCGGTCTTGGTCAGGACTACCGTCTTGGCGGCGACCTCGCCCTCGACCGTGCCGCAGATCCGCAGCGACTCGGCCTCGATCGCGCCGTGCACCTCGGCGCCCTCGCCGACCGTCAGGGTCTTGCTCGAGATGTCGCCGTTGACGACGCCGTCGATCTGGACGTCGCCGATCGAGTGCAGGTTGCCTTCGATGCGCAGATCGGCGCTGACGATCGAGGGTACGCCGGAGGGCTGCTTCTTCGCCGGGACGCCGGGCTGGACGCCGGAGGCGGCCGGCGCCGCCGAAGCCGCCGCTCCCTTGCCCGAGGACGAAGAAGCCGGAGTCTGCTGCTTCTTACCCTTTAAGAACATGGTTTGCCGCCTTCATGAACTTGAGGGGGTCGAGGGGCTTGTCGTTGTAGAGCACCTCGTAGTGGACGTGGGCGCCGGTGCTGCGGCCGGAGTTGCCGAGCTGGCCGATCTGCTCGCGGAAGCCGACCCGCTGGCCCTTCTTGACGTCGATGCGGCGCAGGTGCGCGAAGCGCGTGACGATGCCGAAGCCGTGGTCGATCTCGATGACGCGGCCGTAGCCCGACATCCAGCCGGCGAAGGTGACCACGCCCGGCGCCGTCGCCAGGATCGGCGAGCGGTAGGCCGCGACCATGTCCAGCCCCTCGTGGGTCGACAGCCGGCCGTTGAGCGGGTCCTTGCGCTTGCCGAAGTGGCTGGAGATGCGGAAGTCGCCGGACAGCGGCGCCGACAGCGGCGTCGAGGCCAGCACCAGCTGCAGGGCCTCCCAGCGGCGGATCTTGTCGTCGAGGGCGTCGAGCGTCACCACGGGGTGGTCGACGTGCGGGCTCTCGGGCACCTCGCTGTAGGGAATGAAGGGACCGCCCTTGCCGTCGCCCTCGACCCGGCCGCTGGCCTCGGTCATCACCGCCTCGATGTCGAGGCCGGTCAGCTTGAGCAGCTCCTCCATGGTGTCGATCGACTGGCGCGTGCGGTCCGACAGGCGCTGGATCACGGTGGCATGCTGCTCGGCCTGGCGGGCAAGGGCCGTGCGCGCCTCGACCAGGCGGGCCTGCAGCACGTCGCGCTGCTCGGCCAGGGCCTCGGCCTTGCGGTCGGCGCCGTCGAGCGTGCGGGTCATGCCGAAGAGCTGGCCCTGCAGGTCGGTGACGCGGCCGCGCGCGCCCTCGAGCTCGCCCGTCAGGGCCGCGACCCGGCGCCGCCGCTGCTCGCGCTCGTCGGTCAGGGCGGCGATCTGCGCCTCCGAGAGCTCCAGGCGATTGCCCAGGTCGACGATGCGGTCGGCCAACGTCCCGGCATGCGCCTTGCTGTCGCGCAGCGCGCGGGCGAGCTGGGCGCGACCGGTCTCGAGCTCGGCGCGGCGGCTCTCGAGTTCCTCGATGCGCGCCTCGGCCGTCCTCAGCCCGCGCGCCTCGGCGTCGAGGCGCACCGCCAGGGCGTCGCGCTCGACCCTGGCCTGCTCCAGGTCGTCCTGCGACACGGCCAGCTCGGCCTGCAGCGCATCGCGCGCCGAGGCGACCTCGTCGATCCGCTGCCGGGCCTCGGCCAGCGTGCCCTCCAGTTCTGCGACCTCGCCCGAGAGCGAGGCCGTCGTGCCGCGCTCCGCCTCGAGAGCCTCGGCCAGGCCGTCGCGCTCCTCGGCCAGGGCCGCTCTGGCGGCGGCCAGCTCGGCGTGGCGGCTCTTCCAGTCGGCCAGTTCGTCGTCGAGAGCGCTCAGGCGCGCGGTCAGCTCGAGCTTCTCCCGGCTCTCGCCAGCCAGGCGGCTCGCCAGCAGGTCGCGCTCCTCGGCGAGCGCCGCGCGGGCGAGGCCCAGCGCCTCGTGGCGGCTCTTCCAGTCGTCGAGCTCGGCCTCGAGGTCGACGACCCGGGCCGCCAGGTCGGACTTCTCGCTGCGCTCGTGCGCGAGCTCGACTTCGGTCTTGCTGAGCAGGCGGCCGAGTCGGTTGTGCGCGGCCTCGACCTCGTCCCGCTCGATCTTGGTCGCGGTCAGGGCCGACTGCAGGCTGTGGATGCTGTCCTTCAGCGAGCCGTTGCGCCGGGCGACGTCGCTGAGGTCGGCCTCGAGCGCCTCGAGCTGGCTGCGCAGCTCGTCCTGCGCGACGACCATGCGGGCGCGCAGCTCGGCCGCCTTGTCGGCCTGCTCGGCCCGGTCCTCGGGCGCCTTGGACAGCGCCTCGCTGTCGAGCTGCGCGAGCATCCGCCGCTGGGTCTCCTCGAGATCCTGGGTGATCGAGGCGAAGTGGCGCTGGTAGCGGTCGACCTCGGCGAGCAGGTCGCCGTAGGCCGCCTGCGAGCGCTGGATCTCCAGGTCGCGGGCCGCCAGCTCGTCGCGCTGCTCGAGGAACCCCACGGAGGAGTAGACGGCCCAGCCGAAGCCGAGCGCCAGGCTCAACGCTGTGGCCTTCTGCAGCCCGGGGCTGAGGCGGATGCAGCGCACGCGGTCGCTGCTGCGCAACAGCAGCTCGCGGCGGGCAAAGGTGCGGTCGGTCCAGCGCTTCAGTCCAGCCAGGAATCGCGAGGTGCCTGCGCTGCTCTCGCCAAGGCGTGCCGGATCGGCCTTCGTCACCCTTCTCTCCTCCCTGTCGACGTGCCGGCCGCCCTCAGGCGAGGGCGCCGTTCCTCCCGGCACCGTGAAGCGGCTCCGCGTGCCGGTTCGAACCGAAGGCCTGAACGCCCCCTCTTGGCCGCCGGACCTTCCCCAAATCCGGCGCGGCCGTAGTTTGTCGCAAGCGGCTGCCCGAGTCCAAGCAAGAGTCGGTTGCGGACCCGGGGACGGCGCCCAGCCGCCGCTTCGTGCCGCCGCTTCGGGCCGTCGCTTCGGGCCGTCGCTTCCTGGCAGCGCTTCCCGCCGGCCTGTCGCCGTCCGCCCCTTGCGGCCTGCCGAGCCGCCGCGCCCGGACGACAGCGCGGTGCGGTCGTGGCTTAACGATGCCGGCCCGCCGCTTCAAGCCCGAAGTGCCGGCCGCTCGCTCGGCCGCCCGTTCCGAAGGCAGGAAAAGACAGGGAGACGAGACGGGACCGGCCAGACGGGCCAGCCAGACGGGCCCAAGGGAAGGGCTGCGGGACTCGTGGTAGGGGACCTGGGGGGAGGAATTGCCGGGCAGGCGGTGGAAGCCCGGGAGCCTTCGGCCCGAAGCGGCGCCGGCCCGAAGCGGCGCTTGCCTGACGCACCGCTGGGGCCCACCGGCCGGCACGCTCTCCGGTGGGCCCCTGGGTGCGCCTGCGCCGCGTTGGGGGGCGCTGCACAGGCCTCGGAAACTCGTTCGTCCGCGGGGCGCCGGAAGCCGGACCTCTGTGGAGGCCCTCCTTTGCCGTGCCGGCACGCCACCGTGGCGCGTTGTTTTCCGTCGTGCGGCCGGACGCTCGACCTCTTCCGTCCGAGCGACTGAGCCCCCCGAACGCCCGGCCGGCACGACCACGACGAATGCTGCCACAAGAGGCAGTTTTCGTCGAGTCTTTATTTACGCTATTGCCCCCGTCCCGCTGAACCCTGGTCGTATTATTTCAGTCTATTCTTGTTCCGAAAAAGGCTCCGAAGTGGCCTTTACTAGACACGAAAATGGCGACAATGCGTCGCGGCGCTGGTCGGAAACTAGGTGGAAATTGCGCGCAAGCACTCGTCTGGCGAGCATTCGCCTGCGCCGGAGGCCTGCCCCGGCTTGCCGGGCGGCCCCGAGGCGAGTGCCCGGGGCGAGTGCCGGGGGCGAGTGCCCGAGGCGAGTGCCGGGGCAGCGGGGCAGAACGGCCGAGGCTCTGTGCCCGGTCCTGTCGAGGCCGGAGTGCCGACCGTCAGGAATCGGAGGCCGGCGGGGCCGGCCCGGCGTCACGCGGCGGACTTCTCCACCGAGACCTCGACGGTCCGGCCTTCGAGCTTGTGGGGCATGACGAAGCCGGCCAGGGGGCCGCCGTTGAGCGTCAGCTCGACGGCCAGCGTCTCGCGCCGCACCTGCTCGCCGTGCTCGCCGACCGCGGCGGCGATCTCCTCCGGAAGCGCCGCGGCCAGCCGGATCCGGTCGGTGACCGCAAGCCCGGCCTCCTTGCGGGTCTGCTGAACCATGCGCACGAAGTCGCGGGCCCAGCCCTCGCGCTTCAGCTCGTCGTAGACGCGGGTGTCGAGCACCGCGACGCCGACGCCGCCGTCGAAGGGCTCGGAGTCCAGGCCTTCGCCGGTGACGACGCGCAACGAGAAGTCGCCGGGCTCGAGCGCGATGCCGGCGATCGCGATCGTGCCGCCCTCGCCCGCCGTCCAGTCGCCGGAGCGGGCGGCGGCCATGACCTCCTTCATCTTGCCGCCGATGCGGCGGCCGATCTGCGGGTTGACCTTCAGCTCCTGGCGGCCCATCGCCGAGGGATCGTCGGAGAAGGCGACCTCCTTGACGTTGACCTCGTCGGCGATGACCGCCCGGTAGGGCTCCAGGCGGGCGGCGTCCGGATGCGCCACGGTCAGGCGCTTCAGCGGCAGGCGCGTGCGCAGCGACTTGCCTTCGCGCAGGGCCATCACGGCGGCGCAGATCTCGCGCACCCGGTCCATCTCGGCGACCAGCCCGCGCTCGGCCGGCAGGGTCCCGGCGTCGGGCCAGTCGGCCAGGTGCACGGAGTCGGCGCCGGTCAGGTTGCGGTAGATGCGCTCGGTGACGAACGGCAGCAGCGGTGCCATCGCCCGGCAGAAGGTGGTGAGCGCCGTGTAGAGCGTGTCGTAGGCGTCGCGCTTGGCGCCCGCCGCGGACGCCTCCGCGGCGCCGCCCTCCTCCTCGCGCCAGAAGCGCGCGCGCGAGCGCCGGATGTACCAGTTGTTGAGCGCGTCGATGTAGCCCGGGACGACGGCATAGGCGCCGGGCAGGTCGTTGACCTCCAGGCGGTCCTGCAGCTTCTCGACCAGCTCGCGGGTCTTGGCCAGGATGTAGCGGTCGAGCAGGCCCTTCTGATCGCTGCGCTCGCGCGCCTCGACGCCGTCGATGTTGGCGTAGAGCGTGAAGAAGTAATAGGCGTTCCAGATCGGGATGATCGCCTGGCGCAGGGCCTGCGCGATGCCGCGGCCGTCCTTGGGCATCGCCAGGTCGCCGCCGACCATCAGCGGCGAGGAGACCATGTACCAGCGCAGCGCGTCGGCCCCGTAGGTCTCGAAGACCTCGGTGGGGTCCGGGTAGTTCATCAGACGCTTCGAGAGCTTCTGCTTGTTCTCGTCGAGCACCACGCCGTGGCAGACGCAGGCGCGGAAAGGCGCGCGGTCGAACAGCGCCGTCGAGAGCACCATCAGGGTGTAGAACCAGCCGCGCGTCTGCGCCACGTACTCGACGATGAAATCGGCCGGGAAATTCGCCTCGAAGCGCTCCTTGTTCTCGAAGGGATAGTGCAGCTGGGCGAAGGGCATCGAGCCGGAATCGAACCAGACGTCGAGCACCTCGGTGACCCGGCGCATGGTCGAGCGGCCGGTCGGGTCGTCGGGGTTCGGCCGGGTCAGCTCGTCGATCATCGGGCGGTGCAGGTCGTCGGGCCGCACGCCGAAGTCGCGCTCGATCTCGTCGAGGCTGCCGTAAACGTCGATGCGCGGATAACTCGGGTCGTCGCTCTTCCAGACCGGAATCGGGCAGCCCCAGAAGCGGTTGCGGCTGACGTTCCAGTCGCGTGCGTTCTCCAGCCAGTTGCCGAACAGGCCGTCGCGCACGTGCGCCGGCGTCCAGACGATCTCCTTGTTGAGCTCGACCATGCGGTCGCGGAAGGCAGAGACCTTCACGTACCAGGCGTTGATCGCCTTGTAGATCAGCGGCGTGTCGGTGCGCCAGCAGTGCGGGTAGTTGTGCAGGTAGGTCTCGTGACGGACGACGACACCGCGCGCCTTGAGGTCGCGGATGATGTCCTTGTTGGCCTCGATGACGTTCTGGCCCTGGTAGTTCGGGACCTCGGCGGTGAAGTTGCCGGCCTCGTCGACCGGCACGACCAGCGGAATGTCGTTGGCCTTGCCGAGCTCCAGGTCGTCCTCGCCGAAGCCGGGCGCGATGTGCACGCAGCCGGTGCCCTCGGCGACGTCGACGAAGTCGGCGGCGAGCACGACGAAGGCGTTGGCGGTGTTCTTGAAGTAGGGGAACAGCGGCTCGTAGCGGCGACCGGCGAGCTCGCCGCCTTTGACCGTCGCGACCCGCGCCCAGTCGCCCAGCTCCTTGGCGTAGCGCTCCAGCGCCGCCTCGCCAAGGATCAGGCGCTCGCCGTCCTTCTCGACCACCGCGTAGTCGAGCTCGGGCCCGACCGCCAGGGCCAGGTTCGACGGCAGGGTCCAGGGCGTCGTCGTCCAGGCCAGCAGGCGCGTCGGCACGCCGCCGTCTCCTTCCGCCGGCTCCAGCAGGAAGCCGACGGTGAGCGCCGGATCCTGGCGCTCGCGGTAGGAGTTGTCGAGCCGGGTCTCGAAGTTCGAGAGCGGCGTCTGCACCGCCCAGCTGTAGGGCACGACCCGGTAGCCCTCGTAGACCCAGCCCTTGTCGAAGAGCTGCTTGAAGCCCCAGATCACGCTCTCCATGAACGACAGGTTCATGGTCTTGTAGTCGTTCTCGAAGTCGACCCAGCGGCCCTCGCGGGTGACGTAGTCGCGCCACTCCTCCGTGAAGCGCATGACCGAGACGCGGCAGTGCGCGTTGAACTCGGCGATGCCGTACTTGAGGATCTCCTGGCGCCCGGAGATGCCGAGCTCCTTCTCGGCCGTCAGCTCGGCGGGCAGGCCGTGGCAGTCCCAGCCGAAGCGGCGCTCGACGCGGCGGCCGCGCATGGTGCGGTAGCGCGGCACGATGTCCTTGACGAAGCCGGTGACCAGGTGGCCGTAGTGCGGCAGGCCGTTGGCGAAGGGCGGGCCGTCGTAGAAGACGAACTCGTTGCTCTCGCCGCCGATCTTCGCCGGACGCTCCTCGACCGAGCGCTCGAAGATCCTCTCCCGCTCCCAGTACGCCAGGATCTCCTTCTCGATCGCCGGGAAGCTCGGATTGGGTTCGACTTCGGGATAAGGCGTCGCAGCGCCGTCGTCGCGCATCGCTCGGGCTCGTCTCTTCGGGTGGGTGGGGCCAGTGCGGCGACACATAGCGCCGGCCTCGCCGGCTTGTCCAGCCGGGCCGGGACACGGGCCCCGCGGCGGCGGCGCGCAAGGCTTGACAAGCGCCGGGCCCGACCGCTTATAAAGCGCTCCCGATCGGGGGCCCGTAGCTCAGTTGGTTAGAGCGCTCGCCTGATAAGCGGGAGGTCGGTAGTTCAAGTCTACCCGGGCCCACCATCGCTTCCCCGCCCAACCGTCCTACGACACCGACCGCGCGGCAGCCGCCGCGAGCCCGCGCCGCCGCGAGCCGGGCCGGTCAGTCCGTCGGTTTTTAACCATCTGTTCAGCACGGCGGCGCGATAGAATGCGCCCGGCAGGGACGTCGTGCCTGCCCGACCGGCCGTCGTGCACCGCGGGCAGAGGCGAACGCCGGGCAACCGGACGGCTCTGCTTCAAGGGGGGGCGCGATGCGAGGGTCCAGGATCATCTCCGGCCTGCTGGCCATCGGGGCGAGCCTGGCGTGCAGCGCGGCCCCGGTCACCGTCGCCGCGCAGACGCCGGCCGCAAGCCCGACGCTCGGGCGCATCGCCGACGAGGGCCTGCTGCGCTGCGGTGTCGTGCGGGCCGGCCCCGGCGTCTCCGAGACCGACGCCGCCGGCATCTGGCGCGGCTTCTTTCCGGACTACTGCCGCGTCGTCGCCGCCGCCGTGCTGGGCGACGCCGAAGCCGTAGAGTTCGTAGAGGTCAGCTATACCGTGCGTTTCGAGGCGCTGAACGAAGGCGCCTTCGACCTGCTGATGGCCAACACCACCTGGACCGTCAGCCGCGACACCGAGCTCGGGCTCGCCTTCACGGCGCCGATCTACTACGACGGTCAGGGGTTCATGGCGAACCGCTCGCTCGGCGCCACGCGGCTGGACGAGGTCGGCAAGGCCACGGTCTGCGTCAACAACAACACGACGACCATCCAGAACCTGCGAGACCTCATCGCCTCGCGCGGTCTCGAGCTCGAGATTCTCGGGTTCGATTCCACCGAGGTCGCCTACGATTCCTTCTTCGCGCGCGACTGCGACATCCTGACTCAGGACCGCAGCGCCCTGGTGGCGGTGCGACTCAGCCGCTCGCCGAACCCGGACGACTACATCCTGTTTTCCGACGTCGTCTCCAAGGAGCCGCTTGGACCGGCGCTGCGCAACGATGACGAGGACTGGTTCGACGTCGTGCAGTGGGCGGTCTTCGCCACCCTGATCGCGGAGGAGCACGGCCTGCGCTCCGGCAACCTCTCCGACCACCTGGACAGCGACAACCCGGAGATCCGCCGGCTGCTCGGGGTGGAGCCCGGGGTCGGCGCCTCGCTGGGGCTGCCGGCCGACTGGGCGCTGCAGGTCGTCTCGCAGGTCGGCAGCTATGCCGAGATCTTCGAGCGCAACCTCGGCGCCCTCGGACTCGACCGCGGACTCAACAAGCTGTGGAGCGACGGCGGGCTGCACTATGCTCCGCCGCTTCGCTGACGCGGCGGGGTAGCAGGGCCGGGGATCGGGGACGTGCGCTGGAATCTGATATCGGTTCGGCTCGTTCTCGCCATCGCCCTGTTCGGGCTGGTCGCCTGCGGCGGCACGCTGATCGCCCTGGTCTCGTTCCAGACCCTCAGCCAGGGCTACGGCCGGCTCGCCGGCCAGTCCGTCCCGCAGCTGATCGCCGCCTCCCGGCTCGGCCAGATCTCCCAGGCGATCGCCTCCACGGCGCCCTCGCTGGCGGCCGTCGAGTCCGAGTACGTGCGCCGCTCCGTGCGCAACCAGATCGACGACCAGGTGCACGTGATCGACGAGCTGCTGGCCAGCCTGATCGCCACCGGAACCGGCGACGCCAGCGAGGGCCGCGACCTGATCTCGCAGGTCCGCGAGAGCCGGGCCGAGCTGATCGACAACCTCCAGCAGCTGGACCGCACCGTGACCGAGCGGCTGCGTGCGGAAGCCCGCGTCTCCGCCGCGCTGCGCACCGCGCGGCGTCTCGGCGACCAGGTGGTCGCGGCGCACGGCGAGCTGAACCGGCTCGGCGGCAGCCTTTCGGGCGAGGACGGACGGCCGCTGCGGGACGACGTCGAGGGCTGGCTCGCCGCGACCGAGGAGCTGCTGCTCGACATGCTCGCCCTGCCGGCGGTCGACAACATCGCGATCGTGCGCCGTCTCGAAGCGCGCGCCGAGGAGGCAATCGCCGAGGCCGCCCGCGCCCGCGAGCGGCTGGCCCCGGTCGAGCCGCTCGACCGGGTCATCGCGCCGATCGACCGGGTGATGGCGGAGCTCTCGGCGCCCGGCAGGGGCCTCTATGCGGTCAAGACGCGCGAGCTCGTGGCGACGCGCACCCAGGCCGGCCTGATCAACCGCAACAAGTTCCTCGCCAGCAAGTTCGTCGGGTCGACGGCGGACTACATCGTCTGGCTGCGCGAGGACATCGCCGGCCGTAGCGCCGCCTTCCAGAAGGTCGGCCGCGAGACCACCGTCATGCTCATCGGCCTGACGCTGCTGACCATCGCCACGGTCGTCTTCTTCGCCGTCTTCGTGCGCCGCGGCGTGCTGCTGCGTCTCAAGGCACTGCGCATCGGCCTGCGCGACCAGGTCGAAGGCCGCCAGGGCAGCGAGATCCCCACCGTCGGCAACGACGAGATCGCCGAGATCGGCCGGGCCGCCGCCTACTTCGCGGCCTCCGCGGCCGAGCGCGAGGCGCGCCTGCGCGACGAGAAGGAGCGCGCGGAGCGTCTGGCCCGCGAGGCGGAAGCCGCGAACCGCGCCAAGTCGGCCTTCCTGGCGACGATGAGCCACGAGCTGCGCACCCCGCTGAACGCGATCATCGGCTTCTCCTACCTGCTGCGCAGCAACCGCCTGGACCGGAGCAAGACCGGCGAGTACGCCGCCGACATCCACGGCAGCGGAGAGCACCTGCTGGCGCTGATCAACGACCTGCTCGACTACTCGAAGATCGAGGCCGGCCAGCGCGAGCTGAGGATCGAGACGCTGGACGTCCGGCAGATCGCCCAGGACCTGCACAAGCTGCTGTCGATTCAGCTCGACAAGCGCCGCCTCTCGGTGAGCTACGACTTCCGCGATCTGCCCCTGGTGCGCGCCGACGAGGTCGCGCTGCGCCAGGTCCTGCTCAATCTGCTGTCGAATGCCGCGAAGTTCGCCTACGAGGGCGGCTGCATCGCGATCCGCGGCTACGACGCGGCGGCGGACAGCTACGTCATCGAGGTCGAGGACCGCGGCATCGGCATCGCGCCGGACCAGTTGACGCGGGTGCTGCAGCCCTTCCATCAGGCCAGCGACAGCTACACCCGCTCGACCGGCGGGACCGGCCTCGGACTGGCGATCGTCGACAGCCTGGTCGAGCTGCACGGCGGGAGCGTCGAGGTCGAGAGCGAGAAGGACGTCGGAACGCTGGTGCGCGTCTCCTTTCCCCGGGCCGCCGCCTCCGAGCTGCCCGGTGCGGCGCAGGCGCCGGAAATCGAAGAGGTCGGGGCGGCGCCGCTGCCCGGCCGTGCCGTCGGCGGCACCTGAGCGCTTGTCGCCGGCGCGGCGGTCGGCAACTCTGGCGCCGCCTTGTCCGGCGTCCTGCCGTCGGGCGGCGCCGAGACCAGAAGGTGAGCGGAGGAACCCGCATGAGGGGCCCTCCGGTCCCGTGAATCGGCTCGAGCCGAACAGCGCCACCGGGAGTGTCTGTCGATGAACCCGATGCTAGGTCCCGATTTCCTGATGATTCCGGGGCCGACGTCGCTGCCCGACGCGGTACGGACCGCCATGGCGTCGCCTGCCCAGGACTTCAGCGGAGAGTCCTTCCGCCGGATCTCCACGGCGACCTTCGAGGGGCTGCGGCCGCTGTTCCGCACGGCCGGCGAAATCTTCCTCTATGCCGCCAACGGCCACGGCGCCTGGGAGGCGGCCCTCGCCAACACGCTGCAGCCCGGCGACCGCGTCCTGGTGCCGGAGAGCGGGCTGTTCTCCTTCGTCTGGCGCGAGATGGCGGAAGCGCTCGGCCTCGAGGCCACGGTGGTCGAGACCGACTGGCGTCACGCCGTCGCCGCGGAGCGTATCGAGGCGATCCTGCGCGACGACAAGGCCGGCCGCATCAGGGCCGTGCTGCTGGTCCACACCGACACCGCCGCGAGCGTGACCGTGG
This sequence comes from Alphaproteobacteria bacterium, assembly GCA_030433005.1. Classification (GTDB taxonomy): domain Bacteria; phylum Pseudomonadota; class Alphaproteobacteria; order Kiloniellales; family DSM-21159; genus Tistlia. The sequence continues at coordinate 55,882 of JAUILQ010000029.1, forward strand.
ACGTCCGCGCGGTGCGCGCCGCAATCGACGGCGCCAACCACCCTGCCCTGCTGATGGTCGACGCCATCGCCTCGCTGGGCACGACCGCGTTCGAGATGGATGCCTGGGGCGTCGACGTCACGGTCGCCGCCGCCCAGAAGGCGCTGATGGTGCCGCCGGGCCTGTCGATCGTCGCCGCCGGTGCGCGCGCCCTGGAGCGGTCGCGCCGGGGACAGCACCTGCCGGGCAGCTACTGGATGTGGCAGGCCCGGCTCGGCCAGGAGCTCTACCAGCGCTTCTGCGGCACCGCGCCGATCCAGCATGTCGCCGCCCTGCGCGCCGCCCTCGACCTCATCGAGGAGGCCGGTCTGGAGTCCCTGATCGCCCAGCACCAACGCCTGGCGACGATGGTCCGCGCGGCGGTCGAGCGCTGGAGCGACGCCGGCTTCATGGAGTTCAACGCGCTGCTGCCGGCCGAGCGGGCGAGCAGCGTCACCTCGATCCGCGTGCCCGCCGGATTCGACGCGGAACGCATCCGCGACCACGCCCGCCGACGCTATCGCCTGACCATCGGCGGCGGGCTCGGCCCGCTCAAGGGCCAGCTGTTCCGCATCGGCCACATGGGCTTCCTCAACGAGGCCTATGTGCTGGGCGCCCTCGGGGTGCTCGAGGCGACCTTCCGCGACCTCGCCCTGCCGATCGGCGACGGCGCACTGGAGGCCGCGGTCGCGGCCCGCGAGGGCGCCGCCGCGGGCTGAGGCCGACTCCGCCGGAATGCAGGCGGCCCCGTGCGATCGCCTGTGCGATCGACGGGGCCGCCAAGGTTCCGAGCGGTCGAGGGCGACCTACTCGCCGAGCGACTGGGCCTCGATGTCGTCGACGCTCCAGGAGCCGCCGGCGTTGATCAGCGAGACGCCGTCGAAGTCGTCCTGGAAGGTCCGGTCGAGCACCTGCAGCACGACCTCGCCGTCGAGCTCGATGGTCTGCAGGCCGTTGGGATCGCGTCGCCAGTCGATGGTGTGCTTGGCGCCGTCGTCGAAGCGGACGTCGACCTCGCTGCTGCCGATCACGGTCGCGCCGCGCTGGGTGATCGCCAGCAGGTGCAGCGGCTGGGCGTCGGCGGTGCGCAGCTCGAGGCGGTAGCCGTGGCCGACGTTGGTGCCCTGATAGGGGCCGATGTTGAAGACCGCCCCGTTGCCGGCGGCCGACAGCCGGGTGGTCAGCCGGAAGTCGTTGTCGAGGTCGGCCCGCGTGTGGATCGCCGCCAGGCTCTGCTGCTGCTGGCTCTGGACGCCGAGCGCGTTGCCGAGGATGCCCTTGATCAGCTCCTGCGGCTTGACGTTCTGGCCGTTCTGGTCGCGCTGGATCGGCATGTCGCTGGCGAGCGCGCCGCCGTCCGTCACCGACCAGCTGCCGGCGACGACCTCCCAGCGCGGCGAGCGCGTGTAGTTGCCGTCGGAGAAGCTGTCGGAGACGACCGTCACCGGCCCGCTCTGGGCGCTGTCGCCGGCCGAATCCTGTTCGTCGGAGTCGTCGCTGCCGGTCGCGGTGCCGGCTGCCGCGCCGGCGGCGAGCCCGAGCTGGGCCAGCGTCTCCTGGGTGATCGAACCGGACAGCGGCAGGCCGGCGTCCGACTGGAAGGTGCGGATCGCATCGCGCGTGCTGCTGCCCATGATGCCGTCCTCGGGCCCGGCGTCATAGCCGCGCTCGTTCAGGGCCTCCTGGACCGAGCGGATCGTCTCGCGATCCTCGACGATCATGCCGGCCGAGGTCTTGCCCTGGACGTGGGCGATCAGCTCGGGGCTGGCGCGGCCGTCGACCAGCAGGTTGTTGTCGCGCTGGTAGGCGCGGATCGCCTGCTGCGTGGTGTCGTCGAGCCGGCCGGTGACCACCGGGATGTCGTAGCCGAGCCGGCGCAGCGAGGACTGCAGCTCCAGCACCGTGCGCCGCTCGACCTCGGCCTCGCCGGAGGCTTCGGCCTGGGTCTCGCTGCGACGCTCCGCACGCTCCTCGCGCACGTTGGTGCGGATGTGCTCCGCGAGGCTGGTGCTGGCCTGGCCGGTGACCAGCAGGTCGTTGTCGCGCTGGTAGTCGCGGATCGCGCTGCGGGTCATCGAGCCCATCAGGCCGTCGGTCGGCCCGGCGTCGTAGCCGAGCCGGTTCAGGCCGCGCTGGATGCGCTGCACCATCGGGTCGTAGGCGAGCTGAACGGCGGTCGAAGCCTCGCCGGTCCAGGCCGCGGCGCTCTGCGGCGCCACCAGAGCGCTGGTGCCGAGCAGCAGGACCGCTGCAGCCGCGCCCGCCAGGCAGCCGGCCCGCGGCAGCAGGCGAGAGCGCTGGGGACGATCGAAATCGGGATGAGCGTGCTTGTTCACGGCGTCCTCCGAATGACTGTTGGCGAGCGCGACGGGCCAGGGACCGGCGCCTTGTCGTCACCCCCCGTCGCCGCGGCTGCCTCGGCAAAGCGCGCGGCCTCCGTCCGAGCCCATTCGAGAACGCACGGCCCCGCGGAATGTTTCACCGCGCCCGGCGCCCACCCCCGCGGAACGGCTACGCGCTGGCGCGCTCCTGCTGCTCTCCGGCCGGCTCGCCGGGCTCCGGCTCCGGCACCTTTGCGAGCGCGTCGATGGCGCCGGAGCGCGTCACCACGCCGACCAGCTGGCCCTCGTCGTCGACCACGACGGCCGGCGTGTCGCTGCCGCTGACGTAGGGCAGCATCTCGTCGATCACGCTGTCCCGGGTAACGGTGTGCACCTCGTCGAGGTTGCTGCTGTCCTGCCACCAGGAGGCCGAGCGGCCCGCGTTGGCTTCCAGGAAGCGGCGGCTGATGGCGCCGACCGGCCGGCTGTCGTCGTCGAGGATCAGCAGCGTGTCGCCGTCGGCCTGGTCGAGCTGGGCGCTGGCCTTCTGCGGATCCAGCTCCGGCAGCCGCAGGGTCGGGATGTGCTCGACGATGCTGCCGACCGTCACCACGCGGCCGCGGTTGACGTCGCGCACGAAGCGCTCGACGTAGTCGTCGGCGGGGTGCAGCAGGATCTCCTCGGGCGAGCCGACCTGGCGCAGCTCGCCGTCCTTGAGGATGGCGATGTGGTCGCCCAGGCGCAGCGCCTCGTCGAGGTCGTGGGTGATGAAGACGATGGTCTTGTGCAGCGTCGCCTGCAGCTCGCGCAGCTGGTCCTGCATGTCGGTACGGATCAGCGGGTCGAGCGCGCTGAAGGCCTCGTCCATCAGCAGGATCTCGGCGTCGGTCGCCAGCGCCCGGGCCAGGCCGACGCGCTGCTGCATGCCGCCGGAGAGCTGCCGCGGGAACTGGTTCTCGAAGCCGGCCAGGCCGACCAGCTCGATCTGCTTGACCGCCCGCTCGCGCGCCTCCGCCCGCTCGACGCCCTGGACCGTCAGGCCGTAGGCGACGTTGTCGATGACGCTCTTGTGCGGCAGCAGGGCGAAGCGCTGGAAGACCATCGACATGCGACGCCGGCGCAGGTCCAGCAGCTGCTGCTCGTCGAGCTGCAGGACGTCGTCGCCGTCGACCAGGATCTGCCCGGCGGTCGGCTCGATCAGCCGGTTGATGTGACGGATCAGCGTCGACTTGCCGGAGCCCGAGAGCCCCATGACGACGAAGGTCTCGCCCGCCGGCATGTCCAGGCTGATGTCGCGGATGCCGATGGTGTGGCCGGACTCCTCCAGCAGCTCGGTCTTGCTGGCGCCCTGCTTGGCGCGCTCGAGCGCGGCCTGGGGGTCGGGGCCGAAGATCTTGTAGACGTTCTTGATCTGGATCTTCGGCTGCTCGCTCGTCTGCTTGCGGCTCATCGCTCAGCCCCCCGTGTTGAGATGCTGCTGCATCTTGCGCCCGTAGGACTGGGCGATGCGGTCGAAGATGATCGCGATGAACACGATCGCCAGCCCGGCGAGCAGGCCGCGGCTCACCTCCAGGCGCTGAATGCCCTGAAGCACCTGGTAGCCGAGACCGCCGGCGCCGATCATCGAGGCGATCACGACCATCGAGAGCGCCATCATGGTGGTCTGGTTGATGCCCGCCATGATCGTCGGCAGGGCGAGCGGAATCTGCACGCTGAACAGCTTCTGGCGAGGCGTCGCGCCGAAGGCGGTGACCGCCTCGATGACCTCGGGGTCGACATGGCGGATGCCCAGGTTGGTCAGGCGGATGACCGGCGGCACGGCGAACACGATGGTCGCCAGCAGCGCCGGGATCTTGCCCGGCCCGAACAGCATGACGAAGGGAATCAGGTAAACGAAAATCGGCATGGTCTGCATGATGTCGAGCACCGGCAGCATGCCCGACTGCAGGCCGTCGGAGCGCGACATCGCGATGCCCAGCGGAATGCCGATGATCACGGCGAGCAGCGTCGCGGTGAGCATCAGCGCGAGGGTCGCCATCGCCGGCTCCCACATGCCGAAGAAGCCGAGCAGGAACATCATCAGCGCCGTGCCGCCGAGCACGGCGTAGCTGCGCGAGGCGAGATAGGAGAGCCCGCTGATCAGCACCAGCACCACGTACCACGGCAGCCAGAGCAGCAGGTCTTCGATGCCGTTCAGCAGGTGCAGCACCGGCAGGAAGGCAAGCTCCAGCTCCTCGCCGAAGTTGATGACGACCCAGTTGAACTGGTCGTCGATCCAGATGCGCAGGGCGCGGGTGTCAATCAGGTCGGGAAAATCGGCGGCCATCGCGAAAAATCCCCCGCTCAACAATTCGATGGACTGCGAAACGCATTGGGGTGGCGTACGCGGGCGCACGCCACCCCAAGACTAGCTCAGACGCGGGCGAGCGTCAGTTCAGGGAGGCCTTGACCTTCTCGGCCACGTCCTGCGGCACCCAGGCCGTCCAGACGTCCTCCTCCTGCGCGAGGAAGCGCGCAGCGACGTCCTCGGGGCTCGCGGAGTTGTCGTCGCCCCAGGCCAGCAGACCGTTGATGGTCTCGTTCGGCACCTGCATCTTGCCGAGGAACTCGGCGACGTCCGGCGCCTCCTCCTTCAGCGAGGCGACGACCGCGACCGCGACCTCACCGGGCTTCCAGCCGGAAACCTTCGGGTCGGCGCAGTTCGAATCGGTCAGGCACTCGAAGGCCTCGGCGTCGTAGGCCGGCATGTCGAGGCGGACGAGGTTGTACTTGCCGATGACCGCCGTCGGGCCCCAGTAGTAGGCCACGATCGGCTCCTGACGCGTCACCTTGCGGGCGATCGAAGCCTTCAGGTTGGCGCCGGAGCCCGGCGAGAACAGCTCGTAGTTCTCGTCCAGCTTCAGAGCCTTGAACAGGTTGTTGGTGATGATCTCGCAGCCCCAGCCCGGCGGGCAGCCGTACAGGCGGCCCTTGCCGTCCGACGCCACCTCGGTGAACAGTTCCGCATGGTCCTTCAGGTCGGTGACCGACTTGACCTCGGGGTGCGCCTCGGCGAAGTAATCGGGCACCCACCAGCCTTCCTTGCCACCCTCGGTGAAAATG
>JAUILQ010000090.1 GCA_030433005.1 Alphaproteobacteria bacterium
CGGCGACCCGGCCGCCGCCCCCGCAGCGGCGCACGGCGCCGAGGTCACGACGCTGACACCGGCCCTGCGGGCAGCCCATGCAGGCCAGTCGCACGCCGCCGCGGCGGCGCCGCAACGCCAATGACCCCGGCCCGGAGGCGACCCCGTCATGACCGCTGAAACCTCACGACCCACCTCGGACAGCCGGATCGCCGGCCAGGCCGCTGCCGGGCTGGAGACCTATCCCGACAGCTGGCGCGGCCCGGCCCGGCTCGGGATTCTCGTCCTGGTCGTCATGGTCGGCGGGTTCCTCCTGTGGTCGCTCACGGCGACGCTCGCCAGCGCGGTGGTCGCCGCCGGCTCGGTGGTCGTCGAGACCAGCCGCAAGTCGGTGCAGCACCTGGAAGGCGGCATCGTGCGCGAACTGCTCGCGCGGGAGGGCGACTACGTCGAGCAAGGGCGCCTGCTGGTACGACTCGATCCGATCCAGGACCGCGCCGAGAGGCGTTCGCTGGTCCAGCGCATCGCCGCGGTCCGCGCCCGCATCGCCCGCGCCGACGCCGAGCATGCCCGGCAGGGCGCCATCGCCTTTCCCGGCCCGCTGCGCGAGGCGGCCGAACGGGACCCGGCGATCGCCGACATCCTGGCCAACGAGCAGCGGCTCTTCGAGGCACGCCGCGACGACCTCGTAGGCGAGCAGGACATCCTCGCGAACCGCCACGCCCACGCGCAGGACAAGCTGCAGGCGATGCGCCAGGAGGTAGCGTCGCTCGACCGCCAGGCCGCCCTGGTCACCGAGGAGCTGGCCGGCGCCCTGGAACTGGAGCGCAAGGGCCACGCCACCAAGACCCGCGTTCTGGCGCTGGAGCGCGAGCGCGAGCGCCTGCACGGCGAGGCTGCCCGGATCCGCGCCGGAATCGCCGAGCAGCAGCAGGTCGTCTCGGAAAGCGAGCTGCAGATGCTGCAGCTGGACGCGAGCTTCGCCCGGGAGGCGGCCGAGGAGCGCCGCAACGCGCAGAGCGAGCTCGCCGAGCTGACCGGGCGGCAGACCGCGGCCGAGGACCGCGTCGAGCGCCTGGAGCTGCGCGCGCCGGTCTCTGGCTACGTCGTCCACCTGACCAGCCGCGGTCCCGCCTCGGTGGTCAAGCCGGGCGAGACGCTGATGGAGATCGTGCCGGAAGACGAGCAGCTGATCGTCGAGGCCCGCGTGCCGCCGACCGAGATCGACGGCGTCACCGTCGGCCAGAGGAGCGAGATCCGCTTCACCGGCCTGACCGACCGCAACCGCGAGCCGGTGTTCGGCCGGGTCGAGGTCGTCTCGGCCGACCGCCTGGTCGACGAGGCCACCGACACGCCCTACTACAGCGTCCGCGTTGCAGTCGACGAGTCGGAGCGCGCGAAGCTGCCGAGCCGGGCCTTCCGCCCGGGCGTGCCGGCAGAGGTCCTGATCCTCGGCGATGAGCGCAGCCTGATGAGCTACCTCGCCGCGCCGCTGCTCGACAGCCTGCGTCACGCCTTCCGCGAGGGCTAGCCATCCGGCCGGTCGGGGGGCATGGAACGCGCGGCGGCATGGAACAACAGCGCCCGCCAACGACTTGAGCCGACGGGGACGCCGCGCGGGCCAGCCGGCCTGCGCGACGGCGTCACGTCTGCCGCGACCAGCGACGCGTCCCCGAGACGGCAGCCGCGACGCCTTCACCGCATGCTCGAGCAAGCAGGAGAGGCATGAACAGGATCTGTCTGGTCGGCGCCGGCGTCATCGCCGAGACTCACGCCGAGGTTCTGGCGGGGCGGGACGGCTGCCGCATCACCGCGATCGTCGACCCTTCTGCCAGCGCCCGCGACGCGCTCGCCCGCCGCTGGGACGTCGACCGGCAGTTCGCCGACTCGGCGGACGCCATCGCCGCGGGCGCCGCCGACCGCGCGCACGTCCTGACGCCGCCGAACCTCCACGCCGGGACGGCCCGGCCCTGGATCGAGGCCGGCCTGCCGGTGCTGACCGAAAAGCCGCTGGCCGCGACCGCCGCGGAATGCGCCGAGCTCGCCGAGGCGGCCGAGGCCGGCTCGGCGACGGTCGGCGTCAACCACAACTTCCTGCACCATCCGGCCTATCTGCGGCTGGAACAGGCCGTGGCCGGCCGTGAGTTCGGCCCCCTGCGCGCCCTGCACTGCAGCTTCAACGTGCCGCTGCGCCAGCTCGCCGCCGGGCAGTTCGGGCACTGGATGTTCGACCGCCCCTTCAACCTGCTGCTCGAGCAGGCGGTGCATCCGCTGTCCCAGATCGCCGGCCTGGCCGGGCCGCTGTCGCTGCGCGCCGCGCAGCCCGGCGCCTCGCGCGAGATCTCGCCGGGCATCGACTTCTTCGACGCCTGCACGCTGCTGCTCGACGGCGGCGGCGTTCCGGTCACGGTCCAGTTCCGCGTCGGCGCGGCCTACCCGGACTGGACGCTGAGCGCGGTCTGCGACGACGGCATCGCGGTCGCCGACATGCTCGGCAACCGCTTCCACAGCCGCCGGCGGGGGCCCTGGATCGACTTTGTCGACGCTTATCTCTCGAACCGGGCGACGGCCCGCCAGCTGCTGCGCGGCGGCCGGCGCAACGCGACCGACTACCTGGCCTCGCTGACCGGGCTGCAGCCTCGCTCCGACGCCTTTTTCCGGGCCATGCAGGGCAGCATCGGCGCCTTCCACGAGGCCGTGGACGCCGGCCGGCAACCGCGCTCCGACCTCGCCTTCGGCCGCACCCTGGTCGAGCTGTGCGGCGAGATCGCGGAGCAGGCCTTTCCCTCGCCGCGCGCGGCCAGCCGCCCGAAGACAGGCGGCAAGGCCGCGGCGGCCAAGCCCTCCGCGACCGTCGTGCAGCTCGGCGACGGGCCCCGCCAGCCAGCGCCCGACGCGGCGGACTGGCCCGATCCGGCGGAGTGGGACGTCGCCGTGCTCGGCGGCACCGGCTTCATCGGGCGGCACGTCGTGGCCCGGCTCCTCGAGGCGGGCCATACCGTCGGAGTCATGGCACGCAGCCTGCGCAACCTGCCGGCGCTCTATGCCGATCCGCGCGTCCGGCTGCTGCGCGGCGACGTGCGCGACCGCGAAGCGGTCGCCCGCGCCGTCGGCGGGGCCCGCGTCGTGGTCAACCTGGCGCACGGCGGCGGCGGCGGCTCCTTCGAGGAGATCCGCGAGGCGCTGGTCGGCAGCGCCGTCGGCGTCGCCGAAGTCTGCCTGGACAAGGGAGTCGAGCGGCTCGTTCACGTCGGCTCGATCGCCGGGCTGTACCTGGGCGATCCCGAGCCGGCGATCGACGGCGAGACGCCGCCCGACCCCGAGGAGGAGAAGCGCGCCGACTACGCCCGCGCCAAGGCGCTGGCCGACCGCGACCTGCTGAGGCTGCATCGCGAGCGCGACCTGCCGCTGGTGATTCTGCGCCCGGGCCTGGTCGTCGGTGCCGGCACCACGCCGTTCCACAGCGGCCTCGGCATGTTCAACAACGAGCAGCACTGCGTCGGCTGGAATCGCGGCGACAATCCCCTGCCCTTCGTGCTGGCCGGCGACGTCGCCGAGGCCGTCGAGGCGGCCTGCCGCATCTCCGGGATCGAAGGCCGCGCCTTCAACCTTGTCGGCGACGTCCGGCCGAGCGCCCGCGCCTACCTGGCTGAGCTCGCCCGCCGCCTGGAGCGTCCGCTGGTCTTCCACCCCCAGGCGCCGCGCCGGCTATGGGCCGAGGAGATCGCCAAGTGGAGCGTCAAGCGGGCGGTCGGGCGCAGCGCCGCCTGGCCGCATTTCCGCGACCTGCGCTCGCGCGGCCTGATCGCGCGCTTCGACACGGGCGACGCCCGCGAGGAACTGGGCTGGCGGCCGGTCGACGACGCCGAGACCTTCTACGCCCGCTGCCTGGAGCAGGACCAGGTGCTGCCGCGGGAAGACGCCGACGAAGCGCCCGGGAGGCGACGGAGCGCGGGCCGATGAGCCGGCCGACGAGCCGGCCGCCGCACCTGCTCCACGTCTTCTCCACCTTCGACGTCGGCGGCCCGCAGATCCGCTTCGTCCAGCTGGTCGAGGCGCTCGGCGGGGCCTTCGAGCATCGTGTCGTCGCGATGAACGGCGAGAACCGGGCGATGGCGCGCCTGCCGGCCAGCGCCCCCGTCGAGCTGGTCGACTTCGCGCCCGACAAGCGCCGCCCCTTGCGCAACCTCTGGCGGATCCGCCGGCGGCTGGGCGAACTGCGCCCCGACCTGCTGGTCACCTACAACTGGGGCGCCGTCGAGTGGGCGCTCGCCAATGCGCTGCGGCCGGTCTGCCCGCACGTCGACATCGAGGACGGCTTCGGCCCGGAGGAGGCCGCCGGCTGCCTGCCGCGGCGGAACCGCCTGCGCCGGCTCGCCTACCGCCGCGCGCGCTGCGTGGTCGTCCCGTCGCGCACGCTCGAATCGGTGGCGCTCGACGACTGGCGCCTGCCGCGCCGGCAGGTGCTCTATCTGCCCAACGGCATCGACCTCTCGGCGGCCTCGGCGCCGCCGGACCGCGAGCTGCTCGCCCGCTTCGGCCTGGACCGCGGCGAGCCGCTGATCGGCACCGTGGCCGCCCTGCGCCCCGAGAAGACCCTCGGGCGCCTGCTCGAGGCCTTCCGCCTGGGCGTCGCCGAGCCGGGCCGCCCGGGACGGCTGGTCGTCGTCGGCGACGGCCCGGAGCGGCCGGCGCTGGAGGCCCGCGCCGCCGAGCTCGGCATCGAGGAACGGACCTGCTTCACCGGCTACCTGGAGCGCCCCGCGCGTCTGCTCGGTGCGCTCACGCTCTACGCGCTGTCGTCGGACACCGAGCAGATGCCGATCAGCCTGGTCGAGGCCATGGCCGCGGGCCTGCCGGTCGCAGCGACCGACGTCGGCGACGTCGGCTCGATGCTCGACGAGAGCAACCGCCCCTACGTGCGCGAGCGCCGGGCCGACGCCCTGGCCGGGTCTCTCGCCGGCCTGCTCGACGAGCCGGAGCGCGCCGCGCGCATCGGTCGGGCCAACCGGCAGGTAGCCCGGGCGCATTTCTCCGAGGCGGCCATGGTCGAGCGCTACCGGGCGGTCTTCGACGGCGCCGCCGGCCCGGCCGAAGCCGCCTGAGCCCGGCTTTTGCGCCCTGCCCTCCGCTGCTAGCCTACCGTCCATGAGACTTCTCGCGATCAGCGACCTGCACCTCGCCAACCCGACCAACCGGGACGCCCTGGCAGCCCTGCCCCAGGCCTCCGACGACTGGCTGATCCTCGGCGGCGACATCGCCGAGCGGCTCGACCACCTCGAGGATCTCTTCGCCCTGGTCGCGGCCCGGTTCGCCAAGGTGCTCTGGGTGCCCGGCAACCACGAGCTCTGGACGGTGCGCCACGACATCGAGCCCGGCGACGGTGCCGGCGAGCTGCGCGGCGAGGCGAAGTACCTGCGCCTCGTCGAGCTCGCACGCCGCCACGGCGTGCTGACGCCGGAGGACCCCTATCCGCTGTGGGACGGCCCGGGCGGCCCCTGCGTCGTGGCGCCGCTGTTCCTGCTCTACGACTACAGCTTCCGGCCCGACCACGTCGCCTTCCACGAGGTCGTCGACTGGGCGCGCGAGGAGTCCGCCGTGTGCGCCGACGAACTGCTGCTCAGCCCGGCGCCGCACGACTCGCGCGAAGCCTGGTGCGCGCGGCGCTGCGACGAGGCCGAGGCGCGCCTCGCCGCCCTCGACCCCGGCCTGCCCACGGTCCTGGTCAACCACTACCCGCTGCGGCACGATCTGGTGCGGATCCCGCGCGTACCGCGCTTCTCGCCCTGGTGCGGCACCAAGCGCACCGAGGACTGGCACCGCCGCTTCAACGCCCGCGTGGTGGTCTACGGCCACCTGCACGTGCGGCGCACCGACTGGCGCGACGGCACGCGCTTCGAGGAGGTCTCGCTCGGCTACCCGCGGCAATGGGACCAGGAAAAGGGCCTGCTGCCCTACCTGCGCGAGATCCTGCCCGGCCCGGGCGCGGCCTGAGCCTACCGCGTCGGCGCCTCCGCACGGGCCAGCAGCGCCGCCGGATCGACCGCCTCGGTGACGACGGCGAGCCGCTGCGGCTCGGGATCGCTCACCGCGAGCGCCATGACGTGCTCCTCGCCGCAGCGGAAACGCTGGAAGCGCCAGCACGCCGGGTCGTCTTCGATGCGCGGCGTAAAGGCGATGCCGCGCGGCTCGCCGGCGGCGTCGAGGCTGAAGGCGAAGGCGTCGAGCGGCAGCGACAGGCCGAGGCCGACCGCCTTGATGTAGGCTTCCTTGAGGGTCCAGAAGGCGAAGAAGGTGTCCTCGGCCTGGTCCGCGGGCCGGGCGAACAGCTGGGCGCATTCATCCGGGGCGAAGAAGCGCTCGGCGATCTCCAAGGTCGCGCTGTCGCGCTTGACCCACTCGACGTCGACGCCGACCGGTCTGTCCAGCGTCAGCGCGACCGCGGCCAGTCCCCGAGTATGCGAGATGTTGGCGCGCAGCGGCGCGTCGCCCGCCCGCAGGATCGCTTCCGGCTTGCCCTTCTCGCCGATCGAGAAGCGCCAGTCCCGGGGTGCCACCTCCGCAAAGTCGCTCAGGGTCGCGCGCAGCAGGGCGTGGGCGGCGGTGAAGACCCGGCGGTCGCGCTCGAAATGGAAGCGCGCGGCGCGCGCGCGCTCGGCGTCGTCGAGCAGCGCGGCGAGCCGCGGCCACTCGGCCTCGCCGATCCGCTCCGTCGCCAGCCAGCGCAGGAGCACCGTGTCGTCGCCGAGTGACGCCATCCGCCTCTTCCCGGGATCCGCCCGGCCCTGTCTACGTCGCGGCGGCAGGCACGGCAAGGCGCCGGCGCTCAGGCACGCGCCGCGCCCAGCAGCCCCTCGACCAGGCCCCGGTAGCCGGCCCCGAACAGGCGCAGGTGCACCAGGGCAGGCCAGAGCTGGTACAGCGGCAGCCGCTCCTCGTGTCCGGGCTCCAGCGGGCCGTAGGCGTCGCAGAATGCCGAGTCGGGAGAGCCGAAGAGAGACAGCATGGCGAGATCGACCTCGCCGTGGCCGTGGTAGCAGGCGGGGTCGATCAGGCCGGTGACGCGGCCGCCGGCGACCAGCACGTTGCCGCTCCAGAGGTCGCCGTGCAGCAGCGCCGCAGGCGGCCGGCGCGGCAGGCGCTCGCCGAGCCCCGCGCAGAGCCCTTCGATCCGTCGCGCGAGCGGCGCCGGCAGCTGCGGCAGATGCACCAGCAGGCGTCGCTCGGCCCAGAAGTCCGGCCAGTCGGCGAGCGGCGCGTTGGGGATCGCGACCTCCGCGAAGGCATAGTCCTCGGGCCAGCCGTAGCCCTCGCCGCGCGTCTCGTGGAGCCGGCGCACGACGCGGCCGAGATCGTCCCAGGCGGCCGACGGTGGCTGGCCGAACGGCAGAGCCTCCAGGACGAGCAGCCGGTCGTCCACGGCGAGCACGGCGGGGGCCGGCACGCCGGCGCCGGCAAGCGCGCGCAGCATCGCCGCCTCGCTGCGCGGCGCCGGACCGCTCTTGACGATCGCCGAGTCGCCGTCCGCCAGATCGATGCGCACGAGCTGGGAAAGATCGCCGCCGGCGACCCCGGCACTGCGCCGCAGCGGCCGGCCGAGCAGCGCCGCGCCGGCTTCGCCGAGCCCGCTCACGGCCGGCCTCCGGCGGCGATGCGACGCGGCGGCACGACGCTAGTCCTCGCCGCGGATGAAGCCGTAGGCGAGATGCGAGCGTTCGGCGCCGGCCGCCTCGTACTCCCTCTTGAAGCGGCTGAAGGCATCGTCGGCCTGTGCCTGCTGCAGCGCCTCGACGTCAAGTCCATAGAGCCGCGCCGAGTTGAGCCCCAGGATGCCCTGCTTGACCGGACCGTCCGCCGGGCCGAGCGGTGCGTAGCCGTGGCTGCGCTGCAGGGTCTGCGGGATCTCCAGGCGTCGCAACGCCTCGATCTGCCAGTAGGGCGACCCCTGCCAGAGCGCGTCGGTGCCCCAGACCACGTGGTCGGCACCGAGTCCGCGCACCAGGATGCCGAGCAGCCCGGCGGCCAGGCGCGGATGGGAGATGGCGCAATTGGCGAAGACTTGGCCAAGGTCGCCGTAGACGTTGCTCACGCCGTGGCGCTCCGGGATCTCGGCGAGGTCGCTGACCCAGTCGATGCGGCCCGTCTCGTCGAACTGGCGGACCGCCGCGTCGATCGCACCGCCGATGTTGCGGAAGCCGGAGTGGTAGATGACGAAATTCAGCTCCGGCCAGTCCTTCGCCGCCTGGGCGACGTCGTCGACGTTCGCGTAGTCGACCAGGCCCGGCCAGCGCTCGGCGGCGCTCTCCGGGAACAGGCCCTTGTGGATGCAGACGTTGCGGATCCCGGCCTTGAGCATCTTCTCGTAGCCCGGATAGACCAGAGTCTCGTCGTCGAGCCGCCAGGGCGCCCGGTCGGCGCCCTTCACGACGTTGTCGCCGATCGTGTAGCCCTTCCAGGAATCGGGCTGCAGTTCCTCGATCGCGCGGTCGAGGTCGTCGAGCCAGCCGTCGGTGCCGGGCATGAAGACGGCCTGGAACATCAGGCGCGGCGAGCCGGCCATCTCGTTTACCCGGCGCCGGGCCGCCGCCTTCATGCGGTTGGTCAGGAACCAGTACTCCGGGACCAGCGAGGGCGCGCCCGAGAGGATCGCGATCTTGGTGTCGCTGTCGAAGAAGACCTCTTTCACATAGGTCTCGAACATCAGGTCGTCGTAGGTCTGCTCGCCGACCGCCAGCTCGGGGTTCTTGCCCGAGCGCGCGAAGGCCTCGCGCAGCCCGACGAAGCGGCGCAGCGGCGACTCGGGGCCGGCGTCGGCCCGCAGGAAGTGGGTGTGGTCGTCCAGGATGAACTGTCCGGCCATCGCCTGGCTGCGCCGCGACGCGAAGTCCGGCGCCGCCGCCTCGGCGCCCTCGACCTGGAAGAAATCGCCGTAGACCGCGTTCATCGCCAGGAAGCTTGCCGCCATGCCGGCAGCGCTCGACAGGAAGCCGCGCCGGTCGAGACCGTGGCGCGGCGCATGGCGCGCCGCCTCCGCCTCGATCCGCCGCTCGACATCCCGCTGCGCGACGCTTTGCGAAGGTGCCGCATACTCGTCGCTCGAGACGATGCGGGTCGGCAGGGCGGAGCGGAACGGCCGGCGGGCCGCCGGCCGCAGTTCGCGCAGATCCTCGTCGTCGAGAAAGCCGGTCATGCGGCAGCCTCCTGTCCCGGCGCGGCCCCTCGTCGGAGGGACCTGCGGTCGGATATAGGGCGGGGCGGCGGGGCTGCGAGAGGCGGCGACGTCCTGCCCGTCGGCAGGGCGGCTCAGGCGGCGCGCGCGGCTTCCAGGTAACGGGCTATCTCGCCCTTCAGGCTCTCGGCCTGCCGCGCCAGCGAATCGGCGGCCGCCTCGACCTCGCGCGCGGCGCCGTCGGTCTCGCCGGCCGAGCGCGACACGATGTCGGTGGTCCGGGAGACCTCGGCGGTGCCCGTCGAGGCCGACTGGGCATTGCGCGAGATCTCGTTGGTGGCGGCGTTCTGCTGCTCGACCGCCGCGGCGATCGATCCCATCACCCCCGTGACCTCGGCGATCGAGCCGACGATGCCCTGGATCGCGCCGACCGCGTCGTCGGTGGCCCCGCGGATAGCGGCCACCTGCTCCTGGATGCGCTGCGTCGCCTCGCCGGTCTGGTTGGCCAGGTTCTTGACCTCGCCGGCGACCACGGCGAAGCCCTTGCCGGCCTCGCCGGCACGGGCCGCCTCGATCGTCGCGTTGAGCGCCAGCAGGTTGGTCTGCTCGGCGATCTCGTTGATCAGCGAAACGACGCTGCCGATCTCTTCCGCCGCGCTCGACAGCGTGGCGACCAGGGCGTTGGCGCTGTCGGCCTCGCCGCTCGCGACGCTCGACTTGCGGCTGGCGTCGGCGACCTGGCGGCTGATCTCGGCGATCGAGGAGGAGAGCTGCTCGGCCGCCGCCGCGACGCTCTCGACGTTGGCCGAGGCCGCCTCGGTGGTCGCCGAGACCGAGCCGGTGGCCTCCGTCGTCGAGCCGGCGAGCCCGCTCAGCCG
>JAUILQ010000091.1 GCA_030433005.1 Alphaproteobacteria bacterium
GGAGGATGGACCGGCTACTACGGAAAGCCAGGACCGGTCGTCATGCTCAACGGCTGGATCCACTTCCAGGCTGCCAAGCAAGGCGCTGAACTCCTCGCCCGATGCTCTGATGTGTGAATCTGCTAGGGGGGTGGAGAGGGAGTCGGGAAACGGGGGTGGAGCGCGGGCGAGGGAGGGCGTTGCCCGCCTACGCCCGCAGCGCCTCGTTGTCGGGGTCGTAGGGGCTCTCGGCGACGATGCGCGCGGGGCGCAGCTGGTCGAGCACGCGCACTTGGCACTCGCGGCCGACCTCGGCGAAGGGCGTCTTGACGTAGCCCAGCATCAGCGACTTGCCGACGTAGTGGCCGAAGCCGCCGGCGGTGCCGCGCCCGACGACCTCGCCGTCCATGTAGACCGGCTCGTTGCCGAAGGGGTCGGCGTCGTCGGCCTCGATCTCGATCGTGCAGTAGGTGTTGGGGATGCCCTGCTCCTGCTGGCGCACCAGGGCCTCGCGGCCGGTGAACTCGGCCTTGTTGAGCCGCACGAAGCGGTTCAGGCCGGCCTCCAGGATGGTGTTCTCGGCGTTCAGGTCGGTGCCGAACAGGCGGTAGGACTTCTCCAGGCGCATCGAGTCCATGGCGCGCATGCCGACCAGCGAGATGCCGTACTCGCGCCCGGCGTCCATGATCTGGTCGAAGAGGTGGTTCTGGTACTCGATCGGGTGGTGCAACTCCCAGCCCAGCGAGCCGACGAAGTTGACCCTGAGCGCGCGCACGTTGTGGCACCAGCCGACCGGGATGTCGCGGCCGGTCAGCCAGGGGAAGCCCTGGTTCGAGACGTCGGCGTCGGCGAGCTTCTCGAGGATCTTGCGGGAGTCGGGCCCGGCCAGCACGAAGACGCCGTACTGGGTGGTCACGTCCTGCAGGATCACCGAGCCGTCGCGCGGCAGGCGGCTGGTCAGGAAGTCCCAGTCCATGTCGTGGGCGCGGCCCGGGCCGACCAGGTAGAAGCGCTCGCCGTAGAGCCCGTCGGGCAGGCGCAGGATGGTGAATTCCGAGCGCACCGAGCCCGAACGGTTCAGCGCGTGGCAGAGGTTCATGCGGCCGACGCTCTTAGGCACGTTGTTGGCGATCATGCGGTCGAGCCACTCGCGCGCGCCGCGGCCTTCGACCGTGTACTTGGCGAAGGAGGAGAGCTCGAGCAGGCCGGCGCGCTCGCGCATCGCGCGGACCTCGTTGCCGACGTGCTCGAACCAGTTCGAGCGGCGGAAGGAGTAGAGGTCCCTGCGCTCGACGCCGTCGGGCGCGAACCAGTTCGGCCGCTCCCAGCCGAAGGCGGCACCCCAGACCGCGCCGGCGCGGTCGAGCCGCTCGTAGGCCGGCGGCGTCTTGGCCGGCCGCCCGGCCTCGCGCTCCTCCATCGGGTAGTGGTTGACGAAGACGTGCTCGTAGGCCTCCTCGTTCTTGAGCTTCGCGAAGTGCTTGGTCAGCACGCCGAAGCGCCGCGGGTCGACGCCCATCATGTCGACCGTCGGCTCGCCCTCGACCATCCACTCGGCGAGCTGCCAGCCGGCGCCGCCGGCCGCGGTGATGCCGAAGGAGTGGCCCTCGGAGATCCAGAAGTTCGGCAGGCCGAAGGCCGGCCCGACCATCGGGTTGCCGTCGGGCGTGTAGGAGATCGGCCCGTTGACGATGTCCTTGATGCCGGCGTTCTCGAAGGAGGGCACGCGGTTCATGCAGGCCTCGACGTGCGGCATCAGCCGCTCGAGGTCGCCGGGGAAGAGGTCCTTCTCGAAGGTCGGCGGTACGCCGTCTACGAAGCAGGCCGGGGCGTGCTTCTCGTAGGGCCCCAGGATCCAGCCGCCGCGCTCCTCGCGGAAATAGTACTGCGCGTCGGACTCGCGCAGCACCGGCAGCTCGGGGTTGCCGGCCGCGCGGTAGTCGCGCAGCACGGGATCGACGTCGGTGACGATGTACTGGTGCTCGACCGGGATCGCCGGGATCTCCAGGCCGACCATGCGCGCCGTGGTGCGCGCGTAGTTGCCGGTCGCGCAGACGACGTGCTCGCAGGCGATGTCGCCCTTGCTGGTCTTGACGACCCACTCGGACGAGCCGTTGCGCTCGATGCCGGTCACCGACGTGCCCTGGTAGATCCTGGCGCCGCGGTCGCGCGCGCCCTTGGCCAGCGCCATGGTCACGTCGACCGGCGCGATGTGGCCGTCGGTCGGGTGCCAGAGCGCGCCGTAGAGGCCGACGGAGTTGATCAGCGGCCAGAGCCGGCGGATCTCCTCGACGTCGACGAGGTGGCACTCGACGCCGATCGTCTCGGCCGTGCACTGGTAGTTGCGGTACTCGTCCAGGCGGTCGCGGTTGGTCGCGAGGCGCAGGTTGCCGGTCTGGTGGAAGGAGACCGCCTGGCCGGTCTCTGCCTCCAGCGTCTTGTAGAGCTCGACCGAGTACTGGTGCAGCTGGCCGACCGAGTAGCTCATGTTGAACAGCGGCAGCAGGCCGGCGGCGTGCCAGGTCGAGCCGGCGGTGAGCTCCGTGCGCTCCAGCAGCACGACGTCGCTCCAGCCCTTCTTCGCGAGGTGGTAGAGCGCCGAGACGCCGTTGATGCCGCCGCCGATGACCACCGCGCGCGCCGTTGAGGGAAATTCCGCCATGACCAACCGTCCTTCTCGACAGCCCGGGGAAGCCTGACCCGCAAGGCAGCCGGGACGCGCTTGCGGACCGGCGAAAACTGGCAAGGCCGGAACGGCCGCGCGGAGAAAAAAGCGACAGCGTTTAGGACGGAAGCGACGCAGCGGCGACCCCGATCCGCGCGGCGGCCCGGCACCCGATGCGGGCGCCCGCTCCGGCGGCGCGGCGCGCGACTCCGCCGACGCCGCTTTCACGGCGGAACCTGTCGCGAGCCGGACAGCCGCCCCCCCGTCGGCAATCCCACAAACTGACAGGTTTGGCGCGGCCGCGCGCCCCGGGCTCGGGCGGGCTCGGGCTGTCGGCCCTGGGAGGTACGCGATGGTCGATCAGGCGACGACGGCAGCCACGGCTGCAGCGGCGACAGGCGAAGCGGGCGGCGACGGTGGGCGCGGCGGCCGGCGGGCGCGCGGCGGCAGCGGCGGCGCCGATGCCCGGCGGGCGCTGAGGCGCGGCGGCGGGATCAAGCAGCTCGCCCAGATCCACCGCAAGATCCCGGTCTTCGAGGTCCTGAACGAGGAAGCCCTCGAGATCGTCGAGCACAACGCCGACACGATCCTCGAGGAGATCGGCATCGACTTCCGCGGCGACGCCGAGGCGCTGGCGATCCTCAAGGAGCACGGCTGCGACGTGCAGGGCGAGCGGGTGCACTTCCCGCGCGGCCTCGCGCGCCGGCTGATCCGCGACAACGCGCCGGCGACCTTCACCCAGCACGCCCGCAATCCCGAGCGCTCCGTGACCATCGGCGGCGACGGCACGGTCTTCGCGCCGGTCTACGGCCCGCCCTTCGTGCGCGACCTGGACGGCGAGCGGCGCTACGGCACGATCGAGGACTTCCGCAACTTCGTGAAGCTGGCCTACATGACGCCGGCGATCCACCACTCGGGCGGCACGGTCTGCGAGCCGACCGACGTGCCGGTGAACAAGCGCCACCTCGACATGGTCTACAGCCACATGCGCTTCTCCGATAAGCCCTTCATGGGCTCGGTGACGGCGCCGGAGCGGGCCGAGGACACGGTGGCGATGGCGCGCATCCTGTTCGGCGAGGACTTCGTCGATCGGAACTGCGTGACCGTCAGCCTGATCAACGCCAACTCGCCGATGGTCTGGGACGACACCATGCTGGGCGCGCTCAAGGTCTACGCGCGCGCCAACCAGGCGACCATCGTCACGCCCTTCATCCTGTCCGGCGCCATGGCGCCCTGCACCGTGGCCGGCGTGATGACCCAGACGCTGGCCGAGTCGATGGCCGGCATGGCCTTCGCCCAGATGGTGCGGCCGGGCGCGCCGGTGATCTTCGGCTCCTTCGCCAGCTCGATGTCGATGCTGTCGGGCGCGCCGACCTTCGGCACCCCGGAGCCGGCCCTGACGCTCTACGGCATCGGCCAGCTGGCGCGCCGCCTCGGCGTGCCCTTCCGCTCGGGCGGCGGGCTCTGCGGCTCCAAGCTGCCCGACGCCCAGGCCGCCTACGAGACCGCGGCGACCCTGCAGCCGACGCTGCTCGGCGGCGTCAACTTCGTGCTGCACGCCGCCGGCTGGCTGGAGGGCGGCCTGGTCAGCTCCTACGAGAAGTTCGTCATGGACGCCGACCAGCTCGGCATGCTGCAGACCATGAGCCAGGGCGTCGACATGAGCGAGAACGGCCAGGCCATGGACGCCATCCGCGAGGTCGGGCCGGGCAGCCACTTCCTGGGCGCGACCCACACCCAGCTCAACTTCGAGACCGCCTTCTACCGCTCGACCATCGCCGACAACAATTCCTACGAGCAGTGGCTGGCCGAAGGTGAGCAGACGGCGGCGCAGCGCGCCAACACGCTGGTCCGCAAGCTGCTCGACAGCTACGAGGCGCCGGCGCTCGACCCGGCCCTCGACGAGGCCCTGCAGGCCTTCATGGCCGAGAAGAAGGCCTCGATGCCGGACGCTTTCGCTTGAGCGCCGACTTCGGCCTGAACGGCGGCGACACGCCCGGGCTGCGCTAGAGCCGGTCCTGCCCGGGCGCGTTTGCCTGCAGCAACTCGTCCTCCAGCCAGGGCGTGAGCCTGATGATCTCGGGCACGCAGTGGCGCATCACGGCGTCGTGGGCGGCCCGAGCGATACGCTCGGCGAGCTCCGCGCCCTCGGTGCGCCGTGCGATCAGCCAGAGCCGACGCTTCGGCGGCTGGTCGGGCAGCCGGTGGCAGCGAATCTGATCGGCCAGCGGGTGGCTCTTCAGCGCGACCAGGGGGGTGGTGATCGCCCAGCCGATCCCGGCCCGCACCATCGCCATCACGGCATCGGAGGTGTCGAGTTCGTAGCGGTGCTGAGGCACGACGGTGCGCTGGCGCAGGTAG
The DNA here is from genome assembly GCA_030433005.1 of Alphaproteobacteria bacterium. Taxonomy (GTDB): domain Bacteria; phylum Pseudomonadota; class Alphaproteobacteria; order Kiloniellales; family DSM-21159; genus Tistlia. The sequence goes on from JAUILQ010000091.1 coordinate 5,006, forward strand.
TGGTCGACCTGGCCCCCGAAGAAGGAGCGCCGGGAGTAGCGGATCAGCGGGATTTCGGCCGCGAGAGCCTCGAGTGTCTGCGCCTCCTTCGATGCGTTCGTCGGGGCGATCAGGAAGAACGGCTCCTCGAAGATCGGAAAGGCGATCAGGTCGGACTGCCTGAAGGAGTCGTCCGGGCTGATGATGAAGTCGACGCGACGTTCGAGCAGGGCGCGCACGCTGGTGTCCTCGTAGCCTGACGCCACCGACCACTGCGCTGCGATGCTGTCGAGCTCCTGCACGAGAGCCGGTCCGGCGGTGGCCGCGAATGAGTCGACCATGCCGATGCGCAGCAGCGGCAGCAGCTTGTTGAGGTCCAGGTCGACGACCTGTTCGAGCTCCCAGGCGCGATCCAGCACCTCGGTGGCCTTCTTGTAGAAGGCGGTCCCGGCGAGCGTCAGCTTCGCCGGACGCACCGCACGGTCGATCAGCTGGCAGCCGACGGCTCTTTCGAGGCTCGAGATCGCTTGCGAGATCGCCGGCTGGGTCAGGCCGAGCCGCTCCGCGGCCTTCGACATGTTCTCGGCTTCGACGGTCGCGACGAAGGCCTCGATCGAGCGCAGGTTCATCCAACTCTTCATCGGTCCTCTTCCGCGGCGCCCGCCTCGGCATTGACGGCCGGCGCGTTTTGGGCTTATAATTAATATAAGAAAACATAATAGTACTGAGATCGACTGTCAATGGCTGCCCTCGGCGGCGGCGCGAGAACGGGAGAGCGAGAATGACGCAGGGAATGATTCGGGCCTTGTTGCTGGGTGCGGCGGTGCTCGGCGCGGCCGGGGCCGCCTCGGCCGAGACGGAGACGCTGCGGCTCGGCAACATCACCGGCCCCAAGCACATCGAGACGCGCGCCCAGGAACGCTTCGCGGAGCTGGTCGCCGAGAAGACCGACGGCGAGGTCGCGGTCGAGGTCTTCTCCGGCGGTCAGCTCGGGGACGCGCCGTCGCAGCTCGAGGCGATCCGCCTCGGCGCTCAGGACATGTACGGGGGCGGCACCGGCAATTTCGGCAAGTACGTGCCGGACTGGAACATCACGTCTGTCGGCTTCGTGTTCCGCGACAAGGAGCATTTCCTCAAGGTGCTGGACAGCGACGTCTACAAGGCCATGGAACAGGCGCTGCTCGACAAGGCCGGTTTCCGGATGGTCCTGCGGAACGGCGCCCGGCCCGGCAAGCCGGTGATCGCGACCAAGCCGATCATGGGCCCCGACGACCTCAAGGGCATGAAGGTCCGCATCCCGCCGTGGGAGGGCTACGTCAAGACGTTCGAGGCGATGGGCGCGAAGACCGTCAGCCTGCCCTGGGGCGAGACCTACCTGGCCCTGAAGCAGGGCATCGCGGAGGTTGCCTCCGCGACCGCCTCCGGCCTTTACGGACAGTCGCTGCAGGAGGTCGCGCCCTACCTGACGAGGGTCAACTTCTTCAGCGACGGCTTCACCATCGTGATCGGCGACCGCAAGTTCCAGCAGCTGTCGCCCGAGCACCAGGAGGCGCTGCTGGAAGCGGGCGAGGAAGCCGGCGAGTACTACAACGAGCTTGCCGCCCGCGACGAGGCCGAGGTCATCGAGAAGATGATCCAGGACGGCGCCGTGGTGATCCGCGTCAGCCCGGAGCCCTTCATCGCGAAGATGGCGCCGGTCATCGAGCAGATGGAGGAACAGGACGTCTGGACGACGGACGGCCTGTTCGAGCAGATCCAGGCGATCCAGTAGCCGGGCGCTCGCGGGGCGGCCCTGCGGATCCCACGGATTCGCGCCGGCCGTCCCGCCCGCCTTTGTTCGACCGATCCCGAAGCCGCCCCTGGGCCGGGCTCTGGGTGTTCCCACCGAGAAGATCAGGAACGAGAATGGACCGCATCGAGACTTCCTCGACCACGCGAAGGCTGGCCACTTTCGTCGCGGAGACCACCTGGGAGAACCTGCCTGAGGATGCGCGAAACGCCTCGAAGCAGGCGATCGCCGACTGCATCGGCGGTGCGCTCGCCGCGACCGGGGAGCCGCCGGTGAAGGCCGCGATCGGGATGATCCAGGGCGAGACCGGCAAGGCGGTCGTCTGGGGCGGCTCGCTGCGCAGCGGCGAGCGGAACGCGGCGCTGGTCAACGGCACAATGGCGCACGCCCATGACATCGACGACACCAACGAATCGATGCGCGGGCACCCGTCTGCCCCGGTCGTGCCGGCGGCCTTCGCCGTCGGCGGCGCCGGGTCCGGCCGGGCCCTGATCACGGCCTATGCGGTCGGCGTCGAGGTCGAGGCGAAGCTCGGCCGCGCGATGAACATGGAGCACTACGAGCGCGGCTGGCACACGACCTCGACGCTCGGATCGGTCGGGGCGGCGGCGGCGGTCGCGAGCCTGCTTCAGCTGGATCCGGAGCGCTGCGCCAACGCGCTCTCGATCGCGGCCTCAACGGCCTGCGGCCTGCGCGCCAACTTCGGCACCATGACCAAGCCGCTTCACTCCGGCCTTGCCGCGCAGAACGGCGTCCTGGCGGCCCGGCTGGCCGCCGGAGGGCTCACCGCCAACCCGGCCGCGATCGAGGCCGCGGAAGGGTTCTTCGACCTGTTCTGCGGCATGGGGAATGTCCGCGCCGAACGCGCGCTCGACGGGCTCGGCGCGCCTTTCGACGTCGTCGAGCCGGGCATCATCTACAAGCTCTACCCGACCTGCTCTCTGACCCACCACGTCCTCGATCTCCTGCTCGCGGGCATCGCGAACGGCGCGATCGACCCCGACGCCATCGAGCGCGTGAACTGCGGCATCGGCTATCGCTGCGAGAAGACGCTGCCCTACCATCGGCCGGACACCGGCCTGGAGGGAAAGTTCAGCATGGAGTACTGCATCGCGGCCGCGCTGCACTATCGGAAGGTCGGTTTCGAGGAGTTCGCCGACGAGGCCGTGCGCGCTCCCGAGATCGCGGCGCTCTATCCCAGGCTCAACATCTACATCCATCCGGAGCTGCGCGAACGGGACTCGGTCTTCAACGACTTCGCGGACATCGAGGTCGTGCATCGCGACGGCCGTGTCTTCCATGAGCGCCTCTACAAGCCGAAGGGCCATCCGACCAATCCGCTGAGCTGGCACGATCTCGAGTCGAAGTTCCGGCAATGCGCCGATCCCACGATCGGGGCGACGGCGGCGGCGCGGATCTGGGAGGGATTGCGCGATCTCGAGGCGCTGGCGCCGGGCGACGTCGATGCTCTCTTCTGAGGAGCCCAAGCCTGGGACCGAGCGCGCGCACCGGAGGCCCGGCGGGATCCGGCGTGCGGAGACGCTGCTGCAGCGCGCGGAGGAACTCGCCGCGCTGCTGCTGGTCGCCGCGCTGGCGCTGCTGATCGGCAGCCAGATCGTGTTCCGCTACCTGTTCGACGACCCCCTGTCGTGGAGCGAGGAGCTGACGACCTTCCTGCTGATCTCGCTGACATTCGTGGCGGCCACCGCGGTGCTCAAGCGCGGCGAGCACTTCTCCATCGACACGTTCCTGCAGGCCCTGCCGCCAGGTCCGCGTCGGCTGCTCGACCTCGCCGCGCTGGCACTTCAGGCAGCGGTCATGCTGGCCCTGGCCTACTACTCGCTCAACCTCGCGCGGCTCTACGAGGGCACGGCGACGGTGGTGCTCGGCATCCCCGAGGAGGCCAAGGCCTACGTCATGGTCTACTGCTTCCTGTCGATGGCCCTGCACCTGTCCGCCCGTCTCGTGCGCGGCCTGGTCGCCCGGCCGTAGGAGAGCGACCGATGGAAGGCATCGTCTTCGGGCTACTGCTCGTCGTCCTCTTCGTCGCGAACGTCCCGATCGCGGTGACCCTGCTGATCGCGACGATCGGCTTCATCCTGGCGAGCGGCGACTTCCCCCTCGAGATCGTCGCCCAGCGCATGTGGGGCGGCGTCACCAGCTCGATCCTGTCGGCGATCCCGATGTACATCCTCGCGGCCATCCTCATGAACAACATGGGGGTGACGGAGCGGATCTTCCGATTCGCGCTGGCCCTGGTCGGCCACCTGCGCGGCGGCCTCTACTACGTCAATATCCTGGCAAGCGTGATCTTCTCGGGCATGTCGGGTTCCAACACGGCGGATGTCGCGGGCCTCGGCAAGATCGAGATCAAGGCCATGATCGATGCCAACTACGATCGTGCCTACAGCGCGGCCGTGACCGCAGCCTCGTCGATCATCGGGCCGATCATCCCGCCGAGCATCATCCTCGTCGTCTACGCCCAGCTGGCGAACGTCTCGACCGGACGGCTTTTCCTGGCCGGGATCCTGCCCGGGCTGGTGATGGCGGCCTGCCTCTCGGCGATCGTCTATCTGCTCGTGCGTACCCGCGGAGCGGCCGGCGACCCGCTGCCCCGGCCGAGCCTCGGCGAGGTCCTGCGCCGCGCGCGGGACGGCCTCTTCGCGCTGCTCGCGCCGGCCATCATCGTCGGCGGCATGACGCTCGGCATCGTCACGCCCTCGGAGGCGGGCGTGCTGGCCGTCTGCTATTCGCTGCTCCTCGGCCTCGTCTACCGCAGCCTCAGCCTGCGAGTCCTGGTCAAGTCGCTCCACGAGGCGGCCCTGTTCAGCGGGGCGATCCTGCTGGTGATCGCGGCATCCGGCGCCTTCGGCTGGGCCGTCAACATCATGCAGGTGCCGGAGGCGGTCGGCGACGCCATCCAGTCGATCACCGACAGCCCCTGGCTGGCGCTGGTGATGATCAACATCGGGCTGCTGCTGCTCGGCTGCCTGGAGGCCGGTTCGGCGGCGCTCGTCGTCGTGGCTCCGGTCCTGATCTACATGGGCAGCCTCTACGGCATCGACCCGGTCCACCTCGGCATCATCGCAGCGATCAACCTGACCCTCGGGTCGATGACGCCCCCGGTGGCTCTGTCGCTGTTCATTTCGGCGCGCATCGCCG
>JAUILQ010000092.1 GCA_030433005.1 Alphaproteobacteria bacterium
CCCGATCTCCACCTTGCGCACGCCCCGCGGGTCCTTCCAGCGGTCGAAGCGCGAGACCTGCACGACCAGCGGCAGGTCGGTCGGGATCTCGTAGTGCGCCAGGCGGTCTTCGATCTCGGCGTCGCTCAGCGGCTTGTTGGTCGTCGAGAAGGGGTTGATCGCCGGCATGATGAAGCGCTGGGGGCGGCCCAGGTGCTGGGCGTATTCCGGCAGCGACAGGACCACCGCGTCGTACTGCTCGATGAAGCCCGACAGGTACGACCAGAGCTCGGGGTTCGGCCGGGTGAGGTCGACGTGGCAGCGCCAGACCCAGGGCGCCTTGCGCCGGAAGAAGCGGACCAGCGGCAGCGGCTGGGGGTCGTGGACGACGACCATGTCGTGGTCGAGGTGCAGGCGCGCCGCGTTCTCGAACACGACCTCCTCGTAGATGTCGCGCTTGAGCTCGCTGAGGTTGATCTCGCCGCCCTGCAGCGCGTTGTGCATCTTCTTGGTGACGCTGAAGAAGTCGGGCCGGCCCTGGAGCACGCGCCAGCCGGTGCGGATGCCCGAGGCGTTCATCAGCAGGGTCAGGGAGGACAGCAGCTCGGCGACGCCGCCGCCGTAGTAGGTCGAGTTGACGTTGACGACGTGGACGTCGCGCAGCTGCTCGGCCTTGGCCAGGATCCGCTCGACCGCGGGCGCGCCGATCAGCGGCTCGTAGTCGGCGACCGAGGGCAGCATGAAGCCGTCGTCCGGGCGTTTCCACTGGTCCATGCCTCGGCCTCCCCGGGCGCCGCCCGGCCCGTTGCGCGCTTCGCCGCCGGGCGGGTCCCTGTCCCGGCGCGTGGATCACGGCTGCCTCGTTAGGCGGAGGCGGCGAGCCCGGCATTGATCTGTTTCAAGGCAACCTGTTTCGAGGCGACCTGTTTCGAGGCGAACTGGCACGGCGGCCGCGGCGCGCTACACTCGCCGTCATGGAGGAACCCGCCACGGACGATGCAGCGGCCGGGCATGACGACGCGGCGCTCGGCGGAGGGCCGCGGATCGCGACGCTGGTGCCCAGCGCGACCGAGATCGTCGCCGCGCTCGGCTTCGCCAGCCGGCTCGTCGCGCGCAGCCACGAATGCGACCACCCGCCGGCGGTCCAGGATCTGCCGGCGGTGACTCGTTCCAACTTCGATCCCGGGGCACCTTCGGCGGCGATCGACGGCGCCGTGCGAGGACTGCTGGAGCGCGCCCTGTCGATCTACGACGTCGATCTCGAGCGTCTCGACGCGTTGGCTCCCGACGTGATCGTCACCCAGGACCAGTGCGACGTCTGCGCGGTCTCGCTGGCGCAGGTCCGGCGAGTCGCCGAGGAGTTGTCCTCGCGGCCGCGCCTCGTCAGCCTGCAGCCGGCCGGTCTCGCCGAGGTCTGGGACGACATCCGCCGGGTCGCCGCGGCGCTCGAGGCCGAGGCCGAGGGCGAGCGGCTGGTGCGCCGCCTGACCGGCCGGCTCGAGGCGCTCTCCGGCCGCGCCGCGGCTCGGGCGGAGCGCCCCGGCGTGGTCTGCCTCGAATGGCTCGACCCGCCGATGGGCGCCGGCAACTGGATCCCCGAGCTGGTCGCCCTGGCCGGCGGTCGGGAGCTCGTCGGCGAGGCCGGGCAGCACTCGCCCTACCTGGATTGGGAGCGGCTCTGCGCGCTCGATCCCGAGGTCCTGGTGCTGCTGCCCTGCGGATTCGGTCTGGAGCAGACGCGGCGCGAGCTGCCGAGCCTGACGGCCCGCCCCGGCTGGCGCGACCTGCGCGCCGTCGCCGGCGGTCGCGTCGCGCTGTGCGACGGCAGCCGCTTCTTCAACCGGCCGGGGCCGCGCCTCGTCGAGTCGGCCGAGATCCTCTTCGAGATTCTGCACCCCGAGGCCGCCGAGGCGGTCCATCGCGGCGACGGCTGGCTGCCTCTGCCGGCGGCCGGATGACCGCGCGCGGGACCCGGGGTTTGCTTGCGCCGGCCGGCCCGCTAGGTTGAGCGTCGCTCTCGCCGACCGTACGAACAGACAATCCGGGACAACGATGCGACTGCTGACGCTGCTCTTCGCGGGCCTGCTGGCCCTGGCTCCTCTCTCGGCTTCCGCCCAGCTCTCCGCCGCCACGCAGGCGCAGGGCGGCGGTGCCGACGGCGGCCAGGCATCGGGTGCGGAGGGATCGGCGGCCCAGGTCGCCGACGAGCAGTTGCAGAAGCTGATCGACACGCTGCAGGACCCGGCGGCGCGCCAGCAGCTGGTCGACAACCTGCAGGCCCTGCTCCAGGCCAACCGGCAGGCGCAGCCAGCGGGCCCGCTGGAGGACGAGAAGACCTTCGGGGCCGGCGCCCTGGAAACGGTGGTCGGCGCGATGAGCGACCTCTCGGCCCAGCTGGTCGATGCCGCCGGCAGCTTCGCCGAGCTGCCCGACGCCGCCATCGAGGGCATCCAGGCTCTGGAGAGCCCCGAGGTCCAGCGCCGCTTCCTCGAGGTCGCGGTGACCCTGATCGCGATCGCAGCCGGCGGCCTGCTGGTCGAGTTCCTGGTCGCCCGCCTGCTCGCCCGGCCGCGGCGCACGCTCGACGACAAGCCGGCCGACAGCTGGGCGGTGCGGCTGCTCTATCTGGTGCTGCGGCTGCTGCTCGACCTGGTGCCGATCGCCGCCTTCGCCGCGACGACCTACGGCATCCTGACCCTGGCCGACACGACCCGGACCACCGACCTGGTGGCGCTGGCCTTCATCAACGCCAACGTGCTCGACCGCGCGGTGCGGCTGGTCGGGCGGCTGGTCCTGGTGCCGCAGAACCGCGGCCAGCGCCTGCTGCCGCTGGAGGACGAGACGGCCCACTACCTGTACCTCTGGCTGCGCCGCTTCTCGTTCATCGGCATCTACGGCTTCATGGCGACGCAGATGGCCCTGACCCTCGGCCTCGATCCGGCGGCCCAGGCGCTGCTCGTCAACCTGCTCGCCCTGCTGCTCGCCGCCATGCTGATCATGTTCATCCTGCAGCAGCGCAAGGAGGTCACGGCCTGGCTCAAGGGCTCGCAGGCGGGCAGCGGCGCGATCGCCGGGGTGCGCGCCCGGCTCGCCGAGATCTGGCATGTCCTGGCGATCTTCTACGTCGCCGGCTGCTGGTTCATCTTCGTGCTCGACATCGAGGGCGGCTTCGGCTTCCTGGCCCGCGCGACCGTGCTGACCCTGCTGATCCTCGCCGGCACGCGCCTGGCGATCCTGCTGCTCGGCCAGGCGATCGAGCGCGGCTTCCGGCTCGACGAGGAGACGCGCCAGCGCTTCCCGCTGCTGCAGGAGCGCGCCAACCGCTACCTGCCGGTGCTGCGCGCCGTGCTCTCGACCGGCATCGGCCTGCTGTCGCTGCTGCTGCTGCTCGAGGTCTGGGGCGCCGAGCCCTTCGGCTGGCTGGTCAGCGAGCCGGGCCGCGCCTTCTCCGGCGTGGTCGTCAAGATCCTGCTGGTCATCGGCGGCGGCTTCGCGATCTGGGAGATCACCTCCTCGCTGATCGAGTCCTACCTGCGCGGCCGGCCCGGCGGGCGGAGCGCGCGCACGACGACGCTGCTCAAGCTGTTCCAGAACGCGCTCAGGATCATCCTGGCCGTGCTGGTCGTGCTGATCGTGCTCTCCGAGGTCGGGCTCGACATCGCGCCGCTGCTCGCCGGTGCCGGCGTCATCGGCCTGGCCATCGGCTTCGGCGCTCAGACGCTGGTCAAGGACGTCATCACCGGTGTGTTCATGCTGATGGAGAACACCATCGCGGTCGGCGACGTCGTCGAGCTGGGCGGGAAGACCGGCGTGGTCGAGCAGATCTCGATCCGCACCGCCCACCTGCGCGACCTCGAAGGCAACCTCCACGTCATCCCGTTCAGCGATTCGACCGCCGTGACCAACTACGGCCGCGGCTTCTCCTACGCCCTGGTCGACATGGGCGTCTCCTACCGGGAGGACGTCGACGAGGTCATCGCGGTCCTCAAGGAGGAGGCCGCGAAGCTGCGCCAGGAGGAGGAGTTCAAGGGCGTCATCCTCGACGACCTGGAGGTCCTGGGCCTGAACTCCTTCGGGGCATCCGAGATCGTGGTGCGCGTGCGCCTGAAGACCGTCCCGCTGTCCCAGTGGAGCGTCAAGCGCGCCTACTACGCGCGGATCAAGAAGGCCTTCGACGCGAAGGGCATCGAGATACCCTTCCCGCACCAGACCATCTACTTCGGCGTCGACAAGGACGGCTCGGCGCCGCCGCTGCACCTGGTCCGCGAGCCCTCGGCGGAGGAGCTGGAGGACCAGCAGGACGAGGCCGACGAGGCCGACGAGACCCCCGGCGCCGAGGGGCTCCCCGCCGCCCGGCGCCGGCCGAGCCGGCGGCGGCGCACCCAGGACCTGCCCGACGTCGACGGCGACGACTAGGGGGCGCTTGGCACCGGGCGCGGCAGCCGCTATGGCTTCCGCGCTTCTTCCGAAGAGTCCTCGCTGGGAACCCCGATGTCCTGGGCCCTGTCGCTCGCCCTCCTCTCGCTCGCGATCTGGTGCGTGCTGCTGTTCGCGCGCGGCGGTTTCTGGCGACTCGCCGAGCGGCTCGGCCCGGCGCCCGCGGGCGCGGCCGAGCCTGCGGCCTGGCCGGCGGTCGCGGCGGTGGTGCCGGCGCGCAACGAGGCCGACGTGGTCGGCGAGGCGGTGCGCTCGCTGCTGACCCAGGACTACCCGGGCGAGCTCCGAGTGGTGCTTGTCGACGACCACAGCGAGGACGGCACCGCCACGGCGGCGCGCGCCGCGGCCGCCGAGCTCGGCGAGCCCGCCGCCGAGCGGCTCTGCGTGGTCGCCGCCGCGGAGCTGCCGGCCGGCTGGGCCGGCAAGCTCTGGGCCCAGCACCAGGGGCTGCAGGCGGCGCGCGCGCTGGCGCCCGAGGCCGCGTGGCTGTGGCTGACCGATGCCGACGTCGCCCATCCGCCGGGCCTGCTGGCGCGGCTGGTGGCGAAGGGCGAGGCCGAGGACCGCGACCTGGTCTCGCTGATGGTCCGGCTGCGCTGCCGCACCTTCTGGGAGCGCCTGCTGATCCCGCCCTTCGTCTACTTCTTCGCCAAGCTCTTCCCCTTCGCCTGGATCGCCGGCAACCGCTTCGGGACCTCGGGCGCCGCGGGCGGCTGCATGCTGGTGCGCCGGCGCGCGCTGGCCAACGCCGGTGGCCTGGCGCCGATCCGTGCCGCGCTGATCGACGACTGCAGCCTGGCCCGGCGGCTGCGCCGCTACGGACGGCCCGGCGGCGCCGGCCGGCTGTGGCTCGGCCACGGCCCCGAGTCGGTCAGCCTGCGCGGCTACGACGATCTCGGCGGCATCTGGCGCATGGTGCGGCGCAGCGCCTACGAGCAGCTGCGCCGCTCGCCCTGGCTGCTCGCCGGGACCCTCGTCGGGATGGTGCTGACCTACCTGATGCCGCCGGGGCTGGTGCTCGCCTACCCCTGGCACGGCGATGCGGCCGCCGCCCTGATCGGCCTGCTGACCTGGGGCGCCATGGCCGCCTCGCTGCAGCCGGCGCTGCGCCTCTACGGCCTGGCCTGGACGTGGGGCGCGCTGCTGCCGCTGGCCGCGCTGCTCTACAGCCTGATGACCCTGGACTCGGGCCTGGCCCACTGGCGCGGCCGCGGCGGCGCCTGGAAGGGCCGCCACCAGGCGGCGGCCGCCGACGCGGGCGGCGGCGGCGCGGGGGGAAGCGGCCTGGAGACGCCCTCCGGCAAGGGCTCGGGCGATGAGAACTTCCCGGTCGGCTCGCTGCTCATCGAGAAGCGCCTGCGGCCGACCCTGATGGCCTACTACGCGATCGCGCGGGCGACCGACGACATCGCCGACAACCCCGACCTCGCGCCGGCCGACAAGATCGCCCGGCTGGAGCGCTTCCAGGCGGCGCTCGAGGGGCGGGTCGAGGCGCCGGACGTCGCCACCGGCGTCGCCGCCCGGCGCGCGCTCCTCGCCGCCGGCGTGCCGGTCGAGCACGCCTGGCGCCTGCAGGAGGCCTTCAAGCGCGACGCCGTCAAGCTGCGCTACGACGACTGGGACGACCTGATGGCCTACTGCGCCGATTCGGCGAACCCGGTCGGCCGCTTCCTGCTCGACCTGCACAAGGAGGACCGGGCGGGCTTCCCGGCCTCGGACGCGCTGTGCAGCGCGCTGCAGGTCATCAACCACCTGCAGGACTGCCAGAAGGACTACCGCCAGCTCGACCGCGTCTACCTGCCGGGCGACTGGCTGGCCGCCGAGGGCGTGGCCGTCGAGGACCTCGAGGCGCCGCGCGCCGGCCCGGGCCTGCGCCGCGTGCTCGACCGCTGCCTCGCCGGCGTCGACCGGCTGCTCGCCGAGGCGCGGCCGCTGCCCTGGCGGCTGCGCTCGACCCGCATGGCCATGGAATCCGCGGCGATCCTGCGGCTCGCCGAGGTGCTGACCGCCGAGCTCAAGACGCGCGATCCGCTGGCCGAGCGCGTCGTCCTGTCCAAGCCCGCCATGGCCTGGCACGGCGGCACCGCGGCGCTCGCCTGCCTGCTGCGGCGCGGGCTGGGGCTGGCGCCGGCCGTTCCGGCGCCGCGGCCCGCTGACGGCGGCGAGGAGGAGCGGGCGGCGTGAGCAGCAGCGAGACCCTGAGCCCGGAACAGGCGGCGACCTACGCCGAGGAGATGGTGCGCCGCTCCGGCACCTCCTTCTACTGGGGCATGCGCGTGCTGCCGCCCGAGCGGCGCCGCGCCATGTACGCCGTCTACGCCTTCTGCCGCGTGGTCGACGACATCGCCGACGAGCCCGGCGACCCCAAGGTCCAGCAGGCCCGGCTCGACGCCTGGCGCGTCGAGCTCGACCGGCTCTACGCCGGCGGCGCGCCGAGCGACCCCGTGGCCTGGGCGCTGCAGCCGGCGATCCGCCGCTTCGACCTGCCGAAGGCGGAGTTCGAGGCGCTGATCGACGGCATGGAGATGGACCTGCACAAGCGCAACGTCGCGCCGCCGCTGGAAGAGCTGCTGCTCTACTGCCGGCGCGTCGCCGGCGCCGTCGGGCTGCTCTCGATCCGCTGCTTCGGCGCCACCGAGCCGGCAGCCCGCGAGCTCGCGATCGTGCTCGGCGAGGCGCTGCAGCTGACCAACATCCTGCGCGATCTCGGCGAGGACGCGGCCGACGGGCGGCTCTACCTGCCCGCCGAGCTGCTCGACAAGCACGGCATCGCGTCGCGCGACCCGCGCAGCGTGCTCGACGACCCGCGCCTGCCGGCGGTCTGCCACGACCTCGCCGCCATGGCGCGCAAGCGCTACGCCGAGGTCCACGCCCTGCTCAAGCGCTGCGACCGGCGCCGGCTCAAGCCGGCGATCCTGATGATGGCGAGCTACGAGCCATTGCTCGACGTCATGGAGGCGGAGGGCTGGCAGCATCCCTACCGCCGGCCGTCGCTGCCGAAGTGGCGCAAGCTGCTGCTGCTGCGCCACCTGGCGTTCTGAAGCATGTCGGGACGGCGAGGGTGAGCGGTCGCGTCCACGTCGTCGGCGCCGGCCTTGCCGGGCTCGCGGCCGCGCTGTCGCTGAGCGCCGCCGGACGGCCGGTGACGCTGCACGAGGCGGCCGGCCAGGCCGGCGGGCGCTGCCGCTCCTACTTCGACAAGGCGCTGGGCTGCCGGATCGACAACGGCAACCATCTGCTGATGGCGGCCAACCGGGCGGCGCTCGGCTTCCTGGAGGAGGTCGGCGCGGCCGGTAGCCTGACCGGACCGGCCGAGCCGCTCTTCCCCTTCCTCGACCTGGCGAGCGGCGAGGGCTGGGCGCTGCGCCCCAATCCGGGCCGCCTCGGCTGGTGGATCCTGGCGCCCGGCCGCCGGGTGCCGGGCAGCCGGCCGCTCGACTACCTGAAGGCGCTGCGGCTGCTGGCCGCGAGGCCGGAGGCGACGGTGATGGAGGTGCTCGGGCCGGGGCCGCTGATGGAGCGTTTCTGGCGACCGCTGGTCGTCGCCGCGCTCAACGCCCAGCCGGAGGTCGCCGCCGCGTCCCTGCTGACCCCGGTCCTGAAGGAGACCTTCGGGCGCGGCGGGCGCTGGTGCCGCCCGCTGATCGCCCGCGAGGGCCTGGGCGAGTCCTTCGTCGAGCCGGCGCTCGCGACGCTGGCGGCGCGCGGCGCCGGGATCGGCTTTGGCCGGCGCCTGCGGGCGGTGGAGCGCGACGGGGGTCGGATCGCGGCGCTCGACTTCGCCGAGGGCCGGATCGCGCTGGCCGAGGGCGAGGCGGCCGTGCTGGCGGTGCCGGCGCCGGTCGCCGAGGCCCTGCTGCCCGGGCTGCGGGTGCCGCAGGGCAGCTCTGCGATCGTCAATGCCCACTACCGGCTGGACGACGTCGCTGCGCTGGTCGGCGGCGCGCCGCTGCTCGGACTGCTCGGCGGCACGGCCGACTGGGTGTTCCTGCGCCCGCTCGCCGACGGCGGGGCGATCGCCAGCGTCACGGTCAGCGCCGCCGACCGCCTGGCGGAAGAGCCGGCCGAGCCGCTGCTCGCCCGGCTCTGGGCCGACACCGCCGCGGCGCTCGGCCGCCCGGGCGCCCCGCAGCCGCCGGGCCGCCTGGTCAAGGAGAAGCGCGCGACCTTCCTGCAGACGCCGGAGCAGGTCGCGCGCCGGCCCGGCTGCCGCACCGCCTGGGCCAACCTGGCGCTCGCCGGCGACTGGACCGACACCGGCCTGCCGGCGACCATCGAGGGTGCGATCCGCTCCGGCCGGCACGCCGCCGCGACCTTGGGGGCCGCGACTTGACAGGCCGTCGCCCGGACCGTAAAGCCCCGAAATCCAACCCTTCCCCCTTCCCCTGACAGCGCCGACCCGCTATTACGCAGGTGCAACATGCTGGACCGCGCGCCTCTCTCCGACCGTCTCGACTCGCTGATCGCCGAAGCTAGGCAGGCTCTCGGCGCGGTGCAGCGCGCCGATGGCCATTGGGTCTTCGAGTTCGAGGCCGACGTCACGATTCCCGCCGAGTACGTCCTGCTGCAGCACTTCCTCGACGAGATCGACGAGGACGAGCAGCGGCGCATCGGCAACTACCTGCGCGCCAACCAGGGCGACGACGGCGGCTGGCCGCTGTTCCCCGGTCACTACGCCGACATCTCGGCGACGGTGAAGGCCTACTACGCGCTCAAGCTGATCGGCGACGACCCCGAGGCGCCCCACATGCAGCGCGCCCGGGCCCTGGTGCTGTCGCGCGGCGGCGCCGCCAACGCCAACGTCTTCACCCGCATCGCCCTGGCGCTGTTCGGCCAGGTGCCCTGGCGCGCCGTGCCGGTGATGCCGATCGAGATCATGCTGCTGCCCGAGTGGTCGCCCTTCACGATGTCGAAGGTCAGCTACTGGTCGCGCACCGTGATCGCGCCGCTGCTGATTCTCTATGCGCTGAAGCCGAGGGCCCGCAATCCGCGCGGCGTCGACATCCGCGAGCTCTTCACGACGCCGCCGGAGCGCGAGCGCAACTACGTCAACAACGCTTCGGGCAAGCTGCTCGGCGAAGCCTTCGTGCTGGCCGACCACGTGCTGCGCGTGACCGACCCGCTGATGCCGAAGGCGCTGCGCCAGAAGGCGATCGACAAGGCCGAGGCCTTCATCGTCGAGCGGCTCAACGCCGAGGACGGCCTGGGCGGCATCTTCCCGGCGATGGCCAATGCCGTGATGGCCTTCGACGCGCTCGGCTATCCCAAGGACCACCCGGACCTGGTGATCGCCAAGCAGTCGGTGAAGAAGCTGCTGCTCGAGCGCGGCGAGGACCAACTCTACTGCCAGCCCTGCCTGTCGCCGGTCTGGGACACCTGCCTCGCCGCCCACGCCATGCTCGAGGCGGGCGAGCGGCCCGACGGCGAGGCCATGAAGAAGGCCTTCGACTGGCTGCTCGAGCGCGAGATCACCGAGCCGGCCGGCGACTGGACCTGGCGCC
>JAUILQ010000030.1 GCA_030433005.1 Alphaproteobacteria bacterium
CTTCACGCGCCTCGCCCAGCGGCTGCGCGAGGACGGCCTGGTCGTCTTCGGCTTCGGCGAGCGCAAGACGCCCGAGGCCTTCCGCAACGCCTGCTCGCGCTTCATCTACGTCGAGAACCTGGTCGAGCCGGAACCCGCGCCGGCGGCCGGCGGGGCCGCGGCCGGCGCCGGCGCCCAGTCCGCCGCGGGCCGCAAGGAGCCGGCGGCCAACGCCGTGCCGGTGCTGCAGAAGGCCCTCGCCGGCCTCGAGGACGAGGAGGGCTGGGCGACGCTCAGCGAGGTCGGCAGCCGCATCGCCAACATCGCGCCGGACTTCGACCCGCGCACCTTCGGCCACGCCAAGCTCAGCACCCTGGTCGAGAAGAGCGGCGGCTTCGAGACCGAGCGCGCCGACGATCGCCAGATCCTGATCCGCGCCAAGCGGGCGAAGAAGCGCACGCGCGGCGGCCGCTCGAAGTGAGCGGCGCGCCCTCCGTCGAGAAGCGTCGATCCCCAGCGGCCGGCGGCGGCCGGCCGGTCGCCCTGGCCATCGCGCTGATGTGCGTCGGGGTCGCCGGTCTGGTCGTCAACGACGCGCTGGCGAAGGCGCTGGTGGCCCACTACCCGCCCCTGCAGATCCTGTTCCTGCGCAGCGCCCTGGCGCTGCCGATGGTCGTCGCGGTGGTGCTGGCGATCGGCGGCCGCCCGGCCCTGCGCACGCGCCACCTGCGGCTCTACGCCCTGCGCGGCCTGCTGCAGACCGCGGGCGTCGTGCTGTTCTTCTCGGGCCTCGCGGTGCTGCCGCTGGCCGAGGCGACGGCGCTGATCTTCGCCGCGCCGATCTTCATCACCGCCCTGTCGGTGCCGCTGCTGCGAGAGAGCGTCGGGCCGCGCCGCTGGACCGCGGTGGTCGTCGGCTTCGTCGGCGTGCTGATCATCGTGCGGCCCGGCGGCCCGGCCTTCCAGCCGGCCTCGCTGCTGGTCGTCGGCACGGCGCTCAGCTACGCGCTGTTCATGATCAGCGCGCGCTGGATCGATCTGCGCGAGAGCGCCTGGACCATGACGGTCTACGTCGTGCTGTTCCCGCTGCTGTTCAGTGGGCTCGCCGCGCCCTTCGACTGGCATCCCCTGCAGGCCGCCGACCTGCCGCTGTTCCTGGCCATGGCGGTGTTCGGCACCCTAGGCATGATGCTGATGACACAGGCCTTCCGGCAGGCGCCGGCGGCGATCGTGGCGCCCTTCGACTATACGGCCCTGATCTGGGCCAGCCTGGTCGGCTGGCTGGTCTGGGACGAGATCCCCGACGACTGGACCTACGCCGGCGCCGCCGTGATCATCGCCAGCGGCCTCTACATCGTGGTGCGCGAGACCCGCCTGGCCCGCCGGGCAGCCGGCTAGGCCGGCCGTCTCGCTCAGGCCATCGCCACGAGCACCCGGCGCGGCCCCTCGAAGGGCTTGCGGCCGTGCATCGCCAGGACGTTGTCGATCACCATGACGTCGCCGGCCCGCCAGTCGAAGGTGACCTCGCAGGCCCGGGTCGTCTGCCGGACCACCGCCAGGTCCTCGGGATCGATCTCGCCGCCGTCGCCGAAGGTCACGTGGTTGCCCAGGCTGGCCTCGCCGGCGGTCGCCGGGTCGAAGCGCGGGTCGGGGCCGGCGTCGCCGCGCCCGCCGAAGGAGACCTTGACGCTGTCGAAGCCGCGGTGCCACTGGTCGGCTTGGTTGTGCCAGCAGGGCTCGCCGGTCACGGCATGGGCCAGCACCGCCTCGTGGCGCGCCCGCGTGCGCAGGCCGTAGGCGGTCCACTCGTAGTCCATGCCGGCCTCGCGCAGGTAACGCTCGACCTCGGCGCGGTCGCGCGTCTCGAAGGTCTGCTGCCAGCTCTTGCCGATGCCCGGCTCGCCCTCGGCGTCCCAGAGGTGCTGCAGGTAGGCGACGCCGCGGCTCTCGAAGCGCTCGCGCAGCGCCGTCGGCAACGCGCGGTAGATCGTACGGCCGTCGGCGACCTGGGTCGCGCCGCCGACCGGCGCCGGCTGCAGGCAGCCGAAGAACACCCGGTCCGGCGACCACCCGGCATACGACAGCTCGTTGTGCAGCAGCAGCTCGCGGTCGGCCGGGTACTCGGTCGAGGTGTAGACCTGCTCGCCCAGGTCGGTGCGCGGCGAGTCGCCGCCGGTGTAGTTGCGCAGGTCCGGCCGGATCGCCCGGCAGAACGCCCGGAAGGCGGCCGGGCTGTCGATCTCGAAGCCGCGAATCAGCAGCACCCCGGCGCGCCCGACCAGCTCCTCCAGCGCCTCGGCGTGGTCCGCCGCCCAGGCCGCCGCCGCCTCGGCCGAGCGCGCGCTCCCGGGCTCGACCTCGGGCACGAGGGGAATCGGATGACTCTCGGTCAGTGGCTGTGCGCGCATCGCTGCTGGCGGCTCCTCGCTGGCGGCATGGACGGGAATGATTCCAGAGGCGGCGATCCTAGGGCCCCGGGGCGCGGCGCTGCAAGGCGGGCGCCCGCACGGGCGGCTCAGCCGCGCCGGAACGGCAGGTCGGCGACGGCCTCGCGCGGCACCGCCAGCAGGTCGCAGGCGGGAGTCGGGGCCTGCGTCTCGGTGAGGCGCGGCGCCCAGGTCCACTTCGAGGCGGAGACGCGGAAGAGGGCGACGTCGGGATAGAGGACGGCCTGCAGGGCGGCGAGATCGGGCAGCTTCCGCGCCGTCGCCGCGCCGTACTCCAGCAGCACGGCCGGGCGGTCGCGCGCCAGCGTGCCGGCGAGGCCGGCCAGCACCGCCGCCTCGCCGCCGTCGGTATCGATCTTGATCAGGTCGACGCGCTCGACGCCCCGCTCCGCCAGCAGCGCATCGCCCGGCGCCACCGGCAGCTCGAGGCTCGGACCGGCGTCGCCGACGCCCCCCAGGTCGAAGCTGCCGGTCTGGTTCGGCCCACGGTCCTGGCGAAAGGCCAGGCACCCCGCCCGCTCGGCGAGGCCGCAACGCAGCAGGGTGACGTTCGACAGCGCGTTCTCCCCGATCAGGCGCTCGAGGCGGTCGGCATAGGCCGGGAAGGGCTCGCAGGCGACGACCAGCCCCGCGTGCCGAGCGAAGAGGGCGGTATGGACCCCAACGTTGGCGCCGACGTCGAGCACGCAGGGCGCCCGCCCCTCTGTCCGGAATCGGTCGAGCAGCTCCTCCAGAAGCCGCAGGTTGGCATGCTCGTAGGTGCCGGTGCAGTAGATCCACCAGTCGATCAGGTGGCTGAGATTGCCGTGAAAGCGGCAGCCGAGGAGATCGGCCTCGAAGGCCTGGTCGTAGCGGCCCGGCGGACAGAGGCGCCACATCAGGCGCGTCATGCCGAAGCGGCAGAGACGCTGGCGTCCGAGAGCCCGGGCCGCCAGGCGGCGCCAGGCCGGCGCCGGCGGCCGGCCGTCGCCGGCGCCCTCGCAAGGGCCTGCGCCCGGCACCTGAGGCTGCTCTGACACGGAAGCTCCCTTTCCGGTGGCTCGATGTCGTCCCGTCACATTCTTGTCATCGAATATATCAAGGCCTGCCGACGCTACACTTCGCATACCGACCCCTCGGTCCGCACGGTCAGTTGCCACCGAGCAGGCCGCCGCGATGAAGGCCGCCCGCCCGGCAGACAGCCTCGGGAGAGCAGGCGCTCGGAACCGAGCGTCGCGCCACGCGTCTTCGAAGGGCCAACCACCGGGAGACGGGCGATCCTCGACATCGGCCTCTGGAGCCTCGTCGCGCTGGCGGCGACGGCGCTGATCTGGAAGGGCAGCGGCCTGCTCGAGACGGCGAGCGAGCGCCTGGCCGCACACTACCGCCTGCCCGACATCGTCCAGGGCGCCGTCGTCGTCGCCGTCGGCTCCAGCTTCCCCGAGCTTTCGACGGTCGTCGTCTCGGCGCTGGTCCACGGCGAGTTCGAGCTCGGCGTCGCCGCGATCGTCGGCTCGGCGCTGTTCAACATCCTGGTGATCCCGGGCGTCGCCGGCCTCGTCGCCCGCGAGCGCCTGCCGTCGAGCCGCGACCTCGTCTACAAGGAGGCGCAGTTCTACATCATCTCCGTCGCGGTGCTGCTGCTGACCTTCTCCTTCGCGGCGATCTACAACCCGGTCGAGGCGGGCGCCGCAGGGTCGGGCGGCGGCGAGCAGGCGATCCTCGGCGAGATGACCCGCTGGCTGGCCGCGATCCCGGTCGGGCTCTACCTGCTCTACGTCTTCGTGCAGTACCAGGACACGCTCGACCACGAGGGCGAGGCGGCACCGGACACGATCCGTCCGGCGCGCGAGTGGGGCCGCCTGCTGCTGTCGCTGGCGGTCATCCTGGCCGGCGTCGAGGGCCTGGTGCGCGCGGCCATCGCCTTCGGCGAGCACTTCGGCACACCGAGCTTCCTGTGGGGCATCACCGTGGTCGCGGCCGGCACCTCGGTGCCCGACGCCTTCGTCTCGGTGCGCGCCGCGCGCGCCGGACGCAGCGTCACCAGCCTGGCCAACGTGCTTGGCAGCAACATCTTCGACCTGCTGGTCTGCATCCCGGCCGGCGTGCTGATCGCCGGCGCCGCGGTCATCAACTTCTCGGTGGCCGCGCCGATGATGGGCGTGCTGACGGCGGCGACCGTGGCGCTGTTCCTGATGCTGCGCACCGGGATGACGCTGTCGCGGCGCGAGGCCGCGGCGCTGCTCGCGCTCTATGCGGTCTTCGTGCTGTGGATCGGCGCCGAGAGCTTTGCCCTGGTCGATCTCGTGCCCGGCCTGCCGCCGGCCGGCGGCGCGGGCGGGCACTGATCCCAGCGGCCGGCGCGTGGCGCCGTCCGGACTCGCAAGACGCGAGTCTTCTTGGACCGTGATAATCGCAAAAGCTGTGCTATCCTCGTTCAGGTGGTGTGCCCGAGGGCACCGCTTCCACCCCAACGAAAAGAACCAAGGAACAAAGGGAGAACAGCCATGATCGAGCTGACCGTCAACGGCGAGGCGCGCAGCCACGCCGGCGATCCCGCGATGCCGCTGCTCTGGTACCTGCGCGATTCGCTGGGCCTGACCGGCGCCAAGTACGGCTGCGGCGTCGGCCTCTGCGGCGCCTGCACCGTCCACCTCGAGGGCGACGCGGTGCGCGCCTGCCTGGTCTCCGTGGCCGACGCCGCCGGCAAGTCCGTGGTCACCGTCGAGGGCCTCGACCCGGCCGGCGACCACCCGGTGCAGCAGGCCTGGCGGAACCTCAACGTGCCGCAGTGCGGCTTCTGCCAGACCGGCCAGATCATGCAGGCGGCCGCCCTGGTCGCCCGCAACCCCGCCGCCTCGGACGAGGAGATCACCGAGGCGATGTCCGGCAACATCTGCCGTTGCGGCTGCTACCAGCGGATCCACGCCGCGGTGCGCCAGGTCGTGGGAGGAGCCTGAACCATGCTCGGATACCTGAAGCAGGAGTTCGCCGGACGCGAAGGTCCCGCGACCCCGCAGGCCACCGGAGCCGAATCCCCCGTCGTCGCCAGCCTCGAGAAGATCGACCGCCGCCGCTTCCTGCAGCTGACCGGCGCGGCCGGCGTCTTCGCCGTGGCGCTGCGCGTGCTGCCGGCCGAGGCCATGGAGCCCTACCCGACCGGCGCCGCCGGCATGCCCAACGGCACGGTCGCCGACCCGCATGTCTTCGTGGCCATCGCCGAGGACGGCACGGTGACCATCGTCGCCCACCGCTCGGAGATGGGCACCGGCTCGCGCACCAGCCTGCCGATGGTCGTCGCCGACGAGCTGGAGGCCGACTGGGCCCGGGTTCGGGTCGTCCAGGCGCCCGGCGACGAGCCGAGGTACGGCAACCAGGACACCGACGGCTCGCGCAGCCTGCGCCACTTCGTGCAGCCGATGCGCCAGTGCGGCGCCGCCCTGCGCGCGATGCTCGAGGCCGCGGCGGCGGCCGAATGGGGCGTCGATCCCGGCCGTGTCCGGGCGGTCGACCACGAGGTCGTGCTGCTCGGCGACACGAGCCGGCGGCTCGGCTACGGCGCCCTCGCCGCCGCTGCCATGGCGCAGCCGGTGCCGCCCTTCGACAGCCTGCGCTTCAAGCCGGAGTCGGAGTTCCGCTACATCGGCAAGGGCGAGATCGCGATCGTCGACCTGCGCGACATCACCACCGGGACGGCGTCCTTCGGCGCCGACCCGCGGCTGCCGGGCATGAAGGTCGCGGTCGTCGCCCGGCCGCCGGTCGTCGGCGGCACGGTCAAGAGCTACGACGCGAGCGAGACGTTGAAGCTGCCCGGCGTCGAGCGGGTCGTCGAGATCGCCGGCTCGACGCCGCCGGCCAAGTTCGCCCCGCTCGGCGGCATCGCCGTGGTCGCCGACAACACCTGGACCGCGCTGCAGGGCCGCAACAGGCTGAGAATCGAGTGGGACGACGGCCCGAACGGCGGCTACGACAGCACCGCCTTCGAGGCGGCGATGCGCGAGACCGCCCGCAAGCCCGGCAAGGCGATCCGCACCCAGGGCGATCCCGAGGCCGCCTTCGCCGCCGCCGAGCGGGTCGTCTCGGCCGAGTACTACCAGCCGCACATGATCCACGCGCCGATGGAGCCGCCGGTCGCGATCGCCAGCGTCACCGCGGACAGGGCCGAGGTCTGGGCGCCGGTGCAGAGCCCCTACGGCACGCGCCAGGACGTCGCCGAGCTGCTGGGACTGCCGATCGAGGCGGTGACCGTCAACGTCACGCTGCTCGGCGGCGGCTTCGGCCGCAAGTCGAAGTGCGACTACGTGCAGGAGGCGGCGCTGGTCTCGAAGGCCGTCGGCGCGCCGGTCAAGCTGCAGTGGACCCGCGAGGACGAGATCCGCCACGGCTTCTACCACACCACCTCGGTCGAGCGGATCGAGGCGGCGATCGACGGCGCCGGCAAGGTAAGCGGCTGGCGGCACCGCTCGGTGGCGCCCTCGATCCTGTCGACCTTCGCGCCGGATTCCGGCTACCAGTTCCCGATCGAGCACGGCATGGGCTTCGTCGACATGCCGTTCGACATCCCCAACGTCGCCTGCGAGAACGGCCAGGCGATGGCGCACACGCGGATCGGCTGGTTCCGGGCGGTCTCCAACCTGCCCCGCGCCTTCGCGGTGCAGTCCTTCGTCGGCGAGCTGGCCTACGCGCTGGGCCGCGACCCCAAGGAGATGCTGCTGGAGCTGATCGGGCCGGCGCGGGTGATCGACCCCGCGGCCGCGGGCATGCCGGAAGATTTCTGGAACTACGGCGAGCCCTACGAGTCCTTCCCGATCGACACCGGACGCCTGCGCGGCGTCGTCGAGCTGGCCGCCGAGAAGGCCGGCTGGGGCAAGGCGCTGCCCGAGCGCGAAGGCCTGGGCATCGCGGCGCACCGCAGCTTCGTCTCCTACATCGCCTCGGTGGTCCACGTGAAGGTCGGCGAGGACGGGACGATCTCGGTGCCCGAGGTCACGACGGCGGTCGACTGCGGCTTCTGCATCAACCCCGAGCGGGTGGCGTCGCAGATGGAGGGAGCGGCGGTCATGGGCATGACCCTGGCCCTGCACTCGGCGGTCACCTACGCCCGGGGCCGCGTCGAGCAGTCGAACTTCTACGACTACGAGATGGCGCGGATGGACCGCTATCCCGGGAAGGTCGGGGTGCACATCGTCGAGCACCCCTTCTCGGTCCACGCCAGCGGCGTCGGCGAGCCGGGGCTGCCGCCCTTCGCACCGGCGCTCGCCAATGCGATCTTCGCCGCGACCGGCAAGCGGCTGCGCGACCTGCCGTTCGGCGAGAGGATCGCCTGAGACCGGGCACTGCCCCCCGCGGACCGGCCGCCGGGTCGGCCGCGGGGACTCGCCGGCGGAACCGACCGGCTTTCGCCGCCGCGCGCAAGCGGTCTATCATGCCGTCGAGCGGGGCTTGACGGGGACCGGCTCGCGGCTCGGCAGGAGCCGCGGGACCGTGACGGAGCGCCTGCGCCGGGAGCAGGCGAACCGTGCAGGACGACCCCGTGAGTATACCGGACATCCCCTTGGCCTATCGCGACGGTGTCGAGAAGGCGCGCCGTCTCGACCCTGCGCTGGCGCAGGCCTATGCCCGCCACACCAGGATCGGCGACCCCGAGGCCGACGCCGTGATGGCGGCCCTCGCCGGCCACCCTTCCCGGCAGGTGCAGGACTGGATCCGGCGCGTGCTCGATCACGGCCCGGCCTCGGTGCCCGACGCACCGGCCGCGCTGCGCCAGTTCGTCGCCGGCATCGAGGCGCCGCCCGACTGGTTCGAGGCCGAGCGTACGCTGGCCGGCTGCCGCGCCTTCCATCGCCACTCGGAGCTGCTGGTCGGCGCCTTCGTCGGCGCGGTGCTGATCGAGGGCTTCTCGACCCTGATCAGCCAGTCCTTCTGCGTCACCGGCCGTCTGGTCGACCAGGGCGTGATCCGCCTGAAGCAGAACAACCGCCATCTCGTCGAGATCTTCATTCCCGGCGGCCTGGAGCGTGACGGCGACGGCTGGAAGCTGTCGGTGCGGATCCGGCTGATGCATGCCCGCGTGCGCCTGCTGCTGGCCGCATCCGACGACTGGAACGAGGCCGAGCTCGGCACGCCGCTCAGTTCGGCGCACATCGCCTTCGCGACGGCCTGCTTCTCCGGGCTTCTGCTGAAGCGTGCCGCCATGCTGGGCGTCACCCTCGACGCCGAGGAGCGGGACTCCTTCATGCTGGTCTGGCGCTACGCCGGCCGGCTGATGGGCGTCCATCCCGAGCTCGCCTTCGACGACGAGGCGGGAGCCCTGCACCTGCAAAGGGTCGGCGCGCTCTGCGAGCCGCCGCCGACCGACGAATCGATCATCCTCGCCAACTGCCTGATCAACTCGGCGCCCGTGGTCGCCGGCATCACCGAACCCGCGGCCCGGGACCGGCTGACCCGCCGCATCTACCGGGTGTCGCGCGCGCTGATCGGGGACGAGCTGGCCGACGCGCTGAACTATCCGCCGATGGCCAGCTTCGGCGCCCTGACGGCGTTGCGCTGGAAGACCCGCGCCGAGCGCCTCGCCGGCCGCCTCTTTCCGGCCTTCGAGCAGTCCCGGCGGGCGAGCCAGTTCCAACGCATGCTGGAGGTCTCTTTCCACAGCGACCAGGGCATGGCCTACCGGCTGCCCGAGCACGTCCATGCCGAGCGGGACGTCGCCTCGTGAGCGCCGTCGCGACCCCGCCGGCGCCAGCCCCCGCCGGCGGCCCGATCGCGCCGGTTTTGATCCTCAGCACCGGCCGCTGCGGCTCGACCATGATCTCGGACCTGCTGAGCCGCCACCCCGGCGTGCTCAGCCTCTCGGAGTTCTTCGTGCCGCTCGGCGCCCAGGCCTTCGCCTGGCCGCGGCCCGACGGCGAGCGCATGTGGCGCACGCTCAGCCGGCAGAGCCGCCCCCTGCACGCCATGCTGAAGGACGGCAAGGTCGTCGAGGAGAACCTCTACCGCTTCGACGCGCCGGGCGCCCGTTTCGGCCCCGCCGACCTGCCGCCGATCCTGGCGGTCACCCTGCCGCATCTGAGCGACGACCCCCAGGGCCTGTTCGACGAGCTCGAACCGCTCGTGCGTGCCCAGCCGCGCCGGCCGCTCGCCGAGCACTACCGCCTGCTGTTCGGCCACCTGATGGCGCGCTTCGGCCGGCGTGTCTGGGTCGAGCGCTCGGGCGGCTCGCTGATGCACGCGGCCAAGCTGCTGCGGCTGTTCCCCGAGGCCCGGGTCGTGCACATCTGCCGCGACGGACGCGACACCGCGATGTCGATGAGCCGGCACCACAACTTCCGGGTCCTGCTCGGCGCCATCCTCAAGGTCCGCAGTCTCGGCTTCGACGCGCAGCGCGCCTTCCTCAAGTCCAGGGGCAGCCCGCTCGAGCTCTGGATCAACGAGCAGGCCTTCCGCCTGCTCGACGTCGACGCGCTGGCGGCCCGCCCGACGCTGACGGACTTCGGCGCCTTCTGGAGCGACCTGGAGCTGGTCGGGCGCCGCGTGCTCGGCGCGCTGCCGCAGGAGCGCCTGATGAGCCTGCGCTTCGAGGACGTGCAGGCCGATCCGCACGAGACGCTCGGCAGGCTGATCCGCTTCATCGATCCCTCGCTGGAGGACGCGGCCTGGCTCGACGAGGTCGCGGCGATCCCGCGGGCGGCCCGCTCGAAGTACCTCGAGCTGCCGGAGGGCGAGCGCGCGGCGCTGACCCGCGCCTGCGCGCCCGGCCTCGAGCTGCTGGGCTACGTGCCGTGAGCGGCAGCCGCTGCCCGCTCGACCCGGCGACGGCCGAGGCGCTGGCGATCCTGCAGCGCACCTTCCAGTGCCCGGCCGCCGACGGCTCCGTGACGCGGCAGTTCCACGCCAAGACCCACGCCTGCCTGCGCGGCTTCTTCCAGGTCGAGCCGGCCGGCGATCCGGCGCTGCGCCACGGCCTCTTCGCCGCGCCGGGGCGCTACGAGGCGGTGGCGCGCTTCTCCAGCTCCTTCTTCGAGGACGACCGCACGCCCGACGGGCGTGGCCTGGCGATCAAGCTGACGGGGGTCGAGGGCGAGGTCTGCGAGGGCGCGCCGGCCGGACAGCAGGACTTCGTGCTGCTCGACCAGCCGGCCCAGCCGTTCCGCACCGCGGCCGACGCCCTGGAGCTGTTCCGCAGCCTCGACGGCCTCGCGGTGACGCCGGCGCGCCTGCTCGCGCCGGCCTACACCTTCCCCGGCTGGAATCCGCTGCGCGTGCGCTGGCACTACCTGCGCCTGCTGCTGGCGAGCGGCTGGCTCCACGCGCGCACCAGGGACCTGGCGCGCTCCAGCTTCTCCAGCGGCACGCCCTATCGCCTGGGCGGGAGCGCGGTAAAGTACGTCTGCCGAGCCGTCGCCGGCCAGCGCCAAGGGGCTCCGGCCCCCGGCCGCGACTTCCGCGAACGCCTCGCCAGCGCCCTCGCGGCGAGCCCGCTCGCCTTCGACTTTTTCCTGCAGCCGCGCGCCGGCGAAGGCGAGCGCATCGACGACGCAGCCCAGGTCTGGAAAGGCCCGCTGGTGCGGGTCGGTCGCCTGGAGATCCCGCCGCAGCCGGTCGAGCCGGGTGTCGCGCTGGGCGACCGCCTGGCGTTCAGTCCCTGGAACTGCCTCGCCGCCCACGAGCCGCTCGGCTCGGTCAATGCCCTGCGGCGCCACGCCTACGCGGCCTCGGCCGCGAACCGCGGCGGCGACCCGGTGTTCGCCGAAGCCCCGTGACCCGGCAGGAGGGTCCAATGCTCGCCGTTCCGTCTCTGCCCCGCCTCGCCCGGATGCTGGCCCTGGCGGGCATCGCGCTCCACCTCAGCCTGGCCGCGCTCGGCAACGTCGTCGACTACGGCACGAACCAAGCCTTCGTGCAGCACGTGCTGTCGATGGACACGACCTTCGGCAAGCCCGCCCTGATGGGCCGCGCGATCACCGATCCCGCCGTCCAGCAGCTGGCCTACCTCGCGATCATCGCCGCCGAGACGCTCGGCGCCCTGCTGCTCTGGGCCGGCCTGGTCCGGCTCTGGCTGGCGCGCGCGGCGGGCACCGAGGCCTGGCAGGCAGCGAAGGGCCTGGCGATCCTCGCGCTGGTCTGGGCCTTCTCGATCTGGGTCGTCGGCTTCATCGCGATCGGCGGCGAATGGTTCGCGATGTGGCAGTCGGAGCAGTGGAACGGCCAGGCCGCCGCGACCCGCTTCGCCACGATCACCGGCCTCGTCCTGCTGTTCGTCGCCCAGCGCGAGTAGGCCGCCGTCCCGCTCAGCGTCGCCGCCGGCCGGCCCCCCGTCCCTTCCTGTCCCGCGGCGGCCGCTTGCGGCGGCGGCCGAGGCGCACAGCCTGGCCGACCAGCCAGTTGAGCCCCTCGCCGCCCAGGAAGGCGATGGCCAACCACTGCACGAGGGTGCGCAGGTAGACGAAGGGGCTTTCCCAGTAGTCCGGCAGACCGCCGCTCAGGACCACCCAGCCGAGGATGAAGATCACCGGCCCGTAGTACCAGTAGCGCAGCCAGGCGTGGCCGCCGTCGGCGCGCCCGAAGGTCCGCCAGAGCCGCCAGGCCATCAGCGCCGCGGCGGCCCCGACGATGACCCAGACCAGGATCTCCGCCGTGGTCCGGCCGATCTCGATCACCGCGCCCTCTCCCGGACGTCGCGGCGCGGGGAGGCTGACAAAGCGGCCGCGATGCGGAATCCTGGGGCATCGGGCGACGCCCGGCGGCGCGCGGCGCGGCAGAAACCTGGAGGACAGCCTTGGCGGACGACACTCACGATCACGAGACCCGACATCCGGACGAGACCCCCTGGAAGCACGACGGCGTGCGCGTGATCAAGGGCGACCGGCTCGATTCCAACACGCCGCAGACGCCCGGCATGTTCCGCCAGGCGGCGATCAACCATGCGCGCGTCGGCGCCCAGAAGATCTGGGCCGGCACCGTGGCGATCGAGCCCAACGCCAAGACCGGCGTCCATCACCACGGCGCCCTGGAGAGCGTGATCTTCGTGGTCCGCGGCCGGGCCCGCATGCGCTGGGGCGAGCGCCTGGAGTTCGTCGCCGAGGCCGAGGCCGGCGACTTCATCTTCGTGCCGCCCTACGTGCCGCACCAGGAGATCAACGCCGACCCGGACAACCCGCTGGAGTGCGTGCTGGTGCGCTCCGACAACGAGGCGGTGGTCGTCAACATCACCGACGTCGACCCGGTCGAGGAGCCCGAGGCCGTCTACTGGGTCGACCCGATCCACAAGCACCCGGACGGCGCCTGAGGCCGCGGCCGGCGTGGGGCTTGCTTACCCGGGCCCTCAGTCCGACGCGATGGCGCAGCGGCGGGTCGGCTGCTCGGGTCGCTCGAAGCGCGCGCTGTCGCCCTTGACCCAGAAGACCGTTTCCCCTGCCGCCGCCTCGGCGGCGTAGCGGGCGCCGGAGCCGGAGCGGGCACGCGGCAGCAGCAGTTCCTCGGTGCCAAGATCGAGGACGGCCCGCGCCGGCTCGTCGTTGAGGAAGGTGACCGCGACCGGGCCGCCCGCCGGCGAACAGGAAACCGCGAAGGGACCGAGGCGCTCGCCGCTCTCCGCGCCGCTCTCCGCACCGCTGCAAGCCGCCGCGAGGCAGAGCAGGCCGAGGGCGACGAGGGGCTTCGCGGCGGCCGGCATCGCCTCCCCCGCGGCGCTCAGTCGGACGCGCGCTGGCGGTGATGGTCGCGCACCGCCAGCGAGGCGATGCAGGCGAGGCCGCGGAACTGCAGCGGCATGACGAAGCGATGCCAGGAGTCGAGCCGCGTCACGCCCTCGACCAGGACCGGGCCGCTCGCCGCCTCGAGCAGGGGCGTCGCGCGCTGCTGCACGCCGAGGAAGGCCTGGGCCGTGGCGCGGTCGAGCGCCGCGTCGGGCAGGCCGAACTGGCCGACCAGCGTGCGCGCGAAGGCCTCGCCCCAGAGCTCGGCCGGCGGCGTGCGCTCGCCGCAGTAGAGATAGGGGAAGCCCTCGGCGGTCGGCACCAGGATCTGCAGCCAGGGGAGCAGGCGCTGGAAGCCGGTCTCGTCGTCCGAGACGCGGCCGGCCGTGCGGTCGTACCATTCCAGCGCCTCGCGGTAGACGCCGTGGTGGGCCCGCAGGCTGTCGGCGCCGCGCGGCTCGAAGCGGAAGCGGCGCTGCCGCTGGCCCGCCGGCTGCGGCGGCTGCGGGCGGCCGGGCGCGCGCTCGACCAGATGCTCGATGCGCTGCAGGGCCCGGGCCAGCTCGTCGAGCTGGCGCCCGCCGCCCTGGCGGCGCAGCAGCCCCTCGACCAGGCCGCCGAAGCGCTGGACCTGGCCGATCACCCGGTTGACGTCGTCGAGCTGGCCGTCGTCGAGGTCGTCGACCCGCTCGGCGCCGTAGCGCTCGCGCAGGTACTCCTGGACCAGCTCGGCGAGCTCCAGGCCGAGGTGCGCCAGCGCCGGGTCCGCCGCGGGACGACCGAACAGCAGGCTGCGCAGCTCGACGCCGTAGAGGCCCGAGGCCCCGAGCAACTGGCCGACGGTCGCGTCGCGCTCGCCGCTCTCGATCTGCTCCAGCGCGTCCGTCGACAGGCCGAGAGCGGAGGCCGCGCGATCCGGCGCGAGGCGCCCGCGGGCTTCGCGAACCCGCTGCGCCAGGCCGCCGGGCGGCTGTGTCCTCCACTCGTCCATAAGCGATGATTGCCAGCTTTCCTGCGGTCCGTCCAGGCGGTTCGCCCGTAGCGCGACCAAACGCCGGGCGACACCCCCGGCGCGCAGCCCGGCCCGGCGCGGTCGGCCGGCTTGCGCGGCGCCGGCGAATCGTCAGACTGCTGGGCGTCGTCCGCAGCAGAGGATTCCCGCGCCGATGAGCAGCTTTTCCGCCTCCCAGGTCGTGCGCAAGCCGGCCGTCTCCGGCCCCGGCGGGCTGGTCGCCGCCCAGCACCGCCAGGCCGCGGAGGTCGGCGCCGAGGTGCTGGCGGCCGGCGGCGACGCCCTGGACGCCGCGGTCGCGACCTCCTTCGCGCTCGGCGTGCTGGAGCCCTGGATGAGCGGGCCGGCCGGCGGCGGCGCCATGATGCTGTGGCGCGCGAAGGAGCGGCAGGCGCACTGCGTGTTCTACGGCATGCGCGCGCCGGCCGGCCTCGACCCGGCCGACTACCCGCTGTCCGGCGGCACGGTCTCCGACGATCTCTTTCCCTGGGCCGCCGTCGTCGGCGATCGCAACGTGCGCGGCGCCACCGCGGTCGCCGTCCCCGGCCTGGTCGACGGCATCGGCCTCGCCCACGGCCGCTTCGGCCGCCTGCCCTGGCGCGAGCTGCTGCAGCCGGCGGTCGGCCTCGCCCGCCGCGGCCTGCAGGTCGACTGGTACGCGGCCCTGATGATCGCCTCGGCGACCCGCGTGCTGGCCGAGGACCCCGACGCCGCGGCGCTGTTCCTGGAGGACGGCCGGTGGCCGACGATCGCCGGCTGGACGGCGCTGTCGGACAAGCGCATCGACCTCTCGCGAATGGCCGACACGCTGTCCGAGATCGCCGACAAGGGCCCGCGCGAACTCTACGACGGCGAGGTCGGCCGGGCGCTGGCCGCCGACGTCCGGGCCAAGGGCGGCAGCCTCAGCCACGAGGACCTCAAGGCCTACCGGGCCGAGCTGCAGCAGCCGCTGGAGATCGCCTACCGGGGCGGGCACGTCCATGCCGCCCCGCGGCTGACCGCCGGGCCGACCCTGGCCGACGTGCTGGGCCGCCTGGAGACGGCGCTGACGCCGGGCGCGGCGCCGGACGGCACCGCCTACGCCGCCTACGCCGAGGCCCTGGACGCCGCCTACGCGAAGCGCCTCTCCGGTATGGGTGACAGTGACGGTGAAAGCCCCGAGGCTCCGGCCTGCACGACGCACTTCTCGGTGGTCGACCGCGAGGGCAACATGGCGGCGGTCACCCAGACCCTGCTGTCGAGCTTCGGGGCGCGCTGCGTCTCGCCGACGACCGGCCTGCTGCTCAACAACGGCATCATGTGGTTCGATCCCGAGCCGGGCCGGCCGAACTCCCTGGCGCCGGGCAAGCGCTGCCTGATGAACGTCTGCCCGGTGGTCGGCGCGGACGCCGCCGGCCGGCGCTTCGCGCTCGGCGCCTCGGGCGGACGCAAGATCATGCCGGCGGTCGCCCAGCTGACCTCCTTCCTGGCCGACTACGGCATGAGCCTGGAGGAGGCCTTCCACCAGCCGCGCATCGACGTCTCCGGCGGGACCGCCGCGGTCGCCGACGAGAGCCTGCCGGCCGGGACGCTGGCGGCCCTGCGCGCCGGCCGCGAGGTCGTGACGACCAAGCGCACGGTCTTCCCCTACGCCTTCGCCTGCCCGGCCGGCGTGCTGAGCGACGGCGCGACGAACTGGGGCGCCAGCGAGCCGCTGTCGCCCTGGGGCGACGCGGTCGCCGAGGCCTGAGCTACCGCCGGGCGGCGTCTTCGGGGGCGCCGGCGGCGAAGAAGGCCGCCAGGGCCTCGATCTCGGCGTCGGTCAGGAACCGCGCGGCCTCGTGCATGACGTTGGCGAAACGGGTCGCACCGAGGGGCTTGTCGCGCCACAGCCGCAGCCAGCGCTCGAGCCAGCGGGCGTCCTGTCCGGCGATGTGCGGATAGAGCGCGCGCCGCGGCGGCTCCGCCTCGGGGCCGTGGCAGGCGAGGCAGCTCGGGATGTCGCGGCGCGGGTCGCCCTCGCCGGCCAGGCGCGCGCCCGTCGCGAGCAGCTCGGCGTCGGCCTCCGAGCCGGTCGCCGCGAACCGCGGCAGCGCGGCGAAGTGCGCCGCCAGGCGACGCCGCTCACCGGCCGTGAGCTCGGCGGCGAGCGGCTCCATGAAGCCGCTCGGCCGCGCGCCGCCGGCGTAGCCCTCCAGCGACGCGGCAAGGTAGGCCTCGGACTGGCCGGCCAGCTTCGGCGCCACGCCGTCGCGGCCGAGGCCGTCCGCGCCGTGGCAGCGCGCGCAGTTGTCGAGCGGCTCCTCGAGCCGGCCGGTCAGCCCCCCGAAGCTGATCGACGCCCCTTCGTCGAGCGCCCGCCGCGGCTCGGCCGGGCCGTAGGCCAGGCGGCGGTAGGCCTCGGCGTCGAGCGAGCCGTAGCGCCGGAGGAAGGCCGCGAGCGCCCAGGGCTCGTCCGGCCGCTCCTGGGTCGGCCAGGCCGGCATGCCGGTGTACTTGAAGCCGTGGCGCGCGATCCAATAGAGCTCGCGGTCGGCGAACTTCCCGCCGATCCCGTCGAGCGACGGCGGCTCCGGCCGCATGCCGCCGACCAGCGGGTTGCGCGCGCGCCCGGGCGCGCCATGGCAGGGCGCGCAGCCGCTCTCGAAGTGGCCGGCGCCGAGCGCGACCAGCGCCGGGTCGTCGAGGTCGATGTCGCGCGGCGGCGCCTCGCCCAGTGACCAGGTGCGCACCGCGTTGACCAGGTAGCCGTGGAGCAGGGCGCTGACGCCCGGCAGGTGCGGCAGGCTGGCGGCGATGTTGTAGGGCGCCACGAACCAGAAGGCGGCGCCGAGCAGCAGCAGGCCGCCGGCGGCCGCGGCCGCCCACTGCCGGCGCGATCTCGGGCGGCGCAGCTTCATGAGGACCCCGCCTCGCGGTCGACCGCCCCGCGCTCCAGCGACAGCACCGGCGCCAGGCTGGCGACGCCGACCGCCAGGTAGACGGCGGCGCCGGCGGCCATCAGCATGCCGGCGAGCTGCTGGTCCTCCAGCGGAGCGAGCCCCAGCGCGCCACCGCCGCAGGCGGCATAGAGCGGCTCGGGCGCGAAGGCGATCAGTGCGCCGAGCAGCGACATGTGCATCAGCGTCGCCAGCAGGGCCGCCGCGCCGCCCAGGGCCGAGGCCGAGCGCGTCGCGCTCCAGAGCAGCAGGCCGACCGCCAGGAAGCTCGCCTGCTCCAGCACCAGCCCGAGCGGCGAGAGCCGCGCCCAGTCGTGCGCCGCCGGCACGTGCCAGCCCCAGACCACCGCGGCCTCGAGCAGCGTCGCGGCGGCGAGCAGCAGCGGGCCGGGCCGGAACGGCAGGCGCGGCGCCAGCAGCAGGGCCGCGCCGGCGACCACGCCGAGGTGCAGGACCATCGCCGGCGTCATCGACCCGCGCGAGAGCTCCGGCAGCGGACCGCCCCAGAGCGCCGCCAGCAGCGCGAAGCCGAGCAGGGGGCGCACTAGCGGCATGTCGAGAACACCACCGCGGGCACCGCGTCGAACAGCACGGCGACCGCGCTCAGGGCACAGAGCAGCAGCGTCGCATGGCCGAGGAAGCGTGCCCGCTCGGCGGCGCTGTCCTCGGTCAGGTCGTCCTCGAAGGTCAGGCGGCCGCCGTAGCGCCGCACGGCGTGCCGGGCCAGCCAGGCGATCGCGGCGAGCGCCAGCAGGGTCAGCACGGCGATCGCGAGGCGCACCCAGAACAGCGAGCCGCTGCCGTCGGCGGCCTTGGCGCACCACAGCGCCGCCGCCCAGTAGGACAGCAGGAAGTGCGCGGCCCAGATGCCCAGCGCCGCGATCACGGGCCACAGCGAGCCCTCCTCGAACAGCGTCTTCTGCTTCATGGCGCGCTCCCTGTCATGGGCCCCCCGCGGTCAGGGGGAACAGGCCGAGCAGCGCGAAGCTGCAGAGCGCCGTCGCCGCCATGAAGTTCCAGTAGAGCTCGACGTTGTGAAGGTCGGCGTCGTAGCGCGGGGTCATCCGCCCGGCCCAGCTGCCGGCGGCGCAGTAGAGCTGCATGATCGCGCCGACCGAGACGTGGGCGCCGAGCCACAGCACCAGGACCCAGCAGGTCGCGTCGTAGACGTGGCGCGTCGGCTCCAGACCGGCGCTCCACAGGGCGCCGGCGAAGGCGGCAGCGCCGGCGAGGCCGAGCAGGGCTGCGAGCGGACAGCCCCAGCGCGCCCAGGCGATGCCGCCGGCCGCGTGGCGCCGCCGGATCAGCTCCATCAACGCCCAGGCCGCCAGGATCAGCGCCAGGCCGGTGACCAGCAGACGCAGGTCCGGCCGGCCGGCGTCGGCGGCCGGGAAGGCCTCGTGGCGCGTCCAGAAGAAGAAGTAGGCGAAGACCAGGCCGACGAAGGCGCTGAAGTCGCCGATCATGGTGATGAACATCGCCCACCAGCCGACCGAGCGGGTGCCCGAGGCGTAGAGCGGCAGCGTCAGGCCTCGGCCCGCCGCCTTCTCGGGCTTCTCGGGGATCTGGCTGGTGCCGGTCCACAGCCACCAGATGATCGCCGCCACCGTGCCGGCCGCGCACAGACCGGTCAGCCACCAGAGCTTGTAGGTGCCGAAGATGAAGCAGGCGCCGAGCAGCGCGGCGGCGAGCAGCGTCTTGTAGGTCGGCCCCGGCACGCGCTGCACCTGCGTCGGCTCGGCGTCGAGGATGTCGGAGACCAGCATCTCGCGCTGCCCCTCCTCGGCGTCCGGCAGATAGAAGCGGCCCTCGTCGATCTCGCGGACCAGGTCCTTCTGCTCCCACAGCGGATAGCGCGAGGTGACGATCGGCACGCAGCGCGCGCCCCAGGACTCGCCCGGCACCGCGGCGCTCCACTCGATGCCCGGCGAGCCCCAGGGGTTGCGCGGCGCCAGCGGCTGGCGGCCCTTGGGGCGGAACACGTCGAGCACGATCAGGGCGAAGCCGGCGGCGATGACGAAGGCGCCGGCGCTGCTGACCAGGTTGAGCGTGTCCCAGCCGAGCTCGGCCGGGTAGGTCCAGACCCGCCGAGGCATGCCGAGCAGGCCGGTCAGGTGCATCGGCAGGAAGGTGACGTTGAAGCCGACGAACATCAGCCAGAAGGCCCAGCGCCCGAGCCGCTCGGAGAGCAGCTTGTCGGTCTGGAAGGGGAACCAGTAGTAGAGCCCGGCGAGCAGCGGGAAGACGACGCCGCCGATCAGCGTGAAGTGCAGGTGGGCGACGATGAAGTAGCTGTCGTGGGCCTGCCAGTCGAAGCCGGGCAGCGCGACCATGACGCCGGTCAGCCCGCCGGCGACGAAGATCGCGATGCCGCCCATGGCGAAGAGCATCGGCACCGAGCGCTTGACCTTGCCGACCAGCAGCGTGGCGATGAAACAGAAGATCTGCACGCCGGTCGGGATCGCCACCGCCTCGGAGGCGGCGGAGAAGAAGCCGAGCGAGATGTTCGGCAGGCCGGTCGCGTACATGTGGTGCGCCCACAGCCCGAAGCTCAGGAAGGCGGTGCCGACCGCCGAGAGCACGATCCAGCTGTGCCCGACCATCGGCACCCGCGCGAAGGTCGGCACCAGCGAGGCGATGATCGCGATCGAGGGCAGGAAGACGATGTAGACCTCGGGGTGGCCGAAGATCCAGAAAAGGTGCTGCCAGAGAATCGGGTCGCCGCCGCGCGTCGTGTCGAAGAACGGCCAGTCGAAGGCGCGCTCCATCTCCAGCAGCAGGTCGCCGGCGATCAGCGGCGGGAAGGCGAAGAGGATCATCCCGGCGACGACCAGGATGTACCAGCAGTAGAGCGGCATCAGGTTGAGCCGCATGCCCGGCGGGCGGCACTTGAGCACGCCGACGATCAGCTCGACGGCGGCGGCGATCGAGGCGACCTCGATGAAGGAGAGGCCGAGCAGCCAGATGTCGGCGCCGATGCCGGTCAGGTGCGGCTCGGAGGTCAGCGGCGGGTACATGAACCAGCCGCTGCTCGGCGCGGCGTCGAAGAACACCGAGCCGGCGACGAAGGTGCCGCCGATCGCGAAGCACCAGTAGCCGAAGGCCGAGAGCCGCGGGAACGGCAGGTCGCGAGCGCCCAGCAGCTCGGGCAGCAGCAGGATCGAGACGGCCTCGAAGATCGGCACGGCGAAGAGGAACATCATCATCGTGCCGTGCATCGTGAACAGCTGGTTGTAGAGCGACATCGACAGGAAGTCGTTGTCGGGCAGCGCCAGCTGCACGCGCATCAGCAGGGCCAGGATGCCGGCGAAGGCGAAGAAGCCGAAGGCGGTCAGGATGTACCAGACGCCGACCGTGTCGTTGTTGACGGCCGAGAAGTAGCGCCAGCCGGTCGGCTTCTTCCAGACCGCGCGCAGCCGCTGCTCCTGCGCCTCGCGCAGCGCCGGGTCGTCCTGGCAGTCGGGATGCGGCAGCACGGGGTGCATCGGACCTGAGGCAGGGGCGTCGGTCATTCGAGGCTCACCAGGTAGTCGGCGATCAGCCGGATCTCCTCGGCCGGCAGCATGTCGAAGGCCGGCATGCGCACGCCCGGCTTGACGGCGCCGGCGTCGGCGATCCAGCGGGCCATCTCCGCGCGGCCCATCGGCAGCTGGCCGGCGCCGATGGTCAGGCGCGAGCCGACGTGCGTCAGGTCGGGTCCCAGCTTGCCCTCGGCGGCGGTGCCGCGGATCGCATGGCAGGCGCCGCAGCCGGTCGCCAGGAACAGCTCGCGCCCGCGCCGGGTGCGCGCGTCGGCCGGCTCGGCGGCCGGCGCGGCCTGGCCGGCCAGCCAGTCGGCATAGGCCTCGGGCTGCATGACCACGACCGGCAGCGCCATCTGGGCGTGGGCCTCGCCGCAGAACTCGGCACAGGCGCCGCGGAAGCGGCCGGTCCGGGTCGGGGTCAGGTGCAGGCGGTTCACGCGGCCGGGTATCATGTCGAGCTTGCCGCCCAGGCTGGGCACCCAGAAGGAGTGGATGACGTCGTCGGCGCGCAGCACCATCTCGACCGTGCGGCCGACCGGCAGGCGCAGCTCGTTGGGCGTCGGCACCGGCGCGGCGTCGGCGTCGCCGGCAGGCGCCGCGTGGGCGATGCGCCACCACCACTGCTCGCCGGTCGCCTCGACGGTCAGCTCGCCGGTCCGGCCGGTCAGGTCGCGCATCAGGATCAGGCCGGCGACCAGCAGCGCCAGCACGGCGACCGTCGGCGCGACCATGCCGCCCCAGATGACCAGGCCGCGCGCGCCGCGGCCGCGCGGATCCGAAGGCCCGGAGCGCGCCGCGAACAGCATGGTGCCGATGACAAGCAGCCAGATGACGACCGCGGCGGCGACCATGATCCAGAGCAGGCGCGCGACCGCCTCGGCCTCGACGCCCGCCGTGTCGGCCCAGGACTGCGGGCCGCTGCAGCCGGCCAGCAGCGCGGCCGGGGCCAGCGCCGCCGCGGCGGCCGCTACAGGGGCTCTGGGGAGGCGGAAAGAGCTCAAGCCATCATCCATCGGTCGCGCCCGGGGGTGACGGCCGCATCCCCGCAGCCGCCCTCCCGGACGGCCTCGCCGGCAACAAGGCGCCGAGCCCCGAAAGCAGAAAGTCGCCAGCAGCCGCGGTGGTTCCCTGCCCCGCCCCTGCATCGGCGCGCGGTCAGCCGCGCGTGCCGCGGCCCTCGGGCTGGGCCGGCGCCGTGGCCAGCTTCTGGCTGGAGACCTCGGCGCCGGCGTCGCGCGCCAGGGTCGCGAACACCAGAGCCGAGGCGCCGGACAGCGCGGCGATGGCCAGGAAGGCCGCGGTGAAGTCTGCCGGCACCAGCTCGGCGCCGCCGCGCAGCGCCTGCGAGGCCTCCAGCGCGATGGCGGCGAAGGCGACGCCGCCGGCCAGCGCCAGCTGCTGCATGACCGCGGCGAAGGAGGTCGCCCGGCTCATGCCCTCCTGCTCGATGTCGGCGTAGCCGACGGCGTTGATCGAGGTGAACTGCAGCGAGCGGAAGAAGCCCCCGGCGAGCAGGACGGCCACCATCAGCAGGACCGGCGTGTCCGCGGCGAAGGCGCCGATCGCGCCCAGCAGGCCGGCACAGATCAGGGCGTTGACCGTCAGCACGCTGCGGAAGCCGAAGCGCTTCAGCGCCGGCCCTGCCACCGCCTTCATGGCCAGCGCGCCGGCGGCGATGGCGAAGGTCAGCGAGCCGGAGGCGAAGGGCGTCATGCCGAAGCCGAGCTGCAGCATCAGCGGCAGCAGGAAGGGAATCGCGCCGGTGCCGACGCGGAACAGCGTGCCCCCGGCAACCGAGACCCGGAAGGTCGGGATGCGCAGCAGCGAGAGGTCGATGATCGGGTGCGCCGTGCGCCGGGCGTGGCGCAGGTAGAGGCCAATCAGCCCGATTCCGACGGCGATCAGCGCCAGGGCGTCGTAGCCCGGCAGCACCGCCGCGCCGAGCAGCGTGAAGCCGAAGATCAGCGCGGCCAGGCCGAGCCCCGAGAGCAGGAACCCGCGCACGTCGAGCGGCGGCACGCGCTCGGCGCGAATCTGCGGGATCACCAGGCTCGCCAGGACCATGCCGACGAGGCCGACCGGGACGTTCAGCCAGAAGATCCAGCGCCAGTCGTAGAAGGTCGTGATGAAGCCGCCGACCGGCGGCCCGAGCAGCGGCGCGACCAGCGCCGGGATGGTCAGCCACATCATGGCGTTGACCAGCTGGCGCTTCTCGACGACGCGCAGGATGATCAGGCGGCCGACCGGCACCATCATGGCGCCGCCGATGCCCTGGGCGAAGCGGGCGGCGATCAGGCTCTCCAGGTTCTGCGCCGAGGCGCAGGCGATCGAGGCGGCGATGAACACGCCGATCGCCGCGCGGAACACCGTGCGCGCGCCGAAGCGGTCGGCGCACCAGCCGCTGACCGGAATGAAGATCGCCAGCGACACCAGGTAGGCGGTGAAGGCCAGCTTGAGCACGATCGGGTTGACGCCGAGGTCGAGCGCCATGGCCGGCAGCGAGGTCGCGATCACCGTGCTGTCAAGGTTCTCGATGAACAGCGCCGAGGCGACGACGAGGGTGATGGTACGCGCACTGGCCATCCCCCTCCCTTAGCGCGGATCGGCGCGCGGCCGACAGCGCCGCGCCCGCATGCGATCCCTCCGGCACACGCATGGCGGTCGGCGCATGGCGGCCGGCGCGCCGGCGGCGCGAGACCCTACCGCCGGACGCGCGAACGCGTTAGACAGGCCCCGGCCGAACGGCTTCCGGCCCCTTGTCACAGCAGCACAGTTGCCAGCCTTGTCCGATTCCCCGAGCAATCCGCCCGCCTCCGGTCCGAACGGCGCCTCCGCTCCGAACGGCGACGCCGCGATGAGCGCCGCCGCCCGGGCCGCGCTCTCCTCGCCGGCGGCGCCGCTGCTGGCGCGCGCCGCCCAGCTGCACCAGGCCGGCGACCTGCCGGCGGCGGTCCAGACCTACCGTCAGGCGATCGTCGTCGACCCGAGCTTCGCCGAGGCGCACCACAACCTCGGCGCCGCGCTGCGCGCCTGGGGCAAGCGCAACGAGGCGATCGCCTCCTATCGCGAGGCCCTGCGGCTCTCTCCCGACTATGCACTGGCCCACGTCAACCTGGGCGGCGCGCTGGCCGAGAACGGCGAGCTCGACGATGCCCTGGAACACCTGGCGACCGGCTATCTGCTGGCGCCGGAGCGTCCGGTCATGGCGCGCCGCCTGGTCAACATCCTGCGCCGCACCGCGCCGGCCAGCGTGCCGGCCAAGGTGCGCGAGGCCCTGGCGCGGCTGGTCCGCGATCCCGCCGTCGAGCCGCAGACGCTGGAGCCCTGCATCGTCGCCCTGCTGGTCGAGGACCCGCGGGTGCGCGGCGTGCTCGAGGCCCTGGCGGGCGGCGAGGCGCCGACGATCGGCGAGGCCGGCCCGCCGCTCTACGCCGCGCTCGCCGAGTCCGAGCTGCCGAGCCTGCTCGGCGAGGCGATCCTGACCGACAGCCGGGTGGAGGCGCTGTTCGCGGTGCTGCGCGCGGCCTGGCTGGAGGCGCTCGACGGCGGCCACGCCGAGCTGCTGCCGGAGCCGGGCCTGCTCGCCGCGCTCGGCCTGCAGCTGGAAACCGTCGAGTGGTCCTGGCTGGAGACCGAGTCCGAGCAGGCCCGCCTCGCCGCGCTCAAGGAGCGCCTGGCCGAGCCGGCAGCGCGCGTCGAGGAGGCGGCGCCGAGCGCCGCGCTGCTGGTCTACGCGCTCTACCGGCCGCTCGAGGCCTTCGCCGGCGACGAGGCCCTGCTGGCGCTGGTCGATCCCGAGGGCGGCGCCGCGGCGCAGCTGCTCTATCGCCATCTCGTCGAGCCGGCCGAGCGCGCGCGCTTCGCCGAGGCCATGCCGAGCACCACGCCGATCCGCGACCGCACCTCGCAGTCGGTGCGCGCGATGTACGAGGTCAACGCCTATCCGCGCTGGCGGCGCATCGCGCGCCGGCCGGGCCGCAAGGTCGAACGGCTGCTGCCCGAGCTGCTGCCCGACCTCCGGCGCTTCCAGGTGCCCTTCGACCAGCAGCGCGTGCGCATCCTGGTCGCCGGCTGCGGGACCGGCCGCCACGCCTGCCTGACCGCCCAGCGCTTCGCCTTCTCGCAGGTCGTCGCCGTCGACCTGTCGCGCCGCTCGCTGTCCTACGCCGCGCAGCGCGCGCGCGACCTCAAGCTCGCCAACCTGCATTTCCTGCAGGGCGACATCCTGGAGCTCGGCGGCCTGGGCGAGGAGTTCGACGTCGTCGAGTGCTCGGGCGTGCTGCACCACCTGGCCAGCCCCGAGCTCGGCTGGCGCACGCTGCGCGGCCTGCTGGCCCCGGGCGGGCTGATGCGCATCGCGCTCTACAGCGAGAGCGCCCGCCAGGGCGTCGAGGAGGCACGCCGGCTGATCGGCGAGCTGGGCCTGGAGCCGACGCCCGACGGCATCCGCCAAGCGCGCGCGGCGATCCAGGCGCTGCCGCCCGAGGCGCCGGCCCGGCTGCTCGCCGAGTCGCCGGACTTCTTCTCGCTGTCGGGCTGCCGCGACCTCTTCTTCCACGTCCGCGAGGACCGCTTCACCCTGCCGCGCATCGCGCGGGCGCTTGACGAGCTGAAGCTCGACTTCCTCGGCTTCGAGCTGCCCAGCGAGGGCATCCGCTACAGCTACCGACGCCGCTTCCCGGCCGACCCGCAGCAGCGCGACCTGGCGCGCTGGGCCGAGTTCGAGCAGGAGAACCCGCTGACCTTCGCCGCCATGTACCAGTTCTGGTGCCAGGCCAAGGAGTGACGCGGCCGCGATCCCGGTGCTCCCACGCCTGGCACGGACCGCCCCGGCTTATGATCGTCGTCGAAGAAGCTCGGTGAGTCTCTGAACGCTCTATCCAGGGACGGCGGGCAAGAGCATCAGGCCTGCACCGCCGCCGCCTCCGACAGCTCGGCCGCGGCGATCCAGCCGCCGCCGAGCACGCGGCTGCCGGCATAGCAGACCGCGGCCTGGCCGGGGGCGACGCCGTGCTGGGGCTCGTCCAGGCGCAGCAGGGCCCCGCCCTGCCCGTCCGGCGCGACGCGGCCGGGCACCGGCTCCTGGGCCGAGCGCAGCTTGATCGCGCAAGCGAGGCCCTCTGCAGGCAGCGGGCCGCCCAGCCAGTTCAGCGCTTCGATCCGCACCAAGTCGCGCGCCAGCGCCGCCCTGGGGCCGACCACGACCCGTCGCGCCGCGGCGTCGAGCGCCACGACGTAGAGCGGCTCGTCGGTGCCGCCGATGCCGAGGCCGCGGCGCTGGCCGACCGTGTAGTGCACGATGCCCTCGTGGCGGCCGAGCACGCGGCCGGCGCGGTCGACGATCTCGCCGGGCTCGATGGCGCCCGGGCGCAGCTTGGCGACCACGTCGGCGTAGCGGCCGTTCGGCACGAAGCAGATGTCCTGGCTGTCCGGCTTCGCGGCCACGGGCAGGTCGAGCGCCGCGGCGATCTCGCGGACCTGCTGCTTGGGCAGAGCGCCGAGCGGAAAGCGCAGGAAGTCGAGCTGCTCCGGCGTGGTCGCGAAGAGGAAGTAGCTCTGGTCGCGGGCGTCCTGCGCCGCGGCGTGCAGCTCCGGGCCGTCCGGGCCGCTCTCGCGGCGCACGTAGTGGCCGGTCGCCAGCGCCGCCGCGCCGAGCTCGCGGGCCGTGCCCAGCAGGTCGCGGAACTTGACCGTCTGGTTGCAGCGCACGCAGGGGATCGGCGTCGCGCCGGCGAGATAGCTGTCGGCGAAGTCGTCGATGACCTGCGCGCGGAAGCGGCTCTCGTAGTCGAGCACGTAGTGCGGCATGCCGAGGCGCTCGGCGACGCGCCGGGCGTCGTAGATGTCCTGCCCGGCGCAGCAGGCGCCGGCCTTGTGGACGGCGGCGCCGTGGTCGTAGAGCTGCAGCGTGATGCCGACCGCCTCGTAGCCCGCCGCCCTGACCAGCGCCGCGGTCACCGAGGAGTCGACGCCGCCCGACATGGCGACGACGACGCGCGCCCCCGCCGGCAGGCCGAGGTCGGTCCGCGGCAGGTCCGCGGCGTCGCGTGCGAGGTCGGCGACGGTGCTCATGGCGCCAGGACTTAGGGCAGCGTGGCCGATGCCGCAAGGTCCGAGGGCTCGCTAGCGGATCAGGCTCACCTGTCTCACGCCGGCGAGGCGCAGCACGGCCTGGGTCGCCAGCAGGAAGCCGATCACCGTCGCCATGATGCAGACCGCGAAGGCGGCCGCCTGGTTGAGCGCGCCGCGGTCGTCGAGGTAGAGCACCGAGACGGCGGCGAGCTGGGTCGAGGGCGTGATCAGGAAGATCACGGCCGAGAGCGTCACCATGGCGCGCATGAAGAAGAAGGCGCCGATCGCCAGCACGCTCGGCCAGATCATCGGCAGGGTGACGCGCAGCAGCGTGCCCAGCCGGGTCGCCCCCAGCGTCGCCGAGGCCTCCTCGAAGGTCCGGCTGATCTGCTTCATGTTGGTGGTCGCCAGCAGGAAGCCCTGGGCATGGTAGTGGTAGACGTTGCAGACCGCGATGATCAGCATCGTGTCGTAGATCGCGTAGACCGGATGGGCCGGGTCGTTGAAGGCCAGGATGTAGCCGAGGCCGAGCACCATGCCCGGAACGGCCGCCGGCAGGATCGACAGGAAGTAGAGCGGCCGCTTGACCGCCTCGGACAGCTGGTGGTTGGCGTAGGCGGCGAGGGTGACCACGACCACGGCGATGCCGGCCGTGACGAAAGCGACCTGGATCGAGGTCCACAGCGGCGCGATGCCGTTCTGCACGTCGAAGGCGTAGTGCCTCAGGCTGAGCGAGAGATTGTAGGGCCACAGCCGCACGAAGCTGGCGTAGACCACGACCGCGACGACCGCCAGGATGGCGGCACCGACGAGCAGGCAGTAGCAGAGCCACAGCAGGTCGCGCCGGCGGTTCGGCCGCGCGCGCAGCGGCACCGACTGGGCGCCGACGGCGGCGTGCTGGTGGCGCGCGATCCAGCGCTCGGCGACCACCGCCAGCGCCGCCGGGAACAGCAGCAGCACGCCGATCACGGCGCCCATCGAGAAGTTCGCCTGCCCCGAGACCTGGTTGTAGATCTCGACGGCGAGGACGCTGTAGTTGCCGCCGATCACGACCGGGTTGCCGAAGTCGGTGATGACGATGGTGAAGACCACGAAGGTCGCCGAGGCGATGCCGTAGCGCGTCGCCGGCAGGGTCACGGTGCGGAAGCTCCGCCAGGCCGAGGCGCCCAGGGCCTCCGCCGACTCGTAGAGCCGCTGGTCGCCGACCGCCAGCGCCGTCGAGAGGATCAGGAAGGCGTGCGGAAAGGCGTAGAGCAGGTCGGCGACGAAGATGCCCCAGAAGCCGTAGATGTCGAGCTCGGTGCCGAAGGTCCGGTTGACCAGCCCGTTGCGCCCGAGCAGGAACTGCAGGCCCAGGGCCTGGACCAGCGAGGGCGCGAAGATCGGCAGCAGCGCGACGACACGCAGCAGCGGCCTGAGCGGCATGCGCGTGCGCTCGAGGGCATAGGCGAAGCCGTAGGCCAGGACGATGGTCGCGGCGGTGACGCTGAGCGAGACCTCGAAGGTGTTGCCGAT
The DNA here is from genome assembly GCA_030433005.1 of Alphaproteobacteria bacterium. Taxonomy (GTDB): domain Bacteria; phylum Pseudomonadota; class Alphaproteobacteria; order Kiloniellales; family DSM-21159; genus Tistlia. The sequence continues at coordinate 28,141 of JAUILQ010000030.1, forward strand.
GATCGAGACGAAGCGGGGATCGCCGAAGTAGCGGGCGTAGTTGCCGAGGCCGAGCCCCCCGGGCGTGATCAGCGAGTAGCTGAGGATGCCCCAGAGCGGCAGGATCACGAAGACGACGAGCAGCAGCACGGCACCGCCCGCGACCGCCGCCAGCAGCAGCCTGTCGCCGTCGGCGGCGGCGCGCCACGCCCCCCCTTGCGACAGGTTCATCGCCGGTCCGCCGCGATCGGGCTGACGTGCTCCCCGGGCAGGACGAAGCGCAGGCGCTCGCCGACCCCGGCGCCCTCGAGCGGCCCGTGCACCTCGATCTCGACGAGCCCTGCCTCGGCCTCCACCAGCAGCCTCGTCATGTTGCCCAGGAAGGCGACCTTGCGCACCTGCCCCTCGCCGACCGGGCCCGCCACGCTCTCGTCGTCGCCGACCAGCCGGACATGCTCCGGACGGATCGCGAAGAGCGTGTGGGAGGCCTCCCCGAGGGCCGGCAGCAGCGCCTGCCAGCGCCCGCGCTCGAGCAGGTTGAGGCGGCCGATGAACTCGCCGACGAAGCGGGTCTCGGGCCGCCAGTAGAGATCCTGCGCGGCCCCGACCTGCTCTATGCGGCCGCGGTTCATGACCAGGATCCGGTCGGCCATCTCCATGGCCTCGTCCTGGTCGTGGGTGACCATCACCGTGGTGATGCCGAGGCGCTTCTGCAGGTCGCGGATCTCGCCGCGCAGGCTCTCGCGCACCTTGGCGTCGAGCGCCGAGAGCGGCTCGTCGAGCAGCAGCACCTCCGGCTCCGGCGCCAGTGCGCGCGCCAGAGCCACGCGCTGCTGCATGCCCCCGGACAGCTCGTGGGGATACTTGCCCGCCTGGTCGCCGAGGCCGACCAGCGCCAGCATCTCGGCGACCCGCGCCTCGATGCGCGGGCGCGGCCATTTTCGGCAGACCAAGCCATAGCCGACGTTGCGCCCTACGGTCATGCTGGGAAACAGCGAGTAGGACTGGAAGACCACGCCGAAGTTGCGGCGCCGCGCCGGCAGCTGGCCGAGATCCCTGCCGCGCAGCCGGATCGTGCCCTCGTCGAGGCTTTCCAGGCCGGCGATCAGGCGCAGCAGCGTGGTCTTGCCGCAGCCCGACGGGCCGAGGAAGCAGATGAACTCGCCGGCCTCGATGTCGAGATCGAGGCCGTCGACGGCGGTGAGGCCGGCGAATCGCTTGGTGACGCCGCGCAGCTCAAGGAACATGCGCCCCCCGGTGGCCCTGCCTGCCTGTCGACGGAGAGATGGGCCGCGGCGGCGGGGCGAGCCCCGCCGCCGCGGGTCCCGCTCAGCGCTCGTAGCGCTTCTGCCACTCCGCCAGGATGCGGTCGCGGTTCTCGGCGGCCCAGGCGTAGTCGACCTCGAACAGGGCGGTCGAGATGTCCGCCGGCAGGCCGGCCTTAAGGAAGCGCTCGGGCATCTCGCGGTCCGACATGGTCACGATCGACTTCCACTCGTTGTACTCGGCGGCCGCCGCCTTGCTCAGCGTCCAGTCGAGGAACTTGCGGGCATCGGCCTTGTTCTGCGAGCTGGCCATCAGCGCCGAGGCCTCCAGCTCATGGCCGGCCCCCTCGCTCGGCACGACCATGGTGATCGGATAGCCCTCCTCGATGTTCTTGATCGCGCGCAGCGCGAAGGAGATGCCGATCGCGTACTCGCCGGCGCTGGCGACGTTGCAGGGCTTCGAGCCGCTCTTGATGTACTGCGCCATGTTCTTGTCGAGCGCGTCGAGGAACGCCCAGCCCTTCTCCTCGCCCATCATCTGCAGGATCGAGACGACATGGAGGTAGCCGGTGCCCGAGCTCGCGGGGTTCGGCATGACCAGCCGGCCCTCGTACTCCGGCTTCAGCAGGTCCTGCCAGCTCGCCGGCATCGGCAGGTCGTCGGCTTCCATGATCGCGTTGTTGACGCAGAAGGCGCCCATGTAGCCGGTGGTCGCGAACCACTTGTTGCCGGCGTCGCGGAAGCGCGGCGGCACCTTGTCGATGCCGGCCGGCTCGTAGGCCTCGACCAGTTCGAGGATGCGCGGGTCGACCATCGAGGTCGCCGCCCAGCCCCAGATGACGTCGTGCTTCGGGTTCGAGGCCTCGGCCAGCATGCGGGCGTGCAGGTCGCCGGTCGAGAGCCGCAGCACCTCGACCTCGACGTCGGGCAGGTCCTTCTTGGCCTCCTCCAGGAAGGCCGCCAGCTCGTCCTCCTCGTAGGACGTGTAGACCGTGATCGTCCCCGCCAGCGCGGACCCGGCGGCGAACAGCGACATCGTGGCGGCGGCCAGCGTCCGGCCGAGCCACGACTTCATCGGAAGTCCCGTCATCCCTCACCCCCTGTCGTTGAGCCCCGCCGTCGCGGTCGGGGCGTAACCGGAGTGTCATATTTTCGTAACATATTGCCAAGAGCCCTCGTGCAAGCCGGCGCCTGCAGGGACCTCAGGCAGAACCGGCCCCGCCCGCCAGCCGCGCCATCAGGCGCTCGACCGGCGCGGCGTCGTTCATCATGCCGAGCGACACCGAGAAGTGGCCCTGGGCGCGCACGAAGAGGTTCTCCGGCGGCACCGCCCAGCGCTCGGCGAGCGCCGCGCCGCCGGCGTAGGGCACCAGGTCGTCGGAGGCGCCGAGCACCATGACCAGGTCCTCAGGCGCCAGCGCCGGCAGGCCGAGCGGCGCGATCAGCGGCAGCACGCGGCGCAGCGCCGCCTCGTCCCAGCCGGCCGCGCGGATCGGCTCCGGCATGCCGAGCGCGCGGCTCAGGCTGGCCCGCTCGGCGAGGTCGTCGAGCGCGCCGCTGGTCGCGATCAGCAGCGCCGCGTCGGGCACCAGCGCCGCGTCCCACTCGGCCGAGGCGGTCAGCAGCAGCTGCGCGCTCAGCGCGCCCATCGAGACGCCGCCGACGGCCAGCGGGCCGGGCCGCGTCTCGCGCAGGTAGCCGATCAGCAGCGCCGCCTCGGAGACCCAGGCCTGGAAGGCCTCGACCAGGCCGAGTGGACCCTTGGCCAGCAGCGGCTCGCCGCCGTAGCGCCCCGGGGCGCGGCGCCGGCCGTGCCACGGCCCTTCCGGACGCACGATGCGCAGGCCCCGGCGCACCAGCGGCTTGTAGGGATCGGCCAGCTCGCGCCAGAACTCGGTCTCCATGCCGAGGCCGTGGAGGAACAGCAGGGTCCCGACCGCCGGCCCGGCGAGCGGCTCCTCGACGCGCGCGTGGCAGGTCTCGCCGGTCGCCGGCGAAGGGAAGCGCAGCCAGAAGGTCCGGCAGCCGTCGCGCTCGAAGCCGTGCGACCGGGCGACCGGCCCGGCCGGCGGCTGCGGCCAGAGCGGCGCGCTGCCCGACAGACGCGCGCCCTGCCGCCGCTCGACCTCGGCCGGGCCGGCGACCTCGGTCAAGACCGGCGGGATGCGCCGGGCGAGGTGCAGCGGCAGGAAGAAGCTGCGGGCCAGCATGAAGCGCTGGGCCGCCCCCGCGCGGTCGTCGGTCAACGCCATCAGGCGCTCGGGGTCGCCAGCGTCGCCGAAGGCGGCGTCCTGGAAGGCCGCCTCGGCCGCCTCGTAGCGGCGGCGCCGGGCCAGGGTCGCGGCCACGGCTCGGCGGGCCAGGGCGCCCTCGGCGTCGAGCGTGCCGCGCTCGCGGGCGCCACCGATGCCCCGCCAGAAGCGATCGAGGTCGCCGTCGCAGCCGGCGGCCGCCGCCCAGGCCCGCGACAGCGGGAAATAGAGCCCGGAGACCCAGCCGAGGGCGAGGCGGTCGAACCAGGGCCTGAGCAGCAGGTCGCCGAGCCCGCCCTCGAGCAGCGCATAGGGATCGCGAAGGTCGGGCATGCGGTCTCCCGGCAGCCGCCAGCCAAGTGAACGGTCGATCACTTATCTGGGAACGGCGGGGTCGCCTTCAAGGCGCGCGCGGCGACCGGGCCTAGCCTTCGGGCGCCAGCCCCATGTCCCAGAAGCCGACCTCGAGGCGCACGGCGGTCGCGAAGCTCTCGGCCAGCTCCGGCCAGCGGGGGCTGCGCTCGAAGGGCGCGCTCAAGCCGCGCCGGCCGGCGACCCGGTCGAGCTGGTCGGCCATCGCCGCGGCGCCGTCCTGGAACTCCTTGCCGCCGTAGAGCTCGATCCAGGCGCGGTAGGGATTGCCCTCGAGCCGCGTTCCCGGGTCGGCGAGCAGGCGCCGGCCGATCTCGGCGTAGCCGAGGCCGCAGGGCGCGAGCGCGACCAGCAGGTCGAGCAGGTCGCCCGACAGGCCGCGGTCCAGGACGTAGCGCGTGTAGAGGCGGTTGGCCGGCGCCTCGGGGGTCGCCGCCAGCGCCGCCTCGTCGAGGCCCCAGCCGGCGCAGACCTCGACGTGCAGCGCGATCTCGTGGTTGAGCAGCAGGTCGACCAGGGCCGCCGACTGGCGCAGGTCGTCGAGGTGGTCCGACTTGACCACGGCCAGCGACCAGGCCCGGCTGTAGTGCAGCAGGAAGCGGTAGTCCTGGGCCAGATAGTGCCGGAAGCAGGCCTCCGGCAGGCTGCCGTCGGCGAGCGCGCGCACGAAGGCGTGCCCGACGTAGGCCTGCCAGTCCGCGCGGCAGGACTCCGTGAGCGCGGGAAACAGCGCGCCGGTCGCGGCAGCGGACCCCGCCACCGCTACTCCAGCAGCATGTTGCGGGTTTCGCCGGGCAGCGCCACGGTCAGGCCGTCGAGCTCCTCGCTCATGATCAGCTGGCAGCCCAGGCGCGAGGTCTTCTGCAGGTCGAAGGCGAGGTCGAGCATGTCCTCCTCGTCCTCGCTCGGCTCGGCCAGCTTGCCGTACCAGTCGGGCGTCACGATGACGTGGCAGGTCGAGCAGGCCAGCGAGCCCTCGCAGGCGCCCTCGATGTCCACGTCGTTGCGGTGCGCGATCTCCAGAACGGACAGGCCAACCGGGGCGTCGACTTCCTTCCGGTTACCGTCGCGCTCGATGAAGACCATTCTGGGCATGGGTGACACTTCCTCCGGGCCGGCCGCGCGGCCGGCTGCTGTTGATCGACATGACGGTGACGCCCGTGCATGTAGGAAACAGGCGGCGCCAGTACCAGAACCGCCCGACGGCGACAAGCCGTTACGAGGCCGCGGCGGCCCCTCGCGCCCGCAACGCCTCCACGGTCTCGGCGACGATCGCCGCCGCCTGCTCGACCTCGCCCCCGGTCGTGAAGCGGCCGAAGCCGAAGCGCACGGCGCCCCGCGTGCGCCAATCCTCGAGGCCGAGCGCCTCGACCACGTAGGAGGGCTCGACCGCCGCCGAGCTGCAGGCGCTGCCGCTGGAGGCGGCGACGCCGACCAGGTGCTCCAGCAGCTCCGTCGTCTCGACGCCCTCGAAGGAGAGGTTGAGGTTGCCGGCGATGCGATGCCGGGCGTCGCCGTTCAGCGCCACCCCGGAGAGCCGGCCGGTGAGCTGCTCGAGGAAGCGCTCGCGCAGCACGGTCAGGCGCTCGGCCTCCGCCGCCATCTCCTCGCCGGCCAGGCGGCAGGCCTCGCCGAGGCCGACGCAGAGCGGCGCCGGCAGCGTGCCGGCGCGCACGCCGCGCTCCTGGCCGCCGCCGTCGAACAGCGGCTCCAGCCGGACCCGCGGCCGGCGCCGCAGGTAGAGCGCGCCGATGCCCTTGGGGCCGTAGAGCTTGTGCCCGGACACCGACAGCAGGTCGACATTGAGGTCGTTGACGTTGAGCGGGATCTTGCCGACCGCCTGGGCCGCGTCGCTGTGCAGCCAGATGCCGCGCGCCCGGGTCATCTCGCCGATCTCGGCGAGCGGCTGGACCACGCCGATCTCGTTGTTGACCGCCATGACCGAGACCAGCGCCGTGTCGTCGCGCAGCGCCGCCTCGAGCCGCTCGAGCTCGACCAGGCCGTTCTCCCGGACCGGCAGGATCTCGATCTCGAAGCCCTCGCGCTCCAGCGCCTTCGCGGACTCCAGGACGCACTTGTGCTCGGTCGCCAGGGTCACGACGTGGGCGCGACCCTCGCGGGCCCGGCGGAAGCGCGCGGCGCCCTTGATCGCGAGGTTGTTGGACTCGGTGGCACCGGAGGTGAAGACGACCTCGCGGGCCTCGGCGCCGATCAGCCGGCCGATCTCGTCGCGCGCCTGCTCGACCGCGGCGCCGGCCTGGCGGCCGAGCTCGTGCTCCTCGCTGTGCGGGTTGCCGAAGACCTCGGTGAAGAATGGCAGCATGCGCTCGACGACGCGCGGGTCGGTCGGCGTCGTCGACTGGTAGTCGAGATAGATCGGCCGGGCCGGCCGGTTGCTGCGGGCGTCGTCGTTCATGCCGGTATCGCTTCTCCCGGGTTGCGCCCCTGCGGGGACGACGGACTGGCCGACAGCATAGGGCTCTCGAGGGCGGAAAGGCAGCGCTCCAGGTCGGCCTCGCGGTTGGCCCAACCGAACGACAGCCGCAGCGCGCAGCGGGCCAGGTCCTCCGGCACCCCCATCGCGGCCAGCACGTGGGAGGGCGACAGCTTGCCCGACGAGCAGGCCGAGCCCGACGACAGCGCGACGCCGGCCAGGTCGAGCGCGATCAGCAGGGTCTCGGCCGGCCGGCCGGGAAGCGCGAAGCAGGAGGTGTTGGGCAGCCTCGGCGCCGTCTCGGCGAAGACCACCGCCTCGGGCGCCCGGCGGCGCAGCGCCGCCTCGAAGCGGTCGCGCCAGGCGGCGCGGGCGGCCGTCTCGGGCAGCTCGGCCCGGGCCAGCTCGGCCGCGACGCCGAAGCCGACGATGCCGGCGACGTTCTCGGTCCCGGCGCGGCGCCGCCGCTCCTGCCCGCCGCCGCACAGCAGCGGCGGCGGCTCGACGCCGTTGCGCAGGACCAGCGCGCCGACGCCCTGCGGGCCGCCGAGCTTGTGCGCCGAGAGGCTGACCAGGTCGAGGTCGAGCGCGGCGACGTCGAGAGGCAGCTTGCCGGCGGCCTGCACGGCGTCGCTGTGCAGCAGCGCGCCGTGGCGACGCGCCAGGGCCGCGACCTCGGCAAGCGGCTGCACGGCGCCGGTCTCGTTGTTCGCGGCCTGGACGGAGACCAGCGGCGGCGGCGCGGGGCCATCGCTCGCAGCCGAGAGAAGCGCATCCAGCGCCTCCAGGTCGAGCAGCCCGTCAGCGCGCAGCGGGATGCGCTCGGCGCCGAGTGCCGCGGCCAGCACCGCCTCGTGCTCGCCGGCCGAGACCAGCAGGCGCCGCGACGTGCCGGTCTCCGCCTGCGCCCAGTTGAGCGCCCAGTTGTCGGCTTCCGTGCCGCTCGCCGTGAAGTGGACTGCGTCCGGCTCGGCACCGACCAGCGCCGCGACCTGCGCGCGCGCCGCCTCGACCGCGGCCCGGGCGGCGCGGCCGTGGGCGTGCGGCGACGAGGCGTTGCCGACGCGCGCCAAGGCCTCGGTCATCGCCTCGATGACCGCCGGCCGCACCGGCGCAGTCGCGTTGCAGTCGAGATAGACGGACTGGTTCACGGCGGTGTTCCGGCGACGCCCGGCCTACTCGGCGGCGACGCTCTTCGGCTGGGTGGCCTGCTCGTCGGCGAAGATCACGCCGCTGGTCCCGAGAATCCGCTTGTTGATCACGTCGGCCACGGTCACCGAGCTGAGGTAGAGGTAGATCTGGTTGCCCAGCTCCTCCCACAGGTCGTGGGTCGCGCAGCGGCTGCGGTTGCCGCGGCAGCCGTAGGGCTGGCCGGGGGTACAGCGGGTCGCGCGGATCGGCTCGTCGACGGCGAGCACGATGTCGGCGATCGGCGTGTCCTCGGAGCGGCGCGACAGCAGGTAGCCGCCGCCCGGGCCGCGCACCGACTTGACCAGGTCGCCGCGGCGCAGCTTGGCGAACAGCTGCTCCAGATAGGACAGCGAGATCTCCTGGCGCTCCGCGATCTCGGCCAAGGAGACGGGCTTTCCCTGGCTGTTCTCGGCGAGATCGATCATCGCCATGACAGCATAGCGCCCCTTGGTACTGAGCTTCACCTCAACTTCTCCTACGTCGGTCGGGGCCGGTCGCCGACCGGCCGGTCCTCAACTCCTTGCTGCGGCGACCCTCAGCACTTGCCGGAGGTCGCCCGGCTGCCGCCCTCCTCCGACGGCGCCTCGGCCTGGCCCTGGGCGTAGCCGCCGTGGCGGCCGGCGGCCTCCTCCTCCAGGTGGTTGACCCGCTGGCGCAGGCGCTGGACCTCGTCCAGCAGCCCCTCGAGGGTCTTGGCCACCGGGTCCGGCACGTCGCCGGTCGGCGTGCCGTAGGCGACGAAGGCCGGACTCTCCTGATGCGCCGCCGAGCGCACCGGCCGGGCCGGTATCCCTACGACCGTCGTCTCCGGGGGAACGTCCTTGGTGACCACGGCGTTCGCACCGACGCGCGCGCAGCGGCCGACCGTGATCGGTCCCAGGATCTGCGCGCCGGAGCCGACGATGACGTCGTCCTGGAGGGTCGGATGCCGCTTGGTGTTGCGCTGCTTGTCGGACTCGACCGAAGGCGCGACGCCGCCCAGCGTGACGTCGTGATAGAGCGTCACGTTGTTGCCGATCTCGGCGGTCTCGCCGATCACCACGCCCATGCCGTGGTCGACGAACAGGCCGCGGCCGATGGTCGCTCCGGGGTGGATCTCGATGCCGGTCAGCAGCCGGCCGATCTGCGAGACGAAGCGGCCGAGCAGGAACAGGCGGTGCCGCCACGCCCAGCTGGAGCAGCGGTGGATCTGCACCGCCTGGAAACCCGGATAGCAAAGCACCACTTCCCAGGCAGAGCGGGCCGCCGGGTCGCGGGCCATGGTCGCTTCGATCTCGGCGCGCAAAGTCTTGAACATGGAGGTGCCCTTTCGATATCTTCGCGCGCCGTTCTTTCCGGCACCGAACCGGTCGATGAGGCGCTGCAGGAACCCCGCGCTCGGCCTACGGATATAGGTTGCCCGACTAATCCAGTCAACTTTACCCGACCGCGCCGGCCACGCGCTTCAGGCGCTTCTGCCAAGCCCTGGCAGGCGGAACAAAAACGAAAGCGACGCAGATGCCCGAGGTGATCATCAACGGCCCGGAAGGGCGGTTGGAAGGCCGTTACCAGCACAACCCGGCGAAGAACGCCCCGGTCGCGCTGATCCTGCACCCGCACCCGCAGCACGGCGGGACGATGAACAACAAGGTGGTGTATCAGCTGTTCCACGCCTTCGGGCGCCAGGGCTTCTCGACGCTGCGCTTCAACTTCCGCGGCGTCGGCCGCAGCCAGGGCACCTACGACCGCGGCGAGGGCGAGCTCAGCGACGCCGCCTCCGCGCTCGACTGGCTGCAGGCCACCAACCCCAACGCCTCGGCCTGCTGGATCGCCGGCTTCTCGTTCGGCGCCTGGATCGGCATGCAGCTCCTGATGCGCCGGCCGGAGATCGCCGGCTTCGTGTCGATCTCGCCGCCGGCCAACCTCTTCGACTTCTCGTTCCTGGCGCCCTGCCCCTCCTCGGGCCTGGTGATCCACGGCGGCAAGGACGAGCTGGCGCCCGAGCCCTCGGTCAAGAAGCTGGTCGACAAGCTGCAGCACCAGCGCGACATCGTCATCGACTACCGCGTAATCCCCGACGCCAACCACTTCTATGCCGACCGCCTCGAGGAGATGATCGGCATGGTCGAGGACTACGTCACCAAGGCGACCGCCAAGCCCGAGGAAGCCGCCGCGCAGTAGGCGGCTCGAGGCTCTCCCGGCCCCGGCCCTCTCCCCCACCCGGCCACCCATTCCAGGATACTGACGTGGGTGGCCGGGTGGGGGAGAGGGCCGGGGCCGCTTCCGCGCGAGCGGAAGACTAATTCAACCTCAGGCCGCACGGCGCGGCCGGAAGCGCCGGCCGCCGGTCTGCGGCGCCGGCACGCCCGTGGTGCCCGGCAGCGACAGCGGCAAGCCCTCCAGACAGCGCACCGCCAGATAGGCGAAGGCCTCGGCCTCGACCGCGTCGCCGTTCCAGCCGGCCGCCTCGACCGGCTCGACCGGCGCGCCCAGGGCCGCGCGCAAGGCCTGCAGCAGGGCCGGGTTGCGCCGCCCGCCGCCGCTCGCCAGCCAGCGCCTCGGCGCCGCCGGCAGCAGCGGCAGGGCCGCCGCCACCGAGGCCGCGGTGAAGGCGGTCAGGGTCGCCGCCCCGTCCGCCGCCGACAGCCCCTCCAGTCCCGAGACGTCCCAGGCGTCGCGGTCCAGCGACTTCGGCGGTCGGCGTTCGAAGTAGGGATGCTCCATCAGCGCGGCGAGGCGCCGCTCGTCGACCGAGCCGGCGAAGGCGAGGCGACCGTCGAGATCGCAGTCCAGGCCCGCGTGCCGCGCCACCCAGTCGTCGAGCAGCGCGTTGGCCGGGCCGGTGTCGAAGGCCAGCAGGTCCTCGTGCCCGCCGATCCAGGTGACGTTGCCGACACCGCCCAGGTTGAGCACCGCCAGCGGCGTCTCCAGGGCGGCCGCGCGCGCGGCGTGGTAGAGCGGCGCCAGCGGCGCGCCCTCGCCGCCGGCGGCGACGTCGGCCGAGCGGAAGTCGGCGACCACCTCGATGCCCAGGGCCTCAGCCAGGCGCTGGCCGTCGCCGATCTGCCAGGTCCGCCGGCGCTCCGGCTCGTGCAGGATGGTCTGGCCGTGGAAGCCGACCACCGCGACCTCCGCCGCGGCACGGCCGGCGGCCGCGAGCAGCGATCGCACCGCCTCGGCGTGGCGGTCGGTCAGCTCGCGCTCGACCGCGGCGACCCGCTCGGCCGCGGCGCGGCCGCCGAGCAGGCTGCGCAGCCGCTCGCGGAAGCCGGCGTCGTAGGGCGTGCTCTCGAAGGCGAGCGGCTCGACCCGCGCGAGACCGTCGGTCTCGACCAGGGCGGCGTCGACGCCGTCCAGCGAGGTGCCGCTCATCAGGCCGACCGCCAGGACCATCGTTCCTCCTCTCCGGCGGGGCGCGCCCACCCGCGTTGTTGACCGGGAAGGAGTGTGCTAAGCGACCCGCCCGCCCGCAAGCGGCCAAATCCGCCAGAGACAGATCCCCCGCCAGCCGACGAAGCAGCGCCCGATGAGCAGCCCGACCTCCGACTTCCTCCGCGTTCTGACCGAGCGCGGCTTCGTGCACCAGTGCACCGACAGCGAGGGCCTCGACGCCCTGGCGAAGAGCGGCGAGCTGGTCGCCTACGTCGGCTACGACGCGACCGCGGACTCGCTGCACGTCGGCCACCTGCTGTCGATCATGATGCTGCGCTGGCTGCAGAAGACCGGCGGCACGCCGATCGCGCTGATGGGCGGCGGCACGACCAAGGTCGGCGACCCCTCGGGCAAGGACGAGACGCGCCGGCTGCTCACCGAGGACGACATCCAGGCGAACATCGCCAAGATCCGCGAGACCTTCACCAACTTCCTCGAGTTCGGCGACGGCAGCGGCGGCCCGAGCGACAAGGCCCCGCGCGGCATCCTGGCCAACAACGCCGACTGGCTCGACGGCCTGGCCTACATCCCGCTGCTGCGCGACATCGGCCGGCACTTCACGATCAACCGCATGCTGACCTTCGACTCGGTCCGCCTGCGTCTCGACCGCGAGCAGCCGCTGACCTTCCTGGAGTTCAACTACATGATCCTCCAGGCCTACGACTTCCTGGAGCTGGCGCGGCGCCACAACTGCGCGCTGCAGATGGGCGGCTCCGACCAGTGGGGCAACATCGTCAACGGCATCGAGCTGGCGCGCCGCGTCGAGGGCCGCGAGCTCTACGGCCTGACCTGCCCGCTGCTGACCACCGCCTCCGGCCAGAAGATGGGCAAGACCGCGGCCGGCGCGGTCTGGCTCAGCCCGGAGCGGCTCGACGACTTCGCCTACTGGCAGTACTGGCGCAACAGCGAGGACGCCGACGTCGGCCGCTTCCTGCGGCTCTTCACCGAGCTGCCGCTCGACGAGATCGCGCGTCTCGAGGCGCTGCAGGGCAGCGAGATCAACGAGGCCAAGAAGATCCTGGCCAACGAGGCGACCGCGCTGTGCCGCGGCCGCGCCGCGGCCGAGGGCGCTGCCGAGACGGCGCGCCGGACCTTCGAGGAGGGCGGCCTGGGCGACAGCCTGCCGACGCTCGAGCTGCCCCGCGACCGCCTCGCTGCCGGCCTGCCGGCCTACGAGGTCTTCCGCGAGGCCGGCCTCGCCGCCTCCAACGGCGAGGCCCGGCGCCTGATCAAGGGCGGCGGCGCGCGCCTCAATGACGCCCGCATCGAAGCCGAGGACCGCCGCGTCACGCTCGACGACCTCAACGCCGACGGCGTCATCAAGCTCTCTGCCGGCAAGAAGCGCCACGCGCTGATCCGGCCGGCGTAGGGGACGGGAGCCCTCCCTCACGCCCCTCGACGGGCTCGGGACGAAGCCTCGGGAGGCGCGGCATCGAGAGTCGCTTCGTCCCGAGCCCGTCGAGGAGCGGGGAAGCGCCTACCGCCCGACCTCGCCCGACGGAAAGACGTCGGTCAGCTCCTCCGGCTCCTCGCTGTCGCCGCTCGGCACGCTGAACAGGCCGCGCAGGAAGCCGGGCGCCAGGATCGACAGCGGGTTGACGCTGACCTCGGGGTCGCCGATGCGGCCGGAGACGCGGTAGGTGACGCCGAGGATGCCCTCGCCCTCGCCGCCGGTCAGCAGGCTGCCCAGGATCGGGATCTGGCCGAGCACCTGGTTGACCGAGTAGGCCGGCACCAGCGTGCCGGCGAGGTCGGTGCCGGCGCCCTCCAGGTCGATCTGGCCCTTGGCGGTGATGCCGAGCGAGGAGCCGTAGGCGCGGAACAGCGGCGTGCGCAGGATGTCGTCCTGGAGCGTGAAGCGGCCGACCGCGCGGTCGAACTGGATGCCCTCGCCGCTCAGGATGTTGCCGATGCCGGTCAGTGAGGCGACGGTCAGCAACTTGGCCATGGCCGGCGCCTCGACCAGGCGGAAGCCCTTGGTCTCCAGCCGCCCCTCGAGCGGCGCGTCGGGCAGCGGCCCGGGCAGCGTGCCGACGATCTCGCCGCGGCCGCCCTCGATCGAGCCGACCCAGTCGAGCGCGCGCAACGCCGCGCCGATGTCGTCGGCGAAGAGCTCGAAGCGGTAGCTGCCGTCGGGCTCCGGCCCGTAGTGCACGCTCATCGACTTTGCCGCGACCTCGGCGTCCTCGGGCACCGGGCGGTTGCGGTGGCGCCAGAGCGAGCGCGGGATCTGGGCGCTGGCCTCGATCAGCTGCCAGCCCCGGCGGTCGCGGGTCAGCTCCAGGGTCACGTTCTCCAGCGCCCGCCCCTCGCCCAGGCGGACGCGCGCCAGCGACGAGGCCTCCAGGTGCAGCGGCGTGTAGGGCGGCCCGCTCGTCTCGGGCGCGGCATCGGCTGGCTCGGTCGCCTCCGCAGCCGGCGCGGCCTCCTCGTCGAGCAGCGGCTCCAGGTCGAGCACGCCGGTGCGTACCGCGATGTCGTAGCCGCCCTCGGGCAGCGGCGCCAGCACCAGCCCGGTCACCTGGTTGCGGCCGAGCGCCAGCTCCTCGAAGGCGGCGCGCTCGAGACCGCCCTCGGGCCCGAAGGCCAGCTCGCCGCGCGCGACGTCGCTGCCGCTGGTCACCGCCAGGTCGCCGATCGAGACCAGGCTGTCGTCCTCGATCGTCAGCCTGGCCTCCAAAGCGCCCGGCTTGCCGGCCGGCTTCTCCCAGCCGAGCATCGCGAAGCGGCTGCTGACCTGCTCCAGGTCGGCATCGACGGCGATCCGCGAATCGCCGCGGTGGTTGGCTTCGAGATCGAGGTGCAGCGACAGCTCGCCCTCGGCCAGTCCCTCGGGATCGACGCCGAAGCGCGCCAGCTCGGCGACCGCCATCGAGGGAATCTCGGCCTCGACCCGCGTCGGGAACTTCACGGCCTGGAAGGACTCGCGCCAGGTCGCCTGGAGCGGGATGCCGGCGACCCGCGCCTCGCCGTCGGCACGCAGCCCCTCGGCGTCGATCTCGAGGGCGAAGCGCCCGTCCTCCAGGTCGTAGCCGGCAACGCCGCCCCTCAGCAGGGTGTCGCGGGTCCGGCCCTCGACGGCGACCTGGACCTGCTCGAAGCCGAGTTCGTCGATCAGCGGGAAGGCGAAGGAGGCCGTGACGTCGAAGCGCCCGCCGGCCGCCTCCGGCGCGATGCCCAGGTTCTCCAGCAGGCCGAGCCGCTCGTGGTTCAGCAGGGCCAGCGCCTGCTGCAGGGGCCCGCCGGCGTCGAAGGCGATGGCGATGCGGTGGTCCTCGCCGTCCAGGCCGAAGATCGAGATGGCGCCGTTGCCGATCTCGATCTCGTCGCGCCGCGCCTGCTCGACGGTGAAGTCGAGCCCGGCCAGGTCGTAGGCGGCGCTGCCGGTGGTCCCGGTGATCGGCGGCATCGGCCGCAGGTAGTGGACCTCCAGGTCGCGGTAGCGGAAGCGCCCGCCGAACTCCTCGATGCGCTCGACCGCCAGGCTGTCGCGGTCGAGCCGCAGGCGGGCCGAGAGCGTCGCCGATTCGGCCACTCCGGCGGTGATGTTCTCGACGACCCAGGCCCGGCCGTTGCCGCCGACGCCCTGCGGCCAGTAGAGGCCCAGGTCCTCGGCCGGCAGGCCGCTGACCTCGGCCATCAGCTCGACCTCGAGCTGCTCGCCGGCCGCGGCCGCGACCGCACCGACCGAGAAGGCCGGGCCGCCGCCGCCGGCCGCCGGTGCCAGGCGACCGGAGAGCCGCTCGAGCTTGACCGGCGATTCCGGCCCGTCGTTGCTCGCCGCCAGCTCGAGCTCGCGGATCGCCAGGGGTTCGGCCAAGCGTTCCGGCAGGTCGACCACCAGCTCGCCGGAGGACAGCTCCAGGGTGGCGTCGGAGGGGCTGCCGTCCTCGGCGACGGTCAGCCCGATGCGCCCGTCGACCGAGCCCCCGACGCCGCGCAACAGCTCGGCCTCCGGGAACACGGCGGCGAGCGCCGAGGGCTCCAGCTCCTCGAAGGTGATGACGCTCTGCAGACCGGCGGTGCCGCCGCTGCGCGTCATGGTCAGGCCGATCTGGGTCTGCTTCGGACCCAGCGCCACGGTCGCCGAGCCGGTCGCGGTGACGCCCTGCGTGTCGCGCTGGATCTTCAGGCTGACGCTCGGCGCATCCCAGACCAGGCGCAGTCGCTGGTCCTCGAACACCGCCGAGGCGTCGACGACGGTGACGTCGGAGAGCTGGGCGAAGGGGTTGTCGGGGTCGGGCTTGTCCGCGAGCGGCGAGAACAGCACATCCAGGAGCGAGGCCTGGGTCATCGCCTCGTCGTCGCCGCCGTCCCCGGCGGTGCCACCATCACCGTCGCCCGGCGCTTCCGACGGCGCTCCCTCCCGCCCCGAATCCTCGGGCCCCTCCTCGGGCGGCTCGCCGCGCGCCCGGTTGACGGCGAAGCGCCCGTCGGCGCGCCGCATCAGCGAGATGCGCAGGTCGCTCAGCGTGATCTCGGTCGGCGCAATCTGGCCCTCGACCAGGGCGCTGAGGCTGAGCTCGATGGCCGCCCGGGGAATGGTGATCAGACGCTGGCCGTCGGCGTTGTAGACCTTCCAGTCCTGGGCCGCGACCTGGATGCGCGAACCCCAGCCGGCCCAGACCAGCTGGGTTCCGCCGACCTCGACCGAGATGCCGTCCTCGCGGCTCAGCGCCGCCTCCAGGTAGGGCTCGGCGATGTCGAGCGGCAGCGGCTCGCGGCTCAGCCAGAACAGGCCGAGCGCGGCGAGCAGCGCGAGGCCGGCGATCAGGCCGACGATCCACTCCAGGGCGATCCGGCAGCTCTTCAGAACCATCGCCGCGATCCTAGCCCGGAATCGACGCAGAGGCATGGGCCCCGCGCAGGCCCGAGGGCGGCCCGCACGCGGGCTGCGCGACCGGCCGCTTGACCGGGGCGCCGCGGCTGGCCGACCTTGCCGCCACCATGCTGCTGCACGACGACTTGGCGGACGCCTCCTGGCCGGCCGCCGCCGACCCCGACCAGGCCGAGCGCGCCTTCGCGCGCTGGCAGGAGGCCGCGCGCCGGCTCGAGTCCGGCCCGCGCGAGCGCGCCGAGGCGCTGGCAGCGGACGCCGCGGGCGAACGCCTGCTCGCCGCCTGCTTCGGCAACTCGCCCTTCCTGACCGACGGCCTGCTGCGCGATCTCGAGTTCTCCCTGGACCTGCTGCGGGACGGGCCGGAGGCGGCGGTCGCCGAGCTTCTCGACGACTTGAAGGCTCTGGGCAAGGAGGAAGTTCCGCGCGACCGCCTGTCGGGCCGGCTGCGCCGCGCCAAGCGGCGCACCGCCCTGGCCGTGGCGCTCGCCGACATCGGCGGACTCTGGGCGCTGGAGGCCGTGACCGGCGCGCTCAGCGACCTCGCCGATGCCGCGCTCGAGGCCGCCCTGGCCTGGCTGCTGCGCCAGCGCATCGAGCGCGGCGACCTGGCGCTGGCGCAGGAGGGCGGCGGCGTCCCGGCCGACGCCGGCTACTTCGTGCTGGCCATGGGCAAGTACGGCGCGCGCGAGCTGAACTACTCCTCTGACATCGACATCGTCGTCTTCTACGACCCCGAGAAGCTGGCCTACAGCGGCAAGCGCACGCTCTCCGAAGCGCTGGTCCGGGTCACCGAGGAGCTGGCCCGGCTGATCGACGAGCGCACCGCCGAGGGCTACGTCTTCCGCACCGACCTGCGCCTGCGCCCCGACCCCGGCGCGACGCCGCTGGCGATCTCCGTCGACGCCGCGCTGTCCTATTACGAGTCGGCCGGGCAGAACTGGGAGCGCGCCGCCATGATCAAGGCGCGCGTCGCCGCCGGCGACCGCGCGGCCGGCGCCGCCTTCCTGCGCGAGCTCGCGCCCTTCGTCTGGCGCAAGCACCTCGACTTTTGGGCGATCCAGGACGTGCACTCGATCAAGCGCCAGATCCAGGCGGTCAAGGGCGGCGCGACCGTCGCCGTCGAGGGCCACAACGTCAAGCTGGGCCGCGGCGGCATCCGCGAGATCGAGTTCTTCTGCCAGACCCAGCAGCTGATCTACGGCGGCCGCGATCCGCGGCTGCGCGACCCGCGCACCCTGGTCGCGCTGGAGGCGCTGGCCGACGCCGGCCACGTCGAGCCGGCGACCGCCGAGGGCCTCGCCGAGGCCTACCGGGAGCTGCGCCGCATCGAGCACCGGCTGCAGATGGTCGACGACCGCCAGACCCATTCCCTGCCCGACGACGCCGCGGGCATCGCGCGCATCGCAACCTTCCTCGGCGACCCCGACGCCGAGGCCTTCCGCGAGCGCCTGCTGGCGATCCTGCGCCGGGTCGAGAGCGACTACAGCGAGCTGTTCGAGGAGGCGCCGCCGCTGTCCGGGCCGGGCAACCTCGTGTTCACCGGCGGCGAGCCCGAGCCGGGCACGCTGGAGACGCTCGCCAAGCTCGGCTTCAAGGACGGCGAGCGGGTCTTCAACGTGGTCCGCGCCTGGCACCACGGCCGTTACCGGGCGACCCGCTCGAGCCGCGCCCGCCAGCTGCTGACCGAGCTGATGCCGGCGCTGCTCGAGAAGCTCGGCGAGACGCGCGAGCCCGACGAGGGGCTGGTCCGCTTCGACGCCTTCCTCGGCAAGCTGCCGGAAGGCGTGCAGCTGTTCAGCCTGCTCTACCAGAACCCCGAGCTGCTGGCGCTCCTCGCCGAGATCATGGGCCGCGCCCCGGCCCTGGCCGAGCATCTGGGCCGCAACGCCGCGCTGCTCGAGGCGGTGATCGACGGCCGCTTCCTGGAGCCGCACCCCGGCCGCGCGGTGCTGCAGGAGGAGCTCGACCGCGAGCTGGCCCTGGCCCGCGACTTCCAGGACTGCCTCGACGTCGTGCGCCGCTGGGCCAACGATCGCCGCTTCCTGATCGGCGTCGCCCTGCTGCGCAGCTCGATCGAGGTCGACGACGCGGGCAGCGCGCTCAGCGACATCGCCGAGACCTGCATCGCCGGCCTGCTCGAGCCCTGCACCGCCGAGCTGGCGCGCCGTCACGGCCGCCTGCCCGGCCCGGGCCTGGCGGTGCTGGCGCTCGGCAAGCTGGGCGCCCGCGACATGACGGTCTCCAGCGACCTCGACCTGGTGTTCCTCTACGAGGACGAGGAGGGCCAGGAGTCCGACGGCGACAAGCCGCTGCCGCCGAGCCTCTACTACGGCCGCCTCGCCCAGCGCCTGATCTCGGCGCTCTCGGCGCTGACCGGCGAGGGCAAGCTCTACGAGGTCGACCCGCGCCTCCGCCCCTCGGGCAGCTCCGGGCCGATCGCCCTGTCGCGCAAGGGCTTCCTTCGCTACCAGCGCGAGGAGGCCTGGGTCTGGGAGCACATGGCGCTGACCAAGGCGCGGGTCGCGGTCGCCGAGCCGGCGCTGCGCGAGGCCATCGAGGCCGACATCCGCTCGGTGCTGGTCGCGCCGCGCGAGCCAGAGCGCCTCGTCGCCGAGGTCGACCAGATGCGCGAGCGCATCGCCCGGCAGTTCCCGGGCCGCTCGCTGTGGGACTGCAAGTACCTGCGCGGCGCGCTCTACGATCTCGACTTCCTGGCGCAGTACCTGCAGCTGCGCCACGCCGCCGAGCATCCCGAGGTGCTCAGCCCCTCGACCTCCGAGGCCTTCGGGCGGCTCGCCAAGGCCGGCCTGATGACGCCCGAGTCCGCCGGGTTCCTGGCCGAGGCGACGCGCCTGTGGCGGCGCGTCCAAGGCTATCTGCGGCTGACCGTCGGCGACCGCTTCGACGAGGCGGCCGCGCCGCCGGGCCTGAAGGCCGCCCTGGCGCGCGCCGGCGGCGCCGAGGACTTCGAGGCGCTCAAGGAGCGACTGATGGAGACGGCGCAGGGGGTCAGCCACTGCTACAGCGAGCTCATCGCCGGCCCGGCGCGGCGCGCCGGCGCCGACGAGGACCGGGAGGCCAGCGAGGACAAGCCCGAGGCGGGCTGACACGCGACTAGACACGCGACTTGACACCGGGGGGCCCGGCGACACCTTTGCCTCGTCCAGTTCCCCTACCCAAACAGACTCGAGCCAGGAGACAGCCATGACGGTCGAGGTCGGTCAGCAGGCCCCGGATTTCTCGATGCCCACGGACGGCGGCGGGCAGGTCTCGCTCAAGGAGCTGCGCGGCAAGCCGGTGGTGCTCTACTTCTATCCCAAGGACGACACCCCGGGCTGCACCAAGGAGGCCTGCGGTTTCAACGAGGCGCTGCCCGACTTCTCCGGCCTCGACGCGACGGTGATCGGCGTGTCGCGCGATCCCGTCGCCAAGCACGACAAGTTCAAGGCCAAGTACGGCCTCAGCTTCCCGCTCGCCTCCGACGAGGACGGCAAGGCCTCCGAGGCCTACGGCACCTGGGTCGAGAAGTCGATGTACGGCAAGCAGTACATGGGCATGGAGCGCGCGACCTTCCTGATCGACCGCGAGGGCGTGGTGCGCGGCGTCTGGCGCAAGGTCAAGGTGCCCGGCCACGTCGAGCAGGTCCTGGAGGCGGCGAAGGGGCTGTAGGCGGCGGAGCGCGCACACGCCCCTCGACAGGCTCGGGACGAAGCGGGCTCCGACGCGGACTTCACCCCTCGCTTCGTCCCGAGCCTGTCGAGGGGCGTGGCTGCCCCGGCCCCGCCGCCCGCGATCCCCGAAAGGAACGCCATGCAGTTCGCCCTGGCCGGCGCCGCGCTCGCCGTGCTCGACGTGCCGGAGCCCGAGCGCAAGGCGCGGCGCAGCCGGGCCATCGCCTCGGACTGGCGGGGCCTGCGCATCCACGAGATCGGCAGCGCCGCGCCGCCCGACCGCCCGGCTCGGCCCGAGAAGCCCGTCCTGCTGCCGGCGACCCAGGTGAAGAAGCGCAAGATCGGCCCGGGCCCGAGCGGCCGCATCGCGCTGCTGCATGCGCTGGCGCACATCGAGCTCAACGCCGTCGACCTCGCCTGGGACATCGTCGCCCGCTTCACCCACGAGGGCCTGCCGCACGACTTCTACGACGACTGGGTCCGGGTCGCCGACGAGGAGGCGAAGCACTTCACGCTGCTCGCCGAGCGTCTGGCCGGGCTGGGCGCCGCCTACGGCGAGCTGCCGGCCCACGACGGCCTCTGGGAGGCCGCGGTCGAGACGAAGCACGACCTGCTGGCCCGCCTCGCCGTGGTGCCGCTGGTGCTGGAGGCGCGCGGCCTCGACGTCACCCCGGCGATGATCGGCAGGCTGCGCGAGGCCGGCGACCCGGATTCGGCGGCGGTCCTGCAGGTCATCTACGAGGAGGAGATCGGCCACGTCGCGATCGGCCGGCGCTGGTTCCAGTGGCTCGCCGAGCGCCGCGGCCTGGAGCCGGCGCCGACCTGGCAGGAACTGGTGCGCCGCCACTTCCGCGGCCGCATCAAGCGGCCGCTCAACGAGCCCGGCCGTGCCAAGGCCGGCCTGCCCGCCGACTGGTACGCCCCGCTCACCGACTGACGACGGCGAGAGCTCCCTCTCCGCCCCCAAGGAACTCCCTCTCTGCACCCGCGGGGCGGAGAGGGAACTTGACGGACCCTCCGAACAGATGCAGAACATTCGGAACATTCCGCCTGCCGGAGTCGGCCCATGACCCTCGCCCGCTGCTCCTGGTGCGGCGACGACCCGCTCTACGTCGCCTACCACGACACCGAGTGGGGCGTGCCGGAGCGCGACGCCCGGGCGCTCTGGGAGCTGCTCAGCCTGGAGGGCTTCCAGGCCGGGCTCGCCTGGATCACCATCCTCAGGAAGCGCGAGGCCTTCCGCGCCGGCTTCGCCGGCTTCGACCCCGAGGCCGTCGCCGGCTTCGGCGAGGCCGAGGTCGCGCGCCTGCTCGCCGATCCCGGCATCGTGCGCCACCGCGGCAAGATCGAGGCGACGATCGACGGCGCGCGCGCCTTCCTGGCCCTGGAGGCGCGCCACCCCGGCGGCTTCTCCGGCTTCGTCTGGGAGACGGTGGACGGCACCCCGCGGGTCAACCGCCCGGCCTCGATGGCCGCGGTGCCGGCGAAGACGCCCGAGGCCGAGGCGCTGTCGAAGCGCCTCAAACAGGCCGGCTTCCGCTTCGTCGGCCCGACCATCGTCTACGCCTTCATGCAGGCCGCCGGCCTGGTCGACGACCACGTCGCCGGCTGCTTCCGCGCCGCCTGACGCCGCCCTGCCCTCTCGGGGGCCGTCATTGTTTCGACCCGGGCGGACTGCTATATAGCGGCGTTCTCCCACTCCATTCGGGCGGTCGCAGCAAAGCGCGGAGGAACGCGCGCTCCCGCCCCCTGTACAGAGCAACCGAGATGAGACGCAGACGGATCTACGAGGGCAAGGCCAAGGTCCTCTTCGAGGGCCCCGAGCCCGGCACCCTGGTGCAGTACTTCAAGGACGACGCGACCGCGTTCAACGCCCAGAAGACCGGCATCATCACCGGCAAGGGCGTGCTCAACAACCGCATCTCCGAGTACCTGATGATGCGCCTCGAGGAGGTCGGCGTGCCGACCCACTTCGTGCGCCGGCTCAACATGCGCGAGCAGCTGATCCGCGAGGTCGAGATCATCCCGATCGAGGTGGTGGTGCGCAACGTCGCCGCCGGCTCGCTGGCCCAGCGCTTCAAGCTGGAGGAGGGCACGCGCCTGCCGCGCTCGATCGTCGAGTACTACCTGAAGAACGACGAGCTCGGCGACCCGCTGGTCACCGAGGAGCACATCACCGCCTTCGGCTGGGCCGCGACCCAGGACATCGACGACATGCTGCAGCTGGCGCTGCGCGTGAACGACTTCCTGACCGGCCTGTTCCTCGGCGTCGGCCTCAAGCTGGTCGACTTCAAGGTCGAGTTCGGCCGGCTCTGGGAGGAGGAGCAGGTGCGCATCGTCCTGGCCGACGAGATCAGCCCCGACTCCTGCCGCCTGTGGGACGTGCAGACCAACGAGAAGCTCGACAAGGACCGCTTCCGCCGCGACCTCGGCAACGTCGAGCAGGCCTACCAGGAGGTCGCCCGCCGCCTCGGCGTCCTGCCCGAGGCCGGCCCGATGGACCTCAAGGGTCCGAAGGCGATGCAGTAGGGGGCGCCTAGCGCCTGACCAGCTCTCGCCCCGCCCCCGTCCGCGCCTGCCAGCCGGCGCGCTCGAGCTCCGGCACCGCCGTCTCCGCTTCCGGCCAGCCGATGCAGAGGTGGGCGACGAAGCGCCAGCCCTCGGGCACCGCGAGGTCGCGGGCGACCGCCTCGGGCTCGAGGATCGAGACCCAGCCGAGGCCGACACCCTCGCTGCGCAGCGCCAGCCACAGCAGCTGGATCGCCTGGACCGCCGAGTAGCGCCGCGTCTCCGGCATCGAGGCCTGGCCGAGGCCGTGGCCCTGGGCCGTCGTCTCGTCGCAGAAGACCGCGAGCTGCACCGGCGCCTCCTCCAGGCCGGCGAGCTTGAGCCGGGCGTAGAGCGCGCGGCGCGACTCGTCTTGCAGGGCCAGGGCGGCGGCGTTGGCGCGGCGGAAGTTGGCGCGCAGGGCGTCGCGCGCCGCCTCGCTCTCGACCGAGACGAAGCGCCAGGGCTGGCTGTTGCCGACCGAGGGCGCCAGGCAGGCGAGGTCGAGGGCGCGCTCGACGAGCTCCGCCGGCACGGGATCGCGGCGGAAGCGGCGGACGTCGCGGCGCCAGCGCAGCAGCGCCTCGAACTCGGCGCGGAAGCGGGCGTCGAAGACCGGCGCCTCGTCCTTCGCCCGGATCTCCCGGAAGGCCAGAACGCTCATCCTTTCCTCCTACTGCGATCAGGGGCATCTAAGGCCCTTGCGGCGCTCAGCCTGAGCACGTGCCGGCATCCCGTCACTCGCCGGTCGGGCCAAATCAAGTACCTCCGTTACACCGGATCATAGAGGCCGCGTCATCGGTCTTCTTGGAGTTCGAACGGAGGATCTGGAAACGGAGGGATAGGCCTTGTCTCACCCGGCTGCATCTCTCCAAGATGCTTCCTTACTCGCCGATAGCGCGCGTCATCGGGCCTCACTTCATCCCGGGCGCGGGCAACGATGGGCCATTCAGACACGAAGTAGAGAACGATCGTGCCATCGGGGAACATCTCTGCGATGCCCACCGTCTCTAAAGGCTCTGCAGGGCAGGGGTGGGGGCCGAAGAGCAATAGCGAACTAGCGACCAGCACCCTGCGCACTGTCGCTACCACACCCATATGTTCAGCTCCGACTCCAATGGCACTCACGCCCGGGCGCATCGCAGCGGGAACACATCTCAACCCTCTTGGCCAAGGCCGACGTTAGGATATCCTTTCGGCAATGACCCTGTCACCGACCCGTCGCGGCCTGCTGCGGGCCGCCGCCGCCGGCAGCCTCGCCGCCGCCCTGCCCCGCCCCGTCTTCGCCGAGAGCCCGCGCGTCCTCACGCCGCGGCCGGCCGAGGCGCAGCTGGTCGGGCCCTCCTATCCGAAGACCGCGGTCTGGGGCTACGACGGCAAGGTGCCCGGCCCGACCCTGCGGGTGCGCCGCGGCGAACGGCTGGCGGTGCGCCTCGACAACGGCCTCCCGCAGCCGACGACGCTGCACTGGCACGGCATCCGCCTGCCCAACGCCATGGACGGCGTGCCCGGCGTCACCCAGGCGGCGGTCGCGCCCGGCGAGTCCTTCGACTACGCCTTCGCGCCGCCCGACGCCGGCACCTACTGGTACCACTCCCACGTCAACTCGGCCGAGCAGGGCGCGCGCGGCCTCGCCGGCCCGCTGATCGTCGAGGAGCCGGACGGCGCCTGGGCCGAGGCCAACGGCGTCGACCGCGAGGAGACCTGGCTGCTCGGCGACTGGCGGCTGACCGACGAGGCCCAGCTCGCCGAGCCGATCACCACCCTCATGGACGCCAGCCACGGCGGGCGCATCGGCAACACCGTGACGCTCAACGGCTTCATCCCCGAGGCCTGGCCGGTGACCGCCGGCGAGCGCGTGCGCCTGCGCCTGGTCAATACCGCCAACGCGCGCTTCTTCGCGCTGACCTTCGAGGGCCACGACCCCTGGGTCGTCGCCGTCGACGGCCAGCCCTGCCCGCCCTTCCAGGCCAGCCAGGGTCGCATCGTGCTGGCGCCGGCCGGGCGCGTCGACCTGCTGATCGACATGACCGCCGAGCCGGGCCAGCGCTTCACGCTCAGCGACGACGCCTACCCGCGCAACGCCTACCGCCTGCTCGACATCGCCTACGCCGAGGCGGCCGGCACCCGGCCGCGCCGGCCGGCGCCCTCGGCCCTGCCGGCCAACCCGCTGCCCGAGCCCGACCTGGGCGCCGCCGAGACGCTGGAGATCGCGCTGGAGGGCGGCGCCATGGGCGGCCTCGCCGAGGCGCGGCTCGGCGGCAAGACCATGGGCCTGCGCGCGCTGGCCCAGCAGGGCAAGGTCTGGGCGCTCAACGGCGTGGTCGCCGGCGACGGCGAGCACCCGCTGCTCGGCGAGCTGGCGCTCGGCCGCAGCTATCGCCTGCTGCTGGAGAACCGCACCGCCTTTCCGCACCCCATGCACCTGCACGGCCACCACTTCAGGCTGATCGCCCGCGACGGCCGCGAGGACGACCGCGGCATCTGGCACGACACGGTGATCGTCAACCCGGACAGCCGCGTCGAGGTCGCCTTCGTCGCCGACAACCCCGGCGACTGGCTGTTCCACTGCCACGTGCCCGAGCACATGATGGCCGGCATGACCGGCCTGTTCCGGGTCGGGTGAGGCAGGGCGCTGACCTCTTCCGTAGGCGTCACCCTCGCGGAGTTTACCCTCGAGAAGTCGGGGGGGCGAGGGTCCGGAGAACCGCGCCGCCGGCACGGACCGCCGACAGTCTGCACGGGCGTCTCTTTCCTCTGGATCCTCGGCCCCCGACTGCTCGAGGGTAAACTCCGCGAGGATGACGGAAGGGAGGAACGGGCACCGCACCGCGCGGCCCTCGCGCGCGTTGCCTGGACTCGGATCCGCGGGTAGGTTGCCGCGCGAATCCTCCCGCTCCAGACAGACCGGAACGCGCATGAAGGCCAAAGTCCACGTCACCCTCAAGCCCGGGGTGCTCGACCCCCAGGGCAAGGCGATCCACCACGCGCTCGGCGCGCTCGGCTTCGCGGGCGTCGAGGCGGTGCGCCAGGGCAAGGTGATCGAGCTGGAGCTGGCCGAGACCGACCGGGCCCGGGCCGAGGCCGCGCTGGACGAGATGTGCCGCAAGCTGCTCGCCAACACGGTGATCGAGAACTACGCCATCGAGCTGACGGACTGAGGCAACGCCCCATGCGATCCGCCGTCATCGTCTTCCCCGGTTCGAACCGGGAAATGGACATGGTCGCCGCCCTGGAGCAGGCCTCGGGCCGCAAGCCGGCGCTGGTCTGGCACAAGGACAGCGAGCTGCCGGAGGTCGACCTGATCGTCCTGCCCGGCGGCTTCAGCCACGGCGACTACCTGCGCGCCGGCGCCATGGCCGCCAACAGCCCGGTGATGAACGAGGTCCGCCGCCGCGCCGAGAAGGGCGTGCCGGTGCTGGGCGTCTGCAACGGCTTCCAGATCCTGACCGAGGCACGGCTGCTGCCCGGCGCGCTGATGCGCAACGCCTCGCTGCGCTTCGTCTGCAGGAACGTCACGCTGCGCGTCGAGAACGCCCAGACGCTGTTCACCGGCGCCCTGGAGGCCGGCCAGCGGATGACCGTCCCCTGCGCCCACATGGACGGCAACTACTTCGCCGACGACGACACCCTGAAGCGCCTGGAGGACACGGGCGGCGTCGCCTTCCGCTACGTCGACGCGGCCGGCGAGACCACCGACGAGGCCAACCCCAACGGCTCGCGCGACAGCATCGCCGGCGTCTTCAACGAGACCAAGACGGTGCTCGGCCTGATGCCGCACCCCGAGGACGCCGTCGACCCGCTGCACGGCGGCACCGAGGGCCGCGCCCTCTTCGCCGGCATCGTCAAAGCCCTCTCGTGAGCGCGAACAGCATGACAGAGATCACCCCGGAGATCGTCGCCGAGCACGGCCTGAAGCCCGAGGAGTACGACAAGGTCCTGGAGATCATGGGCCGCGAGCCGAACCTGGTCGAGCTCGGCATCTTCTCGGTGATGTGGTCGGAGCACTGCTCCTACAAGTCCTCCAAGGTCTGGCTGAAGAAGCTGCCGACGACCGGTCCCCAGGTGATCTGCGGGCCCGGCGAGAACGCCGGCGTCGTCGACCTGGGCGACGGCCTGGCCGCGATCTTCAAGATCGAGAGCCACAACCACCCGAGCTTCATCGAGCCCTACCAGGGGGCGGCGACCGGCGTCGGCGGCATCCTGCGCGACGTCTTCACCATGGGCGCGCGGCCGATCATGAACCTCAACGCGCTCAGGTTCGGCTCGCCCGAGCATCCCAAGACCCGGCACCTGCTGTCCGGCGTGGTCGCCGGCATCGGCGGCTACGGCAACTGCGTCGGCATCCCGACGGTCGCCGGCGAGGTCAACTTCCACCCGGCCTACGACGGCAACATCCTGGTCAACGCCATGACCGTCGGCCTGGCGCCGGCCGACCGGATCTTCTATTCGGCGGCCGCCGGCGCCGGCAATCCGGTGGTCTACGTCGGCTCCAAGACCGGCCGCGACGGCATCCACGGCGCGACCATGGCCTCGGCCGAGTTCGGCGAGGACAGCGAGGAGAAGCGCCCGACCGTGCAGGTCGGCGACCCCTTCACCGAGAAGCTGCTGATCGAGGCCTGCCTGGAGCTGATGGCGACCGACGCCATCGTCGCGATCCAGGACATGGGCGCCGCCGGCCTGACCTCCTCCTCCTTCGAGATGGCCTCGAAGGGCGGCGTCGGCGTCGAGCTCGAGCTCGACCGCGTGCCGCTGCGCGAGGAGGGCATGACGCCCTACGAGATCATGCTCTCCGAGAGCCAGGAGCGCATGCTGATGGTGCTGAAGCCCGGCCGCGAGGAGCTGGCGCGCGGCATCTTCGAGAAGTGGGACCTCGACTTCGCGGTCATCGGCAGGCTGACCGAGACCGGCAAGATGGTCCTGAAGTGGCACGGCGAGGTCGCCGGCGAGCTGCCGATCGACCCGCTGGCCCTGGCCTCGCCGGAATACGAGCGGCCCTGGACGGCGAGCGAGCCGCCGGCGCCGCTGGATGCCGCCGCGCTGCCCGAGCGCGATCCCCTGGAGGCGCTGGAGCGGCTGGTCGGCAGCCCCGACCTCGCCTCGCGGCGCTGGATCTGGGAGCAGTACGACCACTTGGTCATGGGCAACACCGTGCTGCGCCCCGGCGCCGACGCCGGCGTCGTGCGCCTGCCCGACCTGCCCGAGGGCAGCCGCAAGGGCCTGGCCGCGACCGTAGACTGCACGCCGCGCTACTGCCTGGCCGATCCCGTCCAGGGCGGCCGCCAGGCCATCGCCGAGGCCTGCCGCAACCTCTACGCGGTCGGCGCCCGGCCGCTGGCGGTCACCAACAACCTCAACTTCGGCAATCCCGAGAAGCCGGCGATCATGGGCCAGCTGGTCGGCTGCCTGCAGGGCATGGGCGAGGCCTGCCGGGCGCTCGACGCGCCGGTCGTCTCGGGCAACGTCTCGCTCTACAACGAGACCGAGGGCCGCGCCATCCTGCCGACCCCGACGATCGGCGCGATCGGCCTGGTCGAGGACGTCGCGCGCGTGCCCGGCGCCGCCTTCCCCGAGGCCGGCCTGTCCCTGGTGCTGATCGGCGAGACCCGCGGCGCGCTCGGCCAGTCGCTCTACCTGCGCGAGCTCGAGAGCCGCGAGGAGGGCGCGCCGCCGCCGGTCGACCTGGAGGCCGAGCGCCTGGCCGGCGAGCTGGTGCTGGCGCTGATCGGCGAGGGCCGGGTCGCCGCCTGCCACGACCTCTCCGACGGCGGCCTGCTGGTCGCCGCGGCCGAGATGGCGATGGCCGGCAACCTCGGCTGCAGCCTGGAGCCGCCGGCCCAGGACGCGGACCAGGCGGCGGCCAAGACCCCGCTGGCGGCATGGTTGTTCGGCGAGGACCAGGGGCGCTATCTCTTGGCGACGGCCGACGCCGAGGCCGTCCTCGCCGCGGCACGAGGCGCCGGGGTGCCGGCGGCGCGGATCGGCGAGACCGGCGGCGACGCGTTGACCCTCGCCGGGGCCGGGACCATATCCGTGGCGCGGCTGCGGCGCGCGCACGAGGGGTGGATGCCGGCCTACATGGCCGCCGAGCTGGCCGCCGACTAGCGGCCGGCCGCAGAGCAGGAGAGGAAGCAGTCCCATGCCGATGAACCCGGCCGAGATCGAGAAGATGATCAAGGAAGGCATTCCCGAGGCCGAGGTCCGGATCGAGGACCTGGCCGGCGACGGCGACCACTACGCGGCCTACGTCAGCTCGCCGGCCTTCAAGGGCAAGACCCGCGTGCAGCAGCACCAGATGGTCTACCAGGCGCTGCAGGGCCGCATGGGCGGCGAGCTGCACGCCCTGGCGCTGCAGACCTCCGCACCCGACTAGCGCACCCGACCAGGCGGCCCCGCCAAACGGTTTGGGCCGCGGGGCCCCGTTTCCCTATACTGCCGCGAGCCGACGCGCCGCGGCCACGCCAGAGCAGAGGACCGAAGCGATGGACAATCCCGTCTTCCAGCGGATCAAGGACGACGTCACCGAGAACGACGTGGTGCTGTTCATGAAGGGCACGCCCGTGTTCCCGCAGTGCGGCTTCTCGGCCGCCGTCGTCCAGGTGATGAGCCACCTGGGGGTCAAGTTCAAGGGCATCAACGTGCTCGAGGACCCGGGCCTGCGCCAGGGCATCAAGGACTATTCGAGCTGGCCGACCATCCCCCAGCTCTACGTCAAGGGCGAGTTCGTCGGCGGCTGCGACATCATCCGCGAGATGTTCGAGTCCGGCGAGCTGCAGGAGCTGCTGCAGACCAAGGGCGTCGAGGTCCGCCCGGCCGCCTGAGGCGTCTCGCGACGCCTCACCGTTTTGGAGGGGCCCCGGCCGCAGCGGCCGGGGCCCTTTCGTTTGTCCGAAGCCGCGGCGGCCGCGCCGCAGGGGCGGCGCCTGTCACGCTTTCGCCACGGGGCGGGGAAACCCCTGCCACGCTCGCGGGTTTACCTTCCGGTCATCCCTACTGCCGGATACTCGCCTCATGAGCCTTCTGACTGCCAGCAAGACCGCCTCCCCGCTCGCCGGCGCCGCCGCCCGTGTCCCGGCCGCCCATGGAGCGGCCCATGCAGCCGCCCATGCCTGGGGCCAGACGCTGCTGCCGCTGAGCTCGCCGCCGGGCATCCGCGCCGGGCACCGGCCGGCCGTGGCGGCGGCGAGCGCCGGCGTGGCGCTCTACGCCAACCGCCTGCCGTCGCGCCAGGAGCTGGTGCGCGACCGGCGCGCCGGCCTGGAGGTGGCGCTGGTCTACACCGACGGCGAGCTGCCGCTGGAGCTGCCGGCCGACTGCGTCGCGCACGGCTTTTTCTACGCCGGCTTGGCGATCGAGTCGGCGCTGCATCTGGCGGAGACCGATCTCGCCGAGCGCGGCCTGCGCGTCGAGATCCGCAGCCCCGCCGCCCTTGCCGCCGCCGCTGATTGAGGCGAGGCCTGCGCCGCAAACTTCCGGCGGCGATCTTGTCGGGGTGACAAAGCAGGACTTTCGCCGGCCCCGGCCCGCCGCCAGGATCGCGCCATGAGCAGCGCGAGCCTTTCCGACACGCGCCGCGACAGCCTGGGGCAGCTGCTCGGGCTGCTCGGCGTCGTCGCCTTTTCCGGCACCGTGCCGGCCACCGTCCTGGCGCTCGAGTCCTTCTCGGCGGGCTTCGTGGCACTCGGCCGCGCGGCCTTGGCCGGGCTGGTTGCCGGCGCGCTGCTCATCGCCTTCCGCCAGCGCCGGCCGAACAGCGCGGAGCTGCGCGGCCTGGTCTCGGTCGCCGCCGGCGTCGTCTTCGGCTTCCCGCTGCTGATGACCTGGGCGCTGCAGAGCGTCGATGCGGCGCACGGCTCGGTCGTGCTCGGCATCCTGCCGCTGGCGACCGCCGCCGCCGGCGCGCTGCTGCAGGGCGAGCGCCCCTCCCTCGCTTTCTGGCTCGCCGCGCTGGCCGGCAGCGCCACCGTCGTCGTCTTCGCGCTCTGGGACAACGCGGGAAGCGAGGCCGGCAGCCTCGCCTGGGGCGACCTCGCGCTGCTTGCCGCCGTGCTGCTGGCCGCGCTCGGCTACGCCGAGGGCGCGCGGGTCTCGGCCAGCCTGGGCGGCTGGCAGACGATCTGCTGGGCGCTCGTGCTCTCGCTGCCGATCCTGCTGCCGGTCGCCGCCTGGGAGCTTTGGCAGCGCGGCACGGCCCCGGTCACGGAGGCTGCCTGGAGCGGCTTCCTCTACGTCGCGCTGATCAGCCAGCTCGGCGGCTTCTTCGCCTGGTACCGCGGCCTGGCGCTCGGCGGCGTCGCCCGGGTCAGCCAGCTGCAGCTGCTGCAGCCCTTCGTCACCCTGGTCTTCGTCTGGTTGGCCCTGAGCCGCCCGATCGACGCCACGACCCTGCTGTTCGCCGCCCTGGTCGTCGCCTGGGTCGGCCTCGGCCGCCTGACCCGCGTCCGGCGCTGAGGCGGAAGCCCCCACCTCACCCCGGCCCTCTCCCCCCCCAAGGGGGCGGAGAGGGAGTCGAACGGCGGTGTCAGCGCCTCTAGCGTCCCCTCTCCGCCCCGTTGGGGGGGAGAGGGCCGGGGTGAGGTGGGGAGCGGCGCCTCCGCCGGCCGGAAGCCGTCACCCCCAGGCGAAGGCGGCCATCGACAGGCTGCCGTGCTCGAAGCCGCGGTGCAGGACGCGGCCCGGTGCGCCGCCGCCGGCACCGAGCGCGACGAGGAGCGGCAGGAAGTGCTCGTCGCTCGGCTGGGCGACGCGGGCCTCGGGGGCGTCGTCGAGCCAGGCGGCCAGCGCCGCCGCGTCGCCCGCCTCGACCGCGCCGACCAGCCAGTCCTCGAAGGCCTGCGCCCAGGCTGGGAGCGGGCCGCCGCCGTAGCGGATCCGGCCGAGGTTGTGCACCGCCCCGCCCGAGCCGAGCACCAGCACGCCCTCGTCGCGCAAGGGCGCCAGCGCGCGGCCGAGCGCGAGGTGGGCGGCGGCGTCGCTGGCCGGCTGCACCGAGAGCTGGACGACCGGGATATCGGCTTCGGGATAGGCCAGCAGCAGCGGCACCCAGGCGCCGTGGTCGAGGCCTTGTCCCGGATCGAGCTCCGCCCGCAGGCCGGCGGCGCGCAGCAGCCCGGCGGCGCGCTCGGCCAGGGCTGGCGCGCCCGGCACCGGGTAGCGCAGCGCATAGAGTTCGCGCGGAAAGCCGTGGAAGTCGTGCACCGTCGCCGGCCGCTCGGCAATAGAGAGCGTCGGCCGCGCCGTCTCCCAGTGCGCCGAGACCGCCAGGATCGCCAGCGGGCGCGGGAGCTGCCGGCCGAGGCCGGCGAGGAAGGCGCGCGCCGGGCTGGCCGCCTCGAAGGGCAGCGTCGGCGCGCCGTGCGAGACGAAGAGGCTGGGCAGGGACTGGGTCATAGTCAGCAGGTACGCCCTGCCGGCGCGCCGCGCCAGAGCCCGCGCGGAAACGCTGTGTCGCCGCGGGACGCTCCCAGGTCTGAGCCTGCCTCCGACGCCCGCCCCACCTCACCCCGGCCCTCTCCCCCCAAGGGCGGAGAGGGAGTCGAACGGTCCGAACCGGTAAGATAGCTGACAGATTGGACCGGCAAGATCGTTGACAGGTTTCCTGCTCGGCAAAGGGGGACTTTGCCGATGCCGTTCAAGGAGACCTGTGTATTGGACGAGACGCTCAGTTT
>JAUILQ010000114.1 GCA_030433005.1 Alphaproteobacteria bacterium
CAGGCCTCGGTGGACGACCAGCCGGTCGAGGACGTTCGGAAGGTGCTCCTCACGCAGGAGGAGCTGGAGGAGCTCCGACCGTGACGCAGATGAGGGAGAACTCCATGCATCCACGCCCGTCGAGCGGACTCCGCCCGGGTGGCGTCGCCCGGCTGGTCGGTCTGATGGTGCTCGTGGCCACGGCCCAGGCCGTCGCCTGTTCGTCGACATCTCGAACGCCGACATCTCGGCGGTGCCCGGTCCCGTCGAGGTCGACAACGGCGTCATCGGGGACATCACCACCCTGCAGTTCGACGACGACCTCGTGAAGGTGGGGCGTATCATCGTCGGCCTCGAGGTCGACGCGCTGTACTCGGTGCGGCAGGTGGGCAACGACCTGGTCATCAAGGTGGACGCCAGCAGCCGCAAGGCGAAGCGGCCGGCCGCGGTCTCCGCGGCCCCGGCGAGCGACGCCGAGGCGGCGGCCGCCGTCGCGGCGGCCGAGGCGCGGGCGCGCGAGGCCGAGGCGCGGGCGCGCGAGGCCGAGTCGCGGGCGCAGGCCGCGGAGGCGCGGGCCAACCAGGTCGCCGAGGCCGGCAGCCGGACCGCGGCCGAGGCCGAGGCCGCGCAGGCCCGCGCCGAGGCGGCCGAGGCGCGCGCGCAGGAGGCCGAGCAGGCCGCCCAGCTGGCGCGGGCGCAGGCCGAGGTGTCGGCCACCGACGCGAAGCAGGCCGCCGAGACGCGGGCGGCCGAGGCGGAGGCGCGGGCGCGCGTGGCCGAGAAGGCCGCCGCCGAGGCGCGGGCGCAGGCCGAGGCGCGGGCCCAGGCGGCGCAGCAGGCGACCGCCCGGGCCGAGGCGGCCGAGGCGCGGGCGGACACGCTCGAGGGGGAGCGCAAGCGGCTCGCGGCGCAGATCGCGACCCTCGAGAGCGAGCGACAGAGCGCGCTGGCCGACATCCAGCGCATGGAGACCGCCCAAGCGAACCTCAACGCGGAGCTCACCCAGGCGCGCGCCGACAACGACGCCGCGCGCACGCGGCAGCTCGAGGCGGAGCAGCGCGCGCGCTCGGCGGAGCTCGCCGCCGAGAAGGCGCGCGTGGCTCAGCTCGAGAGCGCCAAGGCGGCCAGCGAGGCGGACACCCGCGTCAACGCGCTGCAGGCGCAGCTGGCCGCGGCCAAGAAGGGCGGCGACGACGCCCAGGTCACGGCGCTGCAGGGTCAGATCGCGGGGCTCGAGTCCCAGGCGTCGGCGATGCGCGCCCAGCTGGCCCAGCGGCAGGGCGATCTGGCGACGGCGCAGGCCGCCGCGCGGCGCTCGCGCAGCGACGCCGATCAGCTGAAGGGCGAGCCGACGGTCGCGAAGCGCAAGAAGACCCCGGTCAAGAAGAAGAAGCAGCCGAAGCCGGCGGCTCCGGTGGCCGCGGCCCCGCCCCCGGCGCCGACCCCGCCCGTGGTGGCCGTGGCGCCGCCCGAGGCCCCCACGCCGACCGCGGCCAACGCGCCCAAGGGCATCCGGATCACCAACGTGCAGTTCGAGGACAGCCCGACGGCCTCGATCATCCGGGTGACCACCACCGGCGGCGCCCCGACCTTCGCGGTCAAGGCGGAGGGCGAGCGCAGCCGGGCGCTGGAGTTCAGCGACGCGCTGATCGATCCGGCCATCGAGCGCAGCCTCGACACCGGCGACTTCGAGAGCCCGGTCAAGCTGGTCAGCAGCTTCCAGGCGGAGCCGCCGGGCGACCGGGTGCGCATCGTCGTGAACCTGGGCGAGGCGGTGCAGGACGAGGCCACGCTCAGCGGCCGCGAGGTGGTCTGGCGCTTCGTCAAGCCGGTCCGGGC
>JAUILQ010000031.1 GCA_030433005.1 Alphaproteobacteria bacterium
CGCCTCTTCCAGCTCCATGCCCAGCGGCCGGACACCGCCCGCGACGCCACCCAGCGCGGCGTCGTCGAGATCGCCGTCCGCATGGGTCGCAGGCAACACGATATGAATGGTGGTCGGCGTATTCTCGACCACCTTCAAGGTCACATCGGCGAACTTCTCCGGGATGACCGCCCCGACCTCGGCCAGCGCCGCCTTCGGGTCGGCGATCAGCCGCTTCCTGAAATCCGGATCGGTCGAAGCGCGCTCGATGGCCCGGCTCAAGGGACTCGCTTTCGCCGGCGCTTGATTGATCTCCGCCATAGGAATTCCTCTTTAAATTGATATCGCCCGCGATCTTTCATTCATGCCAGCCAACGCGCAACAATATTCTGCCGCGTCGACCCCCAATGGGAGACGAGAAAGCTTGGTCGGCCGGATCCTCCGGATCGGCCCGCAGTGCGCGGCGCGCGCTCCTGCAGGATAGTTCACGAGCAGCCGCTTCAGCGCCGCCTTCCGGCAACGATAGTGCAACTGAACGCTCATTCACGCAGCGACGGCACGGCAGCCTTGCCCAGAGGTCACTAGTTTGGTCAGCACCACTGCCCTATCTTTGTTGTGCACCGCAGCAAGACGGTGCGCGTTTAGGGCGGAACACCCTCCACAGCCATGTAGAGCCACGGAGGTCCAGACCATGACCAAGCACGATCACATCAGCCGCATCGACGACCGCTTCGCGACCCTCTCCTACGACGAGCTCATGCTGCTGGTCGAGCGGGGCCGCAAGATGCGCTCGCGCGCCATGCACGACTACATGGTCGGCATCGGCGGCCTGCTGCGCCGCAGCCTGCAGCGCAGCGACGCGAAGCAGGCCCCCGCCAATCACGGCGGCCGGCCGCTTTCGGCGAAGCACGCCTGATCCGTTACCGGCCCTGCCCTCAGGGCCCGTTGAACCAGACGCGGCCCAGCTCGGCGACATCGTAGCCGCCGAGCTGGGCCGCTCGCGTCTGGAAGGCCGGCGAGCGGGCGAAGCTTAGCAGCGCCTGGAACGGCGGCTCGAAATAGTCGCGCCGGCGCAGCAGCAGGTCGAAGCGCTCTTCGGCCAGCGGCAGGAAGTCGAGCCGGAGCTGTCGCGCCACGGCCTCGACCGCGAGGCCGGCCTCGGCGCGTCCCTCGAGCACCGCGAGACCGACGTCGAGTTCGCCGCGCGCCGTCTCGGCGGCCGGCGTCAGCGCCGCCTCCACGAGGCCGGCCTCGCCCAGCAGATGGGCGAGCAGCAGGTAGCTGCCGGCCTCGGACTGGCGGCGCGCGAAGCGCAGGCCGGGCCGCGCCAGGTCGGCCAGCCCCGAGACCTTCTCGGGATTGCCGGCGGCCAGCACCAGGCCCTGGCGCCGCCGCGCCCAGCCGATCGCCACGACCGGCTGGCCGGGCAGCGCCGCCTCGATCGCCGGGGCGTTCCACTGCCCGCTCTCGGGATCGAGCACGTGCAGTCCGGCGGCCAGCGCCTCGCCGCGCGCGAAGCGGGCGAGACCGTCGAGGCTGCCGCCGGGCAGCAGGGCCAGGCCGCAGCCGCTCTCGCGCACCGCCCAGTCGAGCAGCGGGTCCTGGCTGCCGGCGACGACCGGCGGCGCCGGCGTCCCGGGCGGCGTACCCTCTAGGTTCTGCGACAGCCAGAGATCGATCAGCGGCTTGGGGAACAGCCATTTGCCGGTGACCCGGGTGCAGGGAATCGCGCGCTGGCGCACCAGCTCGTAGATCCGCCGCTCCTTGAGACGCAGGTAGTCCGCGACCTCGCGGGTCGTCATCAGCTCTGCTGCGGCGCCCGCCATCGCGCGGCTCAGGGCCAGTCGGCCGGCATCGGGCCGCCGGGCCGGCAGGCGAAGAGCGCCAGCAGCTCGAAGCCGATGTGCGCGCCGGCCAGCGCCGTGATCTCGGCGGAGTCGTAGGCCGGGGCGACCTCGACGACGTCGGCACCGACCAGGTCGAGGCCGCGCAGCCCCTTCAGGATGGCCAGGGCCTGCGCCGTCGAGAGGCCGCCGGCGACCGGCGTCCCGGTCCCCGGCGCGAAGGCCGGGTCCAGGCAGTCGATGTCGAACGTGAGGTAGACCCGGCGGCCGGCGAGCAGCGAGCGCGCCCGCTCGACGACCGCGGCGACACCGTGAGCATGGACCCAGGGCGCGTCGAGGATCGGGATGCCGAGGGTGTCGTCGTTGTGGGTGCGCAGCCCGACCTGCAGGGAGTGCTCGACGTCGATCAGGCCCTCGCGGGCGGCGTGCCAGAACATCGTGCCGTGGTTGACGTCGCCAGCCTCGTCGCCGGCCCAGGTGTCGGAGTGGGCGTCGAAGTGCAGCAGCGACAGCGGGCCGTGGCGCGCCGCATGGGCCTTGAGCAGCGGATAGCTGACGAAGTGGTCGCCGCCCAGGGTCAGCAGGCGACAGCCGGCGTCGAGCAGGCGTGCCGCGTGGGCCTCGATCTCGGCCGGCACGCCGGCCGGGTGGAAGGGATCGAAGGCGCAGTCGCCGAGGTCGGCGACCGCCAGCACCTCGCGCGGGTCGAACTCCCAGCCGTAAGGCCGGGTCCAGGCCATGGTCGCCGAGGCGGCGCGGACGCCGCGCGGGCCGAAGCGGGCGCCGGGCCGGTTGGTCGTCGCGGTGTCGAGCGGCACGCCGGTCACCGCGACCTCGACCCCGGCCGGATCGTCTCGGTAGCGGCAGCGCAGGAACGACAGCGCCCCGGCGTAGGTGTGCTCCGGCGCGACCCCCTTGAGGTCGCCCGTCCCGATCGCGTGATCGCCCGCTGTCTTCGCCACCTGTTCCTCGTCTCCCGGCTGCGTTGGCGCCGGCCCCGGAGAGCCTCCCGGCGCCGAGTCGCCCGGCGATCATAGTGGGCGCCTTGGCCGCAGCAAAATTGGGGATGTTTGTGCTGCCCGCATTGCTAGACTGCGCGCCGAGTACACCACGAGAACGACGGCCCGTTTCAAGGGCTGCGCTCGGCTGAGGGAGTGAAGACGATCATGGAGCTGCGCGGCAAGCGCGTGCTCGTCTGCGACTGCGAGAAGACCATGCCCCTGGACGGCGCCAAGCTGTCCAAGGCCTGTCGGGCCGCAGGCGCGGAGGACGAGCTGGAGATCAATACCCAGCTGTGCCGGGCCCAGCTCGGCAACTTCCAGCGGGCGGTGCTCGGCGAGCAGCCGGTGCTCGTCGCCTGCACGCAGGAGGCGCCGCTGTTCGCCGAGCTGGCGGCCGAGGACAACCCCGAGGCCGAGCTCGGCTTCTTCAATATCCGCGAGCTGGCCGGCTGGTCGAAGGACGCGAAGAAGGCAACGCCGAAAATGGCGGCGCTGATCGCGGCGGCCAGCGTCGAGCTCGAGCCCTCCGGCACGGTCGCCATGGTCTCGGAGGGAACCTGCCTGGTCTACGGCAAGGACGAGCGGGCGCTCGAGGCGGCCGAGCAGCTGAAGGGCAAGCTCGACGTCACGCTGCTGCTCAGCGAGGCCGCCGAGCTGCTGCCGCCCCGGCGCATGGAGGTGCCGGTCTTCAAGGGCCGCATCACCTCGGCGCAGGGCCACCTCGGCGCCTTCGCCGTCAACGTCGACGGCTATGCCGCGGCGCAGCCCTCCTCGCGCGCCGGCTTCGTCTTCGAGGACCCGCGCAACGGCGCCTACTCCGAATGCGACCTGATCGTCGACCTGACCGGCGGCACGCCGCTGTTCCCCGCCCACGAGCGTCGCGACGGCTACTTCCGCCCCGATCCCGGTGACCCGATCGCCGTGCAGAAGGCGCTGTTCGAGGCCGCCGACTACGTCGGCGAGTTCGAGAAGCCGCGCTACGTCCGCTACGACCCCGACATCTGCGCCCACTCGCGCAGCCGCAAGACCGGCTGCACGCGCTGCCTCGATCTCTGCCCGACCTCGGCGATCCGATCCGTGGGCGACACCGTCGAGTTCGATCCCCATGTCTGCGCCGGCTGCGGCCAGTGCGCCGCCGCCTGCCCGACCGGGGCGGCGACCTATGCCCTGCCCGGCCCGAACTCGCTGCTCGAAAAGCTGAAGGTGCTGCTCGAGGGCTATGACGCCGCGGGCGGCGCCCGGCCGGTGCTGCTGGTCCACGACGGCCGCCACGGCGAGGAACTGCTGCACCTGATGGCCCGGCTCGGCCGCGGCCTGCCAGCGAACGTCCTGCCGCTGGCCGTCAACGAGACGACGCAGCTCGGCATCGACTTCTTCTCGGCCGCCTTCGCCTACGGCGCCTCGCAGGTCGCGGTGCTGATCGACCCGAAGAAGCGCGACGAGCTCGGCGGCATCGCGGGCTCGGTGGGCCTGATCGAGACGCTGCTCGACGGCCTGGGCTACGGCGGCGGCCGGGTCCAGCTGATCGACGACGCCGACCCCGACGCGGTCGAGGCGCAGCTCTGGGAGCTGCGCCGGCTCGACGGGCCGCCGGCCGGTCGCTTCCTGCCGCTCGGCGGCAAGCGCACGCGCACCATGCTCGGCCTGCGCCACCTGCGCGACGAGGCGCCCGAGCCGCAGGACATCCTGCCGCTCGCCAAGGGCGCGCCCTTCGGCGCGGTCAAGCTCGACACCGAGGGCTGCACGCTGTGCCTCGCCTGCGTCGGCGCCTGCCCCACCGGCGCGCTGATGGACGCCGAGGAGCGGCCCTGGCTCGGTTTCACCGAGGAGGCCTGCGTGCAGTGCGGCCTCTGCCGCTCGACCTGCCCGGAGCAGGTGATCAGCCTGGAGCCGCGGCTGAACTTCACCGACGAGGCGCGCGGCGCGGTCACCCTCAACCAGGAGGAGCCCTTCAACTGCGTGCGCTGCGGCAAGCCCTTCGGCGTCGAGCGCTCGATCGAGCGGGTCGCCGAACAGCTCGCCGGCCGCCACTCGATGTTCCTCGAGGGCAATCGCATCGAGCGCATCATGATGTGCGAGGACTGCCGCGTGGTCACCGAGATGGAGGACGAGAACACGCCGCTCAAGGGCCCCGCCCCGCCGCGCCCGCGCACCACCGAGGACTACCTGCGCGAGCGCGAATCCGGCCAGGGCGGCGACGGGCCGGACAGCGGCACGCTCCACTAGCGGAGCCGGGCGCCGGGCCACGCGGAGAAGCTTGCCAACGCGCGGCCGAGGCGACATCGTCGCCGCCATGGAACAGCCGCTCGACAGGCGCCTCAACGCCTACCGCCCCGACCTGGCGGACGCGCGCCTGCGCGAGCGGGTCGAGGCTAGGCACTATTCCCAGGGGCGCGCGGCCCAGGTCGCGGCCGGCGTGCTCGGCCTGCACCGCCGTCCGGACCCGGCGGCGCCGCTCGATTCGCAGCTGCTGTCGGGCGAGCGGGTGCGGGTCTTCGAGACGCGCGCCGGCTGGAGCTGGCTGCAGAACGAGGCCGACGGCTACGTCGGCTATGCACGCTCCTTCTGCCTGTCGTCCGAGGTGCACTCCCCGACCCATCGGGTGACCGCGATGTCGACGCCGGTCTTCCCCGAGCCGACCATCAAGGCGCCCGCGAGCGAGCGGCTGAGCTTCTGGGGCACGCTCTCGGCCGTCGGCGCGCGCGACCGCTTCGTCGAGCGCGCAGAGGGGGGCTGGGTCTTCGCGGGGCACCTGGCCGAGCTCGACTGGCGCGCACCGGACTGGGTGGCGACGGCCGAGCGCTTCCTCGGCCTGCCCTACATCTGGGGCGGCCGCTCGGGGCTCGGCGTCGACTGTTCGGGCTTGGTGCAGCTGTCGCTCGCCGCCGCCGGCATCGCCGTTCCGCGCGACAGCGACCAGCAGGCGGCCGCCGAGGCCTGCGGCCGCGCCCTGCCCGCCGACGCGCCGCCCGACGCGACGCTGCGGCGCGGCGATCTCATCTTCTGGAAGGGCCATGTCGCGATCGCGCTCGGCGAGGGCCGCGTGCTCAACGCCACGGCCTTCCCGCTGATGACCGTCGTCGAGCCCTTCGAGGCGCTGCACGCGCGCGCCTGCCAGGACAGCCCGCAGGGCATCGTCGCGTTGCGGCGGCCCGGCTGACCCCGCACGGCGCCGCCGCGGCCTACTGGCGCAGCGTGCGCTCGGCCGGAAACCGCAAGGCGACCCGCGTGCCCGCGCCCGGCGCGCTCTCGATCTCCAGGCGGCCGCCGTGGGCCTCCAGCAGCCCCTTGGTGATGGCCAGGCCCAGGCCGGTCCCCGAGTGGTTGTCGTAGCGGCGCTGGCTGCGCAGGTTGAAGGGCTCGGTGACGGCGTCCAGCTTGTCCGGCGGAATGCCGACTCCGCTGTCCCTGACGGCAAGCTCGACGGCACCGCAGGGCAGCAGGCGGCCGCTCGCCTCGATGGAGCCGCCGCGCGGCGTGAACTTGATGGCGTTCGAGAGCAGGTTGAGCAGCATCTGCCGAATCATCCGCGGGTCGCCGCGCAGCAGCGGCAGGTCGCGAGCGCCGGCCTCGATCTCGATCCCGGCTTCGTCGGCGAGCTGACGGACCGTCCGGGCACAGCGCGTCAGCAGGTCGTCGAGCTCGACCGGCTCCTCGTGCAGCGTCAGCTTGTCGAGCTCGAGGCGCGACAGGTCGAGGATGTCGCTGATCACCTCCAGCAGGTGATGGCCGCTCTGGCTTATGTCGGCGGCGTACTCGGCGTACTTCGGCACCCCGACCGGCCCCTTCATCTGGCGGGCGATGATCTCGGAGAGGCCGATGATGGCGTTGAGCGGCGTGCGTAGCTCGTGGCTCATGTTGGCGAGGAACAGGGTCTTGGCGCGGCTCGCCGCTTCGGCGGCTTCGCGGGCCGCCTGCAGCTCGCTCTCGCGCGCCTTGCGATGCCTGATGTCCCGGAAGAAGCCGACGACGACCTCGAGGTGGCCGACGCGGGTCGGCCGCGCCGCGATCTCCACCGGCAGCTCGCTGCCGTCGCGGCGCAGGATCGTCGCGTCGGGCACCAGGATCCGGCCCTGTTCGACGTGCTCGCGGAACAGCTGCCGGAAGCGCTCGCGCAGGGGCTCCGGGTGAAGCTCGCTCTGATGCAGGCCGATCAGGTCGCGGGTGGTGCAGCCGAACAGCTCGGCGGCGCGCTCGTTGACCTCGCAGACCAGGCCGCTGGTCGCGTCGGCGAGCACGACGGCGTCGGTGCAGGTGTCGAGGATCGCCCGGTGCTTCTGCTCCGAGGCGTGCAGCCGCGCCTCGGCGAGCTTGCGCTCCGTGATGTCGCGAACGACGGCCATGAAGCGGACCTCGCCGTCACGCACGACCCGGGAGATCGAGGCCTCGGCGTGGAAGCGCGAGCCGTCGCGGCGCAGGCCCTCGATTGAGCCGCGCTCGCGCATCCTGCGGCTGCCGACGCCGGAGCGCGCGAAGGCCGCGATCCGCTCGCGGTGGCGGCCCCGGACCTCCTGCGGCAGCAGCAGGTCCAGCTGTCGGCCGATCAGCTGCTCCGCCGGGTACCCGAAGAGCTGCTCGGCCGAGGGATTCAGGTAGACGATCTCGCCTGTCCCCTCGATGACGACGATGCCTTCGTCGAAGGAATCGAGAAGACCGAAATCCACTGCAACCGCTCCCGACCGGCGCCGTTCCGGCGCAGCTTTCTCAGACCGGGGGCAGCGCTCGCCCGCCGCTCCCGGCCGGTCCGGCGCGAATGCGGGCGGCGAGAGCCTGCACGGTCCATGGATTTCCGGGCACGGCTGACGGGCCCGTCCCGATGCGGCGAACGCCGCGGCGGAGGCCACAATCTGTATACGGTTAAATGAAATGTAAAGTGTGTCTTTAGATGGCTAAGAACGCGCTTCCGCCGGCAGGCTGTCAGCGGCCGTCATAGTCCGCCAGGTCCGCCTCTTCGCGCTTGTCGAAATCGACGTGGATGTGATTGCCGTCGGGGTCGCGGAAGTTGACCTGGCGCAGCTCGATGCCCGGCACGACGCGAACCCAGTAGGCCACCTTCCTGGCGCGCAGCCGGCCCAGGAACTCCGCGAGTCCCTCGGCCGCGAAGGCGAAGTGCTCGAGCCGGGGGTCCTCGCCGGCGCGCGGCCGCTGCTCGCCGACCAGGTGAACGACCGGCCGCTCGCCGCAATAGAGCCAGGCGCCGGGGAAGTCGAAGGGCGGGCGCCAGCCCGGCTCGAGGCCGAGCACCTCGCCGTAGAAGGCGACGAGACGGTCGAGATCGGCCGTGCGCAGGTTGACGTGGTCGAGATGCCGAAGAGCCATGGCCGCCAGCCTAGCGGCTGCGGGCGCGACCTGGAAGCCTGCCGGCCGCCGTCTTCGGCGCCGAAATGCAACGGACACCGGCCCGTCCGGCCCTGTCGTCGCCAGGCGCTCCGCAGCGGTCCCTGGCGAACGGTCGGTCCGGAGCGGGCCGGCGCCGTCCCGTGACCCGGCCGGCCGCTACTCGGCAGCCTGCCGGGCCGTGATCCCCGGGTCGTAGTCGAGGTTCGGCGCGAGCCAGCGCTCGGCCTCCTCGAGGCTCCAGCCCTTGCGCTCGGCGTAGTCCTCGACCTGGTCCTTGCCGATCCGGCCGACGCCGAAGTAGCGGGCGTCGGGGTGGCCGAAGTACCAGCCCGAGACCGAGGAGGCGGGGGTCATCGCGAAGCTCTCGGTCAGGCGCACGCCCAGCGCCTCCTCGCAGTCGAGCAGCTCGAACAGCGTCGCCTTCTCGGTGTGGTCCGGACAGGCCGGATAGCCCGGCGCCGGGCGGATGCCGCGGTACTTCTCGGCGATCAGCTCGTCGTTCGACAGCGACTCCTCGGCCGCATAGCCCCAGACCTTCCTGCGGACCTGCTCGTGCAGCCACTCGGCGGCGGCCTCGGCGATCCGGTCGGACAGCGCCTGGACCAGAATCGCCTCGTAGTCGTCGCCGGCCGCCTTGCGCTCCTGCGCGTAACGCTCGACCTCGCCGCCGGCGGTGACGCAGAAGGCGCCCATCCAGTCCGGCTTGCCGCTGTCGGCCGGCGCGACGTAGTCGGCGAGCGAGTGGTTCGCCCGGTCGCCGTCGCGGCTCATCTGCTGGCGCAGCATGTGCAGCGTCGCGCGGGTCTCCTTGCGTTCCTCGTCGGCGAACAGGCGGATGTCGTCGCCCTCGGCGGCGGCCGGCCAGAAGGCGCAGCGCGCGCGCGGGCGCACCAGGTCCTTCTCGACCAGGCGATCGAGCATCTCCAGCGCGTCCTTGTGAAGGCTGCGCGCCGTCTCGCCGACCTTCTCGTCGTCCAGGATCTTCGGGTAGCGGCCGTGCAGCTCCCAGGTCTGGAAGAACGGGGTCCAATCGATGCGCTCGATCAGCTCGTCGACCGGCAGCTTATCCAGCTGCAGGGGCTCCAGGCCCTGGGCCGGGCGCGGCGGCTCGTAGCCGTCCCAATCGATCGCGACCACGTTCTTGCGCGCCTCTTCGAAGGGCGCGCGCGCCTTGCGCTCGCCCTTCTTCTCGAAGTTGTCGCGCATCTTTGCGTAGTCCTCGGCGACCTCCTGGACGTAGTCGTCGCGGTAGAGCTTGCTGACCAGCTTGCCGGCGACGCCGACCGCGCGCGAGGCGTCGGTGACGTGGATCGTCGGCTGCTCGTAGTTCGGCGCGATCTTGACCGCGGTGTGCACCTTGCTGGTCGTCGCGCCGCCGATCAGCAGCGGCACCTGGAAGCCCTCGCGCTGCATCTCGGCAGCGACGTAGCGCATCTCGTCCAGGCTCGGCGTGATCAGCCCCGACAGGCCGATGATGTCGACCTTCTCGGCCTTCGCGGTCTCCAGGATCTTGCCGCTCGGCACCATGACGCCGAGGTCGACGACGTCGAAGTTGTTGCACTGCAGGACCACGCCGACGATGTTCTTGCCGATGTCGTGGACGTCGCCCTTCACCGTGGCCATCAGGATCTTGCCCTTGGCGCCGGTGTCGCCGGAGGCTTCCTTCTCCTCCTCGATGTAGGGCAGCAGGTAGGCGACCGCCTTCTTCATGACACGGGCCGACTTGACGACCTGCGGCAGGAACATCTTGCCGGCGCCGAACAGGTCGCCGACGACGTTCATGCCGTCCATCAGCGGGCCCTCGATGACCTCCAGCGGCTTGTCGGCGCGCTGGCGCGCCTCCTCGGTGTCCTCCTCGATCCAGTCGAGGATGCCGTGGACCAGGGCGTGCTCGAGGCGCTTCTCGACCTCGGCCTCGCGCCAGGACAGGTCGACCTCGCGCTTCGCCGTGCCGCCCGACTTGTACTCCTCGGCGACCTCCAGCAGGCGGTCGGTGGCGTCCTCGCGGCGGTTCAGGATGACGTCCTCGACCCGCTCGCGCAGCTTCTCCGGAATGTCGTCGTAGACCGGCAGCTGGCCGGCGTTGACGATCGCCATGTCCAGGCCCGCCGGGATGGCGTGGTAGAGGAACACCGAGTGCATGGCCTGGCGCACCGGCTCGTTGCCGCGGAACGAGAAGGAGACGTTGGACAGGCCGCCCGAGGTACGCGCGTGCGGCAGCTGCTCCTTGATCATGCGCACGCCCTCGATGAAGGCGCGGGCGTAGTCGTTGTGCTCCTCGATGCCGGTGGCGACCGCGAAGATGTTGGCGTCGAAGACGATGTCCTGCGGCGGCATGCCGACCGTCTCGGTCAGCAGCTTGTAGGCGCGCCGGCAGATCTCCAGCTTCTGCTCGGCCGTCTCGGCCTGGCCGTTCTCGTCGAAGGCCATGACCACCACGGCGGCGCCGTAGCGGTGCAGCTTGCGGGCCTGCTCCAGGAACTGCTCCTCGCCCTCCTTGAGCGAGATCGAGTTGACCAGCGGCTTGCCCTGGACGCACTGCAGCCCGGCCTCGATGACGCTCCACTTCGAGGAGTCGATGACGATCGGGACGCGCGCGATGTCGGGCTCGGAGGCGATCAGGTTCAGGAAGCGTCGCATCGCCGCCTCCGAATCGAGCATCGCCTCGTCCATGTTGACGTCGATCATCTGCGCGCCGTTCTCGACCTGGTCGCGCGCGACGTCGAGCGCCTCGTCGTAGCGGTCCTCCAGGATCAGCTTCTTGAACTTCGCCGAGCCGGTGACGTTGGTCCGCTCGCCGATGTTGATGAAGGTGGCCTGGGACTTGGTCTGGGTTTCTTCGGTCATCTGCTCGCTCATGACGCCATCCGGAAGGGTTCGAGGCCGGACAGGGCGAGCGCCGGCGGC
Source organism: Alphaproteobacteria bacterium (assembly GCA_030433005.1). Taxonomy (GTDB): domain Bacteria; phylum Pseudomonadota; class Alphaproteobacteria; order Kiloniellales; family DSM-21159; genus Tistlia. The sequence continues at coordinate 11,072 of JAUILQ010000031.1, forward strand.
AGCTCCGGGATCGCGCGCGGCTTGACGCCCTCGACCGACTTGGCGATCGCGGCGATGTGCTCCGGCGTCGTGCCGCAGCAGCCGCCGACGATGTTCAGCAGGCCGTCGCGCGCCCAGGGGCCGATGTGCTCGGCCATCGACTCGGGAGTCTCGTCGTAGCCGCCGAAGGCGTTCGGCAGTCCGGCGTTGGGGTGGGCCGAGACGCGCGTCTCGGCGACGCGCGACAGCTCGGCGACGTAGGTGCGCAGCTCCTTGGGGCCGAGCGCGCAGTTGAGGCCGACCGAGAAGGGCCGGACGTGGCTGATCGAGATCCAGAAGGCCTCGGCGGTCTGGCCCGACAGCGTGCGGCCCGACAGGTCGGTGATCGTGCCGGAGATCATGACCGGCCAGCGGCAGTCCAGCTCCTCGAAGACCTCCTCGATGGCGAAGAGCGCCGCGCGAGCGTTCAGCGTGTCGAACACCGTCTCGACCAGCAGCAGGTCGGCACCGCCCTCCAGGAGCGCGCGCGCCGCCTTGCCGTAGTCCTCGCGCAGGGCCTCGAAAGAGGTGTTGCGGAATCCGGGATCGTTGACGTCGGGCGACAGCGAGGCGGTGCGCGAGGTCGGGCCGAGCACGCCGGCGACGAAGCGCGGCCGCTCGGGCGTCTCGACCGTGTCGGCGGCCTCGCGGGCCAGCCGCGCGCCCTCGCGGTTCAGCTCGACCGCCAGCTCCGACAGCCCGTACTCGGCCTGGCTGACCTCGGTCGAGTTGAAGGTGTTGGTCTCGATGATGTCGGCGCCGGCCTCCAGGTAGTCCTGGTGGATCTTCCGGATCAGGTCCGGCGAGGTCAGGGTCAGCAGGTCGTTGTTGCCCTTGATCTCCTTGCCGTAGTCGGCGAAGCGCTCGCCGCGGTAGTCCGACTCCTCGAGCTCGAGCAGCTGGATGCTCGTGCCCATCGCGCCGTCGAGCACCAGGATGCGCTCCGCGGCGGCGGACTCGAGCAGCTTCGTGCGCTCGGCCACCTTGTTCTTGTCGATCGTCATGTCGTCGCGCGCGTCGCGTACGGCCGCTTCTGCGGCCTTGCCCGCGCGCCCTCTACAGGAATGAAACGGGCTGTCGGTCGCTGCCGGCCAACCCGGTCAGGCGACCTCCGCCATCGCGGGGTCGAGATGCAGGCTCGACGAGGGCGGCGTCACCTCGTCGACGACCTGCGGGCGGTTCCAGCGGGTGAAGGGGCGCCAGCCGTCGTCGGCGACGGCCCGCAGCGCCCGGTCGAGCTTGGCGGTCGCGGCCGGGCTGTCGCCGCCGCCGATCAGGTTGACCTCGTCCTCGAGCGCCGCCTTCAGCCAGTCGCGGCGGCCGGTCCGGGACTCGCCGCCCTTCTCGGCGCCCCCCTTCTCCGCGCCGCCATGGCGGAAGCGGATCAGGCCGTCGGCGACGTCGAGCGCGCGGTCGGAGAACTCGGCGCCCTGGTGGCCGCGCTGCAGGAAGATCGGCGCCAGGGCCTTCAGCTTCCGCTTGGCGCGGCCGGCGCCGCGCAGAAAGGCCGGCGCGCGGCCGGTGCCCGGCACCATGTCGATGGCGATGCCGTCGGCGCCGCCGGCGAGCAGGCCCTCGACCTGCACGGCCACGGCCTCCTCGATGTCCTTGGGCGCGGCGTCCCAGCCCTCGTCGCGCACGACGCCCAGCACGAAGCGGCGTCGGCCGCGGCCCGGCACCGAATCGACGGCCTCGCAGGCCAGCTCGGCGGCGGCGTAGTTGAGGTAGAAGGCCTGCTCCGCCAGCCCCCAGCGCGCCAGGGTCAGCGGCCCGGCCTGCAGCGAGTTGGTGCGGATGACGTCGGCGCCGGCGCGCAGGTAGGCGCGGTGGCTCTCGCGGACCAGCGGGGCGCGGGTCAGGTTGAGCAGCTCAAGGCAGTCCTCGACGCCGTAGAGGTCGCGGGCCACGTCGGGCTGCGCGCCGCGCAGCTGGCGGGTCAGCGAGCCGTCGGTCAGCAGAACCCGGTGGTCGATCGCCTCGATCAGGGTGCGCATGGCTCAGGCCGCCTCCTCGAGCGGGGAGCGGATGCCCAGCAGATGGCAGACCGCGTAGGACAGGTTGGCGCGGTTCAGCGTGTAGAAGTGGAAGTCCTCGACACCCTCGGCCATCAGCTTCTGGCAGAGGTCGGCGGCGGTGTGCGCGGCGACCAGCGAGCGCGTCTCGGGATCGTCGTCGAGGCCGGCGAAGCGCTCCTCCAGCCAGTCCGGCACGTGGGCGCCGCACTTCGCGCTGAACTCCTTCAGCTTGGCGAAGTTGGTGACCGGCAGCACGCCGGCGACGATCGGCTTGTCGATGCCGGCGGCGCGCGCCTTGTCGCGGAAGCGCAGGAAGACCTCGGCGTCGAAGAAGTACTGGGTGATCGCCCGGTCGGCGCCGGCGTCGAGCTTGCGCTTGAGGTAGGCGACGTCGGCGTCCAGCGACTCGGAGCTGGGATGGACCTCCGGGTAGGCGCCGACCGAGATGTCGAAGCCGCCGGTCTCGCTCAGCCGCTCGATCAGCTCGACCGAGCTGGCGTAGCCCTCGGGATGCGGCTCGAACCCGCCGGCCATGTTCGGCATGTCGCCGCGCAGCGCCACCAGGCGCTTGATGCCGGCGTCGCCGAGCCGCTTGGCCACGGCGTCGACCTCGGCGCGCGAGGCGCCGACCAGCGTCAGGTGGGCGGCGGCGTCGATGCCGCGCTCCTGCAGGCCGGTGACGATCTCGTAGGTGCGGTCCTTCGTCGTGCCGCCGGCGCCGTAGGTGACGCTGCAGAAGTCGGGGCCGAGCGCGTTGAGCCGCTCGGCGGTCTGCCAGAAGCGCTCCTCGGGCGCCCCCGGGCCCGGCGGAAAGAACTCGAAGGAAATGTTGGACGTGCGGGTCATGGCTTCAGCCGACCTCCTTGCGTGGCTGGTCGTCCGAGGAGCCGGACGACAGCAGATCGTTGGCGGGACGCCGCGCCGTCCACAGGCAGACGGTCAGCGGCTTGCCGGGCAGCCGCTCGGGCGCCTCGGCGACCAGCCCGGCCTGCTCCAGCAGGCGGGTCATGCGCGACTCCGAGAAGCCCAGCCAGCGATGGGCCTGGCTCTCGCGGAGCTCGCTCTGGTCGTGTTCGTCGAAGTCGACGACGATCAGCCGGCCGCCCGGGCGCAGCACCCGGGCCGCCTCGGCCAGGGCCGCGCCGGGATCCTCGACGTAGTGCAGCGTCATGTGCAGCACCGCCGTGTCGAAGCGGCCCGGCTGGAACGGCAGGCGGTTCATGTCGGCATGGCGCAGGTGGCACTGGCGCAGGCCGGCACGGAAGACCTTGGCGCGGGCGACCTTGAGCATGTCGAGCGAGCGGTCGATGCCGATCGCCGCGACGACCTTGTCGCCGAGCAGCTCCAGCACCCGGCCGGTGCCGGTGCCGATGTCGAGCAGCTCGCCCGGCGCCTCGCGGTCGATCAGGCGGCGCAGCGCGCCCTCGACCTTGGCCTCGTCGACGTGCAGGGCGCGCACCTGGTCCCAGTTCGTGGCGTTGCGCTTGAAGTAGGCCTCGGCCTTGATCGCCCAGCCGGCGCGGACCTCCTCCAGGCGCTTCAGGTCGAGCGCATGGTCGGGATCGCTGTCGGGCACCAGGTCGACGATCTGGCGCGCCAGCGCCGCCACCGGCCCGCGTTCGCTCAGCCGGTAGTAGGCCCAGTTGCCTTCCTGCTGGCGCTCCAGCAGTCCGCCCTCGACCAGAAGCTTGAGATGGCGGGACACCCGCGGCTGGCTCTGGCCGAGGATCTCGACCAGGTCGGTCACGGTCAGCTCGCCATGGGCGCAGAGCGCGAGGATCCGAAGGCGCGTGCCTTCGGCCACCGCCCGGAGGCCCTGGAGAAGTCGGTCGAGGGAGCTGTCGTTCGCCATGTCGACATAAAGATATCTTTATGCAGTGATCCCGGCAAGCGATTTTTCCCTTGCCGCCCCTGGAACCTTTTTCCCGCGGGCGACTCTCTTCGGCGACGGCAAGCCCCTTGAAAGCGGCCGCGGATTGCCGCAAATCCGGCGCATTCCGGGACACATCAGCGATGGCCGCCTGAACGACACCGGAAGCTCGGAACCCTGACAGACATGAAGACGCCTCTCAGCCGACGCGCCCTGCTCGCCGGCAGCGCCCTTTACGGCGCCGCCCTTCCCCTCCTTCTCTCCTCTCCCCTCGCCCACGCCCAGGACGGCGCCCGGGATGCCGGTGGCCCGGCGCTCGGCGATCCGGTGCCGTTCGACCGCCAGGCGCTGATCGACCGCGCCCGCAGCCTGGCCGCGGCGCCCTACGAGGAGCCTCCCGTCGAGGCCCCGGAGGCGCTCGAGCAGATCGACTACGATGCCTACAACGAGCTGACCTTCCGGCCGGAGCGGGCGCTCTGGCTGGGCGAGGCGCGCCACCCGGTGCAGTTCTTCCATCTCGGCCGCTACTTCAAGCGGCCGGTCCGCGTCTATGCCGTCGAGGGCGCGGTCGCCCGGCCGGTGCGCTACGACCCCTCGCTGTTCGACTACGGCGACACCGGCCTGCGCGACAAGCTGCCCGACGACCTCGGCTTCGCCGGCTTCCGCTTCATGAACCCGCGCAGCGAGGGCCAGCCGCAGACCGACTGGCTGGTCTATCTCGGCGCCGCCTACTTCCGCACCGCCGGCCCCTTCGGCCAGTACGGCCTGTCGGCGCGCGGCATCGCGGTCAACACCGCGACCGACGGGCCGGAGGAGTTCCCGCGCTTCACCGAGTTCTGGATCGAGAAGCCGGCCCCCGCCGGCTCCGGCGAGGCGGCGCGCGAGGTCGTCATCCACGCCCTGATGGACGGTCCCTCGATCGTCGGCGTCTACCGCTTCCGCGCGCGCAACGAGAACGGCGTGGTCATGGAGGTCGACGCGACGCTGTTCCCGCGCCGCGAGATCGAACGCCTGGGTATCGCGCCGCTGACCTCGATGTTCTGGTTTTCCGAGACCAACCGCCACAAGGCGACCGACTGGCGCCCGGAGATCCACGATTCGGACGGCCTGGCGCTCTGGACCGGCGCCGGCGAGCGCATCTGGCGGCCGCTCAACAACCCCGAGCGCCTGCAGGTCAACGCCTTCGTCGACAACAATCCGCGCGGCTTCGGCCTGATGCAGCGCGACCGCGACTTCCGCAACTACGAGGACGACGGCGTCTTCTACGACCGCCGGCCGAGCCTCTGGGTCGAGCCGCTCGGCCAGTGGGGCGAGGGCGCGGTCGAGCTGATCGAGATCCCGACCGACGACGAGATCCACGACAACATCGTCGCCTTCTGGCGGCCGAAGGAGGCCGTCCAGCCGGGCCGCCAGCTCGATCTCGGCTACCGCCTGCACTGGGTCGCCGACCATCCCTTCCCGCCGAAGGACAGCGGCCGGGTGCTGGCGACCCGGATCGGCCGCGGCGGCGTGCCCGGCCAGGAGCGCCCGGACAACGTCAAGAAGTTCGTCGTCGACTTCGCCGGCGGCCCGCTGGCGGCGCTCGAGAAGGGCCGGCCGGTCGAGGCCGTGGTCGCCGCCTCGCGCGGCGAGATCGTCGACCGCTACTGCCTCAAGGTCGTCGGAACCGACCGCTGGCGCGCCGTCTTCGACCTGGAGGAAGACGGCGACGAGCCGGTCGACCTGCGGCTCTACCTGAGGCTCGACGGCGAGACCCTGACCGAGACCTGGCTGTACCAGTACCTGCCGTTCGAGTTCGCGAGCGGCTGAGCCCCTGGTTGACCGGCCGAGCTGCTTGACCGGCCGAGCTGGGGGGCCGGCCGAGCTGGGCGGCCGGCCGCCTAGTTGACCGGGCGCTCGCGCGGCAGGTAGCGGCCGCCGGCCATGCCGGCGAAGGCCTTGGGGATCTCGGGGTGGGAGACCGGCTTGCCGCTGTCGTCGGGCAGCAGGTTCTGCTCCGAGACGTAGGCGACGTAGGTCGTCTGCTCGTTCTCGGCGTAGAGGTGGTAGTAGGGCTGGTCCTTCGAGGGGCGCACCTCCTCGGGGATCGACAGCCACCATTCCTCGGTGTTGGCGAACACCGGGTCGACGTCGAAGATCACGCCGCGGAACGGGAAGAAGCGGTGCTTGACGATCTGGCCGATCTCGAACTTGGCGGTACGGAAGGTCATGGAGGAGGGGCAACCCGGCAGCGTTTGAACAGCCCCTAACATCGGCAGAGCGGCCGGCAAAATCAAATGCCGCCTTTCGCCGCTGCAGCGAGCCGCCGGATGGCTCTCACAGCTCGGCCGGCGGCGCGCGCCGGCGGGCCCGGCCGAGCAGGCCGAGCTTGGCCTCGCGGTGGGCGATGTAGAGGCCGCTGGCGACCAGCACCGCCGCGCCGATCCACAGGGTGCCGGCCGGCACCTCGCTCCAGATCAGGTAGCCGAGCGCCGAGCCCCAGAGGATCTGGGCGTAGTCGAAGGGCGCCAGCACGGCGGCGTCGGCGTAGCGGAAGGCGGCGGTGACGACCAGCTGGGCGACGCCGCCGATCAGCCCCAGGCCGACCAGCAGCAGCCAGCCCTCGGCGCTCGGCGTGACCCAGACGAAGGGCAGCACCAGGGCGGTCGCGACGACCGAGGTCGCCAGGTACCAGAACACGATGGCCGCCGGCGTGTCGGTGCGGTTGAGCCGGCGCACGGCGATCAGCACCTGGGCGTAGAAGAAGGTCGCGACCAGGACCAGCAGGAGCAGCGGGTCGAAGCCGGCCTCGCCGGGCTGGACGATGACCAGCACGCCGGCGAAGCCGACGACGACGGCCGCCCAGCGCCGCGGCCCGACCGGCTCGCCGAGCTGCCAGGGCGACAGCGCGGTGACGAACAGCGGGGCGGCGAAGGAGATGGCGATGACGTCGGCGAGCGGCAGGCGGGCGTAGCCGTAGAAGAACAGGCCGAGCGAGATCAGCCCGATGACGGCGCGCCAGAGGTGCTGCAGCGGCTGGGTCGGGCGCAGCAGCTCCAGGCTGCCGGCGCGCCAGACCAGGAAGGCGACCGGCAGCAGCGCGAAGAGGTTGCGGAAGAACAGCACCTGCTCGGTCGGGATCGCCGGGCCGATCGCCTTCACGCTGGCGTTCATGCCGGCGAAGAACAGCGTTGAGAGCAGCATCAGCGCGATGCCCTTGCCGGCCTGGCCGAGGCTGTGGCCGGCCGTGGCGCGGGGGCCGGCGACGGGGCCGAGCGAGCCGCGGCCGACCGGCGCCGCGTCGGCGTCGGCCTCGTCGGCGTCGTCTCGGCGATTGGGATCTCGGGGCGCTGCCATGCTGGGGTCCGAGCCTGCCCCGGCCCTGCATCCGGCTCCAGCGCCGAGCGCGCAGGGGTCCTGCCCAGCGGCTGCATGGGGTGGGCACCGACGCCGAGGTCGCCCGGAGGACCGGTCGAGAGACTGCCCGAGAGCCACCTCACGAGGCGGCCCGTCGAAACGCCCGCAAGGCCGCGCTCGGCGCGCTTGACAGCCCAACGGCCGGCGCCATATACGGTCGACCTTCCTGGCGGCGGGGTAGCTCAGCTGGTTAGAGCAGCGGAATCATAATCCGCGTGTCGGGGGTTCAAGTCCCTCCCCCGCTACCATCATCACCCTACTATTCGGTGCGGCCCATCCGGGTGCGGCACGGTTCGGTGAGGCAGGGGCGGTGCCGGCGACGGCGCCGCCCGCCAGGGCCAGGAGCGTGGCGAGCGAGCCGTGCAGCTCGACGCCGCAGGGGTCGGCCGAGGCCCCGGCCTTGCCCGGCCGGCGCAGGCGCCCGGGCGACACCACGATCTTCGTCGTCACCGAGCGGACCAGCTCGATCGCCTGGCGGTCGCCCTCGGCGCCCTGGGCGAGCGCGCCGGCGAGGTCCTCGACCAGCCGGCGCCAGCGGCGCGACAGGTCGGGGTAGATGCGCGCCACCTTGTCCGGATCCGGCGCCGAACCGCGTTCGGCCTCCAGCCGCGCCTTCTCGTCCTCCAGCTCGCGCAGCCGGCGGTTGGTCTCCGGCGTGTCGGTGCCGTCGCAGATGCGGTCGACCAGGTGGCCGATCGCGCGCGCCAGGTCGGCCAGGCGCTTGTCGTCGCGGCGCGCCTGGCGGGCGCTCTCGGCGGCGAGCGCCCGGCGCTCGGCCTGGTAGGAGGCGACGAAGGCCTCGGCGAATTCGGGGGCGAGCAGCTGGTCGCGCAGCGCGTCGAGCACGCGGCGCTCGAGCTCCTCGGCGGCGATGGTGCGGCCGTTGTCGCAGGTGCCGCGCTCGCGTGCGTTGCGGCAGCCGTAGCGGCCGCGGTTCACGACCGTCATCGGCCCGTCGCAGCAGGCGCAGGCGACCAGCCCGGCGAAGACCCGCTTGGGCCGGCGGCGCTTGGGCAGCGGCGCGCCGGCGGCCGCGGCCTTGCGCGCCCGGGCCGCCTCGAAGAGCGCCGGCTCGACGATCGCCAGCTCGGGCGCCGGCGCGCGCTGCCAGTCCGATTCGGGGTTGAGGCGCGAGACGCGCTTGCCGCTGTCCGGGTCGCGGACCATGCGCACGCGGTTCCAGACCCGCTCGCCGACGTAGAGGCGGTTGTTGAGCAGGCCGGTGCCGCGGCCGGCGTTGCCGACGATCGCCGAGGGGCTCCAGGCGCCGCCGGCCTGGCCCGATCGGGCGGTGGGCACGCCGCGGCGGTTGAGGTCGTGGGCGATCGCCTTGGCGCTCTCGCCGGCGGCGTAGCGCCGGAAGACCTCGCGCACGACGGCGGCCTGGTCCTCGTCGATCTCCAGCTCGCCGGTGACCAGCTCGCCGGCGGCGTCGAGCCGGCGCACGACCCGGTAGCCGTAGCCGAGCCCGCCGGCCGACTTGCCGGCCGCGACGCGGCCCGACAGGCCGCGCCAGGACTTGCGGCCGAGCGCCTCCAGGTAGAGCGCGTTCATCGTGCCCTTGAGGCCGATGTGCAGCGCGCCGATCTCGCCCTCTTCCAGGGTCAGCAGGCGCACGCCGGCGTGCGCCAGGCGCTTGGCGACGTGGGCGACGTCCTCCTGGTCGCGCGACAGGCGGTCGAGCGCCTCGGCGAGCACGACGTCGAGGCGGCCGTCGCGGGCGTCGGCGAGCAGCGCCTCGAGGCCGGGGCGGCGGCGGGTGGATCCGGAGAGCGCGGCGTCGGAGTAGACCTCGGCCAGAGTGCCGCCCTCGCGCTCGACGCGGGCGCGGCAGAGCCGGACCTGGTCCTCGATCGAGGTCGGCGACTGGCGGTCGCTGCTGTAGCGGGCGTAGATCGCCCAGCGCAGCGCCTCAGCCTTGGTGCCGGCTGTCGGCATGGTCCCGGGCCCTTCCTTCCGGAGCGGCCTCATGATCGCGCCGGGCGGCGGCCTTGCCAAGGGCCTCGGCGAGGGCGAGCAGCTGGGCCCGGGCGAAGGCGGCGCCGGCCTCGCGCTCGGCCGGGTCGGCCGAGGGCGCGAGGGCCAGGGACACCTTGGCGCCCGGAGCGGTCATCAGCCGAGCGCCCAGAGCGCGAGCTGTTCGCGCAGCGGCTCGAAGAGCGCCAGGCCGAAGCCGATGCCGGCGGCCGCCGCCAGCGCGAAGGCGGCGCCGAGGATCCACAGCAGCTCCTCCGGGTCGAGCGGCCGGCGCGGCAGGTCGATGCGCAGCCCGATCATCGGCAGCGGCAGGACGTAGAGCCGCCGGCGCGGGGCATCCCAATAGGCGCCGATCCAGAGGTCGTACCAAGCGAAGAGAAGCCGGACCCTCATGGCGCGGGCATCCCGTCGTGCAGCACGCCGTCGAGCAGGCGGCCGGCCTCCCTCTTGCCCTTGCGGGCGAAGATGCAGGAGGCCTCGTGCCGCGTCTCGAAGGGGCCCGAGAAATGCTGCTCGCCGCCGTGGAAGGTGCCGAAGCAGGGCCCCTTGTAGGAGGGGTGTTGCGGCGTCGTGTTCTTCCAGCGCGTCGCGCCGAACTGCTGCCAGTCGACCCAGTCGCCCCATTGCTTGAAGAAGAACGGCACGCCGGCGGCGGCGCACTGGTCGCGCAGGGAGCGTGCCCAGGCCGGGTGCATCGGCCGGCTGCCGTCGCCGGATTCGCCGCCGGCGATGATCCAATCGAGGGTGCCGAGATCCGGCCCATCCCCTGATTGCCGGTATCCAAGATCGTCTTGGAACCAGTGCTCTCCGGAAAGCGCGTCAAAACGCCAGTCGTCATCATCGAGACGATCGACGCCAAAGGTCGCGTGTAGCGCCGTCAGGTCGATCGGCCCGAGCAGCGGCTCGGCGCTGAGGAAGCGCAGGGCCGCAGGGGTGTCGAGCAACAGCGGGATCCGCTCGTCGGCGCGGGCCTGGTCCTCGACCGAGACGCCCAACCAGACGTTGGGGAGGGGCCAGCGAAGACACTCCAGAGGGCCGTGATAGCCGAGCTCGATGACCCTGGTGCCGAGGCTGTCGGCGCGGCGCTGGTCGAAGGGTTGCAGGTACGCCCGCATCCGCTCGGCCCGCTTGGTGAGGACCTGGAAAGTGTGCTGCGGGGCCAGGGCCATGACGGCGAAGACCTGGTCGATCCAATCGTCGGGCACGGCCTCGTGGAAGAGGTCGCCGTGGGCGACGACGAAGACGTGCCGCGGCCGGCGCCAGCGCAGGGGCTGGAGAAGCGCCTCCGCGTAGAAGCGGACCTTGCCGTTCCAGACCGGGCCGGCCTTGCTGGGCCTGGTCAGGCCGACGCGGCTGCGGTGGTTCTTCAGCCGCGTGCCGGCGAGGCGCATGGCGTAGCAGATCGTGCAGCCAGGCGAGATCGGCGAGCAGCCCAGGACGGGGTTCCAGGTGGCGTCGGTCCATTCGATCTTGCTGCGGTCAGCCACGGCCGGCCTCCTCGCCTTCAGGCTCGATGTCGGCGCCATCGAGGATCGCGTTGAGGAGGCGATGGGCCTCGGCGAGATCGCCGCGGAGGTCGCGCAGGGCGAACATCTCGCTTTCCTCGCCGCAGACGAAGATCTCGAGGCCGTCTTCTCCGAGGTCGGCGATCAGGCGCGCGAGGCCCTGTTCGGCTGGCGCGATCAGCTCGGCGACGCTGTCGCGAAGCAGAAGGCGGTCGAAATCGGTGACGGGCCCCGGGTAGACGGTTCCGATCAGATGGCCGCCGCGGTCGCACTCAAGGGCCTCGCGCGCGGCCATGATCGCCGGGTGGCTTTCCCGGGTCAGGGTCAGCATCGGCCCTCTCCCTCCCCAACGGCCCCGGCCGACACGACGCGGAAGCCGGCGAGGGTGTTGACCGCGACCTCGATCCAGACGGCGAGCTGGCGCGCCTGCTCGGTCGTCAGCTCGCGGTTGACGTCGACCTGCAGGACGTCGTCGCCGAAGGCGTCGGCCAGGGCGCCGGGCTCCTCCGGGTGCTCGTGCCAGGGCGCCGGCCGGCCGGCGGCGAGCAGCTCGGCGGCGAAGCGGTCGCTGCCGGTTGGATGGACGATCCGGGGCGGATGGAAGATCCGCGGCGGGTGGACGATCCCGGACGCGTCGGCGGGACGGGGCGGCAGCCAGTGGCACTCGCAGCGGCCGGCGAGGCCGTGCAGGCGCTCGCGGACGTTCTGCAGCGCGTTGGGGCCGTCCAGCTCGCAGGGGCCGGCGGCCTTGAGCTTGTCGATCAGCTCCTCGAGTTCGAGCAGCTCGACGCGGAGGCGCCGGTGCAGCTTCTGCTGGCGGGTCATCGCAGGTCCTTTCCGGCCGCTGCCGGCCGTGTCGCGAAGTGGAGCTCCAGGAGGTCGAGGGCGGCCGGCGGCGGGGCGCCGCGGCCGGGGCCGGCCCAGGTCAGGCGCTCGATGCGCAGCAGGGGGCGCGGCAGCGGAGGCTGCGGCCGAACGCCGTTCGGCGGGGTCTCGGGCGCCAGGGCCTCGGGCGCGAGGGCTTCGGGCAGGCCGGCGAGCGCCCGGTGGGCGAGGGCGTGGCGCGGCAGCGCGACCAGCCGCTCGCCGATCGCCGGCTTGCCGACGTAGCGGGCCCACAGCAGGCAGAGCAGCCGCCCCCAGGGCAGCGGCGCGCCCGCCCGCCCCTCGCCTCCCGCCCCGGTCGCCGGGCCCGGCCGGGGCACCGGCGCGCCGCAGGCGAGGCAGAGGGCGCCGAGGATCTCGACCCGGGGCGCGGCGCCCGCCGGCCGGCGGATCTCGCCGAAGAGCTGCAGGACGTTGGCCGGCGAGTGGCGGCAGGCCGCCGGGTCGCCGAGCGGGTCGAGGATCCGGCGCGGCTTGGGGCCGGGCCGCGGGCGGCGCGCGGCTTCGGCGCCGACTTCTGGAGCGGCCGCGATGGGCGTCGGGGCGGGCTCGGCGGGTGCGAGGCGGGCGGTCACGGCAGCGCCCTCCCCTCGCCGGCCGCGGCCGGGCTCGCCCCGTAATGCCGCAGCAGGGTGCGGCGGGCGGCGTCGGCCACGGCCGGCGGCATGCCGGGGGCCTGGGCGAGCTGGTGCAGGACGCGGCTCGCGGTCTCCAGGCTGGCGGGGCGCGGGTGGCGGCGGGCGAGGATGCTCGCCGCCTCCCAATAGAGCCGGGTCCAGCCCTCGCGGGGCGAGGTCGGGGTGGGCATCATCGCGGGTGCCTTTCGTCGTCTGCCGCCGGCCGGGCCAGCTGGCGGACCTGGCCGAGGGCGTTCTGCAGGGAGCGGCCGCGCGCGCGGCGCGGCAGGTTCACGACGTGGGCGCAGCCGTCGAGGCGGCAGCGGAGGCAGGCCTTGCCGGCGCGCTCGCGCCGCTCGATGGCGGTGGCGCCGATGCGCTCGAGCGCGCGCACCATCGCGTTCTCGACCTCGCGCGCGTTCATGGCGCCGCCTCGACGTCGTCGGCCGTCGGCTCCGCCGCGAGCAGCCGCTCGGCGCGGACCTGGCAGGCGGCATCGCCCTGCAGGGCGCGGCAGAGCAGCCGCGCGTCCGCGAGGCGATCGATGACTGCCAGGGCCACCACCGCGCTCTCGACGGTCGGGGCTGTCTTCGCGAGCCGGTGCAGCTCCGTGAGGCTCACCTTCTCCAGGATCAGCAGCACGGCGGAGATCTCCGCGTGCAGCGGCTGCGGCAGGGTCATGGCGGGGTCGGCCATCACGCGCCCTCCCCGTCTTCGGCGTCGCCGTCCTCGGCCCGCTCGTCCTGGCGGCGCAGGAAGAGCGGGCGGACGTCGCGGTCGAAGGCCTCGTCGGCGGCGGTGCGCCGCGGCCGGACCGGGCCGCCGAGGCCGAGGGCGGGCAGCTCCTCGGCGGTGGCGAAATGGAAGGGAGCCGGGAGCCAGTCGCGCGCCTCGCCGGCCGTCTCCAGGTGCTCCAGGATCATGGCGATCGCGTCGGCCTTCTTGGTCGAGGCCGCGACCTTGACCGCGCCGACCTCGCCGGCGATCGCCTGCAGAGTCGCCTTGCTGCAGCCCTCCAGGTAGTCGCGCGACAGGGCGTAGGGCTCGGGCTCGCTCGCCGCCGGGTCGCTCCAGGCGTGGCGGACGTCGACCCCGAGGATCTCGGCGAGGGCGACGACCTCGGCATCGTCGCCGGGGGCGCCGTCGTAGCCGTGAAGGCTGACGATCTGAGAGGCGACGGCCGCGCAGAACAGGCGGTTGAGCTGGTCGGCCGGCAGGGCGACGAGGGCGCGCAGCAGCGCGTCGGTGTCCCTGTCCCGGTAGCCGTTCGTCTTGGGCTGCAGCCGCCCGTGATCGTGCTCGTTGCGGCGCTCAAGCTCGACCAGGTCGCCGAGCGCGGGCGCCAGCTCGGCGAAGACGGCGGCGGTCGCCGGGCTGCTGTAGTGGTTCTCCGGCGCCATCTGCTCGTCGCGCCGGATCCGCAGCGCCCGGTCGTAGCCGCCGTAGCGGCGGATCACCTCCAGCGTCACCAGCGCCTTGCAGACGTCCTGGCGCTTGCGGGCGGCGTCGCGCAGGGCGTGGGTCTTGATCCGCTTGGCGATCAGCAGGGCGCCCTTCGTCGGCAGGTGCGCCAGGGGCCCCTTGTCGTCGTCGGCCGAACCGGGTTCGGCGCCGGCGGTCGTCGCCGGCGTCTCCGGCGGGATCGCCAGCGCCTTGTCCGCTTCCGCGAGGTAGGGCTCGATCGCCGTCAGCATCGCCGCGACGCGGAGCGGCGGGTGCCAGCTCTGGCGGGCGACTAACTTGGCGAGCGTCGCGGCCGCGGCGGCGATGGCCGCCTCGCGCGTCGGGAAGGCCGGGTTGTCGGTGCGCAGGTCGGGCCGGGTCGTCCCGTGGGACTGCTGGATCCGATGCGCCGTAGCAGCGCGCCAGCCGTCCTCGCCCTCGGCCAGATCGAAGGCGAGGTAGAGCCCGCCGTCGTCGAGCGCGACGACCGTCTCGGCGGGCTTGATCCGGCCGTCCGGGGACACCCAGCCGGCCGGGGCGTGGGCGTGCAGCCAGCGGGTCATCGCCCAGTCGTCGAGCGAGTGGCGCACCAGCGCCTCGAAGAGCCCGAAGAGCGAGACGTCCGGCTCGCGCAGGAGCGCCTGGTCGCCGGCCGCGTCGGCGGCGCCGGCGAGCGCCTCCTTCTCGGTGTCCTCGAGCGCTTCGCCGACCGCCTCGAAGCCCGGCGCCGTGGCCCGCACGACGCAGGCGAAGGCGTTGCCGAGGCGGGTGGTCTCGGCCGCGAGGCGCTGGCCGGTCTCGGCGTCCTCCCACAGGACCTCTCTCTGCGTCGCCGCCGGCGTTGCGTCCTCGCGGCCCCAGGCCTCGAGCTCGCCGGCGGCCTTCTTGAGGTAGGCGGCGGTGGCCTCGACCAGGGTCAGGGTCGAGAGGCGCTGGCAGATCGCGGCCAGGGCCTCGGCCTCCTCGACGCTCTCGACGTCGCCGAGCACGCCGGCCACCGCGTCGAGCAGGTGCTCGATCGCGTCGGACTGGGCGGCCATCGTGACGCCGCGGCGGCCGCTGGCGCGGGCGAATTCGCCGTCGCCGTGGAAGATCGCCAGCTCGGCGCCGAAGCTGCCGTCGGCGTAGCTGCGGTAGGTCGCCTCCAGGCTCCAGCCGCCGCCCTGCTCCAGGGTCTTCAGCTGGGGCGGCGCGATCTCGGCGTTCGGGTCGGTGGCCGCGTCGGCGGTCGGGCCCTCGGCCCCCTCCCCGGCCCCGTCAGCGCCACCCGCCGGCGCCTCGACCTCGCGGCGCTCGGAGACCGCGAGGCGGGCGCCGGTGAAGGAGAGGTCGCCGGCCTCGTAGGCCTGGCGCAGCTCGGGCGGCAGGCGGTCGGCGATGGCCAGGTGCTGCTGCACCGTGCGCTCGTTGAGGCCGGTGCGGCGCGAGATCGCGGCTCCGTCCAGCTGGTGGGTGTCGCGCAGGTCCTGCAGCGCGGCGGTCAGCTCCCAGCCCTTGAGGTCCTCGCGCTGCACGTTCTCGACGATCGCCGAGACGGCCTCGCCCACGGGATCGGCCGGGTAGAGCTGCACCGGCACGCGGCTGCCCGGGAAGGCGGCCTGGAAGGCGGCCTTGCGGGTCTTGTCGGCGGCCAGCAGGCGGGCGGCGCGCAGCCGGCGCTCGCCGGCGATCAGGCGGTAGCGGCCGGGCTCGCCGGCGTGCCGCGTGCCGGCCGCGACCACCCACAGCGGGGTCTTGAGGCCGTCGACCGCGATGGAATCGGCCAGCTCGGCGAGCTTGGCCTCGTCGAAGAGCTTGCGCGGGTTGTTGCCGGCCTCGATGGCGTCGAGCGGCACGCGCAGGAAGCGCGAGGCGCTGGGGCCCTCGTCCTCACCGCCGGCGAGGAAGGCGTCGAGCGTGACCTGCAGGTGCTCGGCCAGGGCGGCCGCGCTGTCGACCGCGAGCGTCTTGGTCGAGCCCTCGGCCAGGAAGCGCGACAGCATCGGCTGGTCGAGGCCGGTGGCGCGCGCGAGGCCGGTGATGCTGGCGCCGGGGGTTTTCGCGAGATGGCGGCGCAGCAGGCCGCGCGGCTTGTTCCAGTCGAGGCCGGCGGTGGTGGCGGGGCTGGCGGGCTTGGTCTTGGCGGCCGGGGCCTTGCGGCTCGACTGGGCGGCCTTGGTCGCCTTGGGGGCCTTGCGGGAAGAGACGGGGGCGGCGGATCCGTCGGGCATGGGGTGGGCTCCCTTCCGGTGGCGGAAGCGGAGCGGGGCGAGCGTCGGCGGGTCTCGGCTGCGGGCCCGGAGGCCCCTGGTGTTGGCCAGGTGGGCAAGTCGACCCCAGGGTAAGGTCGCTGGCCGCCCGGCGCCGCAGCGTGGATCCTCCCTCGGCTCGCCCCTCCCCTTCCGCTGAACGTCCGCGGCGGGACCACCCCGCCGGACACCGAACCGCGTTCGGCGGAAGCGACAATGCACTTTTCTCATATTTCTGACAAGCGCAAAACGCGCTTTCTGGTTGACGCCAGCAGCGATTACCGCCGGCGGCCGGCTGGCCAACGTGGAGAAACTGTGGAAATCCGGGGGTCTCCGGCCCGCTACAGGCCGGGAGCGCGCGCGATCAGCCCGGCACCTGGGCCAGCACGACGGCCCCCAGCAGCTCGGCCGGGTCGTCGGGTCGCGGCTCGTAGTCGATCGCCGTGCCCGGGCCGGCCGTCGCCGTCACGAAGGCGCGCTCATAGTGACCGGCGCCCGCCGCCGCGTGCTGAAGCGCCACAGAGCTCGCCACCTTCCGGCTCGAGCTGCGCAAGACCACCTGCAGGTCTCCGGCCACGGCCTGCAACAGGCCGACCAGCACGTCCTGCGCCCGGCCGTCCTCCCGGCTCTCCCGGAAGCGCCTGATGACGACACGGTCGCCGACCGCCAGCGGGCGGCCGAGCTCGGCCAGGCTATCGACACGCCGGACGACCAGGATGCTCCCGGCCGGATAGAGCTTGTCGGCGCTGTCGTCGGCGACGACCGCCGCAAAGCAGCCGTCCGGCCGCTCGAGGGAGCCGGCGATCGGCAGCTGGCCCGGCAGGCCGGCGAGCGAGAGGCCGGGCCCGTCCTCGAAGGCGATCCGCTCGCGCAGCGGCACCATCGCCAAGCCACCCGGGTCGCCGCTGAGCAGCTGCGCCGCCGAGCACTGGAGCGCGTGGGCCAGGCGGAAGATCTCGTGAACCTTGGCGGCGCGCTTGCCGGTCTCCAGGCGCGTGACCTGGCTCTGCTCCCAGCCCATCCGCTCGGCCAGCTCGGCCTGGGTCATGCCGATGCGGCGGCGCTGCGCGCGCACCGCCTCGGCGAATCGCTCGTTGGCGTCGGGATCGACCTGGGCGTCTGGCACATCGGAAGACGACATGACCCGCAGTTTCGGGCGAGGCCTCGAAACCGGCACGGGCGCAAAGCGCTGGAGGGTGGGCGCTGGTTCAGTCACTTTCTTGTTGACGATGATATGCGCTTTTCTCATTCTCGGCACCCCACCAGATCTTGAGGCGCCGAGTCATGGAAGCGCAAGACGTCGTGCCAGACCCCACTAGCGGTAGCCCCGCGGAGAAGCCACCGCGCTTGGCTCTCCGGCAAGCGCGGCGCGCGGCGCGGGTCACCCAGGCGGCGCTGGCCGAGCAGCTCGGCCTTCACCAGTCGACCCTGTCGCGGATCGAAGCCGGCGCCGGCGCCTCCAAGGGCGCGGCAATGGCGATCCGGACCTGGCTCGCCGAGCAGGGCGTCGAGACGCCGCTCGAGGAGTGGCTGCTGCCAGCCGAGGCGGGCGAGTCCGCTCCGGCGGGAGGCGAAGAATGAGCCCGCGGCTATCGCCCCGACTTGGAGGGGTCGACCTGGCGGGTCTGGCTCTTGCCGCAGCCCTCGCAGGTCAGGGTGTGGGTCTGCAGCCCGAGCTTGCCGAAATGCCGGTCCGGCTGGATGTCGGTCACCTTCAGCGTGCCGCCGCAGAGCAAGCAGCTCTCCGCCACCGGCCGCGCCGCCAGCTCCGCCTCCAGCGCCTCTACCCGACGCTCCAGCGCCGCCACCCGATCCGGCAGGGCGCGCAGCGCTTTCCACAGCGGGATCTGTTCCAGCAGCCGCGTGAGGTCACCGATGGTCGACATTAGGCACGCCCCCGACAGCTTCTCCCTGCACACGGCAAGGTACCCAGCGCCCGGAGAGGCGTCGAGAGCGGACCTCCGCGGGGTCAACGGCGGGCTCTGTGCCGGCGGCCTCGTCTGGCTCACGGTCTATCAGCACGACGGTTCGGCAGGGTTGCTGCTCACGCCGAACGAGACCGAGGCCCTGGCACAGACCCTCTCGGAGCTCGCCGACCAGGCCCGCGCGCAAGAAGGTGAAGGCGGCCTGCAGAGCGATCGCGCCGGCCGGCTCGCGGCCGTGCGCGATGTCATCGCCGAGCGGCGGCGGCAGATCGAGGTGGAGGGCTGGACACCGGAGCACGACGACCAGCACCAGGGCCGCGATCTCCCGCGCGCCGCGATCTCCTACTGCATGTCGGCGGCCGCAAGCTTTTACACCGTGCTCAGCGAACCGCCGAGCTGGTGGCCGTGGGATCACTCCTGGTGGAAGCCCAAGACGCGGCGTCAGGACCTGGTCCGCGCCGGCGCCCTGATCCTGGCGGAGATTGAACGGCTCGACCGACAGGCGGCTGCCGAACCCGGTTCGGCGGGAGGCGGGCGATGACGGCGGTGCGGGTGCTGGACGGCGGGCGCATCGAGGTCGCTGAGGCCGAGGGGCCGACGGCCTGGCTCAGCGCCGACCAGGCCGAGGAAGCGGCGGCGCGGCTGGCGCGGCGGATCCGCATTGCCGAGGCCGACGGCCGCGGGGAGCGGACGTGCTGCACTCTGCCCTGCCTCGCCGAGCCGGTTTTCGGCGGCGACCGCAGCGGAGAGTTCGTCTACGCGGGACCGACCGACTGCCTGCGCCAGTTCGCGATCGCGCTGCTGCAGGCGGCCGGCGCGGTGCGGGCGCAGGAGCGCGCGGCCGGCCATGCCGCAGCCGACGCGGCCGCCGTCGAGCGGGCGGCGGAGCGGCAGCGCCGGCGCGGGCAGCTGGGCCCGCTGCACCCGGCGATCCCGGCGGGCGGCCTCTGATGGGCTGGGCCGCGTCGCAGCCGGTGCCCGGCAACCCGCGCCTCGACGGCGTGACGCTGGGGTGCGGCCTGAAGGAAGGCGCCGGGCCGAAGATCCGGCTGCGCCTGGGCGCGCCGCAGGTCGAGCGGCTCGGCTGGTCGGCGGGGCTGCGCCTGGTGCTGATGGTCGGCACCGAGGCGGACACCGGGAAGATCCGGCTGCTCCCCGCCGGGGCGGCTGGCGACCACAAGCTGCACCGGGCCGGAAGCGGCCTCGGTCTGGCCTTCGCGGCCGCCCGCCTGCCCCGGGGGCCTCGGGGCGCGCACCCGGCGCGGCACGTCCGCTACCGGATGCTGTCCGGCGGCGTGCTGGAGGTCACCCTGCCGGCCTGGGCGGCCGGCGGCGCCCCCGTCGGCGGCGGCAGCGCGCCGGTGGCGGGAGGCGACTCGTGACGCGCCTCTCGCACGACGA
This sequence comes from Alphaproteobacteria bacterium, assembly GCA_030433005.1. Taxonomy (GTDB): domain Bacteria; phylum Pseudomonadota; class Alphaproteobacteria; order Kiloniellales; family DSM-21159; genus Tistlia. The sequence continues at coordinate 30,352 of JAUILQ010000031.1, forward strand.
CCTGGCGGGCTTCGTGGCGATGCTCGGCGAGGGCGTGACGCCGGCGACGCTCAGCTGGGTCTATCCGCTGTCGGCGGCCCAGGCCGTGACGCTGCACCGCAAGCTGCTGCGCGCCGGGCTCGAGGCGCTGACGTCAGTCGAGAGTGCCGACGATGCTGTCGGCGGGGATGGCGGACCAGAGGCCGAGCCCGTCGCGGCGGGCGGCAGCCTCGGCGCGGAGGTAGGCGGCGGCGAGGGCGGGCCGGTCGCGGAGGTAGCGTCGGAAGGTGACGGCGGCGCCAAGGCGCAGCAGCCCCTCGCCGAGGTCTCGGAAGGCCGGGGCGTCGCCGGCGCCGGCGCCGGAGGGGCTGTCGACGCGGCAGACGGCGACGGGGCGCTTGTAGGTGGTGCCCCCGGTGGCGACGCAAGCGACGGGCCCGCCGGCGCGGAAGTTGTCGCGGGCCGGCAGGGCCGCGTCCGGAAGGGCGCCGCCGGTCAGCAGGTCGTCGAGCGCGGCGCGGGCGAAGAGGCCGCCGGGGGCGTCGTGCTCCGGCGCGGAGACGCCGAAGAGGCGGATGGTGACCGGCCGCTCGGCGCCGCGGGCGGGGGCGGCGTAGAAGTCGGCCTCGGCGTGCGCGTCCTGGACCAGCTCCAGGGTGTCGCCGTCGGTCGCGACCGCCCAGCCGCAGAGCAGCGTGCCGGCCGGCAGCCGGCCGCTCGACGGCACGTCAACCGCGCGGATCTCGGCGCCGTGGGCGAGGCCGGACAGGCAGGCCGGGGCCTCTTCGGCGGCAGCGCGGCCGATCCCTACGGCGCTGCCGAGCAGCGCGAGCGCGAGCGCAATCGTGGGAAGGCGGGTCATCCCGGAACGGTAGCAGCGCCGGGCGCCGCGGCAAAGGACGCGGCGGCCGTCGAGGCCTTCGTCGCGGCCGGTCGGGTCAGGCGCTACGAGCCGAACCTCTCTGCCGAGCTGTTCCAGGGCTGCCCTCTGGCCGTCTACCTAGCCGCGCACGGGCACCGGGTCGGCGCGGTGGTCAAGCCGTCCAGGCCGCGCGGCGAGGCGACGCTGGAGGTCGACGGCAAGGCCCGCGGCCACCGCTGGGTTGTGCGCCGGGTCAACGCGCTGCGCGCCGCCGAGAACCTGCCGCCGCTGACCGAGCCGCCGGCGCCCGGAGAGCACGGCAAGAGCGCCGAGTCCGACAAGAGGAGCGCCGCGCGATGACGAAGCCCGCGCCTGTCCCGGGAGCCGTCGCCCGGCGCCTGCCCGCCTTCACCGAGCAGGCGCGCGTCGCCGGCTTCGACCTGGCACTGACGATCGCGGTCGCGGATCCGGACGGGCGGGTCGTCGAGATCCAGCTCAACCGGGCCGGCCGGGCCGGCGGCCAGCAGCTCGACCTGCTGCTCGACGAGCTCGGCCTGCGGCTGTCGCGGGCGCTGCAGGGCCGCCGCGCCTCGACCGGCGCCGGCCGGCGGGGCCGGCAACAGCGCCTAAAGCTGACGCCGATCGCCGGCATGCGCGGCTGGCTGCGCGCGCCGCTGGGCAGCGTGCGCCTGCCCTCGCCCCTGACCGGCGCGCCGCCGACGCGGCTGCGCCTCGACCTGGTCGTCGCGCCCGACGCCGGCGGCCGCTGGCGCGACCTGCGGCTGATGACCAACGGCGACGCCGACCCGGGCCTGCGCCGCGTGGTCGGCGAGCTGGCGCCGGTGCTGGTGCAGGCGCTGCGCCAGGTCGAGGCGGCGGTGGGCGCGGCGGCTAGCCCGGCGGCGATCGACGCGGCCGAACGCGGTTCGGCGGGAGGGGTGCAGTGAGCGAAGCACTGAAGGCCTATCGGGTCGACGACGAGGGCGGCGATGGCAACAGCTGCGTCGTCTTCGCCAAGAGCAACGCGCCGGCGCGGCGCCTCGGCGCCGACGAGCTCTTGACCGAGTGGGAGGGCGTGAGCTGCCGGCGGGCGCCGGAGTTCGACCAGTACGCGCCGGGGCCGGTGCCGATCGGGGCGCTGCTCGATGCCGGCTGGTGGTTCGAGTGCGCCGTCTGCTGCCAGCGCGTCACCGGCGAGGACGCGCCGACGCTCGCCGACGGCGGCGTCTACTGCTCGCCTTGGCACCGGCTGCGCGACGTCGAGCGCCGGGCGCGGCTGGTCGCCGAGCGGCGTCTCGGCGTCGTCATGGCGATCCTGGCACTGCCCTTCCCCCTGCCGGCCGACGCCGAGGGCGTCGTGTTCTCGGGGTCCGGCCGGCGCGCCGCGCCGGGATGCCGCTTCCGCTTTCCGGGCGGCAAGGGGGCGGCCGAGTGGTCGAGCGCCGCGCCCGACCGAGTGACGATCGCCGCGCAGGATGCCGAGGCCTGGGAGGCCTTCCGGGGCCGCGGCAAGGGCGAAGCTAGCTCGGTGGGAGGGGCGCCATGATTGGCAACCTCAACCGGCGCCAGCAGCGGATCCTCGACGCCTACCTGAAGGACGTCGGCCGGCGCACCGCCCGCCTGCTGCAGGACGCCGAGGCGGCCGGCATCGCGCCCTACGACTTCTTCCTGGCGGTCGCTTACATGAAGGCCAAGGAGGCCGCCTGGCTCGCGCTGCTGAACCCGCGCTGCGCCTGGGCCCTGGGCGCGATCCTGACGGTGCTGCTGCGCGTGGCGCCCACGAGCCTGCGCGAGGCGGTCACCGAGCTCTCGGAGCGCGAGGGCTACGACCTTGAGGCCGAGGACATCGGCGCCCTGGAGCGGGCGTGCCGCTCCGGCGCGGTGCTGATCGATCGCCTGCACGACGGCGAGGCCTCGCTGCTGGAGATCCTCGACGGATCGCTCGGCCAGGTCGCCGAACCGGGCGAGGACCTGGCGCCCTTCCGGCCGATCCCGATGGTCCTGCACTGCCCTTGCTGCGGCCGGCAGCACGTCGACGCGCCCGAGCCGGCCAGCGGCTGGGAGAACCCGCCGCACAAGTCGCACCTCTGCCATGGCTGCGGCGCGATCTGGCGGCCCGCCGACCGCCCGACGGTCGGGGTGGCGGCGATCGAGACGCGCGGCAAGTCCGACAGCTGGCCGCCCCACGACACCAACGAGCCCGGAGGGAAGTGACATGACGCACTACGACGTTTCGAGCCAGATCCACGTCATCGCCAACGTCTGGAAGCGCTGGGCCGACGACGAGCGCGACAACCAGCTGCTGCTCGACGGCTCGGACGACACCGCCCGGCGCTTCTACGAGACTGCCAAGGCGCTGGCCGAGGCCCTGCTCGGCCTGGCGGTCCCGGAGACGGTCGACCTGGAGGAGTACCCGGTCACCGACTGGGAGGGCCGCTACGCCCATCCCGTCCTCGACACCATGGTCATGCTCTGCAACGACCCGCAGGACGAGGAGAGCTGGTACTACCCGGTGCCGGAGTTCTGCCGCCGCTACGGGTTCGACTGCGTCCGGGTCGACCTGGAGAGCGATGCCGGCGAGACGGCGGACGCGCTGCGCCGACTGCTCGAGGACGGCGGCGACGCCGAGGCGATCAGCAAGCTCTGGCGCCCGCAGCCGCCGAGCGACGGATCGCCGGCGGGCGGGCCCTGGACGCTGATCCTGAAAGAGCCCCATGCCGAGGACGGCCCCTACGCCTTCTTCGCCCGGGAGGCTCCGGCCGGTGGTGCTGCGCCCGCCGAGCGGCGCTCGGCGTAGGCGCGATGCCCGGCACCAACCGCGCGGCGGTCCAGGCGCAGCGGGCGCCCTCGGCGGTCGCCGTCGAGAGCGCGGTGGCGGCCGGGGTGCCGCGCGAGCTGGCGGAGCTGGCGGCGCGCTTCGACCTCTACCGCACGCCGCCCTGGGGCGGCCGGGCGCTGGTGCGCGACGCGCTGCCGGAGATCGCCGGCGCGGTCGTCGCCGAGCCGGCGGCCGGGATGGGCGACCTCGCCGGCGCGCTCGGCGAATCGGCGGCGCGAGTCGTCGAGAGCGACGTCGTCGCCTGGCGGCCGGCGCTGGCCGGGGCGGTCGCCGACTTCCTGGAGCCGGGGGCCTGGGAGGGCGTGCTGGCGCGCGCGGGGCTCGAGGCGGTCGACTTCCTGGTGACCAACTCGCCCTACGGGCCGGGGCGGCCGGAGGCCTTCCTCGAGCGCGCGCTGGCGCTGGCGGCGGCCGGGCGGATCCGGCAGGGCATCGCGCTGCTGGTGCGCGCCTCGTTCCGCGAGGGCCAGGGGCGGCACGCCCTGTTCGAGCGGGCCCGGCCCTGGGCCTGGTGGGGCTTCGCCGAGCGGCTGCCGATGGCGCTGGCGCGCTTCACCGCCTCGACGGCGACGGCCTACGCCTGGGTCGTCGTGCGCCTCGGGCCCGACGGGCGGCCGCTGGCGCCGCCGGGCGGGCACCCGGCCTCGGCCAGCTTCCCGCCGGGCACGCGCGCGGCCCTGCAGCGGGCGGGCGACCCGGACGTCGGGCTGAAGGCGGAGCGCGGCGGCAACGGCGCCGGCTGGCGCGTGGCGGCCGCCGGCGACGGCAGCGTGCTGTTCCGCCCGGCCGGCCGCGGCCAGCCGCGCGGGCTCGACCTGGCGCAGGCGTTGGCCGAGGCGCGCGGCCTCACGACGACCGACCCGGCCCTGGCGGCCGAGCTGCTCGACGCGGCGTCGGCGGCCTGTCGGCTGGCGGGGCTTGGGGAGGAGGGGCGATGACCGGGACGGACGATGGCGGCTTTCCGCCGCCGCCGGGGGACGCGGAGGCGCGGGCCGAGGCCGAGGCCCTGCTGCGCGATCTCGCGCAAGAGCTGGCGCGCGAGCTGATCGTGCGGCCGGCGGTGCGCCAGGTGCTGCTCGAAAGCGAGGCTTGGTGCAGCGCCGTGGAGCCGCCGCCCTGCCGGATCTGCGGCTGCACGCCGGAGCGCGCCTGCCGAATGCCCGACGGCGGCGGGTGCTGGTGGGTGGCGCCGGGCCTGTGCAGCGCCTGTGCGCCGGCCGAGGACGGCGGCGAATGACCCGGCCCGGCTTCACCGACCAGGCCTGTGCCGGGCCCGGCTGCGGCGCCCGCGTGGCGCCCAACCGCGACTTCTGCCGCAGCTGCTGGGACCGTATCCCGGGGCCGATCAAGGGCGCGCTCTGCCGCGGCCTGGCGCCCGACGCGCCGCGGCCGCCGCGCGAGGGGCAGCGCGCCGAGCTGCTGCGGCGGGCGGCCTACGAGATCGATCGCGCTCGGGTTGCGCAGCGCGGTCAGGGGTCGCTGCTGTGAGTTGCGCCGCCACCGTCCTCATTGCGCGGTCGGTACACGTCCGTCCTTTGTTCGGCATTGATCAAGTGGTTGAGGAGATCAGACGGAAGCCATTGAAGGCCCCGCTCTACCGAGTGGATGGATGCTTGCTCAGCTTTGGTCAATTTGCAGTCCAGGGACCGAATGACGCGCGCGTGTTGGAACAAGAGGAGCTGGAGCCAGCCTCGTATCCCGACGACTTCGAGGATACCCGAGCGGTCGTCAGCCTCTGCCCGGGCAAGAAGATCGGAAGTCCGCTTGATCAGCTGCGCCTGCCCACCAGAAATCTCAACCGGGAGCGCAGAGATCATCTCAGTGGTCAGGGGCGTCCAGGAAACCTCTCGAAGATTTCGCGCGATCAGCTCGCTAGCCCTGCGGACTCTACTAGTTACTTCTGCCGAATCCGGCGGGTGGCGTTTGGCTACTTCCATAAGGCCGTAAGACGAAGGCCGGATTGTGCTCATCGCCGTGTTGAGTTCGAACCGGAGCAGTCGAAGCATGCCCTGCGCGTGGCGGTCGGCAACGCGCTCCTCCTCCCTGAGTTGGTTCCGGACCAGGGCGACCGTGACGTAGATCCCGAGAACGCAGAATACTGCGCCGAGCAAGGCGGCAGCGGCGAATTGAATGAGCCCAGTGCGCTCAGCGATCGCCCAAATTCTAGCGGGTGGATCCCAAAGCAAAATGGTCGCCCCGACCCCCGTAAGCGCGCCAATGGCGAAGCCAGCGACGCCACGCGCATCCAGCTCAAGCTTCATCGCCCCCTCCCCTCTCTGACCACCCTGCCCCGGCCGGCCGGCCGGGCGGGGGACGGGCGCGCCAACGCCCGGAGCCGCGGGCTTTACCCCCGCACGACTGAAGCTGGCCAGGCCGCAGCCGTCCCGCCCTGCCCGGGCCCCCGGGCGGGCGCAACGGTTGCACGAAGCGGATCGCCTGTCGATCCGCCGGGGGCGCGTCCCCCGGGCCCGGCCGACCCGTGCGGAGATCCCATGAGCGAGCCTGGCACCCCCTTCCCTCCCCGCGCCGCCTCCCCGGCCGCCGACGCCTACCCGGCGAACCGCGTTCGGCCGGTGCACCCGCCGGCGCCCTACATCGGCGGCAAGCGCAACCTCGCCGAGCGCCTGGTCGCGCGCATCGACCACGCGCCGCACTCGACCTATGCCGAAGTCTTCCTGGGCATGGGCGGCGTCTTCCTGCGCCGCACGCGGCGGCCCGGCAGCGAGGTCGTCAACGACTGGAGCCGGGACGTGGCGACGCTGTTCCGCGTGCTGCAGCGCCACTACGTCGCCTTCCTCGACACGATCAAGTGGCAGATCACGGCGCGCGCCGAGTTCGAGCGCCTGGCGGCCACCGACCCGGACACGCTGACCGACCTGGAGCGCTCGGCGCGCTTCCTCTACCTGCAGCGCACCGCCTACGGCGGCAAGGTCACCGGGCGCAGCTTCGGCGTGGATCCGGGCGCGCCCGGGCACTTCGACGTGACGCGCCTGGCGCCGGTGCTCGAGGCGATCCACGAGCGGCTGGCGGGCGTGACGATCGAGCGGCTGCCCTGGGCCGACTTCCTGGCCCGCTACGACACGCCCGGCACGCTGTTCTACCTCGACCCGCCCTACTGGGGCAGCGAAGGCGACTACGGGCGCGCGCTCTTTTCGCGCGCCGACTTCGCGCCGCTGGTCGAGCAGCTCGGCCGGCTGAAGGGCCGCTGGCTGCTGTCGATCAACGCCACGCCCGAGACCCGCGCGCTGTTCGCGGGCTTCGAGCTGGAGACGGTGGAGACCCGCTACACGATCCGCCGCCAGGCCGCCGAAGCGGTCGAGGAGCTGATCGTCTACGGGCCCACGCCCTGGCGCCGGGAGATCCAGGCCGGCGCCCTGCCACTGGAGGGAGGGGGATGACGAGGACGGTGAAGCCGCAGCCCGACGGCGGGCAGCACGCCGCCGCCGAGGCGGCGCGGCAAGAGGAGATCGCGGCCGTGCTGCGCTCCCCGGCGGGAGGCGTCCCGCTGTGGGCCGGCGTCGCCGCGGCGCGGCGGCTGATCGCCGAGTCGCCAGGGTTCGCGCGCGGCGTCATCGACGCGGCCACGGGGCGGCTCGACGCCGAGGGCGGCGAAGTCTACGAGCTCGGCCGGCTGGCCTATCGCGAGGCGCCGGCCGATCGGGCCGTCTCGCTGCTGCAGGCCTGCCTGCCCGGCCGGCACGTCAAGGCGTGGCGAGTCGCCATTCGACAGGCGGCGCTCAACCGAGTCGCGCGGCCCTTGCTGCGCGTCACGGCGGCCACGCCCGGGCGGCCGGCACGCCTGCTGGCGGTCGACTTCCGGTTGCCGCAGGAGGGGCGCCGGACGTGAGCATGATGGCGGTCGGGATGATCCTGCAGCACTGCTTCGGCCTGAACCCGACGCAGAAGGCAGTGCTGACCGTGATGGCCGACTGCGGCGACACGGATCACGGCAACATCTTTCCCTCGATCCAGACGATCTCGCTGCGCACCGGCTACTCCGAGGAGACCGTGAAGCGCATCCGCCGGGAGCTGCGCAACGCCGGCGTCCTGGTGCGCACGGCCGACGGCGGCCAGGGGCCCGGCGCCACGGCGACCTACCGAATCGACTGCAACACGCTGCTGGCGACGTTCGGCGCGCCGAAGGAGGGCTCGGTCCAGGCGCGGGTGCTGGCCGAGATGCTGGCCCGCGGGCGACAAGTTCGCTTGTGCCATGGCCACCCTCTACTAGCGAATAAGGGTGTCACGGGTAACACCCTTAGCCTGGAAAAGGGTGTCGCTGGTGACACCCTTGGCGGCGATAAGGGTGTCAACGACTCGGATAAGGGTGTCGCTGGTGACACCCAAACCCCCAGTTATAACCAAGAGATTAACCCTCCCGCGGGCGCGGACGCGCGCGCGAGCGGCGAGGCCGACAAGCAACAAGCTTGTAGCCCCGACCCGGCCGGACCGGGCGAGGCCTCGGCCGGGGGCGCCGAACGCGGTTCGCTCGCCAGCGAGGCGACGGCGGCCCGGGTCGATCCCTCGTCCCTCCGGCAGCGCTGGGTGGCGGTGCTGCCCGAGGTCGAGCGGATGGTCGGTCGCGATCTCTTCCTGGCCTGGGTCGCCAAGCTGATCCCCTGGCGCGAGACCGAGTCCGGCTTCGCCGAGGGCGAGCCGCGGCTGCTGCTGCGCGCACCGGGACGCTTCCAGGCGGCGCAGCTGGCGCAGCGGCACCCGCGCCTGGTCGAGGCGATGGCCCGGGCCTGGGGCGGGCCGGTCGAGATCCATGCGCCCGGCACGCTCGGCGACGACGGGACGCTGCCGCCCACGGCACACGACGAGATGACGGCGGCCGCCCTGAAGGCGGTCGGGGTGGAGATGGCCGCGCCCGGCGAACGGCGTGCGGCCAGGCGGTAGGCAGGCAAAGCGAGGGGAGCCATGACGACGACGGCTGAGAAGAAGCGGCGCAAGCAGGCCCGGGCCCAGCGGGAGCGGGAGGAGGCAGAGGTGCGTGTCGACCCGGAGCTGCCCGCCCGGCAGGCCCGGCGCCAGACCCTGGTGCTCGACGCCAAGGCCCGGGGCACCTGGACGCCCGAGCTGGAGAAGAAGCTGGTGCCGCTGTGGGAGCGGGTCGACGCGGAGCGGGACGCGCGCCGGAGGGCCAAGGCCCGGGCCGAGCGCGACGCTGCGCTCGAGCGCGGCCTCGGCCTGGAGCGCGAGGGCGGCGTGCTGGTCTCCCGGCCCGGTCTCGACGGACCGACGGCGGAGCGCGAGGCGCAGACGGTCGAGGGGCAGCCGGCGGTCGAGCCGGCATCGCACGGCCGGCCGGCGCGCACCAACGACGTGATCGATGCCTGGGAGAAGGCGGGGGCGATCACCCGCGGTGCTGCGGACCTGGCCCGGCGCTTCCGCGACGACTTCCAGGCCGGCGGGTTGCAGGCGCTCAAGGCGATCGACCCGAACAGCCTCGGCGGCGGGGGCATGAAGGACCTGCCCGGCGGGCTCGACGAAAGGCGCCGGGCCTTGCGGCTGCTCGATCGCCTGGGCGGCCTGCAGTCGCCGGGCGGCGTGGCTCTGTGGCACGTGGTCGGCTGCGAGGCGAGCTTCGAGCAGGCGACGCTGCGCATGCCCGGCCCGTTCACCTGGAACGTGAACATGTTGCGCGGGACGCTGCTGGCGACCATCGCGGCTCTGGAGGACCGCAGGCCTGCCAAGCCCCGGACCCGCGGTTGGCAGCCGGAGGCCGAGCTCGGCGAGAACGGCGGTTGACGAATCGGTACTGGCCGCTGCATGTAATTCGACAGTCGTCAAAGCTGCGCCCGGCCGGGGGAGACCCCGCGCCGGGCGCGGTCGTTTCGGCCCGGCGCCTTACCCTCGACTGCCAGGACGCCAGCCGAACCCGCCGGGGCGGCCGCTCCCTTCCCGGCCGCCCCGGCGACCGCCTCGCCCCTCGATGCCAGCGCGACCGCGGCCCTCGCGGGTCCTTCCCCGCCCCGAAACATAAACGGGTCGGATGCGCGTTTTGTGGGGCTAGGTCGCGGGTCAAAAGGGAGCCTCAAAAACTCAAGAGGGAGGCTCAAATGGCGACCCCCTCGGAGTTGAGCGCTCAAGAGCTGGGCAAGTCGGACTACGCCCGGCGGATCGGGGTGCACCCGGCCCGCATCACCCAGCTGATCAAAGACGGGCGGCTGCGGCCGGCGCTGCGCGGCGAGGGGCGGTCGGCGCGGATCCACGTCGCGACGGCGGACCGGATCCTCGGGCGCGAGCTCGACCTGGTGCAGGCGACGGTGAACGGGCGGGCGCGGGTCGAGGCGCAGGCGGAGCCCGAGGAGCCGGACGGCGACGACGGCGGGGACGAGGCGCCGGCGGCCGGCGGCAAGGCGCCGTCGGTCAAGAAGCTGTACGAGCAGGCGCGCCTGCGGAACCTGCTCTACGACAACGCCCGGAAGTTCCGCGAGGAGGAGGCGGCGCGCGGGCGCTACCTGCTGGCCGACCAGGCGCGGCGCGAGCAGGCCCAGGCCCTCGCCGACCTGGTCGCGGCCTTCGAGAGCTTCCTGCTGCAGCACGCGGCCGAGACGGCGCGCACCGCCGGCCTCGACGACGCCGCGGCCGTCACGGCCGCGCGCCAGGCCTTCCGCACCTGGCGGGAGCGCTACTCGCGCCAGGCGGCCGCCGACGCCGAGGCCCTGCCGGAGACGCTCGAGGACCCGGACTGGCAGGCGCCCGACGAAGACGAGCTGCCCGAGGAGCTCGACGACCAGGAGCTCGACGACGATGCCGCCGCTTGACGGGTCCTGGCTGGCGAACCCGGCGCGGGTCGCGAAGGGCGTGGTGGCGCAGGTGCTGGAGCCGCCGCCGCCGGTCGACTTCGTCGCCTGGGCGGAGAGGCACGTGAGGTTCGGCGCCGAGAGCCCGGCGCCGGGCCCCTACAACCCGGACTTCCACCCCTGGGAGCGCTTCATCCTGGAGGCGCTGTCGCCGGACGATCCCTGCCGGGAGGTCACCGAGAAGAAGTCGGCGCAGATCGGCGGCACGATCCTGGCGCTGATCTTCACGCTCGGCAGCCAGGACATGGATCCGGGGCCGTTCCTCTACACCCACCCGACGGCGAACAACGCGGTCCGCTGGAGCCGGACCAAGTTCACCACCTTCCTCAACCAGTCGCGCCCGGGGCTGCTGGCGACGCGGGCGCGCGACGGCGCGGCGAGCTCGACGCTCAAGGCCCGGCCCGACGGCCGCGGCTGGGTGGCGATCGCCGGCGCCAACTCGGCGGCGACGCTCTCGGAGATCTCGGTCAGCCGCCAGGTCCAGGACGACCTGGCCAAGTGGCCCGACGACAACGAGGCCGGCGACCCGGAGGGCCAGGCGAACAGCCGCTCCCAGGCCTACCGCTTCGCCAAGATCCTGAAGATCGGGACGCCGGGCCTCTGGCCGGGCTGCCGGGTCACCCGCTCCTACAAGGCCGGAACGCAGGAGCACCTGCACCTGCCCTGCCCGCACTGCGGCCACGAGCACCCGCTGCTGTGGGAAAACCTCGAGCCCTACATCGACCCGGCCGACCCGGACTCGGCGCACTTCGTCTGCCCGGAGTGCGGCGGCGCGATCGAGCACCGGCAGCTGCCGGGCATGCTGGCCAGGGTCGGGCCGCACTCGATGGTCGCGCACAACCCGAAGGCGCGGCAGCGCAGCTTCACGATTTGGGCCGCCTACTCGCCCTCGCACACCTGGGCCGAGATCGCCTGGACCTGGCTGGCGGCCAAGGGCGACCCGCTGAAGGAGCGGGTCTTCTACAACGACACGCTGGGGCTGGCCTACGAGGTCTCCGGCGAGGCGCCGGACTACACCAAGGTCCAGGAGCGCTCCGACGATCCGGAAACCGGCTATCGGCCGGGCGTCGTGCCGGCCGGCGGCGTGCTGCTGGTGCTCGCCGCCGACGTCCAGGGCGACCGGGTCGAGGTGCACGTCAAGGCCTACGGGCGCAACGGGCGGCGCTGGACGGTGGCCTACATCGTGGTGCCGCACTTCATCGGCACCGACGAGGCGCGCGCCGAGCTGGACGGCCTGCTGCGCAGCCAGTGGCCGGCCGCCGCAGGCGGCAAGCTTTCGGTCGACGCCTTCGGGATCGACGGCAACGCCTACACCGAGGACGTCTGGGCCTGGGTCAAGGGCAAGCCGCGCAGCAAGGTCTTCATGGTGCGCGGCCACCGCAGCGACCAGGCGCCGCCGATCCAGAAGGTCGGCAGCGACCGCGCCGCGGCCGACCGCAAGCGCCGGCGCAAGCCCTGGCACTCGCGGACCTACAACGTCGGCACCGCGGCGCTGAAGATGCAGCTCTACAAGGCCCTGGAGAAGGCCGACCCGCTGGAGCGCGGCTACTGCGGCTACCCGATGGGGATGGCCGAGAGCTGGTACCAGCAGCTGACCAGCCACCGCCGGGTCAAGAAGAAGACCCGCGACGGCCTGGAGCGCTGGCAGTGGGAGAAGGACCCGGCGCAGCGCGACGAGGTGCTCGACACCGAGATCTACGGCGCCGCGATCGCGATCTACCTCGGCTGGTCGCGCTGGACCGAGAGCCAGTGGGACGAGGAGGAGGCGCGGCGCTTCCCCGAGGGCCCCGACGGCCCGGCCGCCGACCTCGAGGACCTGATGCGCGCCGGCGCCCAACCGGCCGCTCCGGCCGCGCCCGCCGAACGCGGTTCGGCACCCGAGCCGGCCGCGGCGCCCGCCAAGCCGGGCCGCGCGTCGCGCCTGGCGGCGCTCAACGCCCAGGACTAGCCAGGACCAGAGGAGGCCGCCATGGCCACTGTCGCCGAGCGCCTGGCGGAAGCCGAGGCCGCGCTGCACGACCTCGAGCTCGGCCAGCGCGAGGTCGAGGTGCGCGACGCCGACGGGCGCAGCATCACCTTCAACCAGGTCACCGCCGAGCAGCTGCGCGGCTACGTGGCGCAGCTGAAGCGCGAGGCCGGCGGCAAGCGCATCGGCCGCGCGATCGGGATCCGCTTCTGATGGCCGCCGGCGACTCCCCCCGCGGCCTGGTACACCCGACGACGGGGCAGCCGCTGTCGAGCGGGCGGCCGCGTGCCCGGGCCGGGCTCGCCGGCGAGGGGCGCATCGGGCCCTTCGAGGCGGCCGACCCCTCGAGCCAGGAGCTCGGCTCCTGGCAGCCGCCGAGCTACACGGTCGACGGCGCGCTGGAGAGCACGCGCCGGCGCCTCGGCGCGCGGATCGACGACCTGGTGCGCAACGACGGCTGGGCGGCGGGAACCGTCTCGACCTTCGTCAACAGCGTCTTCGGCGCACACTTCCGCTTCTCCTCGAAGCCGAGCCGGCGCGCGCTCGGCATCGAGGTCGAGCAGGCCGACGAGCTGGGCCGGCAGATCGAGACCATCTGGAACGAGATCGCCTTCGGACCGGGCCACTGGCTCGACGCCGGGCGCCGCATGGACGCCGCCGGCCTGGTCGGCCTCAACCTTCGCCATCGGCTGATCGACGGCGACTGGTTCGCCCGCCTGGCCTGGCGCGGCGAAGCGCGCTACCCGGCCGCCCAGTGGCGGACCTGCGTCCAGCCGATCCACCCGGAGCGGGTTTCCAACCCGAACGACGAGGGCGACACGCTCTACCGCCGCGGCGGCGTCGAGCTCGGCGAGCTGGGCGAGGCGATCGGCTGGCACGTGCGCCAGGTGCACCCCGCCGACGAGGGCCTGATCGGCGCCGAGCTCGGCTGGCAGTACGTCGAGCGCGAGCTGCCCTGGGGCCGGCCGCAGATGCTGCAGGGCTTCCGCGTCGAGGAGGCGGGCCAGGCGCGCGGCGTCAGCCCCTTCGCGCCGGTGCTCAAGCGGCTGAAGATGAACAGCCGCTACGAGTCCTACGAGATGCAGGCCGCCGTGGCGAACGCGGTGCTGGCCGCCTTCATCGAAAGCTCGCTGCCGGCCGACGTCGTCGCCGAGGCGCTGGAGGACAAGAGCGCCGACTCGCTCGACACGCTCGACGACTACCGGGCCGGCTACTACCAGAAGGCCCCGGTCCGGCTGAACGGCGTGCGGATCCCGGTGCTGCCGACCGGCGACAGGATCAACTGGCCGACGGCGAGCCGGCCGAACAAGGAGGCCGGCGACTTCGTCGGCCTGGGCCTGCGCAACCTGGCGGCGGCGACCGGGCTCAACCCCAGCCAGATCAGCCGCGACTATCGGAACACCAACTACTCCTCCGAGCGCGCGGCCATGCTCGAGGCCTGGAAGGCGATCAGCTACGAGCTGATCACGATGGGCCGCGCTTTCGGCGGGCCTGTGCTGCTCGCCGTGCTCGAGGAGGCGATCGAGGCGGGGCGCCTGGAGCTGCCGGCCGGCGCGCCGGCACTCTACGAGGCGCCGGCGGCCTACACGGCCGGGCGCTGGCTGGGTGCGCCGCGCGGCTGGGTCGACCCGACCAAGGAAGCCGGCGCCAGCCAGATCCGCATGGACGCCGGCCTGTCGACCCTGGAGCAGGAGACCGCCGAGCAGGGCCTCGACTGGGAGGAGGTGCTCGAGCAGCGCGCGGTCGAGCAGCGCAAGCGCGAGAGCCTGGGCCTGCCCGAGCCGGGCGAGGTCGCGGTCGAGGAGCGCAGCAGCGAGCAGGAGGGCGGCGGCAGCTTCGCCTGGCGCCGCGGCGGCGGCCGGCAGGGCCGTCGGCCAGAGGGCCGCTCGCGGATCCCGCAGAGCGGATCCAAGCGAAGGCGGCCTTAGCGCCAGGGAGGCAGTGGAATGTGTTCGAGGATCAGGCACTCGACGATCCGACGGCGCAAGCTGGCCACACCCCAATCATCTTCGCTGAACCGATCGATCAGGTCGCGGCAGTAGCCCTCGCTCAATCCGGTGATCTCGAGTGAGACGCTCGGGAACCGCGTGAGCTCTTCCTTAGCTGCCTCCGGCAGCTCGACGATCGAGCTTTCGTCGATGGTTTCGATGGCCCAGCGCCTTAGAGATTGCGTCTCAGGACTCGGCTCGTCTCGGAGCACTTCAACCGCCAGCTCGAGCACCCGCGCCTCTAGATCGCGGTCCTTCATCGCGGCAGCGAAATCGTTGCCGATGTAGATCGCGACGATCGGGACGGCGACCGCTGCCAGGCCGCTCAGGACAGAGAACACGCCGGCGGCGCCATCGCGAAAACGCGCCCATGCATCGCGGTCTGCCATGCCTGCCTCCTGGATGCCCGGGAGGAGCCTAGCACTGCCCGCCACGAGACATCTCCATCGGAGAACCATCATGACGGCACCCCAGCTGCGGCGCGTCGCGTCGCGGATCTTCGACCGGCCGCAGCTGATCGAGCCGACGGCGGCGCGTCGCGTCGTCGAGGCGCTCGACGGGCGGCTCGGCCCGGCCTCCTTCGAGCTGGCCGACCTGGCCGGCGTCGGGCTGCCGGTCGAGCGCGCGGCACCGGGCGGCGAGCGCCTGCGCGCCGAGCGCCAGGCGCGCCGTCGCGCGCTGCTCGGCGCGGCCCGGGCCCGCGCCTGGGACGACGGCGAGTGGGTCGGCGAGCAGGAGGCCGCGCCGCGGCGCGTCTTCGACTTCGACCCGCGCTCGGGCATGGCGATCATCCCGATCGAGGGCGAGCTGGTGCACCGCTTCGGGCACCTGGACCCCTACAGCGGGATGACCGGCTACGACGGCCTGATCCGCAAGATCCGAGCGGCGGCGCAGGACGACGCGGTCACGGGCATCCTGCTCGATATCGACAGCCCCGGCGGCGAGGTCGCCGGCTGCGAGGCCTGCGCCGAGGAGATCCACCGGGCGCGCGCGGCCAAGCCGATCTGGGCGCTGGGCAACGAGACGACCTGCTCGGCGGCCTACTGGCTGGGCTGCGCGGCGCACCAGTTCATCGCGCCGCCGGCGGCGCAGATCGGCTCGATCGGCGTGCTGCTGATGCACGTCGATATGTCGGCGATGCTGGAGGCCGCCGGCCTCAAGGTGACCTTCATCCAGGAAGGCGCGCACAAGAGCGACGGCAACCCCTACGAGCCGCTGCCCGAGGCCGTGCGCAAGCGCCTGCAGGCCGAGATCGGCACGCTCTACGGCCGCTTCGTCGCCGCGGTCGCGCGCAACCGCGGCCTCGAGGAGGCCCGGGTGCGGGCCACCGAGGCGCAGGTCTACCTGGCCGACGAGGCGAAGGAGGCGGGGCTGATCGACGCCGTCGCCTTCCCGCTCGACGCGGCCGCCGAGTTCGCCCGCAAGCTGACCGCCGAACGCGGTTCGGCCTGACCCGTCGCGAGACGGGCACCGGGCGAGTCCGCCGGCAAGCCCGCCGGCAAACCCCAAGCAGTGAGGTGAGCATGAGCATCCTGAGCACGCTCGGCCTCCGCGGCGGCTCGCGGGCCGAGGCGGAGACCACGTCCGAGCAGTCCGAGGCCGAGAAGACCGCGGCCGAGAAGGACAAGGACAAGGAGAAGGCCGAGTCCGAGGCGGCCGAGTCCGAGGCCGCGGCGGAGGAGGACTCCGACGACGACGGGGAGGACATGGACGCCTCTGGCGAGGACGAGGAGGACCCGGCCATGGCCGCCGCTGCCGCCCGCGTCCGGCGGGCGGAGGGCGCCCTGCCTCGCAGCGCGCGCCGGGCGGCGCGAACCTACGCGACCGCCTGCGTTGACGCGGCCCACGCCCGCGTGGCGGCGGTGCTGTCGCACAAGGCGGCGAAGGGTCGCGAGGCCATGGCCCTGACGCTGGTCTGCGACACCAGCCTGACCCCGCGCCAGGCGATCAAGCGCCTGGAGACGATGCCCAAGGCCGGCGCCTCGCTCGGCGAGCGCATCGAGACGCAGGGCGCCGGGCCGGTGGCGCCGGGCGGCCGCATGAGCGGCGACAAGGACGACCCCCACGGCTGGGGGCGCTCGGTCGCCAAGGTCAACAAGCCGCGCAGCTTCAACTGAGGCCGCTGGCGTAGCAGGAGAACGGAAACATGACCCTGATTTCCGAGAGTTACCACGACGGCGCGTTCCTGCAGTCCGAGGCGAACGGCTTCCTGTCCCGGAAGGCGGCGACGCTGAAGTCGGGCGAGGACCTGGAGGCCGGCACGGTCCTGGGTGTCACGCCGACGCTCGACTCGGTCTCGCGCACCGCCGACGCCGGCAACACCGGCAACGGCGTCATGACCCTGGCGACCCCGGCTGCCGCCGACGGCGCGATGGCCGGCGACTACCGCGTCGTCTGCGTCGAGCCGGGCAGCAACGTCGGCACCTTCCGGGTGGAGAACCCGCTGGGCGTCGAGATCGGCACGGCGGTCGTCGCCGTGGCCTTCGACGGCGAGATCAAGTTCACGATCGCCGACGGCGGCACCGACTTCATCGTCGGCGACGCCTTCACGGTGACGGTCGTCAACGACGGCGAGCAGTACGCCCAGCTGGATCCCGCCGGGACCGACGGCACCGAGGTCGCCGCGGCGATCCTGTTCGGCAAGACCGACGCCTCCGCGGCGGCGGCCGCCTGCACGGTCGTGCACCGGCTCGCCGAGGTGAAGGCCGACCTGCTGGTCTGGCCGTCGGGGATCACCGACGCCCAGAAGGCGGCCGCGCTCGCCGAGCTCGAAGCCCTCAACATCGCGGCCCGCTGAGGCGTCGCCAACCACAGGAAAGGACCTTCCGATGCCTCTCACGATGGACGTCTTCAGCGGCGACGCTTTCAACGCCGTCACGATGACCGAGGCGATCGACCGCATGGAGTTCGTGCCGCAGGCGCTGGACGGCATGCCCGGTCTGTTCGTCGACAAGCCGGTTCGCACCAAGGGTATCTGGATCGAGGACCGCGGCGACGGCCCGCGCATCATCCCGACCACCCCGCGCGGCGCGCCGCCCACGGCCCGCGGCAGCAACCTGCGCAACGCGCGCAACTTCGCGACGGTCCGGATCGCCGAGTCCTCGACGATCTACGCCGACGAGCTGCAGGACATCCGGGCGTTCGGCAAGGAGACGGAGCTGATGCAGCTCCAGGACGAGATCGCCTCCCGGCAGAAGATCCTGGGCGACGACATGAACCTGACCCGGGAGCACTACGCGCTCGGCGCCATCCAGGGCAAGATGCTCGATGCCGACGGCTCGACGCTGTTCAACTGGGCGACCGAGTTCGGCCAGTCCCTGCCGACCGAGATCGACTTCGACCTCGACAACGCGTCGCCGGGCTCTGGCGTGCTGCGCAAGAAGTGCAACGCGGTGGTCCGGGGCACCAGTCGCGCGCTGAAGGGTCGGGGCGGCCCCGGCGTCCAGATCGTCGGCCTCGCCGGCGACAACTTCTGGGACGACTTCACCGGGCACAGCGAGGTCCGCGAGACCTTCCTCAACCAGCAGGAGGCGCGCGAGCTCCGCAAGGGCACGGCCTGGAAGACCTTCGACTTCGGCGACATCACCTGGGCCAACTACCGGGGCACCGACGACAACACCACGGTCGCGGTGCCGACGGACAAGGTGAAGTTCTTCCCCGTCGGCGCCGGGATCTTCCAGCGGGCCTGGTCGCCCGCCGAGCGGTTCGAGTTCGTCAACACGCTCGGGCGTCCCCGCTACACCTGGGTCGTGCGCGACAAGGACCGCGACATGTGGGCCGACGTCGAGATGTACAGCTACCCGCTCTACGTCTGCACGCAGTGCGACGCCCTGTTCAGTGGTCGCCGCACCTGACCGCAGGCGCCGTTCGGAGGGCGGCCGGCCACGGCCGCCCTCCCCTTTCCGGAGCCGCCGGATCCGCCGGCGGCTGCGGCAAGGCTCACCCCGCACCCTGGTCCCAACGCTGGGAGGTCCGCGATGGCGAGCTGGGACGAGCGGGCGGCGCGGGTCGCGGAGCGGGTGGGCCGGCGCTTCCGGCGCGCCGGCGCGACGACCTACAGCCACGCCGGCGGGGCGGCGCAGACGCTGGCCGACGGCGCGCTGCTGCACAACCCGCGGCTTTCCGGCGAGCGGGCCGCCGGCGGCCTGGCCGGCGAGCTCGGCGCCCAGATCGAGGCCGACCGGCCGCGCGCCGAGATCCCGGTCGCGGCGCTGGCCGCGATCGGCGTCAGCGAGCCGGACAACGGCGACGTGCTGACGATCGCCGGCACCGGCTACACGGTGCGCACGGTCGAGCAGAACGCGGACGAGACGGTCTGGCTGCTCGGCCTGCGCGAGGCGGTCAGCTGATGGCACTGCGCGCCGGCCTGACGATCCAGGGTGACTTCGCGCGGATGATCCGCGACGAGAGCGAGGCGCTGACCCGGGCGCGCGGCCGGGCGATCGTCGACACGACGAAGCTGCTGCTCGAGGGCTACCGCCAGGCGGTGCGCAGCGGCACGCCGGGCCGGCGCCTGTCGAGCGCGGTGCGCTCGCGCACCTACCGGGACGGCGCCGAGGTCGAGGCCGGCATCGTCTTCTCGAAGGCGCGCAAGCGCACCGAGAGCGGCGAAGTCATCGACCTGGTCGAGCTGCTGGGTCGCGGCGAGACGGTGCGGCCGAAGCGCGGCCGCTTCCTGCTGATCCCCAACCCGGGCTTCGCGCGCACCCGCAGCGGCGGCTACAGCCGGCGCGGCCTCAACCGGACGCGCGCGACGCTGCGCCAGTTCGTCAGCGATCCCGAGGCGGCGAAGGACATCTACGTCCAGCCGATCTCCGGCGGCCGCGCGCTGATCGTCCAGAAGAAGAAGCGCGGCAACCGCTCGACGATCCTGGGCGTGCTGGTGCGCTCGGTGACGATCCCGAAGCAGTACGACCTGCAGGGCGTGTTCCGCGACGTCGAGCGCAGCTTCCCGCAGCGCCTGGCGGACTACTGGACCCAGGAGCTGAGCCGATGAGCGACGCTTTCAGCGAGGTGCTGGACGCCTTCGAGATCGCCGCCGGCGGCGTGACCGGGATCACGACGCTGGTCGTCGATCCCGCCGACAGCCTGCCCGAGAGCAAGCTGCCGGGCCTGGAGATCCGCTCGGGCGCCTTCGAGCCGCTGCCGGCCGAGACCGGCCGCGACGGCTGGCGCTGGGAGCTGACGGTCTCGCTGGCGCTGACCGACGACGACGAGGCCGCGCTCAAGGCCGAGCTGCGCGCGAAGATGGCCGAGACCGCCAAGGTGCTGCTCGCCGACCCGACGCTCGGCGGCAAGGCCTGCAACCTGGTCTGGGCCGGCGGCAGCGACCTCTACCTCAGCCGCGAAGGCCGCTACGTCGCCTCGATCGACCTGACCTTCGAGGTCGACTTCGAGACCGACGAAGACGACCCGACCAGCCTGATCTAGCGGCCGCCCGGCCGCGCCGCCCGCCGAACGCCGTTCGGCCCATCCCCAAGGAGAGATCGATGCCCGACACCAAGCCCCAGGGCCTGGCGCGCCGCGTCGCGCCCGCGCCCCGCTCCGCCCTCTACCCGACCGACAGCCCCGAGGAGGCCCGCCGCAAGGCGCGCGCCGCCGAGGGCGAGATCGCCAAGGCGGCCGCGGCGCCGCGCGGCGTGACCACGGCCGGCGCCGACAAGCCGAAGGCCGCCAAGGCCGAGGGCGCGAAGGGCGCCGGCCCGGGCAAGCCGGCCTCCTGACCCAACCGGGCCCGCGACGACCGGCCCGCGACGACCGGCACCGCCGGCCGCGCCTGAGAGGAGCATCCACCGATGACCGACTACCTGACCCAGAACCGCCTGCTGACGGCGAAGTCGGAGACGACCTCCGGCACCGACGCCACGCCGACCGCCGGCAGCAACGCGGTCGCCTGCGAGAACCTGCGCGTCTCGCCGGACTTCGCGGTCGACCAGGCCGAGAACGAGCACCGCAGCAGCATCGACGCCGGCGAGCCGACGGTGCTGGGCGGCGGCGTCACGATCCCGGGCGTCTCCGCGCGCCTCAAGGGCTCCGGCACCGCCGGCACCGCGCCGGAGGCCGGCCCGCTGCTCAAGGCCTGCGCGCTGGCCGAGACGACGACCTCGAGCGCGATCACCGGAACGGCCTCGGCCGGCGGCGCGCGGGTGCTGACGCTGGACGACGCCAGTGCCGTCCAGATCGGCATGCCGATCACGATCACCGCAGGCGAAGCCAACGGCGACACCCGCACGATCGTCGCGATCGACGGCGACGAGGTGACGGTCGACGCCGACTGGTCGACGCCCACCGACAACACGAGCGAGTACTCGGTGCCGATCAACGTGCTCTACGGCGGCGCGTCGATCGACCTAGTGACCGCCTCGCTCTACGCCTACCTCAACAGCCGCAAGTCGGCGCTGGACTCGATCCTGCACAAGGTCCTGGGCGCGGCCGGCAACATGAGCCTGCAGCTGCAGCGCGACCAGGTGCCGCTGATGACCTTCGACCTGCGCGGCATGCTGGCGGCGGCGCCGACCGCGGTGACGCGGCCGACCGGGGCGGCCTTCGACGCGACCAAGGCGCCGGCCTTCCGCAACGCGGTCTGCACGCTGGGCGGCGTCTCGACGCGGCTGCGGACCTTCAGCCTGGACCTGGCCAACACGGTCGAGCAGGCCGACGACCCGCGCGAGACCTACGGCGTCGGCCCGGCGGTCGTCACCCGGCGCCAGACCGGCGGCAGCCTGTCGCTCTACAAGGAGGCGATCTCGACGCGGAACACGCTGAGCCAGTTCCTGGCCAACACCGAGCAGGCCCTGGCGATCCGCTACGGCAACACCGCCGGCAACCGCATCGCGATCACGGTGCCGCGCCTGGTCTACTCCGGCAACCCGTCGGACACGGACATCGGCGCCTACGCCGGCGAGGCGCTGCCGTTCCGCGGCCTCGGCCCCGACGCCGCGGCCTTCATCTGCCACTGGTAGGGGAAGGGGTCGATTGCGAAGGGCGTCTCCGACGCCCTCGGCGCCGGCCCGCTCCCCCGCCCGGCCACCCAAGCGGGTCGGCGCCGAGCGGGCCTAGTAACCGCGAGAGGAGGAAGGGACTCCATGAGCGAGGTCATCGAGAAGGGCCAGGACCTGGTCGTCGGCGGGACCGTCACGGTCGAGCCGCGCGACGGCCAGGTCTTCCAGGTCAAGGTGCCGGGCCGCGTCGACCGCGCCAAGCTCGAGCGCGCGATCGCCGCCGAGGGCGGCGTCGTGCTCGACTGGCGCCGGCGCGGCCGGCTCTACCGCCAGGGCATCGAGGCGCTGCTCTCGGGCCCGGGCGACGCCGAGGCGCGCGCCGGTGCGCTCGCCGCGCTCAACCGCTTCACCGAGCTCGGCCAGGCGCTGCGGCGCATCGAGCCGGTGGCCGCGGCGATGGGCAAGCGGGCGCGGGAGATCGGGCCCGAGGCCCTGGGCGAGGCGATCAAGGCGTCGCAGAAAGAGGTCGCCGGCCTGGACTGGGAGGAGCGGCGCCTGGCGCTGCTCAAGCGGGCCGCCGCCGGCGAGCTCGGCGCCTACCAGCTGACGGCGCTGGAGCTCGACCTCGAGCTCGCCGAGGCGAGCCGCGACTACGAGGAGCGCGAGACGGCGCTCGCCGGCGGCTACCAGCCGCTGCGCCAGGCACTGAGCGACGACCGGCTGTGGCAGGACCTCTTCGCGGTCGAGGCGCCGCGCCGCTTCCTGGTCGCCTGGCAGGGCCTGGACCGCCGCAGCCGGCCGCTGCCCGAGCTCGCCTTCGGGCCCGACGGCCTGGCGCGCGCCGCGCAGCTGGAGCTGCTCAGCGACAGCGACCTGCAGGCGATCGGCCTGCGCCTCAACGGGCTGATCTACCTGCGCGAGGCCACGGCAAAAAACTGAGGCTCGCCGTCGTGTGGCTGGCGCGACCGCAGCTCTTCGACGAGTTCGAGGGCGGCGGCGAGACCTCGGAAGACGGCTCGGCAGAGGCGGAGGCCGAGGAACCGCTCGCGGACGAGCCGGCCAGGATGACGCCGGAGCGGCCGCTGCGCGACGA
Organism: Alphaproteobacteria bacterium; assembly: GCA_030433005.1. Taxonomy (GTDB): domain Bacteria; phylum Pseudomonadota; class Alphaproteobacteria; order Kiloniellales; family DSM-21159; genus Tistlia. The sequence goes on from JAUILQ010000031.1 coordinate 52,826, forward strand.
CGCGCTCGAGCTGGCCGACGCCGGCTGGCCGCTGGTCACGGTGCACCCGCGCTGGCTGGTGCCCGACGAGCTGCTGGCCTTCGTCCAGCTCTGGGAGGACTGCGGCGGTGAGACCCTGCGCCACCTGCCGCTGCCCGGCGGCGCGGCCGAGCAGCCGGTGCTGGCGATGGAAGCCTTCTCGGTGCTCGCCGCGCAGCTCGGCCGGGTGCGGGCGGCGGAGCGCAAGGCGGCCGAAACGGAGGCCGAGAGCAAGTCGGCGCGAGGGTAGGCTACCTTCGGGCCACGTGGTATTGAATTGCCCTCCAGATCTACAACCGGAGGGGAGAGGATGCAGGAGGGATCATGGTCGACAAACCCACCAAGGCCACCGGCGCCGAGGCCGCCGAGCCCGCGCCCGACGCCAAGGCCCCCGAGCCCCCCGCCCCGCCCGACGCCGAACCAGTTTCCACCGCCGCGGCCGCCGGGAAGAAGCTGAACGACTTCCGCGTCAACGCCCTGATGAACGCGCGCTACCATTCGGTGCGCGAGGGCTTCCTGGACAAGGTGCACCGCACCTTGATCTTCGGCGTGATCGTGACGGGCGCGGCGCCCTTCGCGGCACTACTGGCAGAGCTCGGGCTGGCGCCCTGGATCATCGCCGTCTGCGCCCTGAGCGCGACGGTGCTGGGCGCGCTCGACCTCGCCTTCGACCTGTCGAACCGGGCGCGCGCCCACAGCATGATGAAGCGCCGCTACTTCGAGTTGTTGGCAGACGTGGACGAAGGCAAGAAAGAGCTGCCCGAGGCGGAGGCCTGCCTTCATCGCTACTCGGCCGACGAAGAGCAGGCCTATCAGGCCCTGCTGACCCTCTCCTGGAACGCGGCGCAGGAGATGGTCTACGGCGACACCGCCCGGGAGCGCTACCGGGTGCCCTGGATCCACCGTCTCCTGCGCAACTTTTGGCGCCAGGACGGTTGCACCTTCAGCGTCATCGCCAGGGAACCGTCACCGGACGCGCCGCCGATCGACGGCTGAGGGCCGGCCAATTCAACCCTTACAGGTGGGGCGTGCGGTTGCCGTCCCTTCAATGCCGACCTCAGTGACGAGATGTGCTGTCTCCGCCTTTGGGACCGGCCGATAGGTTCCGCAAGGAGCCAGCCTTCTCAAATTCGGTTACGTAGTCGACCAGGGGCTGAGCGATGGAGGGATACAGACGAAATGCCTGCCATATCGAAGCCTTCCGGTCGATGAGGTAACCGAGAAAGACCGCGTTGGAATACGCATGCACCTCGCAGGCCGAAGCGACCCGGACATGGGCGTTGCTCCCATTCCAATCGCTTTCGTCCAGCGCCACCTGGGCAGCGCAGAACGCGTCGACTTGCTCTGCGGTCGACTTCATTCGCCGCTTTCGTATCTCAAACCGAAGTCTGTTTCGCACGTTAAGGGCCACCGGGGTCGGCATGATCACCACAGCTCGGTCGCCGTTCTTCAGCGAAAACTTGACGACGACGTAGATCCCCCGTTCGTCGACGCCCGCTGTGTACGCGATGACGTCTCTCTCTCGTGACAGCGTCCGCAGCATCTCTTCTGTCAGCTGAGCCCGTGCCATTCCGGCACCTCCGGACTGAGGGTTAGCCGAACGCGGTTCGGCGGTCAGGCAGTGCCCAGATAGCGCGCCGCCTGGGCTTCGTTGGTGAAGGCGGCCCAGCCGAGATGGGTCTTCAGCGCCAGGCGGCCACTGCCCAGCTGTACGGCGGGGACGCCGCGGAAGGTGGTCTCCCGGCCCTCCGGCTTGCTGCCGAGCAGCCGTTCCCATTTCTCCTCCGGCTTCGGCCGCAGCAGGTCGCGGATCTCGCCGAGCAGGCCGATGGCGCCGGCTGCCGCCGCAAAGAGAGCCGCCGCGACCAGCGCCTGCGTGCCGTGCACCACGAGGATCTCGGAGCCGCCGTCCTGGAACAGGCCCGCGGCCAGCATGAAGGCGCCGATGCAAGCGGTCAGCACGGCCAGGAAGGCCATCAGGACGTAGGTGGCCGGGCGGCGCGTCTTGCTGCTCATGGCGAGGCCCTCGGTTCCGTTGTGGTCGCAAAAGCCTAGCGACCCTCCATCCTCGATAGCAACAGCGGCCGGACGGGCCGCGGGAGGTGCCGATGCCGCAGCAGCGCAGCATCTACGCCCGCGTGTCCGTCGAGGACGTCGACAAGGCGCTCGCGACCCTGCGGCGCCTCGGCTACGAGGGCGGCGAGGTCTTCCAGCAGCTGCAGCGCGCCTCGCGGCAGGCCGATCTCTCGGCCTACGGCGCCGAGCTCGACCGGATCCGCGCGAAGTTCAATCCGTTGTTCGCCGCCGGGCAGCGCTACAAGGCCGAGCTGGGCGAGATCAACCAGGCACTGAAGCTCGGCGCGCTCAACGAAGCCGAGCACGCCGCCGCGATCCAGCGGACCAAGGCGGCCTTCGCGAGCCAGGTGCAGACGATCCGCGGGGTCGCCTCGGCGACCCGGCAGGCCGCGACCGAGACCCAGGCCGCGGCGGCCAGGCTGAACGGCGCGGCGGCGGCCTCGGCCAACGCGGCGCGCGCCGCGCAGCGCGGCACCCCGTTCTATCGCCAGTTCGGCGCGGCGGCGCAGCAGGCCGGTTTCCAGGTCGGCGACTTCGCGGTCCAGGTCGCCTCCGGCCAGAACGCGATGGTCGCGGCGACGCAGCAGCTGTCGCAGCTGCTCGGCTTCTTCGGCCCGCTCGGCGCCGCGGTCGGTGCCGCGGCGGCCGTGTTCGGCGGCCTGTCGATCGCGCTGTTCAACGTCGAGGACGCCGCGAGCGCGACCGATGACGCGCTCGACCGGCACGCCGAACGGCTGAGCGACGTCAAGGAGGCCTACCGCGAGGCGCGCGACGGGGCGCGTGCCTTCGCCGCCGAGGTCACCGCGATCGGCCGGCTGCAGGCGGAAGAGGACCTGATCCGGCTACAGCGCGCGCTCGAGGACGCGACCCGCGGCTTCGTCGGCGGCTTCGCCGACTTCGGCGACGTCAGCGACGAGCTGCGCCAGGCGCTGCTGCGCAACACGAACGGCATCAAGGACCTGGTCGGCGAGGTCGTCCGCGGCGAGAGCTCGATCGAGTCCTTCGCCGAGAAGGTCGCGGCGCTCGGCGAAGCCGACCCGGCGTTTCGCCCGCTGGCGCGCGAGATCGTCAGCCGCGAGGACATCCGCGGCATCATCGAGCTCGCCGGCAGCGTCGAAGAGGCGACGGCGCTGCTCGACCTCTTCGAGAACGGGGCCAACGCGGCGAACGTCGCCCTGCTGAAGCTCGACGACAGCAGCAGCAGCGTGCTGTCGGAGATCGCCCGGATCGAGGAGGCCAACCTTACGGCCGGCCTCGACGGCCTGGCCAAGCTGGCGGCGGAGCGCGACCGCGACCTCGCGACCTTCCGCGAGCAGCTCGACGCCAAGCTGATCAGCGCCGAGGAGTACGAGCGCGCCCGGGCGGCGGTCGAGGAACGCTTCCGGGCCGAGAAGGCGGCGCTCGACCGCAAGGCCGCCGAGAAGGCGGCAGACGAAGCGACCCGCGCCGCGGAGAAGCGCGCCCGCGAGCACGAGCAGCTGGTCGAGCAGATCGAGCGGCTGGAGGAGCGGGCCACGGTGGCCGGCCTGCAGGGGCTCGACCTGCTGCAGGCCGAGCGCGACCGGGACCTGGCGCGCTACCGCGAGCTGCTGGAGCAGAAGCTGATCTCGGCCGAGGAGTTCGCGCGGGCCGAGGCGGCGATCCTGCGGCGCTACCGCCAGGAGCGCGACCGCCTGGAGGCCGACGCGGCGGCGAAGGCGGCGAAGGCGCGGCTGAAGGAGCTGGAGGACCAGCGCGAGGAGATCGCGCGCTCGGTCGGCCGAGTCGGCGACCGGGTCGCCGACGCCCTGGGGGACTCCTTCTACGCCCGGCTGAAGGGCCAGAACGTCGAGGTCTGGGAATCCTTCAAGGACATCGCGCTGCGCACCGTCGCCGACCTGGCGGCCGAGCTGGTGCGCCAGCAGATCGTCGTGCCGATCGTCGCCGGCGTCGCCCGCTCCGCACCCGGCCTGTTCTACACGCAGACGCCCGGGGCGCCGGGCTACGGCGGCCTCACCGACTTCTTCGGCCTGGGCGCCGAGATCGACCGCTTCGGCGCCTCGACCGGCCTGTTCGGCAGCGGCGCGCCGAGCCAGGCGGCGCAGCTCGCGGCCTCGGGCCCGCTGGGCGGCCCCTACGCGGCGGCACCCCTCGGCCCCCAGGTCTCCCAGGCCGGGCTGCTCGGCTCAACGTCGCTCAGCGGCTACCTCGGCGGCATCGGCGGCGGCCTGGCGACCGGCGGCCTGCTCAACTCGCTGGTCGGCGGCAAGTCGACCCCGGGCCTGATCGGCTCCGGCCTGGGCGCGGCCGCCGGCACGGCGATCGGCGGGCCGATCGGCGGCCTGGTCGGCGGCGCCGCCGGCGGCCTGCTGACCGGCCTGATCTTCAAGCAGAAGCCGACGGTGGGCCCCAACTCCGGGGCCGAGGGCCTGCTGCGCGGCGGCCTGGTCGCGCTCGACAACGCCGCGGCCGACAACGGCGGCAACGTCGCCAACTCGGTGGGCTTCCTGCGCGAGCTGGCCGAGGCGCTGCAGGCGGTCGGCGAGGCGGCGCAGGTCGACATCGGCGCGCAGCGCGCGCGGGTCGCGATCAACGAGAAGTCGGGCGAGATCGAGCTCGAGGTCGCCGGCCAGAAGCGGGTCTTCAACGACGCCAGCGAGGCGCAGCTCTTCGCGGTCAAGGCACTCGCCGACTCGATGCGCAACCTCGACGCGGACATGCGCCGCGTGGTCGAGAACGGCGCCAGCCTGGAGGCCGTCGTCGAGGGCCTGGCGACGATCGCCGAGATCGACGGGCTGCCGCTGTTCTTCGAGCAGACGACCGAGCTGGAGCGGCGCGTCGGCGAGCTGCGCACGAAGTACGAGGCGCTGAGCAAGGCGGCCGAGGAGCTCGGCCTCTCCGAAGAGCGGCGGCTGCGCATCCTGGAGGCGCAGGCGCGCGAGCTCGCCTTCCTCGGCCGCCAGGTCGACCGCGAGGAAGCGCGGCGGATCCTGGAGCTGCAGAACCCGGCCGCGGCCGCCCTGGCGGACATCGGCGAGGCCTTCGTCGACCGCCTGCGCGAGGGCGCGGCCGCCGAGGCCGACCTCGCGCAGATCACCCGGCGCTTCGCGCTGGAGCGCCTGGCGGCGGTGCGGCGCTTCGGCGCCGAGGAGCTGGCGGCGCTCGCCGGCGGCGGGCAGCTCGACCAGGCGCTGTCGGGCGCCGAGCAGGCGCGCCGGGCGATCCTGGCGATCGTCGCGACGGCCGAGGCCTCGATCGCGAGCGGCCGGGCGCTGGCCGAGGAGATCCGCCTGGCGCGCGGCGCCCAGGCGCGCGGCGACGCCTCGACGCTGAACCCGCAGCAGAAGCTCGCGGCGGCCCAGGAGGAGTTCAACCGCCAGGTCGCCCAGGCGCTCGACGAGGGCGACGAGGCCGCGGCGCGCGAGGCGGTGCAGCTGCGCGCCGAGATCCTGCAGCTGGCGGACGCGGTCTACGGCTCCGGCCTGGCCGGCTTCGCCGCGGTCGAGCGCTCGACCGACGAGGCGCTGGCGCGCCTGCAGGCGCGCTTCGACGTCGGCGCCGACGTCGCCGACGCGCAGCTGCAGCGCCTGACCGAGATCCGCGACCTGCTGGCGCAGCCGCAGGTCGACGTCGGCGCCCTGGCCGCGGCGCTGGCCGCCGCCGGCCTGGACGCCGGCCTGGCCGGCCGGGTCGCCGAGAGCCAGCAGGCGGTGCAGCGCGAGACCGCGAACGCGAACCGCGACGCGCTGCAGGAAGCCTACGCCCGGGCGCGCGACGCGGCGCGCGGCGGCGACCGCGGCGCGGCCAGCGCCTGGGCGCGCCTGGCGGCCGAGGCGGCGGCGACCGGCGCCTTCTCGCGCTCGGGCATCAACGACGACGCCGAGGACATCGAGGAGCGCTTCGACGACCTGCGCCTGCCGCGCTTCCACCGCGGCGGCCGGGTCGCGGCCTACGGGCCGGAGTCGGCGCGCGAGGTGCCGGCGATCCTGCAGGAAGGCGAGTTCGTCATGCGCCGCGCGGCGGTCGACCGCATCGGCCTGGCGCGCCTGCAGGTCGCCAACGACACCGGGCGCCTGGAG
>JAUILQ010000032.1 GCA_030433005.1 Alphaproteobacteria bacterium
CTCCTTGAACGGCATCGGCAAAGTCCCCCTTTGCCGAGCAGGAAACCTGTCAACGATCTTGCCGGTCCAATCTGTCAGCTATCTTACCGGTTCGGACCGGGCCCCGCCCTCTCCCCCCGGAGGGCGGAGAGGGCCACGACGTGAGGGCGTGACGGTGACCCTGGAGCCTCCCTCTCTGCTCCCCTGGGGGAGCGGAGAGGGCCGGGGAGAGGTGTGGGGGGCTTTCCGCCCGACAGCTACGGCCTTTCTCGGCACTTCGCGCGTGACGCCCGCCGCCGCATCGGGCATGTTGACATGACAACAAGACGCGGCGGGAGGGGGCTCCGATGGCGAGGCAGCGTACCCAGGTCGGCATCGTCGGCGCCGGGCCTGCGGGCTTGGTGCTGGCCCAGCGGCTGGCACGGCACGGCATCGAGGCGGTGGTGCTGGAGCGCCGCGACCGCGCCTACGTCGAGGGCCGGATCCGCGCCGGCGTGCTCGAGCAGCACACCGTCGACCTGCTGGGCGAGATCGGCGTCGGCGGGCGCCTGGCGCGCGAGGGCCTGGTCCACGACGGCGTCGAGATCTGCCTGGACGGCCGGCGCACGCGCCTCGACATGTCGGCGATGACCGGCGGCAAGAAGGTCACGGTCTACGGCCAGACCGAGGTCACCAAGGACCTGATCGCCGCGCGCCTCGCCCAGGACCTGCCGCTGGTCTTCGAGGCCGAGGAGGTCACGCCGCTCGGCTATGCCGAGGGCTCGGGCGAGACGCCCCGCCTCGCCTACCGCAAGGACGGCGAGGACCACGAGCTGGCCTGCGACTTCATCGCCGGCTGCGACGGCTTCCACGGCGTCTGCCGGGCCTCGCTGCCGGCCGGCGCGCTGACCTTCTACGAGCGGACCTATCCCTTCGCTTGGCTCGGCATCCTGGCCAAGGCGCCGCCGGCCTCCGACGAGCTGATCTACGCGCGCAGCCCGCGCGGCTTCGCGCTCTACTCGATGCGCTCCCCCGAGGTCTCGCGGCTCTACATCCAGTGCCGGCCCGACGAGGACCTGGAGGAGTGGCCGCTGCCGCGCATCTGGGAGGAGCTGCGCCTGCGCCTCGGCGACGCGGGGCACCTCGTCCAGGAGGGCGAGGTCACCGACGTCGGCGTCACGCCCATGCGCTCCTTCGTCGCCGAGCCGATGCGCCACGGCCGCCTGTTCCTGGCCGGCGACGCCGCGCACATCGTGCCGCCGACCGGCGCCAAGGGCCTGAACCTGGCGGTCGCCGACGTGCGCTATCTCTCCGACGCGCTGATCGAGCACTACAAGGAGGGCAGCGACGCCGGCCTGGCGGCCTATTCCGAGCGCGCCATTGCGCGCATCTGGAAGGCCCAGCGCTTCTCCTGGTGGATGACCTCGATGCTGCACAACTTCGGCCCCGACCAGGCCTTCGAGGACCGCGTCCGCCAGGCCGAGCTGGAGTACGTGCTGTCCAGCGAGGCGGCGCTGACCACGCTGGCCGAGAACTACGTCGGACTGCCGATCTAGAGGCCCCTTCCTGCCGCCTGCGGGAAACGCCCGCAAGGATTGATCTTCCTCAAGGCGGGCATCCCGATGCCCGCCTATCGTCCCGCACCAAGAGCGAGGCCGAGGAGAAAAATCGGCTCTGACATATTCATATTTCGATACCTATGCACATATGCAGGTTCGAGATCCTGATGCGGGAGGACGCGAGACCATGACGAGCCACGTTCCGGTGCTGGTGAAGCCCCAGGTCAAGAGCTTCTTCGACGAGGCCACCTTCACGGCGACCCACGTCGTCGTCGACCCCGACAGCCGCTGCTGCGCGATCATCGATTCGGTTCTGGACTACGACCCCAAGTCGGGGCGCACCTCGACGGCCTCGGCCGACGCGGTGATCGACTACGTCGAGTCCGAGGACCTCAGCGTCGACTGGCTGCTCGAGACCCACGCCCACGCCGACCACCTGAGCGCCGCGCCCTACCTGAAGGAGCGCCTCGGCGGCACCACCGGCATCGGCGCCCACATCGCGAAGGTGCAGGAGACCTTCAAGCAGGTCTTCAACGCCAAGGACCTGCGCACCGACGGCTCGCAGTTCGAGCATCTCTTCAAGGACGGCGAGGAGTTCCGCATCGGCGGGCTGACCGCGCGGGTCATGCACACGCCCGGGCACACGCCGGCCTGCGTCACCTACGTGATCGGCGACGCCGCCTTCGTCGGCGACACGCTGTTCATGCCCGACTTCGGCACCGCGCGCTGCGACTTTCCGGGCGGCGACGCGGCGACGCTCTACCGCTCGATCCACAAGGTCCTGTCGCTGCCCGCCGAGACCCGCCTCTACCTCTGCCACGACTACAAGGCCGAGGGCCGCGACGCCTACGTCTGGGAGACCACGGTCGGCGAGGAGCGCGCGAAGAACATCCACGTGCGCGACGGCGTCAGCGAGGAGGACTTCGTGGCCATGCGCACCGCGCGCGACGCCAAGCTGGCGATGCCGGTGCTGATCCTGCCCTCGGTGCAGGTCAACATGCGCGCCGGCCACCTGCCGCCGGCCGAGGACAACGGCGTGCGCTACCTGAAGATCCCGGTCGACGCGCTCTAGGACCCGGCGCGCCGACACCCCGCTCCCAGGACCGCCGCTCCCCCTCGCCGTGCCCCGGAACCGGCGCGCGGCGCCGGCGGCCCGCCTCGCCGCCGCGGACGCCTTCCCCCCGTCCGCGCGGCAGGCGGGCCGCCATCCATCGCGGCGTCGCTGCCAACAGGAGGACTGACCCTTGGAAAAGATCCGGCGTCTGACGCCCTTCCTCTCGGTTTCCCCGCAGCTCGCCGAGACCGACCTCGGCATCGTCGCCGCCCAGGGCTTCCAGTCGGTCGTCTGCAACCGCCCGGACGGCGAGTCCGACGACCAGCCGAGTGCCGCGCGGATCGCCGAGGCGGCGCGCGGCGCCGGCCTCGCCTTCCGCCACCTGCCGGTCGTCTCCGGCAAGGTCACCGACCTCGACGTCGCCGCCTTCGCCTCGGCGCTGGCCGAGATGAAGGGCCCGGTGCTCGCCTTCTGCCGCACCGGCACCCGCTCGGCGACGCTCTGGGCGCTGGCAGAGGCCGGCCACCTGTCCCCGCAGGCGGTGCTGGAGACCACGGCGGCGGCCGGCTACGAGCTGGACTCGCTGCGCCCGCGCCTCGAGGCGCGCTGGCGCTCGGCCGAGGCCGCGGCGCCGACCGGCGGCGCCGAGGTCGTGACGCTGCCGACGGCACCCGGCCCCGCGCGCGGCGGCGGCAAGCCCTGGGACGTCGTGGTGGTCGGCGGCGGCACCGCCGGCATCGCCGCGGCCGCCGGCCTGCTCCGGCGCCGCCCGGGCCTCCGCCTGGCGATCGTCGAGCCGGCCGAGCGGCACTACTACCAGCCCGGCTGGACCCTGGTCGGCGGCGGCGTGTTCCGCCGCGCCGAGACCGAGCGGCCGATGGCCTCGGTGATGCCGAAGGGCGCGCACTGGATCAAGGCCGCGGCCGCCGCCTTCGAGCCGGAGCGCAACGAGGTCGTGCTCGAGGACGGCGAGCGCCTCGCCTACCGCACGCTGGTCGCCGCCCCCGGCATCAAGCTGGACTGGAGCGCGGTCGACGGCCTCAAGGAGACCCTGGGCCGCAACGGCGTCACCTCGAACTACCGCTTCGAGATGGCGCCCTACACCTGGGAGCTGGTGCAGGCGCTGAAGGGCGGCCGCGCGCTCTTCACCCAGCCGCCGATGCCGATCAAGTGCGCCGGCGCGCCGCAGAAGGCGATGTACCTGGCCTGCGACCACTGGCGCCGCCAGGGCCGCCTGAAGGACATCGAGGTCGAGTTCGACAGCGCCGGCGCCGTGCTGTTCGGCGTCGCCGCCTTCGTGCCGCCGCTGATGAGCTACGTCGAGCGCTACGGCGCCCAGCTCTGCTTCAACTCGAACCTCAAGGCGGTCGACGGTCCGGCCAAAAAGGCCTGGTTCGAGGTGAAGAACGCCGAGGGCGCCACCGAGCGGGTCGAGAAGTCCTTCGACATGATCCACGTCTGCCCGCCGCAGACGGCTCCGGATTTCGTGCGCCACGGCCCGCTCGCCGACGCCGCCGGCTGGATCGAGGTCAGCCCCGAGACGCTGCAGCACGTCCGTCACGGCAATGTCTTCGGCCTCGGCGACGCCTGCTCGGCGCCCAATGCCAAGACCGCCGCCGCGGTGCGCAAGCAGGCCCCGGTCGTCGCCGAGAACGTGCTGGCCGTGCTCGACGGCCGCGGCCCGCGCGCGATCTACGACGGCTACGGCTCCTGCCCGCTGACCGTCGAGCGCGGCAAGATCGTGCTCGCCGAGTTCGGCTACGGCGGCAAGCTGCTGCCGACCTTCCCCTTCATCGAGCCGACCCGGCCGAGCCGCCTCGCCTGGCTGCTCAAGGAGAAGCTGCTGCCGACGATCTACTGGGACCTGCTGCTCAAGGGCCGCGAGTGGCTCGCCGCGCCCGAGACCCTGCCCCACGAGCCCGGCGCCCACGAGGCCCAGCAGGCCTGCGACTTCGTCGGCGCCGGCGAGAAGAAGCAGGCCTAGGAGCCTGCGGCCGCCCGTCATCCGAAAGACGCCACACGGCGGCTCTCGGGTGAGGGCACGCCGCCGGGCGACACGACCAACAGACCATGAAGATCGATCCCGACCGCCTCCTCCCGGCCCTGACCTGGCTCAGGACCTACCGCCGCGACGACCTGGCCAGCGACCTGCTGGCCGGAGTCATCGTCACCATCATGCTGATCCCGCAGAGCCTGGCCTACGCCCTGCTCGCCGGGCTGCCGCCGCAGGTCGGGCTCTACGCCTCGATCCTGCCGCTGGTCGCCTACGCGCTGTTCGGCAGCAGCCGGACCCTGGCCGTCGGGCCGGTCGCGGTGGTCTCGCTGATGACCGCGGCGGCGGTCGGCCAGCTGGCCGCCCCCGGCTCGCCGGAGTACCTGGCCGCGGCGCTGGCGCTCGCCCTGCTCTCCGGGCTGTTCCTGCTGGCGCTCGGCCTGCTGCGCCTGGGCGCCATCGCCAACCTGCTGAGCCACCCGGTGATCTCCGGCTTCATCAGCGCCTCGGCGGTGCTGATCGCGCTCAGCCAGATGAAGCACATCCTGGGCGTGCCGGTCGGCGGCCAGTCGCTGGCCGAGATCCTGCCGGCGCTGGCCGGCAGCCTCGGCGAGACCAATCCCGAGACCCTGGCGGTCGGCGGCCTGGCGCTGGCCTTCCTGTTCTGGGTGCGCGGCCGCCTCAAGCCGCTGCTGCAGCGCGCCGGCCTGGGCCCGCGGCTCGCCGACTTCCTGGCCAAGGCCGGACCGGTCGCGGCGGTCGTCGTCAGCATCCTGGCGGTGCGCGCCCTCGGCCTCGCCGAGGCCGGCGTCTCGATCGTCGGCGAGATCCCGGCCGGCCTGCCGCCGCTGACCGTCCCGCCGCTCGACGCGCCGCTGTGGCTGGAGCTGCTGCCGGCGGCCGCGCTGATCAGCCTGGTCGGCTTCGTCGAGACCGTCTCGGTCGCCGAGACCCTGGCGGCCAAGCGGCGCCAGCGCATCGACCCGAACCAGGAGCTGGTCGGCCTGGGCGCCGCCAACCTGGCCGCGGCGGTCACCGGCGGCTACGCCGTGACCGGCGGCTTCGCCCGCTCGGTGGTCAACTTCGCCGCCGGCGCCCAGACGCCGCTGGCCGGCGTCATCACCGCCGGCTTCATCGCCGTGACCGCGTCCTTCCTGACGCCGCTGTTCTACTTCCTGCCCAAGGCGGTGCTGGCCGCGACCATCGTCGTCGCCGTGCTGTCGCTGGTCGACCTCGGCGCGATCCGCCGCACCTGGCGCTACTCCAAGGCCGACTTCGCCGCCATGGCGGCGACCGTCGTGCTGGTGCTCGGCGTCGGCGTCGAGGCCGGCATCCTGGCCGGCGTCGCGCTGTCGATCGCTCTGTTCCTCTGGCGCACCACCCGGCCCCACACCGCGGTGGTCGGCCAGGTGCCGGGCAGCGAGCACTTCCGCAACGTCGAGCGCCACGCGGTGATCGAGAGCGAGACCGTGCTGACGCTGCGCGTCGACGAGAGCCTCTACTTCGCCAACAGCCGCTTCCTGGAGCAGCGCATCCTGGAGCTGGTCGCCGCGCGCCCGGCGCTCGAGCACGTCGTGCTGATGTGCCCGGCGGTCAACTTCATCGACGCCAGCGCGCTCGAAAGCCTGGAGGCGATCGCCGACCGCCTGGACACCGCCGGCGTCCGCCTGCACCTCTCCGAGGTCAAGGGGCCGGTGATGGACCGCTTGCGGCGCTCCGACTTCTTCGAGCACCTGACCGGCGAGGTCTTCCTCAGCCAGTACGCCGCGATGCGCGCCCTCGACCCCGGCTCGACCGAGCGCGCCGCTGGTACGCAAGAGGCGTTGCGCCTCGCCTCGGGACAGCGCTGAGGCAAGGCGGCGGCCGCGGCCGCCCGCCTGGGTCGCGAAACGCCGGGCCGAGGCCGGCCCTCTGGTCTATCCTGGCAGCGGGAGGAACGGCGGATGCTCGGGCTCGCTGATCGCTCGGTAGCGCTCCTGCTCGTCTTGGTTCACGCCGGACTGCTCGTCTGGGCGCTGGCCGGCCTCGCCGAGATGGTCTGGACCAGCCCACCCTGGCCCCGACTCGGCAATCCGCTGTTCTCCGACGCCCTGCTGCTGCTCCAATGGGGCGTCGTGACCGGCGCGGCCACGACCTTTCTCGTCGGCTATGCCCGGCGCTGGCCGCGCCTGCCGCGCGCGATGGTGGCCTGGTACCTGGTCATGGGCGGAGTCTGTGCCTGGCAGACCTTCTTCATCCTCGAGAACCGGTCGCGCTATGCGCTGATGGCGCTCGAGTACGTCGAGTACCTGGTCATTTCGATCTATCTTCATCGCTCCGCGTACATGCGCAGCCGTCATCACCGGCGGCGCCGCGCACCGGCCTCCTCGTTCGGCTAGATGGGAACGCCATGGGGGCTTCAGGGCACGCGCAGCACAGAGCGGCTATCGCCGCCGGTCGATCGCCTCCGGCGCCTTGATCTTCCGCCCGTTCCAGGTCTGCCCGACCCGCCAGCCGGCCGGCAGGCGGCCGTGCGCCGGGAAGGGCTCGCTGCCCAGGCAGTCGAAGTAGCTGTCGTGGACGAGCACCGAGCGGCGCACCGTCGGCCAGGCCATGACGCGCAGCAGGTCCTGGTCGAAGTGCAGGTTGGGCGCGCGGAACGGTCGGAAGTCGCGGACCAGGTCGGCGACCGGCGGCAGGATGCCGCCGACGCCGCCCCACAGCCCGGCGAGGATCAGGTCGCTGTGGGTCGGCCAGTCGCGCATGACGTGGAACAGCCGGCCGCTGTCCAGCCAGGCGTCGACCGCGACGCGCTCCTGGACCGAAACCAGCGAGTCGGCGTCGCGGATCAGGAAGCGCGCGACGGCGGGATCGCCGATCACCTCGAAGCGCCACAGCAGGCCGTCGTAGATGCGCGCGGGCCGCGGCTTCAGGACGACCTCGGCGCCGGCCCCGGCGAGCCCCTCGCGCACCGCCGCCGGCACGCTGTCGTCGCAGTAGAAACGCGCCGTCCAGCCGGGATAGAGCTCGGGCACGAGGCGGGCGTTGCGCAGCGCGCCCTCGCAGTAGAGTTCGCGGTCGCCCCACAGGCTGTAGGCGATCAGGTTGGACTCCGGCCGGGTCGGGTCGAAGGGCGGCGGCGGGCCCTCGGCCAGCGGGTAGACCGGGCCCTGCTCACGGGCCTGGCGGTCCTTCGCCAGGAGCGCCGCGACGCCGTGCCGGCAGGCGGCCTCGCGCTCGCCGAGCGCGGCGAAGCAGGTGCACAGCCCGTCGTGGAGATTGGCGTTCTCGCCGCCCAGCTCGAGCGCCCGGGCGAGCGCCCGGGCGGCCTCGGCGAAACCGCCCAGACGGATCAGCAGGACCCCGAGGTTCTCGTGCAGGCCCGCCTCGCCGGGAAAGCGCTGGGTCCCGCGGTAGAGCGCCTGAGCCGCCTCGCGCGGCCGCCCCGCGTTGGACAGGGCGAGGCCGAGCAGCAACGCGTCGGACGCTTCGCCGCCCGCTGCCTCGGCAACGGGGGCGAGCAGCGCCACGGCCTCGTCGTGGCGCCCCTGGCCGCTCAGCTCCAGCACGCGCTGGCGGCGTTGCTCCGGGCTCTGGCTCATGCTCCAGGCTTAGACGATTTCGCCGGCTCGTGGAATCGGCCACACGCGTCAGGGCAGCAGGATGGTCGAACCGATGGTCTCGCGGGCCTCCAGGGCGCGGTGCGCCGCGGCGGCCTCGGCGAGCGGAAAGGCGCGTCCGGCCTCGATGCGCAGCACGCCCTGCTCGAGGGCCGCGAACAGACGTCGGGCGATCGAGCGGACCTCCGCGGGATCGCCGGTGTAGTGGCCGAAGTTGGGGCGCGACAGCCGCGCCGACTTGGCGGCGTAGCCGGCGACGTCCTGCGGCGGGATCGGCCCCGAGGCCTGGCCGTAGCTGACCAGGTGGCCGCGCACCGCCAGCGCCTCGAAGGAGCGCGCCAGGTTGTCGCCGCCGACGGCGTCGTAGACCACCGTGCAGCCCTCGCCGCGGGTGATCTCGTCGACCGCCTCGACGAAGTCCTGCTCCCGGTAGAGGATCGGAAAGGCGCAGCCGTTGGCGCGCGCCTGCCGGGCCTTCTCCGGGCTGCCGACCGTGCCGATCACCGTGGCGCCGAGGTGGCTCGCCCACTGGCAGAGCAGCGTGCCGACGCCGCCGGCCGCGGCGTGGACCAGCACCCGGTCGCCGGCGCCGACCTGCTCGACCCGGTGCAGCAGGAACTCGGCGGTCATGCCCTTGAGCAGCCCGGCGGCGGCGGTCGCGTCGTCGAGCCAGTCGGGCAGCGGCACCAGCAGCGCCGCGTCCATGGTGCGCAGCCGGGCGTAGGCACCGGGCGGCGCGCAGGCGTAGCCGACACGGTCGCCCGGCTGCAGGCCGTGCACGCCTTGCCCGACCTCGGTGATCACGCCGGCCGCCTCCATGCCCAGGATGCCCGGCGGCTCGACCAGGCCGAAGTAGCCGGTGCGGCAGTAGACGTCGATGTAGTTGAGGCCGATCGCGCCGTGGCGCAGCCGCACCTGGCCGCGGCCCGGCGGCGGCACCTCGACCTCCCGCCAGGACAGCACCTCGGGCCCGCCGTGGCGCTCCAGCACGACCGCCTCGGTGACCGCCGGCGCGCCCGCCGGCACCTCCTGCCGGGTCGAGGGCGCGGGCCGCGGGCGGGGCGCCGCACGACCCGGCCGGGCGCGCGGCGTCGCCAGACCGAGGCGCTCGGCCACCGCCCGGAAGCCGGCCTCGTAGATGCCCTCGCCGACCAGCTGCACCAGCTCCGCGGCGCGCTCCGGCGGGCAGTCGAACTCGCTGCGCCACTCCCAGAAGGTGCGCCGGCCGTCGGTCACCGGCTTGAGGCGCACCTGCGCGACGTAGCCGTCGAGCGGGATCGGCGCCTCCAGGATGCAGTAGGCGAAGGAACGCTCGCGGTCGGACAGCGCCAGCAGCTGCTCGCGGATCTCGCCGGAGCCGTCGGCCAGCTCGAACAGCCGCACGCAGCCGACCTGGTCGGCCCGAAGCCCGCCCTCGATGACGCTGCGTCCGACCGCCGGGTGCCAGTCCTCGTGGCCGTTGAAGTCGCGGATGACGTCCCAGACGGCCTCGACCGGCGCGTCCAGGATCGTCGACTTCACGACCCGGGGCATCGGTGCTCTTCCCGGCTCGGCCGCCCCAAGCAGTGCCCGAGTCCTGCTTCTCCGTCGTTCCCTCGCCCTGCTGCTCCGTCCTGCCCGCTCCTTTCCCCGTCATCCCCGCGAAGGCGGGGATCGAGATAAAGGCGAAGCCCGCGCGGACGGCCGACGGCTCGCACTCCCGTGGTCTTTCTCTGGATCCCCGCCTTCGCGGGGATGACGAGAAAGGAAGCGGTGCTGACGAATGGGCAGGCAGGCATGAGGAAGGGACCGGCAATCGTCCGGCAGGGCGGCAACGGCACCGAAGCCCTCACCCGCCGAAGCGCTGCTTGAGCGCGTCGAAGCCGCCCTGGAAGACGCCGTTGCCGACCAGCTCGGCGAGCTCGCGCTCGCGGCCCGGCTCGCAGTCGAACTCGGCCGACCACTCGGCGAAGGTGCGATTGCCGTCGGTCACCGGCGTCAGCTTGAGGGTCGCGACGTAGTTCTCGACGCCCATCGGCGAGACCAGGATCGAGTAGCTGCAGGTCATGTCGTAGTCCGACAGGCTGAGCAGCTGCTCGCGGATGTTGCCGCCGTCCTTGAGGTTGAAGTTGCGCACGCAGCCGACCCGGTCGGCCGGCAGGCCGCTTTCGATGCGGCTGTCGGCGATCGCCGGGTGCCAGTCCGGCAGGCCGTTGAAGTCCCGTACGACCCGCCAGACCTGGTCGGCCGGCGCCGCCAGCACGCTCGAGGTGTAGACCTTGACCACGGCGCCCCTCCTACTCCTTGGCGGCCGCGCCCTTGGCGGCGCCGCGCGTGCCGCCCCGCGACCCACCGGCCTGAGACGAGCCGTTGCCGCCGTTGCCGGCCTCGGCGGCGCCGGCGGCGGTCATCGTGGTCATGGGGTTGGAGAGCCGCCCGATGTCGCCGCCGTTGAGGCCGATCTCCTGGAGCAGCGAGTCGATCAGCGGCGCCTGCGCGCGGTAGCGCAGCGCCGAGTTGACGACCTGATCGGAGAAGCCGCCGTTGCCATAGTCGCCGCCGCCGTAGCCGCCGCCCGAACCGCCGGCGCCGGTCAGGCCGTCGACCTGGAGGATCTTGATGCCCTCGATCTTCTCCATCGGCCGGACGCTCTCGCGGATGATCGCCTCCAGCTTGTCGATCAGGCGCAGCCGCATCTCGGAGCTGCGCGACTGGTCGGTCAGCACGTTGAGCGCCTCGTTCATCTGGCGCCGGCCCTCGGCGTCGATCTCGTAGCGCAGCTTGGCGGCCAGCGCGCGCAGCTTCTCGGACTCGGCCTCGCCCTCGGCCAGCAGCCGCTGGGCCTCGGCCTTCTCGCTCGCCGTCAGCTTCTCGGTCTCGGCGGCCAGCTTGGCGCGGATGCCCTCGCGCTCGGCCTCCTGGCGGGCGACGACCAGCTCGATCGCCTTGCGCCGCTCGGCGACCTCCAGCTCGCGCGCCGAGAAGGTCTTCTCCTCGGCGACGATCGCCTTGGCCCGGGCGGTCTCGGATTCGACCAGCGCCTCGGACTGCTGCTTGGACTTGGCCGAGATCTCGATGGCCCGGTCGAGCTCGGCGATCTCGACGACCTTGCGGCGCTCGACCTCGAGACGGCGGATCTCGCGCTCCTGCACGATGCGCGCCTCCTCCAGCGCCGTCTCGGTCGCGATGCGCGCCCGCTCGACGTCCTCGCGCGAGGCGATCTCGGCTTCCTCGAGGGCCTGGCGGCGGCCGACCTCGAGCGACTGCAGCGCCTTCTCGCGGGCGATGCGGTCCTCCTCGAGCTGGCGGTCGCGCTGGATACGCGCGCGCTCGACGGCGAGCAGCGCGAGCAGCTGCTCGCGCTCGGTCTCGGCCTCGGCCTTGGCCTTCTCGCGGGCCTTTTCGGCCAGCGCGATGGCGCGGTCCTGCTCGGCCAGCTCGACCGACTTGCGGCGCTCGATGTCCATGCGCTCGGTCTCGGCCTGGCTGAGGATGCGGTCCTCCTCCAGCGCCTTCTCGACGGCGATGCGGTTGCGCTCGGTCTCCTCGCGGGCCTTGATCTCGGCCTCGTCGAGCGCGCGCCGGCGCTGCACCTCCAGGCTCTGGGTGTCCTGCTCGCGGGCGATGCGCGCCTCGTCGAGGGCGCGCTCCTGCTCGATGCGCGCGCGCTCGGTGGCCAGGCGCGCGGCGATTTGCGCCTCCTCGGACTCGCGCTCGCGCTCGGCGCGCTCGCGCTCGACCTCGGCGCGCTGCGCGGCGCGCCGGCCCTCGACGTCGCGCTGCTGCTCGAGGCGCGCGAACTCGCTGTCGCGGTCGATCTGCAGCGCCATCTTCTCGGCCTCGAGATTCTTGTTCCGAATCTCGATCATCGTGTCCTGCTCGATGTCGTTGCGGATCTTCTTGCGCCGCTCGATCTCCTCGGTCAGGCGGGTCAGGCCCTCGGCGTCGAAGGCGTTGGAGGGATTGAAGAACTCCATGTTGGTCTGGTCCATGCCGGTCAGCGAGACCGCCTCCAGCTCCAGACCGTTGCGCTCCAGGTGCTCGGCGACCGCGGCGCGCACCCGCTTGACGTACTCGCCGCGCTGCTCGTGCAGCTGCTCCATGGTGAACTCGGCGGCGACCGAGCGCAGGGAGTCGACGAAGCGGCCCTCGACCAGCTCCTTCAGGGCGTCGGGCTGCATGGTCCGGCGGCCCAGCGACTGCGCGGCGAAGGAGATCGCCTCCTTGCTCGGCGCGACCCGCACGTAGAACTCGGCCAGCACGTCGACGCGCATGCGGTTCTTGGTGATCAGCGCCGCCTCGCGGTCGCGCCGGACCTCCAGGCGCAGCGTGTTCATGTTGACCGGGATGACCTCGTGGACGATCGGCAGCACGAAGGCGCCGCCGTCCTTGACCACCTTCTCGCCGCCCCAGCCGGTGCGCACGAAGGCGGTCTCCTTGGTCGAGCGGCGATACAGCCAGTTCAGCAGATAGACCACCACCGCGATCACGACCGCCAGGACGATCAGTCCCAGGACGATCCATCCGATCACTGCACCCGACATCTCAAACCTCCCTCTTGTCGCCCGGCCGCCTCTTCACGCGACCCCCGGCCTCAGCCCCGGCCGATCGCCTTGAACTTCTTGGTCTGCTCGGTCAGCGCACGCTCCGTGGGCAGCCGCTCCATCGAGGAGGCGCCGTAGAAGCCGTGGCAGTCGCGGCAGTGCTTCAGGATGAACTCGGCGTCCTCGGGCTGGGCGATCGGCCCGCCGTGGCACAGCACGATGACGTCGCGGCGGACCTTCATCGCCGCCTCCGCCCAGGCGTTGATCTTCGGCACGCAGTCCTCGAGGGTCAGCGCCGTCTCCGCGCCGATCGAGCCGCCGGTCGTCAGGCCCATGTGGCAGACCACGATGTCGGCGCCGGCCCTGGTCATCTCGGCGGCGTCCTCCTCGCAGAACACGTAGGGCGTGGTCAGCAGGTCCTGGGCGTGGGCCTGGCGGATCATCTCGACCTCGAGGTCGTAGCCCATGCCGGTCTCCTCCAGGTTGGCCCGGAAGGTGCCGTCGATCAGGCCGACGGTCGGGAAATTCTGCACGCCGGAGAAGCCGAGCTCGCCGAGCCGCTTCAGGAAGGGCCCGGTCATCATGAAGGGGTCGGTGCCGTTGACGCCGGCCAGCACCGGCGTGTTCTTGACCACCGGCAGGACCTCGCTGGCCATCTCGACGACGATGTCGTTGGCGTTGCCGTAGGCCAGCAGACCCGCCAGCGAGCCGCGCCCGGCCATGCGGTAGCGCCCGGAGTTGTAGATCACGATCAGGTCGATGCCGCCGGCCTCCTCGCACTTGGCGGAGAGCCCGGTGCCGGCGCCGCCGCCGACGATCGGCCGGCCCTGGCGGATCATCGTGCGGAACTTGTCGAGGATGGCGCGGCGTTCGAGTCGGGGCATGGGGCTCAGCGTCCGTTGGCAGTTTCGAGTCGGGCGGCGGCGCGGGAGGCCGGGGCGCCGCGGCGCGGCTCGGCGATCTCGCGGAAGGCGTCGACCAGGGCCTTGGCGAAGGCCGGGTCGTTGAGGTTGTGCGGCAGGCGCTGCAGGCGCCGGTTGGCGGCCGGCCGGAAGCTGCGCTCCAGGGCGTCGAACAGCGCCTTGTCGGCCTCCGGGTCCCAGAAGGCCTGGCCGGGCGAGTCGAGCAGCGAGACGCCGCCCTCGGGAATCAGGAAGCGGACCGGCCCCTCGCAGGCGTTGAGCCGCTCGGCGATCCAGCGGCCGATCTCGGCGCACTCCTCGGCGGTCGTGCGCATCAGCGTGACCTGCGGGTTGTGCTCGTAGAGGTTCCGCCGCCGGAACTTCTCCGGCACCGTGTCGCGCGCGCCGAAGTTGACCATGTCGAGCGCGCCGCAGGAGCCGACGTAGGGAATGCGGCTGCGCCGGATCGCGCCGAAGCGGTCCTCGGTCGCGGCGAAGACGCCGCCGACCAGCAGGTCCGGCACCTCGGTGGTCGAGATGTCCAGCACGCCGGACAGGAGGCCGGAATCGGCCAGCTTCTCCATCGACTGCCCGCCGGTCCCGGTGGCGTGGAAGACCAGGCAGTCGTAGTTGGCCTCAAGCGCCTTGGAGACGGCCTGCACGCAGGGCGTGGTCACGCCGAACATGGTCAGCCCGAGCGCCGGCTTCTCCTCGGCCGGCGCCTCGCGGGCGCCGCCGCGGGCCTGGCTGGCGATCATGCCGGCCAGGGCGTGGGCGGCGTTGGACAGCACCTGGCGCGAGATGCGGTTGATGCCCTGGACGTCGGTCACCGAGTACATCATGCAGATGTCGGTCGGGCCGACATAGCGGCCGACGTCGCCCGAGGCGACGGTCGAGACCATGACCTTGGGCAGGCCGACCGGCAGGCGCTGCATGGCCGGCGTGGCCAGCGCCGTGCCGCCCGAGCCGCCGGCGGAGATCACGCCGCCGAGGTCGCGGCGCGTCGGCAGGAAGCGCTGGAAGGCCTCGGCCATGGCCGCGACCGAGCGGCCGCGGTCGCCGCTGAACACCGCCTGGCTGCCCTTGGGATGATGGTAGGCGACCTCCTTGGGACCGACGTCGGCGGTCGACGGCCGGCCGCTGGTCGAGAGGTCGACCGTGACCACGCGCAGGCCGGCGCCGCGCAGCTGGCGCACCAGGAAGTCGAGCTCCGTCCCCTTGGTGTCGAAGGTGCCGACGACGTAGGCCGCGCGGTCCAGCGAGTCGGTCGAGATGCCGCGCGGCACCTCGGAGGGGGCCGGCTCCATCGCGCTGCGCCCGCCGTCGACCCAGCGGTCGCGCGGATCGGGTGCCTCGTCCCGGCTCCGCGCGCCGCCTCCGGCGCCGCGCGCGGCCAGCGGATTGGCCTGGGACCAGCGGGTCGGCGCCGGGCCGGCGGTTCCGGCCGAGGACAGGCTGTCAAGCCCCTCCGAGCGGCGCACGCGGTAGACCGCGCTGCGGCCTTCGTCGCGGGCGGCCGGGTCGCCGCCGGTCTCGGCTTCCGGCTCGCCCTCCTCGAGGTCGCCCTCGCTCTGCCGGCCGACGCCGAGCAGGCGCTGCTGCAGGGCGGTGTCGGCCTTGAGCTCGGCCGCCGGCATCTCGCGCGCGATGCGGCCGTTGATCATCACGCCGACGCGCTCGGCGATGTCGAGCGCGACGCCGATGTTCTGCTCGATCAGCAGCACCGCGATCTCGCCCTCGTCGGCGAGCTCGCGGATCATCGTCTCGACCTGCTCGACGATCACCGGGGCCAGGCCCTCGGTCGGCTCGTCCATGACCAGCAGCTTCGGATTGCTGAGCAGCGCGCGGCCGATCGCCAGCATCTGCTGCTCGCCGCCCGACAGCTGGGCGCCGCCGCTGCGCTTGCGCTCGGCCAAGCGCGGGAAGGTCTCGTAGACGCGCGCCACCGTCCAGGCGGCGTCGCGGCCGCCGCGCGCGGCCAGGCGCAGCGTCTCGTCGACCGACAGCGAGGGCCAGACCCGCCGCCCCTGCGGCACGTAGCCGACGCCGAGGCCGGAAATCTGGTTGGGCGAGCGGCCGATCAGCTCGCGGCCCTGGAAGCGGATCGAGCCCGATGTCGGGCGGACCAGGCCGGCGATGGCGTTGCAGGTGGTGGTCTTGCCCATGCCGTTGCGGCCGACCACGGCGAGCACGCCGTGGTCGAGCGTCAGGTCGACGCCGTGCAGCGCCATGGCGTGGCCGTAGTGCACGACCAGCTCGCGGATCTCGAGCATCGGCGCCTGGCGCTTGTCAGCCATGGCCGCCTCCCCCCGGACCGCCGCCCCCGTGTCCGCCGCCCCCGTGACCCCCGCCGAGATAGATCTGCTGCACCTCGGGGTCGCTCTCGATCTCCTCGGGCGTGCCGTGTTTGAAGATGCGGCCGTTGTGCATCATCGTCACCTGCTCGACGACGCGCAGCGCGACGTCGAGGTCGTGCTCGATGATGATGTAGCCGATGTGCCGGGGCAGCGAGCGCAGGATCTCGATCAGCTCGCGCCGCTCGCGCGCCGAGAGGCCGGCGGCCGGCTCGTCGAACAGCACGAAGCGCGGCGCGCCGGCCAGCGCCATGCCGATCTCGAGCTGGCGCTGCTGGCCGTAGGCGAGATTGCCGACCAGGGTGTCGGCGACATGGTCCAGGTGGACCAGGTGCATCAGCTCGCGCGCCGAGCGCAGCGTGGCGTCGTCGCGGCGCGGCCGGCGGAAGGAATAGCGGCCGCGCGAGACGCCGCGCACCGCGAGGTAGAGGTTGTCGAGGACCGACAGCCCCCGGAACAGCAGCGAGTGCTGGTAGGTGCGCCGCAGGCCGCGGCGGATCCGCTCGTGGGTCGGCAGGGTCGTGACGTCCTCGCCGAAGAACTGGATTCGCCCGGCCGTCGGCGGGAAGTCGCCGGTGACGGCATTGAACAGCGTCGTCTTGCCCGCGCCGTTGGAGCCGAGCACGGCCCGCCGCTCGCCGGCAGCGACCTCGAGGTCGATGTCGGCGAGGGCGACCAGCGCACCGAAGTGCCGGCTCACGCCCTCCAGGCGGAGGGCGTGAGCGACACCGGCTCGGGACAGCGACGGTCTGGCCGTCGTGCTACCGGCCATCACGGGCTTCTCCTCGAGAGTCCCGACCTTACGGGCAGGAGGGGTTGTCGCGGCTGACCGGGCCCATGGCCAGGAACGCCTCGCGGTCCATGCCCAGGGTCTGGTTGACCTGCGGGATGACCTCGACGACCTCGTTGTAGAGAGTCCCGTCTTCCTTCATCGCGACCTCGGTCAGGAAGATGTCGGCCACCGCCTGGCGGTTCTGGTCGAGATGCACCTTGCCGGTCGGCGTGTCGAACTCGTGGCTGGCCATGTACTCGCGCAGCTTGGCCTGGTTGTTCGACAGGTCGCCGTTCACGGCGTCGAGCGACTCGAGCACGGCCTTGGTCGAGATGTAGTAGCCGTGGGCGAACAGCGACGGGCTCGGGAAGCCGTCGGGGAAGGCCTCCTGGTAGGCCTTGACGAAGGACTGCCACTCCTCGTTCTGCCAGTTGTCGGCGATCGGGCCGGCCGAGGGCGTGCCGACCAGGTAGTCGCGCCGCTTGCCCTTGGTGCCGAGCACCGTCTGGTCGACCGTGATCGAGCCGCCGATCATCGGCTTGGCGCCGCCGGCCTGCTCGTACTGCGTCAGGAAGTTGACCGCGTCGGCACCGCCCAGGGCGACGTAGATCGCGTCGATGTCCTCGGGGATCGAGTAGACGATCGAGGAGTAGTCCTTGTTGCCGATCGGCACCCAGAACTTGTCGACCACCTTGCCGCCGAGCTGGCAGAAGTCGTTCATGAAGCCGAGCACCTGGGTGTAGGGGAAGGAGTAGTCCTCGGCGACCACCACGACCTTCTCGTAGCCCTTCTCCTTGTAGGCGTACTCGCCCAGGCCGGCCTGCCACTGGGCGCCGTCGGTGGTGAAGCGGAAGAAGTTCTCCGCCGGGTCGCGCAGCGTCGTGTCCTGCGCCGCCGAGGTGCCGTTCACGAAGGTGGTGCCCGGATGCTCCTTGGCGTAGTCCTTGACGGCCAGGCCCTCGGAGCCGGACAGCGGGCCGACCAGGATGTCGACGTTGTCCTGCTCGACCAGCTTGCGGGCGGCGCGGATGGCACTGTCCGGCGAAGCGTCGGAGGAGCCCTCGATCAGCTCGATCTTCTTGCCGCCGGCCATGTAGTCGTGCTGCTGCAGGGCGAGCTTGACGCCACGCATGCCGTCCTGGCCGAGCACCGCGAAGGCGCCTTCGAGGGTCGCCAGCGCGCCGAGCTTGATGGTGTCCTGGGCCTGCGCCGGCGCGATGCCGACGGCGAGGCTGACCGCCGCCGCGGCGGCGAACAGGGAACGTCTGGAAAGCATCGTCATCTCCTTGTTTCCTCCCTCTTCTGGTGACCGGATCCGTCCGGGCGTGCCGGCTTCTCGTTGTCCGGTGGCTCTCCTCAAGACCGCGGACGCCCTCCCCTCGCCAGCGCGCGGCGCGCCTTCTCCCAGAGGCCGAGCAGGCCGTCGGGAGAGAACAGCACCACGGCCAGGAAGCAGAGGCCGATCACGGTGTTGAATCGCTCGCGCTCGATCAGGTCGATCGCGAAGTTGTCGAGCAGCACGAAGGCGAGCGCCCCGACGAAGGGTCCGATCGGGTGGCGCAGGCCGCCGAGCACGGCGATGATCAGGATGTCGATGACCGGGCCGACGCCGATCGTGCCCGGCGAGATCCGGCCGTTCAGGAAGACCAGCAGCAGGCCGCCCAGCGCCGCCATGAAGCCGGCCGTCGCGTAAGCCGCGACCTGGTGGCCGGTGACGTGGTAGCCGAGCGCGCGCATGCGCCGCTGGTTGTCGCGCAGCGCCTGCACCGTCAGCCCGAAGGTCGAGCGGCCGAGATAGACGACGGCGGCGTAGCAGAGCGCCGCGACCGCCAGGGTCAGGTAGTAGAACAGCTGCGGCTGGTTCCAGTCGTAGCCGAAGAAGGCCGGCGGCGCGATCTGGGCGAAGCCGTTGAAGCCGTTGAACAGCTCGTAGTTCTGGCGGGTGAAGTAGAAGAAGGCGACGGCGATCGCCAGCGTGATCATGATCGTGTAGATGCCGGCCGTGCGCGAGGCCAAGAGGCCGATCAGCGTCGCGAAGAGCGTCGCGACGAGCAGCGCCAGCGGCAGCGACAGCCAGGGGCTCCAGCCCAGGCTGATCGACATCTCCGAGCTGGTCCCGAAGATCGCGAAGAAGTAGCCGGCGGTGCCGGCCACCGTCATCTGCGCCAGGCTGACCATGCCGCCGTAGCCGGCCAGGAACATCAGCGACAGCGCGATGACGCCGAGGATCATCGAGTAGGCGCCGATCTGCACCGTCCAGAACTCGCCGGCGAACAGCGGGAAGGCGACCAGGAACAGGCCGAGCGGCAGGTAGGCCCAGCCGCGCGGCAGCGCCAGGCCGCGGCGCTCGAGCTCGGCTCCGCGCTCCCCGGCCGGGGCGTCGCGCTGCTCGGTGATGCTGGCCATGCGCGCGGCTCCCTCAGGCCCGGCCCAGCAGGCCCTGGGGCCGCCAGACCAGGACCCCGACCATGATCAGGAAGGTGTAGACCACGCCGTAGGTCGGGCTGTAGACGAGCCCGAGCTGCTCGGCGAGGCCGATCAGCACGGCGCCGACGGCAGCGCCGGTGACGCTGCCCATGCCGCCGACGATGACCACGATCAGCGAGGCCAGCAGGTAGCGCACGTCCTCGCCGGGCGCGATCGACAGGGCGGTGCCGCCGACCACCCCCGCGAAGCCGGCGAGGCCGGCGCCGACCGCAAAGACCACGCAGAACACCAGCTGCACGTTGACGCCGGAGGCCGCCAGCATGTCGCGGTCGTCGACGCCGGCGCGGATCATCGTGCCGACCTTGGTGCGGTTGAGGAACAGCCACAGCGCGATGCCGATGACCACCGCGGCCAGGAACAGGATCAGCCGGTAGGAGGAGTAGCCCATGCCGACCAGCGGCAGGCGCACCGTGCCGTCGATCCAGGCCGGGGGGATGAACTGGTAGGTCTGGCCGCCCCACTGCCAGAGCATCAGGTCGGCGAGCACGATCGACAGGCCGATGGTGACCAGCGTCTGGCGCAGGTCCTGGCCCTCCATGCGGCGGAACACGACGATCTGCAGCACCAGGCCGGCCGCCGCCATGGCGACGAAGCCGACGGCGACGCCGAGGAACCAGCTGCCGGTGGCGTCGGCGACGCTCCAGCCGATGTAGGCGCCGGCCAGATAGAGCGAGCCGTGCGCCAGGTTGACGTTGCGCATCAGGCCGAACACCAGGGTGAAGCCGCTGGCCACCAGGAAGTAGAGCGAGCCCAGCGTCAGGCCGTTCAGCACGGTCGCGATGAAGCGCTTGTCCTGGCCGCCGAGCGCCCACCACCCGGCCGCCAGACCGACGAAGAAGACCACGGCCGCCAGCACGACCGCGACGACGGCCGCGCCGATCGCCAGCTGGCGCCGGCCCGGCATCGGCAGGCCGCGCGGCGCCAAGGGATCGCCGCCTGACCCGGCGGCGCTCCCCCTGGCCCCGACCGGGCCGGTGTCGCGGGTGATGTCGGCCAAGACCGGCGCCTCAGCTCGCCCAGCGGATCTGTCGGCTCTGCGAGGAGACCTCGGGCGCCCGGTGGAAGCGGCCGTCCTTCATGACCGCCAGGATCCGCTTCTTGTCCTGCAGGATGCGGATGTTCGACAGCGGGTCGCCGTCGACCAGGATGATGTCCGCCAGGAAGCCCTCGCGGATCTGCCCGAGCTCGTCGCCCTGGCCCATGATCTGGCCGCCCAGCTTCGTGGCGGCGACCAGCGCCTCCATCGGCGACATGCCGACCATCTCGACGAAGTACTGCAGGTCCTTGGCGTTGTCGCCGTGCGGCATCCAGGCGAAGCCGTAGTCGCCGCCGGGCAGCACGCGGATGCCGCGGCGGTGCATCTTCGCCATGGTCTCGACGGCGATGTCGAGCTCGCGCTTGTACATCATCGCCAGCGGGCTGTCGGGCTTGATGCCCCAGGGCCCGGCGTTCGACGAGGTGTTGACCAGCCAGCCCAGGCCCGGCGCCACGAAGAAGCGGTCCTTCTGGGCCTCGAGCATGTCGAGCGCCTCCTCGTCGGCGAAGGAGGCGTGGAAGACGATCTCGACGCCGTGGCGCACGCACATCTTGACCGATTCCGCGGAGCGGGCATGGGCGCAGACCCGCTTGCCGCGGCGCTTGGCCTCCTCGACCGCGGTCCGGCACTCGTCGTCGGTCATCGGCGTCTCCTCGGCGCCGACGCCGGCGATCTCCTCGCCCGAGAGATTGAGCTTGAGCAGGTCGACGCCGTACTTGATGAACTGGCGCACGGTCCGGCGCATTTCCTCGGCGCCGCTGACCACCGCGCCGAACGACAGCTCCGGCACCTCGATGTGCGGCGGCGAGGTGTCGCCGAGGCCGCCCAGCGTGGCGATCTCCTGGCTGTTCGCGAGATAGCGCGGTCCCGGAATCGTGCCGGCGTTGATCGCGTTGCGGATCACCACATCGAGCCGGGGCTTGGCGGCGGCGGCGCCGAGCGCGCTGGTGAAGCCGTGGTCGATGTAGGTCCTGGCGACGTTGGCCGCGTAGAGCGTGTGCTCCTCCGGCGGCATGCGGTAGATCTCGTCGAGGCTGCCCTGGTTGTTCCAGCTGAAGTGCGTGTGGGCGTCGCAGAGGCCCGGCATCAGCGTCGCCCCGGCGCCGTCGATCACGGTCTGGCCCCCCGAGGAGGAAACGCCGCCGCGCCCGCCGCCGTAGCCGCCCGCGCCGTAGCCGCCGCGGCTGACCCGCTTGATGCGGTTGCCCTGGACGAGCACCTCGCCGCTCGCCGGCTGGTCGCCGCTGCCGTCCAGGATGCGCACGTTGGTGAAGAGAACGTCGCCCATTCCATCCTCCCTTCGCGCGCCGCCGGGCGCGCCGCTTGCTTGTTTTCGGTGCCGCCGGTCTTGCGCCGGCTGCGGCACCGGGCGCGTCAGCGCCCCGTCGCGGCCCGGGCTAGCGCGCCCGGGCCAGGAAGTCGCCGAGCGCGCGGCTGCAGTCCGCCGCCTTCTCGATCGGTGTCCAGTGGCCGCAGCGGTTCAGCACCTCCGAGCGGCTGTCGGCCAGCGCCGCATCCATGGCTCGCAGAGTCGCCGGCGGCGCCACACCGTCCTCGTCGCCGGTGACCAGCAGCACCGGACAGCCGATCAGCGAAAGGTCGGCCGCCTCGGCCCCGGCCAGCGCCTCGCAGGTGGCGCCGTAGCCCTCGCCGGGCTGGCGCATCAGGCTTTCGCGCACGAAGGCCGCGGCTGCCGGGTTCTCGCTGCGCGTCGCCGCCGAGGTGCCGCCATTCAGCGTCGCCTCGGCAATCTCGGCCATGCCCTCGCGCCGCGCCTTGGCGCCGCGCTCGCGCAGGGCGCCGCGGTTGGCCTCGGGCGGCGCCGGAAAGGCCCCGAACAGCGCCAGGCTGCGGACCAGCGAGGGGCGGCGCGCGGCGAGGTGCTGGCAGAGGATCGTGCCCATCGAGTGACCGACCAGATGCGCCCGCTCGGCGCCGAGCACGCCGAGCAGCTTCTCCAGGCAGCCGACCAGACCGGCGATCGACAGCGCGCCCTCGCCGAAGGCCGACAGCGGCGTCCGCCCGGAGCCCGGCAGGTCCGGCCGGATCATGCGGTAGCGCCCGGCCAGCGCCAGGACCTGGGGGGTCCAGCTGTTTGAGGTGCCGCCGAGGCCGTGCACGAAGAGCACCGGATCGCCGCTGCCCTCGACTTCGACCGCCAGGCCCTCGATCGTCTGCGTGCTCAAGCTCGCTCTCCCTCTCGCCGGATCCGCTCGCCTCAGGCGACCGCTTCGGCGGCGCGTGCTCCGGCGCCGGCGGCGTCGTAGGCGACCACCGGGTTCTCCAGCTCGCCGATGCCGTCGACCTCGATGCGCACGCGGTCGCCGGCCTTCAGGTAGCGCGGCGGGTCGAAGCCGATGCCGACGCCGGCCGGCGTGCCGGTCGCGATGACGTCGCCGGGGCGTAGCGTGATGCCCTGGGAGATCGTCTCGATCAGCGTCGGCACGTCGAAGATAAGCTGCTTCATCGCGGCCTCCTGGCGCAGCTCGCCGTTGATCCAGCAGCGGATCATGGCGTCCTCCAGGTCGAAGGCCTCGGCGGTGGTCGCGACCGGCGCCATCGGGCAGAAGCCGTCCTGCGACTTGCCGATCAGCCACTGGCTGTGGCGGCCCTGCAGGTCGCGCGCCGTGACGTCGTTGACGATGGTGTAGCCCCAGACGTGGGACAGCGCGTCGGCCTTGGCGATGCCGCGGCCGCCGCGACCGATCACGACCGCCAGCTCGGCCTCGTAGTCGATCGCCTCGGAGACAGTGGGGTCGACCGGGATGCCGGCGCCGTGCGGCACCACGCACTCGGGCAGCTTGGAGAAGACGATCGGCGCCTTCGGCACGGAGCCGGCCGCGGCGCTCGAATCGAAGCCGCTCTTCGAGAACTCCTCGGCATGGTCGAAGTAGTTCTTGCCGACGCAAAAGAGGTTGCGGATCGGATGGGGCACCGCCGGCAGCGGGCGCAGCGACGCCGTCGCCAGCTCCTCGCCGGTCTCGCGCAGCGGCAGGCCGGCGAGCTGGCGGTCGATCAGCGCGAGCACGCCCCGGGCGGCCTCCTGCGCGGTCAGCTCCAGCACCCGCACGGCCGCGGCGTCCTCGCTCAGCCGTCCGACGCCGACCGCCCCGCTCCGCTCGAAGACGACGTAGCGCATCGTCCTGTCCTCCCTGCCGCACGCCGGCTGCGATGCCGGTCGCCCCTTATTGAGCCAATTGATCCAATATCGAACCAATAGGCCGTTTCATTGATATATTACTCCCGGACCGCGGAATAACTGTCAACCCGAATCCAGACGACCGTAACAATCTTGCCGGCGCCGGGGCATTGGATCATTATAGGTTCAGATCAATCGTCGGCGGAGCGGAGCCCATGACGGATGGTGCCACAGCGACGGCTCTCGGCCGCTCGGCGGCGCGCGTCCTGGAGGGCGTCCGGCAGCGGATCAGCGACGGCGAGCTGACCGCCGGCGCGCAGCTGCCGACCGAGCGCGAGCTCGCCTCCGTGTTCGGGGTGGCGCGCAACACCGTGCGCCTGGCCCTGGACCGCCTGGAGCAGGAAGGCGTCCTGGTGCGCCAGGTCGGGCGCGGCACCTTCGTCCGCCCCCAGGGCGCCCCCGGCGCTGCCGCCGCCAACCAGGCCGCCAACCAGACGGCCGCCGGCCAGGCCGTGACGCTCAGCCAGCGGATGCGTGCGGCCAGCCCGGCCGACCTCATGGAGGTACGCCTGATCATCGAGCCGCAGGCCGCGGCGCTGGCCGCCAATCGCGCCAGCTCGACCGATCTCGAGCGGATCCGCGAGGCGCTGCGCCACTCGATCTCGGCACGCGGCCTCGCCGAGTTCGAGCACTGGGACGCGCAGCTGCACCTGCGCGTCTTCGAGGCGACCAAGAACGCCGTGCTGATCGACTACTGCCAGGCGATCAACAGGGTGCGCGACGAGCCCGCCTGGTACCAGCTGAAGAAGCGCACGGTGACCGCCGAGCTGCGCACCGTCTACGACCGCCAGCACTCGGCCCTGGTCGAGGCCCTCGGCGACCACGACCCCGAGGCGACCCGCACCGCCATGCGCGAGCACCTGCTGCGGGTCCGCCGGAACATGCTGGGCGAGGGCGGTTAGGACAGTGGCGGACGGCCCCGGTCGCGACTACGTCAGTTCCCTCGGCCCGGCCGGCGTCTCGATCCGCGCGCGGTAGCGCAACCGGGGCCCTTCGAGGAGCGTCGGCGGGCGGTCGATCGAGAGTGCGTGCCAGAGCGCGCCGACGGCGTCGCGGTCCGGATGCTCGAGCGTCATCGACAGCAGCCGCGCGCCCAGATCCGGGATTTCCGCCATCGAGGTCGGCTCGCCCCGGTGGTCGATCAACGACGGCGCGGCGCCGTCGAGCGGCAGCGACCCGTCCGCCGGAATGGCGAAGGCGAAGGTCGGATCCTCGGGCGGCAGGGGGACCGCCTCGCCGAAGACCTCCGGGCGGGCCGAGAGCTCCGCCGGAAGGTCTGCGGTGGCGGCGACCCAGCCGCGCAGTCTCCGGCCAGCCTCCCAATCCGACCTGACCTGCTGCTGCCGGTCGAGACCGAACCAACGCGCCCGGCCGGGTGCCGGGCCGTCGGGGTCGAGCGCCACGATCTCCAGATAGACCGAATCGCCGAGCTGGAGCCGGTGATTGTGGGTGCCCATGTAGCCGTGGCGCGTGCCGAACGGCACCTCCAGCCCCAGGCACTCCCGGACATGCGCGACGCCCTCGGCCAGCGTCGGCGCGACCACCGTCAGATGGTCGAGCGTCAGCATGATGCCTTCCCAGGGAACGAAAAACGCGGGAGGCCGGACCCGCGGCCGTGTCTGACCAAGGCTTGTCTGGCCACGGCGTCTCTGGCCAAGGCGTGTCTGCCGAAGGTTCGTCTGCCCCGTCGCCTCAGATGATCTCGAAGTAGCGCTGCAGCTCCCAGTCGGTGATCGCGCGGCGGAACTCGCGCTCCTCCCACTCGCGGGACTGCGCGAAGTGCTCGACGAAGGCGTCGCCGAACAGCTCGCGCGCCGCCTTCGACTTGCGCAGCCGGCCCGCCGCCTCGTGCAGCGTCGCCGGCAGCCCCTGCTTCGCCGGCGTCTTGCGCGCGTAGGCGTTGCCCTCCAGCGGCGCGGTCGGCTCGACGCGCTGCTCGATGCCCCAGAGGCCCGAGCCGATCGCCGCGGCGACGGCGATGTAGGGATTGATGTCGGCCGCGGCGATCCGGTACTCGACGCGCTGCGCCTTGGGCGAGCCCGGGATCGCGCGCAGCGCGCAGGTCCGGTTCTCGATGCCCCAGGTCGCCGAGGTCGGCGCCCAGAAGCCCGGCACCAGGCGGCTGTAGCTGTTCACGGTCGAGGCGACCATGGCCAGGATCTCCGGCATCAGCGCCTGCTGGCCGCCGATGAACCAGCGCATGGTGTCGGAGATGTTCGAGGGCTTGGAGGGGTCGTGGAACACCGCCTCGCCGTCGCGGCCCTTGAGCGAGACGTGGATGTGCCCCGACTGGCCGGGCCAGTCGGGCGACCAGCGCGCCATGAAGGTCGCCATCCAGCCGAGGCGCTGCGCCAGGACCTTGGTGAAGGTCTTGAACAGCGCCGCCTTGTCCGCCGCCGCCAGCGCCTCGTCGTGGACCAGCGCGGCCTCGAGCACGCCGGGGCCGGTCTCGGTGTGCAGGCCCTCGATCGGCATGTCCATGGCCCGGCAGAACTCGAGCAGCTCGGCGTAGAACTCGGCGTGCACCGAGTTGCGCAGCATCGAGTAGCCGTAGAAGCCCGGCGTGATGTTGGCGAGGTCGCGGTAGTTCTTCGCGCGCACCGAGTGCGGCGTCTCCTCGAACAGGAAGAACTCGAACTCGCAGGCGGCGCTGGCCGTGAGGCCCATCGACTCGGCGCGCGCCAGCACCCGGCGCAGCAGGCCGCGCGGGCAGAGCGCCTCGGCCCGGCCGTCGAACTCGACCAGGAACAGCAGGGTCTCCGGCTCGAAGGGCAGCTCGCGGCAGGTCTCCGGCAGGATCCGGACCTGGGCATCGGGAAAGGCCGTGTGCCAGCCGGTGAACTCGGCCGAGTCGTAGAGCTGGTCGTTGCTGTCCCAGCCGAGCACCACGTCGCAGAAGCCGAAACCGCCGTCGAGCGCCGAGAGGAACTTCTCGCGCGCCATGTACTTGCCGCGCATCACGCCGTCGGCGTCGAACAGGCCGACCTTGACGTACTTCAGATCGCGCTCCTCGACGATCCGGCGGGCGTCGGCCGCCGTCTTCACCGCCCTGACATCCATCCCCTTGAGGCTCCCCTGCTGGCTTCGCCGCCGCGCCCCCCGCGGCCGGTCGCGGCGGCAAGCAGACCACAGCCGCGGCGGAAGCGACAAGCGGCAGGCGAGCGGCGAGGCGCGGAACATGGAACCGCGCCCGGCGAGGCCGCGTTGCGCTGGCACCATCCGCCCACCCGTAAGCGAACCCCCGGAGGTCGCCGTGCACGGCATCATCTATCTCGTCGGACTCGTGGTCATCGTCCTCGCCATCCTGTCGCTGCTCGGCATCGGCTGAGCGCGCTTTCTCCAGCGAACCCGGGAGGCCCCATGGCCGAGAGCAAGGACACCAGCAGCGCCAAGGCGACGGCGAAGGCGCCGTCCCCCGGCAAGCGCGCCGCCGCCAAGACCGGCGGCAGCGTCGCCTCCGACGCGCCGCTTGCAGCCGGTTCCGCGGCCGTCGCGCGGCCGGTGGACTGGCCGGCGATCCTGGCCGGCGCCGTGGTCGCCTCGGCGATCGGTTTCGTGCTGGCCGCTTTCGGCAGTGCCCTCGGCCTCGGCTTCGTCGACTTCGACGAGGGCACGCCCGGCACCATCCTGGTCATCGCGCTCGGCCTCTGGAGCGTCGCGGTCGCCCTCTTCAGCTTCGCCTCCGGCGGCTACATCGCCGGCCGGCTGCGCCAGCGCCTGCCCGACGCCGGCGAGCACGAGTCGGACCTGCGCGACGGCCTGCACGGCCTGGTCGTCTGGGGCCTCGGCGTGCTGCTCGGCGGCGCGCTGCTGACGCTCGGGGCGACCGGCACCGCCGGTCTCGGCGCACGCGCCGCCGGCGATCTCGCCTCCGGCGCCGCCTCCGCGACCACGGCCGCGGCCGAAGGGCTCGACGAGGCGGCCTCGACGCGCCTCGCCGACAGCCTGCTGCGGCCCAGCAACGAGGCGGTCTCCGCCTCGGCACAGGCCAACCGCGGCGCCGCCCGCGACGAGGCCGGCCGCATCCTGCAGGGCGCCGGCTCCGACGGCCTGGCCGAGGAGGACCGCAGCTACCTCGCCTCTCTGGCGGCACGGCACACCGGCCTGTCGCAGGACGAGGCTTCCCGCCGCGTCGACGAGGTCTCGGCCGAGCTGGCGAGCCTGCGCCAGCAGGCGGTCAAGGCCGCCGAGACAGCGCGCCAGATGGCCGTGCTCAGCGGCTTCGTCTTCGCGGCCTCGCTGCTGATCGCCGCCGCCGCCGCCTGGTGGGCGGCCGGCCTCGGCGGCCGGCACCGCGACGAGGGCCGCGTCTTTCCCGCCTTCGGTCGCCTGCAGTAGCCCTTTCTTTCGGTTCCCTGTCCCTCGACTCGCCCCGGCCATCTCGGCCGGGGCAATTTTCTTTGTCGGCGATCTGCTCTATAGGCGGCGGCCATGAGCCGCTGCCTGCTGACCGAGCCGATCCATCCCGAGGGCATCGCCCGACTCCAGGCCGCCGGCCTCGAGGTCGTCGAGCTGGCGGCCGCCGAGCGCGGGCCGCTCGCCGCCGCCCTGCCCGGCAGCGCCGCGGTGATCACGCGCCTGCTCGGCCTGACCGCCGAGGAGATCGCCGGGGCGCGGGACCTGCGCGTGATCGGCAAGCACGGCGTCGGCTACGACATGATCGACGTCGCCGCCGCGACCCGCCGCGGCATCCCGGTGATCTTCACCCCCGGCGCCAACGCGCGCAGCGTCGCCGAGGCCGCCCTGGCGTTCCTGCTCGCGCTCGCGCGCGACCTGGTGCCGGCCGACCGGGCGCTGCGCGCCGGCGACGCCGCCTACAAGAAGCGCGCCCGGCCGCGCGAGCTCGCGGGCCTGACCCTCGGCATCGTCGGTTACGGCGCGACCGGCCGGACCCTCGCCGGTCTCGCCGGGTGCCTCGGCCTGGAGGTCGCGGTCTGGGCGCGCCCGACCCGCGCCGAGGCGATCGCCGCCGACGGGCACCGCTGGGCGGGCGAACTCGACGTCCTGCTGGCGGAGGCCGACGCCGTCTCGCTGCACCTGCCGCTGACGCCCGAGACGCGCGGACTGATCTCGGCGGACCGGCTGGCCGGCATGAAGCCCGGCGCGCTGCTGATCAACACCAGCCGCGGCGGCCTCGTCGACGAGACGGCGCTGGCGGCGGCCCTCGCCGAGGGCCGGCTGGGCGGCGCCGGGCTCGACGACCTGACCGCGCCGATGGCCGAGCCCGGCTCGCCCCTGCTGGCCGCGCCGAACTGCCTGGTCAGCCCGCACACCGCGGCCTCGACCGACGGCGCGCTGAAGGCGATGAGCCTGGCCTGCGTCGAGCAGGTGCTGGCAGTCCTCGACGGCCGCCGCCCGGCCCACCTCGCCGAGCCGGCGGTCTGGCCCGAGGGCGCGCCGGCGCCGCGGCCGCCGGGCTGAGCGCTCGGGCCGTGCTCCCGTCGGCGCGCCGTCAGATCGTGCGGCCGCCGTCGACCGGGAAGACCACGCCGGTGACCATCGCCGCTTCGTCGGAGGCCAGGTAGAGCGCGGCGTTGGCGATGTCCTGGGGCCTGCTCATGCGGCCGAGCGGGATGGTCGCCAGGAACTTGGCGCGGACCTCCGGCGTGTCCTCGCCCATGAAGGTCTCCATCAGCGCGGTCTCGCCGATCACGGGAGCGATGCAGTTGACCCGGATGTTCTCCTTGGCGAGCTCGGCGGCCATCGACTGCGACAGGGTGTTCACCGCGCCCTTGGTCGCGTTGTACCAGCTCAAGCCCGGACGCGGGCTGATGCCGGCGGTCGAGCCGATGTTGACGATGACCCCCTGGCCCTGCGCGCGCATCAGCGGCAACGCGGCCCGGGCCATGTGGTAGATCGACTTGACGTTGATCGCGAAGACCTTGTCGTAGGCCGCTTCGTCGACCTCGAGCATCGGCTGGTTGCGGTGGCTCCAGCCGGCGTTGTTGACGACGACGTCGAGGCCGCCGAAGGCCTCGCGGGCCTGCTCCACCGCGGCGGCGACGGCAGGCCCCTTGCTGACGTCGCACTCGACGGCGATCGCCGTGCCGCCGGCCCCGGCGATCTCGCCGGCGACCCGCTCCGCGCCGTCCTTGTTGATGTCGACGACGGCGACCTTCGCCCCCTCGCGCGCATAGGTCTTGGCGATCGCCTCGCCGAATCCCGAAGCGGCACCCGTGACCAGGGTGCGCTTGCCTTCCAGACGCAACGGCCTTCCTCCCTGCAATACGTCGATTCTCGAGCTCGACTTCTCGAGGGACTTCTACAGGCAAAGGCGGCGCCGCGTCACCTGGGCCGGATTGCGGGAGCATCGCCGCGCGCGATCTGGCATTCTCGGCCGGCTTGGCGGGATCGAGGGCGGAGCGCAGGACCATGACCGGAAACGGCGCGGATCACGACGACCAGCTTCAGGCGGCGATTGCCGAGGCGGTGCGCGAGCACTGGAAGCTGTTCCTGTTCCAGGGCCTGGCGCTGATGGCGCTCGGCCTGCTCGCGGCGGCGTTGCCCCAGGTCACCAGCCTGGCGGTCACCGTGCTGGTCGGCGCGCTGTTCCTGGTCGGCGGCGCGGTGCGGCTGTTCGGCCTGCGCCGCGGCCGGCGCAGCCCCGGCCACCTGCTGTCGAAGGTGACCGCGGTGCTGGCCCTGCTGCTCGGCCTGGTGCTGCTGCTCGAACCGTTCCAGGGCGTACGCACCCTGACGCTGCTGCTGCTTGCCTTCTTCGTCGTGCAGGGCGCCTTGTCGATCTACACCGCGCTGCGCTACCGCCGGCAGCTGCCGAGCGGCGGCTGGCTGCTGCTGAGCGGCCTCGTCGACCTGGTGCTCGCCGGGCTGATCTGGGCCGACTGGCCGGGCAGCGCGGTCTGGGCGATCGGCCTGCTGGTCGGGCTCAGCGTCTTCTTCCTCGGCCTCGCCCTGGTCATGAGCGCCCTGGCGGCGCGCTCCCAGGCCGGCGGCTGATCGGGCACCGCCGGGCGAGGCCGGCGGCCGCCGGGAACCCACGGCAGGGCTCGCGGCTTAGCCCTGCGGCGGCGCACTGCCGCCCCGCCGGGCGGCCCTGCCCGGCCGGCCTTCCGACCGCAGGAGCCCGCCCATGGAAGCCGCACTGCTGCACCCGATCATCGCCATCGTCGCCGGCATCCTGATCCTCATCAAGCCGGCGCTGCTCAGCTACATCGTCGCGATCTACCTGATCGTCGTCGGCGTGCTGGAGATCGCCGCGATCTATTGAGCCGCGGCCGCCGCGCCGCCGTTCCGCGCGCCGGCGCTCACTCGCCGGCGCGCCGCTCGGGCTGCTCGGCGGCGGCGGCGAGCGGCAGGCTGAGCCGGAAGCGGGCGCCGACGCCCGCCGGGCCGTCCGGAAGCAGCTCGAGCTCGCCCTGCATCTTGCGCGCGATCGCCCGGCTGATCGCCAGGCCGAGGCCGGCGCCGCCCTCGCGCGGGCGCGACTGCGTCCAGGCGCGCGAGAACTTGGTGAAGATGCGCTCGCGCGCCGCCGCCGGTACGCCGCCGCCGTTGTCCTGCACCACCACCTCGTAGCGGCCGTCGACCAGGCCGCTGCTCAGCGTGATCACCGGCCGCCGGCTGCTGTTGTGCTTGATGGCGTTGGAGATCAGGTTGATGAAGACCTGATTGAGCCGGTCCTCGTGGGCCATCACCCGGGCGCCGCCGGCGCGCGTGCCGATCGTCAGGCGCGCCCCCGCCGAAGCGGCCATGCCGCGGCAGGTCTCGACGGCGCGGTCGAGCACCCGCTCCGGGTCGACCAGGTCGAGGCTCCAGGCGACCTCGCCGCGCTCCAGGTGGCTGAGGTCGAGGATCTCGTCGAGCAGCCGGGTCAGGCGCAGCGTCTCGTCGTGGATGATCGACAGGAAGCGCGCCGCCTGCTCGCCCTCGAGGTCGCGGGCCTCCAGCAGGATCTCCGAGAACGAGCGGATCGAGGCCATCGGCGTGCGCACCTCGTGGCTGACCTGGCTCAGGAAGTCGTCCTTCTGGGCGTCGAGCTGCTTCAGGCGGTCGTTGGCCTCGCGCAGCTGCCGCGCGGTCATCTGCAGCTGCTGCGACTTCTGCTCGAGCTGCTGGCTGTACTCGATGACCTGCTGGGTCTCGTCGACCAGGCGCATCATCTCGTCGAGGCTGATGGTCTCGCCGGTCACCACCTGGGAGATCATGACCCGCGCCGAGGCCGCGCCGATCGAGCCGGCGAACTCGCGCTCGAGCTGCGCGATGAACTCCGCGCTCGGCCGCGGCAACCCCTCCTCCAGGCCCTGGCGGCGCGCCGACTCGCGGAACAGCCGGTAGGCGCGCTCGGCGCCGAGCACGCGCTGGGCCAGGACGAAGAGATCGTCGATCGCTGCCGAGCGGTGCAGGAAGCGCGATTCGCGGTCGGCCGGATTGCGGAACACGTCGACGAACAGCGTCGACTGCAGGCGCTCCAGCGGATTCTGCTCCTTGACCAGCGAGATCAGCACGAACAGTCCGGCGTTCAGGCTCAGGCTCCAGAACAGCGCGTGGACCAGCGGGTCCATGCCTTCGGCGCCGAACAGCGCCTGGGGGCGCAGCAGGCCGAGGCCCCAGGGCCCCTCGCTGAACAGGCTGGCCGGCAGCGCCCCGCCGCCCTCGAAGCTGGGCAGCAGCAGCGTGTAGGCCCAGACCACGAAGCCGGCCAGCAGGCCGGCGAAGGCGCCGGCCTTGGAGGCCGAGTGCCAGTAGAGCCCGCCGAGAATGCAGGGCAGGAACTGGGCGACGCCGGCGAAGGCGATCAGGCCGATCGAGGCCAGGGCGTCGGAACGCGCCGAGAACAGGAAGTAGACGAAGCCGAGCGACAGGATCAGCACGATCGAGATGCGCCGGCTGGTCAGCAGCAGCGACTTGACGTCGCCGCTGACGCCCGGCGCCAGCCACGGCAGGCGCAGCGCGATCGGCATGACGATGTGGTTCGAGACCATGATCGACAGCGCGATCGAGGCGACGATGACCATCGAGGTCGCCGAGGAGAAGCCGCCGATGAAGACCAGCAGCGACAGCGCGCCCTGGCCGTTCAGCATCGGCAGGGTCAGCACGAACATGTCCGGATTGGCGCCCGGCGGCATGGTCGCCAGGCCGATGATCGCGATCGGCAGGGTGAATAGGCAGGTCAGGAAGAGATAGAGCGGGAACAGCCAGCCGGCGGTGCGCAGGTGCTCCTCGTCGGCGTTCTCGACGACGGTGATCTGGAACTGCCGCGGCAGGCAGATGATCGCCGTCGCCGACAGGAAGGTCAGCGCCACCCAGCGCGCTCCGAAGACCTCGGAGCCGAGCACCCTGTCGCTGGTCGGCAGCGCGAAGACCTCGCCGATGCCGCCGCCGATCGCGAAGACCACGTAGAGCCCGACGGCGATCAGCGCGAACAGCTTGACCAGCGCCTCCAGGGCGATCGCCGCGACGACGCCGTGGTGGTGCTCGTTGGCGTCGATGTTGCGCGTGCCGAACAGGATGGTGAAGACCGCCATGCCGGCGGCGACCCAGAAGCCGGTGCGCAGGTCGAGATCGCTCTCGGCGATGCCGAGCAGGTCGGTGTGCGTGGTCGAGGCGACGACCTGGAACGAGGTCGTCACGGCCTTGAGCTGCAGCGCGATGTAGGGCGTCGTGCCGATCACCGCGATGATCGTCACCAGCACCGCCAGCGAGGTCGACTTGCCGTAGCGCGAGGAGATCAGGTCGGCGATCGAGGAGGCGCGGTGCACCCGGCCGATGCGCACCAGCTTGCGCAGCAGGAACCACCAGCCGAC
This sequence comes from Alphaproteobacteria bacterium, assembly GCA_030433005.1. Lineage (GTDB taxonomy): Bacteria > Pseudomonadota > Alphaproteobacteria > Kiloniellales > DSM-21159 > Tistlia. Next base: position 33,201 of record JAUILQ010000032.1, read on the forward strand.
GAAGACCAGCGTCGGACCGAGATAGATCGTCGCGAACTCGAGGCCGTTGCGCGCCGCCGAGCCGACCGCTCCGTAGAAGGTCCAGGAGGTGCAGTAGACCGAGATCGAGAGGGTGTAGACGACCGGCGAGCGGACCAGCCCGAGCCAGCCGTGGCGCGCGCGCCGGTCGCTGACGAAGGCGACCAGGAACAGCAGGGCGACGTAGGCGAGCGCGGTGAACAGGACGACGTTGGCGGAGAGCATCAGCCGCGCCCCCCCTGCGACTCGGCCGGGCGCTCGGCGCGCGGCTCGCCGGCGCTCTCCACCGGCAGCGGCAGCCGCGGCGGGGCGTCGTCGCGGATCCGCGGCAGGCGGCGCGACAGCAGCATGGTCGCCAGGATGAAGGCGAACCAGACGCCGAACAGGTAGACGACCAGCACCGGCACGCCGAACAGCCGCTCGGGGCCGACGAACAGCGAGATGACCGGCGGCATCAGCAGCCAGACGCCGAGCGCGAGCAGCGCCACCACGCCGTCGGCGGCCCTGCGGCGCGGCGTCATGCCCGTCGCTCCCCGCCCGGCCTCAGCGGCCCGCCAGCCGCTTGATGGAGTCGACCACCTCGCGATTCGAGAAGGGCTTGGTCACGAAGGCGTCGGCGCCGAGCTGCTCGGCGGTCTTGCGGTCGCGCTCCTGGCCCTTGGCGGTCAGCATGAGCACTGGAATGGCGGTCAGACGCGGATCGGTCTTGATGGTCTTGAGGATGTCGAAACCGTTGCGCTTCGGCAGCATGACGTCGAGCACCAGCACGTCGGGCAGGTCGCCGCGCAGCTCCTCGAGCACGGCCTCGCCGTCGAACACGGCGGAGACCGCCCAGCCTTCGCGGCGCAGGATGAAGCTCAGCGACTCGACGAGGTTCGGCTCGTCCTCCGCAATCAGGATGGCGGTCACGCGTTTCCCCCAAGTCACGCCCGAACGCGCCGGCCGGGGTCTTGCGCCCCGGTCCGGTCAGCGCCCTGGTCCGTCTGCGCTCGCGGCACTCTAGCCCCTGGCGGCGGAGAGCGTAACGCCCTCGTTCGCGCCGCCCCCCTGCGCCGACCCGCCCTGGCGCTCGCCGGCGGGGCGCTCGCCGGCCGGGCGCTCGGCGACGATCGGCGCTTCGGCGCGATGCAGGCAGGCGCTGCGCGGGCAAAGCCGGCAGGCCGGGCCGACCGGCGTCGCGGTCTCGCGCGCCGCCAGGTCGAGGCCGTCGGCATAGACCGTGCGGTCCGCGTGGATCTCCTCGCACGCGAGCATCACGGCGTGCAGGAAGGGCTGCTCCTGGAAGGTCGCGGGCTGCTTGGTGACGGTGCGCGCGATGAACAGGTAGCGCGAGCCGTCGGGAAAGGCGGCGAGCTGGCGCACCACGCGCCCGGGCGTCTGGAACGAGCCGTAGATCGCCCAGAGCGGGCAGGCGTGGCCGTGCCGGGTCAGCGGCAGCCCGGGCAGCGGGAAGCGCTTGGTCGTGAAGCCGGCGGGATTGGCGCGCAGGAAGGCGAAGGGCACGCCCTCGCGCCCGGGACGCCGCAGCGTGACCAGCCGGTGGCAGACCTGCTCGAACGAGGCGTCGTAGCGCTGGCGCAGGATCTCGACGTCGTAGCGCGCCTGCATGGCGTCCTGCAGGAAGCGGTCGTAGGGCAGCAGCAGGGCGCTGGCGGCGTAGGAGGCGAGCGCGCGATAGGCCTGCAGCCGGGCCGCGTCCGAGGTCAGCCGCGGATCGTCGCTCTCGCGCGCCAGCACCTCGCCCCAGCCGAGCTCGGCGGCCAGCCGGGCGAGCTGGAAGCGGCGGGTCGAGATCGAGGCATTGTCCAGGAACACGAGGCTGCGCTCGGCCCGGTCGAAGAAGCAGAGGTTGCGATAGCCGGCGCGGTCGAGCCCGGCGGCGCCGCCGTCCGCGAGCTCCGGGGCCGAGCGGCTGACGACGCTGACCCCGTGCTCAGAAGCCAGGTAGTCGATCAGCCGGCTCATCACCGTGTCGCCGCGTCCGGCCAGGGCGCGCGCCATGTCGTCGCCCATCGCTTCGAGCGCCGCGAAGTGGTTGCCCCGCTCGATGATGAAGTCGTCGACCTCCTCGCCCGCGGTCACCGGCCGGGTGTCGGCCTGGCCGCTGTCGAAGAAGTCGGCGAGCGCCTGGGCGACGCCCGACAGCCGCAGGCTCTCCTCGGCGACGATGCCGGTGAAGCGGCGCCGGCTCCCGGCGTCCAGGTCGTCGACGCTCTGCAGGATCTCGGCGGTCGAGCGCAGGGTCGCGATCTGCGTCAGCATCTGGTGGACGGCATCGCGCAGGAAGGGGTCGCGCTGCAGCTGCTCCGACAGCGCGGCGACGGCGTCGGACTGCTGCCGGTAGGCCCGGTGCAACGCGACCAGCGCCTGCGCCCAACCGGCATGGCGGCCGACCAGCTCGCCGGCCGCCCGCTCGCCGAGCGCCTCGGCCCCCGGCAGGCTGCGCACCAGCGGATCGGCGGCGAGCTCGACCAGGTCGTCGGCGAGGCGCCGCTCGCTGGCCCCGGTCAGGGCGTCGCTGTCGAGCCCCAGAACCTCGGCGATGCGCTGCAGCAGGCGGCCGGCGATCGGTCGCTTGTTGTGCTCGATCAGGTTCAGGTAGGAGGCCGAGATGCCGATCGCGCGGGCCGCCTCGACCTGGCTCAGCCCGCGCTCCCGCCGCCTCTCGCGGATCCGGAAACCGGCGAGCTGTCGTGCCATCGCTCCCTCCCGTGACGCCTGCCGCGGCGCGCTTCGCGGCGCCCCCACCGGCGCCGCCGCGGCCGCATTCTTGTCACAAATTTACAGGACGGGCAAGCTTCACAACGATATCTTTACAGAAAATGTCAGCAATTCCAATATCTTATTGACTATTTTTCACGGACGCCTAGCCTGTCGGGCAATAACAGCCGCCGCAAAGAGACGACCCGGTCAGAACGTGGTCGCGCCATTGGCTCACGATGATGGGAGGAAGATGGATGTCGTTCTTCGACGATAAGATTAACCGCCGTCGCGTCCTGCAGGGCAGCGCCCTGCTCGGTGCCGGCCTCGCCGCGCCGATGGTCATGCGGCGCCGCGCCTGGGCGCAGGAGTTCCGCAACGACCCGGGCAACGCCGGCAGCATCACGCTCGGCTTCAACGTGCCGCAGACCGGCCCCTACGCCGACGAGGGCGCCGACGAGCTCAAGGCCTACCAGCTGGCCGTCAAGCACCTCAACGGCGAGGGCGACGGCGGCATGATGAACACGATGAAGCCGAGCTCGCTGAAGGGCAACGGCGTCCTCGGCAAGAAGGTCGAGTACGTCACCGGCGACACCCAGACCAAGTCCGACGCGGCGCGCGCTTCCGCCAAGCGCATGATCGAGAAGGACGGCGTCCTGATGTTCTCCGGCGGCTCGTCCTCGGGCGTGGCCATCGCCCAGCAGTCGCTGGCGCAGGAGATGGGCGTCATCTTCATGAACGGCCTGACCCACTCCAACGACACCACGGGCAAGGACCGGCGGCGCTACGGCTTCCGCCACTTCTTCAACGCCTACATGTCGGGCCGCGCGCTCGGCCCGGTGCTCCAGGAGGAGATGGGCACCGACCGCCGCGCCTACCACCTGACGGCGGACTACACCTGGGGCTGGACCCAGGAGGAGTCGATCAAGAACACCACCGAGGAGCTCGGCTGGCAGACGGTCAACGCCGTCAAGACGCCGCTCGGTGCCGGTGACTTCTCGCAGTACATCACGCCGGTGCTGAACTCCGGCGCCGACGTGCTGATCCTGAACCACTACGGCAAGGACATGGTCAACTCCCTGACCCAGGCGGTTCAGTTCGGCCTGCGGGACAAGCAGGCCAACGGCAAGAACTTCGAGATCGTCGTGCCGCTGTTCTCGCGCCTGATGGCCCAGGGTGCGGGCGAGAACATCAAGGGCATCCTCGGCACCACCAACTGGAACTGGTCGCTGCAGGACGAGGGCTCGCAGGCCTTCGTGAAGTCCTTCGGCCAGGAGTACGGCTACCCGCCGTCGCAGGCCGCCCACACCTGCTACGTCCAGACCCTGCTCTACGCCAACGCCTGCGAGATGGCCGGCACCTTCTATCCGCCGGAGGTCATCAAGGCGCTGGAGGGCTTCCAATTCGACGGCATGGGCAACGGCCCGACCGAGTACCGGGCCGAGGACCACCAGTGCTTCAAGTCGGTCCTGGTCGTGCGGGGCAACGACAACCCCACGAGCCAGTTCGACCTGCTCAAGGTGGTCAAGGAAGTGCCGCGCAGCCAGGTCGAGTATCCCCCGACCCTGTTCGGCGGCGAGCTCGGCCCCTACGAGGTCTGATCTCCTTGTAGCCTCTTGCGCCGGCCGTCCCCTAACCTGGGACGGCCGGCGTCTTCTCGGGGTGTGGCCGCCCTAGGCAGGGGTCCGGCCGCGCGGCCGGACGCCTACGGGCCTAGACGGCCGGCGCCCCGACCTGGCTGAACCGGGACCAGGACAATGGACGCATTCGTTCTCCAGATACTCAACGGCCTGGACAAGGGCGGCGCCTACGCGCTGATCGCTCTCGGCCTGACGCTGATCTTCGGCACGCTGGGCGTGGTCAACTTCGCCCACGGCGCGCTGTTCATGCTGGGCGCCTTCTGCGCGGTCTCGCTGCAGAAGCTGCTGACCCTGTCGCAACAGATCAAGGACGAGAGCGTCACCTTCTTCGACGCCTACAAGGAAGTCCCCTATCTGGAGATCTGGTTCGGCGACACCGGCTCGATGATCATCGACTACGCGGTGCCGCTGTCGATCCTGCTCGCCATCCCGGTCATGCTGCTGATAGGCCTCGTCATGGAGCGCGGCCTGATCCAGTACTTCTACAAGCGCACCCACGCCGAGCAGATCCTGGTCACCTTCGGCCTGGCGATCGTGCTGCAGGAGATCGTCAAGTCGGTCTTCGGCGCCAATCCCGTGCCGACCCCGGCGCCCGAGATCGTCGCCGGCAGCGCCGACATCGGCGCGATGTTCGGGCTCGGTGCCGGCGTCGTCTATCCCTGGTGGCGCCTCATCTACCTGGTTTTCTCGCTGATCGTCATCGCGATCGTCTTCGCCTTCCTGCAGTTCACCACCTTCGGCATGGTGGTGCGCGCCGGCATGGCGGACCGCGAGACCGTCGGCCTGCTGGGCATCAACATCCAGCGGCGCTTCACCATCGTCTTCGGCATCGCCGCGATCGTCGCGGGCCTGGCCGGCGTGATGTACACGCCGATCCTGCCGCCGGACTACCACATCGGCATGGAGTTCCTGGTGCTCTCCTTCGTCGTCGTCGTGGTCGGCGGCATGGGCTCGCTGCCCGGCGCGGTGACCGCCGGCTTCCTGCTCGGGATCCTGCAGTCCTTCGCCTCGATGACCGAGGTCAAGGATCTGATCCCGGGGATCGACCAGATCATCATCTACCTCGTGGCAGTGGTGATCCTGCTGGTTCGTCCGCGCGGCCTGCTCGGTCGCAAGGGCGTGATGGAGGGCTGAGCCATGCGGGACGCAACGCCACGCAGCGATCTTTTCTTCTTCCTTCTCTTCGCCGTCGCGGTGCTGACGATGCCGCTCTGGACGGCGCCCTTCGGGGCGTCCTATCCGGACCTGCTGCAGAAGTTCGCGATCTTCGGGATCTTCGCGATCGGCTTCAACATCCTGTTCGGCCTGACCGGCTACCTCTCGTTCGGCCACGCCGCCTTCCTGGGCGTCGGCTCCTACACGGCGGTCTGGTCGTTCAAGCTGCTGTCGATGAGCCCGATCCCGGCGGTGCTGTTCGGCATGCTGCTGGCCGGCCTGTTCGCGGCGGCGATCGGCTACGTCTCGCTGCGCCGGACCGGCATCTACTTCGCGATCCTGACGCTGGCCTTCGCGCAGATGTCCTACAACCTGGCCTATTCGGTGCTGACGCCGATCACCAACGGCGAGACCGGCCTGCAGCTGACCGCCGAGGACCCGCGCGCGCTCGACGCCCTGCTCGGGGTCGACCACGGCGCCGGCCTGCCGACGCCGAACCTCTTCGGCATCGAGATGATCGGCTTCCCCGCCTTCTACTTCTGCGCCGTCGCGCTGATCATCGCCTTCTACCTGGCCATGCGCATCGCCCGCTCGCCCTTCGGCACCATGCTGCGCGCGATCCACTCGAACCAGAATCGCCTGAGCTACACCGGCGTCAACACCCGCCCCTACGCGCTGACGGCCTTCGTCATCTCCGGCATGTACGCCGGGCTGGCCGGCTCGCTGCTGGCGGTCACCGACCCGCTGGCCGGCGCCGAGCGCATGCAGTGGACGGCCTCCGGCGAGGTCGTGCTGATGACCATCCTGGGCGGCGCCGGTACGCTGCTCGGCCCGGTGCTCGGCGCGGTCGTCATCAAGTACTTCGAGAACATCTTCTCGGCCTTCAACAACGCGACGCTGCACGCCACCTTCGACTTCCTGCCGGGCTGGCTGGCCGATCCCTTCGTCGGGCTGCTCAGCCTGTTCGTCGGCGACGGCTGGCACCTGACCCTCGGCCTGCTGTTCATGATCGTCGTGATCTTCCTGCCCGGCGGCATGATGGAAGGCATCAACCGCACGGCGAAGGCGGTGCGGCGGCGACGCGAAGCCCGTCACGGTGCCTCGGGCGATCAGGACAGCAAGGACGGCTCCGGCCTCTCGGCCCGCGCCTACCATCCGGGGGAGTGAGGACCATGTCGATCCTGCAGGTCCAGAACGTCAACAAGTCCTTCAGCGGGCTGCGCGCCCTCAACAACGTCAACCTGACGGTCGAGGAAGGCAGCGTCCACGCGATCATCGGGCCGAACGGCGCCGGCAAGTCGACGCTGCTCAACTGCTTCGTCGGCCGCCTGACCCCGGACACCGGCACGGTGACCTTCATGGGCCACTCGCTGGTCGGCCGGAAGCCGCACGAGATCAACCAGGTCGGCGTCGCCCGCGTGTTCCAGACGCCGGAGATCTTCGGCGACCTGACGCTGATCGAGAACGTCATGATCCCGACCCTGGCGCGGCGCGACGGTTCCTATGCCCTCAACGCCTGGCCGCGCGTCGACGGCCAGCGCCAGGTCATCGAGAAGGCCGAGCACCTGCTCGAGGACGTCGGCCTCGCCGACAAGAAGGACCTGACCGCCAACTCGCTGTCGCGCGGCGACAAGCGCCGCCTGGAGCTGGCCATGTGCCTGGTCCAGGATCCCAAGCTGCTGCTGCTCGACGAGCCGACCGCCGGCATGTCGCGCGCCGACACCAACGCGACGATCGACCTGCTCAAGCGCATCGGCGAGCGCGGCATCACCAAGATCGTCATCGAGCACGACATGCACGTCGTCTTCTCTCTCGCCCACACCATCTCCGTGCTCGCGCAGGGCACGGTGATCGCCGAGGGCAAGCCGGAGCAGATCAAGGGCGACCCGCGCGTGCAGGAAGCCTATCTCGGGGGCGCGCACCTATGAACGCTACGCAGGTCCAGACCGCCGACCGTCCCGCGGTCGAGACGCCGAACGCCTTCTTCTCCGCGCAGGGGCTGCAGGCCTATTACGGCGAGAGCTACATCGTCCAGGAGGTCTCCTTCGACATCCGCGAGGGCGAGATCGTCGCCCTGCTCGGCCGCAACGGCGCCGGCAAGACCTCGACGTTGCGCACCATCGCGCGGGCGTCGAACCCGGAGCTGAAGGCCGGCCGTCTCTGGCTCGACGGCAAGCGCCTCGACACCATGAAGGACTTCGAGGCCTCGCAGTACGGCGTCGGCCTGGTGCCCGAGGACCGGCGCATCATCCAGGGCCTGACGGTCGAGGAAAACCTGCAGCTCGCCCAGATCGCCGAGCCGACGGGCTGGTCGCTGGAGCGCGTCTACGAGCACTTCCCGCGGCTCGCCGAGCGGCGGAGGCAGGAGGGCACCACCCTGTCGGGCGGCGAGCAGCAGATGCTGGCCGTGGCCCGCGTGCTGGCCCGCGACATCAAGCTGCTGCTGCTCGACGAGCCCTACGAGGGCCTGGCCCCGGTGATCGTCCAGGAGATCGAGAAGATCCTGCGCGAGATCAAGGAGCTCGGCTTCACCACCATCATCGTCGAGCAGAACGCGGTCGCCGCGCTGCAGCTCGCCGACCGCGCGCTGATCCTCGACATGGGCCAGATCGTCTACGACGGCACTGCCAAGGAGGTCCTCGAGAACGAGGACCTGCGCCACCAGTACTTGGCGATCTGACCCGGCGGCCGATCCGACGCGGCGGCCGGCGCCGCGCGATGGGCGGACTGCTCGAGCTCTATCGCGGCGATCAGCCGCTGCGCCGCGCGCTCTGGGTCTACGCGCTGGCCTGGGGCACCCTGGCGAATCTCGTCGCCCTGCTCGCCTCGATGGCGGCGTTCGCGGCCGACGCGCCGCAGTGGCTCGCCCTGGCCCTCTTCCTGCTGCCCCTGCCCTACGTGCTGCTCGCCACGATCGGCGTCTGGCGCAGCGCGGGCGCCCCCTCCGTGCCGGCCCGCCAGGGCACCGCCGCGCGGCTGCTGGTGTCGGCCTGGGCCCTGGCGATGCTGCTTCTGTAGCCGCCGCGCCGGGCCGCCGCCGGAGCCCCCCGGGGGCACACCCGGCCGCGCTTCGCCCCACCGCGGCAACGCGCTATCGTCTCGCGCGGGCGACCAGCGATGGGGGGAAGAGATGGCCGACGACGCCGACTTCATGGAGCGGGCCTACGCGCTCGCCCGCGACAGCTTTGAGGAGGGCGGCCTGCCGATCGGCGCCGTGCTGGTGCGCGACGGCCGGGTCATCGGCGCCGGCCACAACGAGCGCATCCAGAAGGGCGACCCGATCGCCCACGGCGAGATGGCCTGCCTGCGCGACGCCGGCCGGCAGCGCAGCTACCGCGACACCACGCTCTACACGACGCTGTCGCCCTGCATGATGTGCGCCGGCACGATCGTGCAGTTCGGCATCCCGCGCGTGGTGATCGGCGAGAACCGGACCTTCGGCGGCAACGAGGACTTCCTGCGCGCCCGCGGCGTCGAGGTCACCCTGCTCGACGACCCGCGCTGCAAGGCCCTGATGAAGCGCGTGATCGAGGAGCGCCCGCAGGACTGGTTCGAGGACATCGGGGCCGCCTGACGGCAGCCTGCGGTCGGCGCCTGCAACCTTTCCCGTGGCATGGCTGTTCTCTTCCCCGGGGAACTCCCTGGGAAGCGGGCCCATGCGCCAGACCCTGCGTTGGCTCGCCGCCGGCATCGGTGGCGCGATCGTCATGACCCTCGTCGCGGTCGTGCTGTTCTTCGCCTTGGGCGGGGCCAGCCGGCTCAAGCCGCTGGTCGAGGACCTCGCCTCCGTCGCCCTGGGCCGCGCGGTCACCCTCACGGGCTTCGACGCCGAGCCCGGCTGGCAGCTGACCCGACTGCGCTTCGAGGGCATCGCGATCGCCAACAGCGACTGGGCCGGCGACGCGCCGCTGGCCGAGCTGCGCGAGCTCAGCGTCTCGCTGCGGCCCAAGACCCTGCTCTGGGGGCCGCTCGAGCTGCCGAGTGTCGAGGCCTCGGGCGGCGCCGTCCGGCTGCTGCGCAACGCCGAGGGCGAGGCCAACTGGGCGCCGATCGAGGAAGCCGGCGAGGTCGCGGCGCCGGAGACGCGCTCCGGCGCGCCCGAGATCGGCCAGCTGGTCGTCAGCGACGTCTCGCTCTCCTACGAGGACCGCGAGGCCGGGATCGCGAAACAGGGCCGGCTGGCCAGCCTCGAGGGGACCGCGAACGAGGCCGACGGCGTGGCCTTCGCGCTGGAAGGCGAGACCGACGGCCAGTCTCTCACCGCCAGCTTCTCGGGCGGTGGCTTCCGCTCCCTCGTCGAGGGCGAGGCGCCCTATCCGGTCGAGCTGACCCTGGCCTACAACGGCATCGAGCTCGCCGCCGACGGCTCGATCGACGAGCCCGCGGCCTTCGAGGGCGTCGCGCTGCGCCTCGAGGTCTCCGGCGCCAACTTCGCCGATCTCTATCCCCTGGTCCCGGCCGCCCTGCCGGCGACGCCGCCCTTCTCGATCGAGGGCGACCTCGTGCGCCGTGGCGACGCGGTCAGCCTGTCGGACTTCGCCGGCCGCATGGGCGACAGCGACGTTGCCGGCAGCCTCACCTACAACACCGCTGGCGAGCGGCCGCTGCTGTCCGGGCGGATCGTCTCCGAGCGGCTCGACTTCGACGACCTGGCGCCTCTGATCGGCGCCGCGCCCAACCCCGAGGAGACGGCGAGCCGGGAGCAGGTCGCCGAAGCGCAGGAGCCGGGCCTATTCCCGGACGAGCCGATTCCGGTCGAGCGCTTCCGGGCCGCCGACCTGGACATCGAGCTGGAGGCGCCGCAGGTCGTCGACGCGACGATCCCGGTGACTGGCCTGACCGCGCATTTCCGCCTCCAGGACGCCCGGCTGGAGGTCCGGCCCCTGGAGCTCACCCTGCAGGGCGGCGGCACGGCCGGCGGCGAGCTGGCGGTCAACGCCCGGGAGGCCACGCCCTCGGCCGATCTCGCGCTGACGCTGAAGGACGTCTCGCTGAAACCCTGGTTCAGGAACAGCCGGTTCGTGGAGGAGATGGGCGGCCTGTTCGGCGGCAAGCTCTACCTGCTCGGCGTCGGCGCCAGCCTCGCCGAGATCGCCGGCTCGGCGCGCGGCAAGGGCGTGGTCACCTACCGCGAGGGCACGGTCAGCGGCCTGCTGGTCGAGGCGGCCGGCCTCGACGTGGTCGAGGCACTGGCCCTGGTCGTCGGCGACGACACGCCGGTGGCGGTACGCTGCGGCGGCGCCGGCTTCCACGCCGATCAGGGCAAAGTGCGCATCCTCCAGGCCTTCGTCGATACCTCGGACTCGCTGCTCGTCGCGGCGGGCGGCCTGGACCTGACGCAGCAGAGCCTGGATCTGCGCATCGAGGCCGAGCCGAAGGACTTCAGCCTGATCGACATGGCGGCGCCGGTGCGCGTCAGCGGCGCCATCGAGGATCCGGACTTCGAGATCGCCGATCTCGATCCCCTGCCCTTCTTCGAGCTCGGCGAGCAGGACAACATCGACTGCGCCGCGGCTTACGAGCAGCTCGCCGCCGCGGTGCGCGGCAAGAGCTGAGCGGCGCCCGCTCGGCCGGGCTCCAGTTCAGGTCTCGGTCAATCGGCGTCCATCGCGACCGGCACCTCCCGAGCCTCCGCCAGATAGGCCCGCCAGCCGCCGAGGGCGGTGATGTCGCGCGCCTCGGCGACGGCGACGGGCTCGCACAGGAAACCCTTCACCTGGCTGCCGTCCTCGAGCGACAGCGTGCCGATGCCGAGCGGTTGCGGGACGGTGCGCAGGAAGTCGCCGAAGCAGGCTTCGGGCAGCGCCCAGATCTCGAGCTCGATCGCCTGCCCCTCGCCGCGCGGCCGCCGGACCAGGCCGGGCTTGAAGGGCGGCCCGCCGGCCAGGGCATAGAGGCCGTAGCAGGGCGCCGTGCGCGCGCGGCGCAGGAAGCGGCCGCCGCGGCTCGTCAGGTCGCCGTTGAGCGGCAGGCCGCTCATGTGCGCGCCGACCACCGCCAGGGCGATCTCGTCGCCGGCCGGCTGCGCGTCGTCCGACGGCGCGGCGGGCACCGGCCAGCCGGTCGCGCCGCAGGTCACGCCGGCCGCCGCGTGCAGGCGTGCGGCCAGCGCCAGCGGGCGGTGATCCTGCCCGGCCGGGGCCAGCAGCGTGATCCCGCCCGGGCGGCCGTCGGCGCGCGGCCCGAGCGGCACGGCGACGCCGCAGAGGTCGAGCAGGTTGACGAAGTTGGTGTAGGTGCCGAGCCGGCTGTTCGGGCCGATCGGGTCGGCCGCCAGGTCGTAGAGGCCGTAGAAGGTCGGGATCGAGGGCACGCAGAGCAGGTCGACCCCGGCGACCGCCGGCGCCACGGCGCGCTTCAGCTCGGCCAGGCGATAGGCGGCGCGGAAGGCGTCGGTCGCCGAGAAGGCCGTCGCCTTCTCGACGACCTGCCGGGTCACGGGGTGCAGCGCCTCCGGATGGCCCGCCATGAAGTCTTCGACGACGGCGTGGCGCTCGGCGACCCAGGGGCCGTCGTAGAGCAGCTCGGCGACCGCGTAGAAGGGCTCGAAGTCGAGCGCGACGATTTCGCCGCCCTCTGCCTCGACCGCCGCCAGCGCCGCCTCGTAGCCCGCCGCCTGCTCGGCGTCGCCGAAGAAGCGGCGGCTGGCGTCGTCCGGGACGCCGACGCGGAATCGCTCGGGCAGCCCGCCGGGCGGCCGCAGCGGCAGCTTCCGCGAGTAGGCGTCGGCGGGATCGAAGCCGGCCATCGCCGAGAGCACCGAGAAGGCGTCGCCGCAGGCCAGGGCGAACACCGAGACGCTGTCCAGGCTGCGGCAGGCCGGCACCACCCCGCAGTTGGAGACAAGCCCGAGGCTCGGCTTCAGGCCGACGATGTTGTTGAGCGCCGCCGGCACCCGGCCGGAGCCCGCGGTGTCGGTGCCCAGGGCGAAGCCGACCAGGCCGCGCGCCACCGCCACCGCCGAGCCCGAGCTCGAGCCGCCCGGCACGATCGCCGGGTCGAGCGCGTTCAGCGGCGGCGGATAGGGCGAGCGGACGCCGACCAGGCCGGTCGCGAACTGGTCGAGGTTGGTCTTGCCGAGGCAGAGCGCGCCGGCGGCGCGCAGCCGCGCGACGCAGTGGGCGTCGACCTCCGGCACATAGGCGTAGTCCGGACAGGCCGCCGTGGTCGGCAGGCCGGCGACGTCGATGTTGTCCTTGACCGCGAAGGGCACGCCCCAGAGCGGCAGGTCGCCGGACGCCTCCAACGGCGGCAGCGCCTCGGCGGCGGCCAGGGCCTCGGCCTTCGGCAGCAGGGCGATGAAGATGCCGGGGTCGTCCGCCGCCGCGATCCGGCGGTAGAGCTCGTCGATCAGCGCCGCCGGCGTCAGGCCGTCGGCATAGGCGGCCCTCAGCGAGGCCAGGTCGAGGGGCAGCTGCTCTATCACGTCGCTTCTTCTCTCTCGGAGGGGCTCGTCGCCCCGGGGAAATCAGCGTGCGATGGCCCGGGCCGGCGGCGGCACCGTCGGCGCGCCGCCGCTCGGCGGCTTCGGCACGGCGTCGAGCAGGCTGCGCGTGTAGTCGCTTTCCGGCGCCGTCATGATGCGCTCGGCCGGACCCTGCTCGACGATCTCGCCGCCGCGCATCACGACGATGCGGTCGCAGAGCAGGCGCACGACCTGCAGGTCGTGGCTGACGAAGAGGTAGCTCATGCCGAGCCGCGCCTTGAGGTCGGCCAGCAGATTGAGCACCACCGCCTGGATCGAGACGTCGAGCGCCGCCGTCGGCTCGTCGAGGATCAGCAGCTTGGGCTCCAGCGCGATCGCCCGGGCGATGCCGACGCGCGCCTTCTGGCCGCCCGAGAGCTGATGCGGGAAGCGCTCGAGCAGCGGCTGCGGCAGGCCGACGAGGTCGGCCAGCTCCTCGACGCGCCGTCGGCGCGCGGCGCGGTCCAGGCCGCCGAGCCGGGCCAGCGGGTCGGCGATCGAGGCGCGCGCCGTGAAGCGCGGGTTGAGGCTGTCGGTCGCATCCTGGAAGACCAGCTGCAGCGAGGCGCGACGGGGGTCGCGGGCGAAGCGCCGCGACGGCGTCTTCGCCAGGTCGTCGCCGTCGAACAGGATCTCGCCGGCGGTCGGGTCGAGCAGGCGCATGATCATCGCAGAGGTCGTCGATTTGCCGCAGCCGGACTCGCCGACCAGGCCGACGCTCTCCGACTCGCGGATCGAGAAGCTGACGTCCTTGACGGCGTGCACCGGCGCGCCCTCGCCCTCGAAGGTCTTGGTCAGGCGGCGCACCTCGAGCAGCGCGCGGCCGCCGATCTGCACCGGCGGCGCCGGCGTGCGGGCCTCGGGCGGCAGCAGCTCGCGGATGCCGACGCCCTCGCGCGGCGTCGCCGCGACCAGCTTGCGGCTGTAGGGATGCTGCGGGTCGGCGAAGATCGCCGCCGCCGGCCCCTGCTCGACCAGCTCGCCGTCGCGCATCACCGCGACGCGGTCGCTGTAGGCTGCCGCGAGGCCAAGGTCGTGGGTGATCAGGATGGCGCTGAGGCCGCGCTCGCGGATCAGCTCGCTGACCAGGTCCATGACCGCCTTCTGGGTGGTCACGTCGAGGCCGGTGGTCGGCTCGTCGGCGATCAGCAGCTTGGGGTCGCAGGCCAGCGCCAGGGCGATGACGACGCGCTGGCACATGCCGCCCGACAGCTCGAAGGGATAGGCGTGGTAGCGGCTGGCGGCATCGCGGATGCGCACCGCCTCCATCGCCTGGATCGCCTTGGCCCGCGCGTCCTGGCGGGTGGCCCGGCCGTGGCGCAGCAGCACGTCCTCGATCTGCCGGCCGACCTTGCGGATCGGGTTGAGCGCGGCGCGCGGGTTCTGGAAGATCATCGAGATCTCGCGCCCGCGGATGTCGGCCATATCGCGCTCGGCCGCGCGGCGCAGGTCCATGCCGCCGTAGGTGATCTCGCCGGCCCGGATCGTGCCGCCGGCGTCGAGGATGCGCATCAGCGCGTAGGAGGTCACCGACTTGCCGGAGCCGGACTCGCCGACGATCGCCAGGGTCTCTCCGCGCGCAACCTCCAAACTGACGCCGCGCACCGCCTCGACCGTGCCGCGGCGCGTGCGGAAGGCGACGGCGAGCTCCTTGATGTCGAGCAGGGCCATGGGACCGCTCCTTGCCTCAGGTGCGCAGGCGCGGATCGACCATGTCGCGCAGGCCGTCGCCGAGCAGGTTGAAGGTGAAGACCGCGAGCATCAGCGCGAGGCCGGGGAACAGCGCCAGCCACCACTCGCCGGAGACGATGAAGTTGGCGCCCTCGGCGACCATGATGCCCCACTCGGCGGTCGGCGGGCGCACGCCCAGGCCGATGAACGACAGGCCGGCGGCGTTGAGGATCGCCCAGCCGAGGTTCAGCGAGACCTGGACCATCATCGGCGGCAGGGCGTTGGGGAAGATGTGCACGGCGAGCACCCGCCAGTCGGCGTTGCCCGACAGCTTGGCCGCCAGCGCGAAGCCGGCGTTGCGCCGGATGTTGACCTCGGCGCGCACCAGGCGGGCGTAGAAGGGCACGTTGATGATCGCGGTCGCGTAGACGACGTTCTCGATGGTGTTGCCCATCGCCGCGACGATGCCCATCGCCAGCACGAACAGCGGGAAGGCCATGATGGTGTCGAGCACCCGGCTGGCGATGCGGTCGGTCCAGCCGCCCCAGTAGCCGGATGCCGCGCCCAGCACCGAGCCGACCAGGAACGACAGCGCGACCGCCGAGACCGAGATCGCCATGTCCAGGCGGGTCGCGACCAGGACTCGGCTGAAGACGTCGCGGCCCAGGTTGTCGGTGCCGAACCAATGATCCCACGACGGCGGCTGCAGCGCCCGCGCGGCGTTCGAGGCGTAGGGGTCGTAGGGCGCGACGGCCGGCCCGAACAGCGCCGCGAAGACCAGCAGCGCCAGCATCGCGAAGGCGAACAGCGTCACCGGGTTGGAGCGCAGCACGTAGACGACGTGGCGCAGCGCGCTCGAACCGCCGGCGCCGCCGCCGCTGTGGAGGGAGACGTCAGCCATCAGTTCTCGAACCCGATGCGCGGATCGATCAGCGTGTAGGCGATGTCGATCGCGAGGTTGAGCGCCACGAACAGCAGCGCCATGGCGAGCACGAAGCCCTGCACCGCCGCGTAGTCCGAGACGACCAGGGCGTCGACGGCGTAGGAGCCGATGCCCGGCCAGGCGAAGACCTTCTCGACCAGGACGTTGGCGCCCAGGGTGAAGGAGAAGACCATGCCCAGCGTGGTGATCACCGGCAGCATCGCGTTGTGGAAGGCGTAGCGGTAGATCACGGTCGGCCGGGTCAGCCCGGCGGCGCGCGCCGTGCGCACGAAGTCGGCGGACAGCGCCTGCAGCATCGCCGCGCGGGTGATCCGGCAGATCGGCGCCAGGGTGAAGAGCGCCAGGGTGACCGCCGGCAGCACGATCTGGCGCGCGGCGCCCCACCAGGTCTCCCAGTCGCCGGCCAGCGCCGCGTCGACCAGGAAGAAGCCGGTGACCCGCGGCGGCTCCAGGTAGATGAAGTCGAGCCGGCCGATCGGCGTCGGCGCCAGGCCGAGCAGGTAGTAGAAGACGTAGATCAGCGCGAGGCCGGTGAAGAAGGTCGGCAGCGAGACGCCGGCGGTGACCAGCACCCGGCAGAGATGGTCGGCCCAGGAGCCGGGCCGGGTCGCCGCCAGCACGCCGAGCGGGATGGCGACGCCGCAGGACAGCAGCAGCGCGGTCAGGGTCAGCTCGAGCGAGGCCGGCAGGCGCCGGGCCAGCTCGGTGACGACCGGCTGGCCGGTCGAGATCGATTCGCCCAGGTCGCCGCGCAGCAGGTCGCCGACGTAGAGCACGAACTGCTCGGGCAGCGACTTGTCGAGGCCGAGCGCCGTGCGGATCTCGGCGATCGAGGCCTCGTCCGCGGCGGCCCCGGCGAAGTAGACCGCCGGGTCGCCGGGCAGCGCGCGGGTCAGCACGAAGGTGACGATCACCACGCCGACCACGACGGGGGCCGCCTGCGCGACCCGCGACAGGATCGTCTTCAGGCGGCCCGCCATGGCCTCAGCTCCGCTCCAGCCCGCGCGCGTCGAGCTGGCGATGGAACCAGTACTCGTAGCCCGTGGCGCCGTTGGTGCCGACGTTGAGCGCCGGCTGCCACAGCGGGATGCGCGGCAGGTCCTCGATGGCGATCTCGAACAGCCGCTTGATCTTCGGCGCGTACTCGGGATTGTCGGTCGGCATGTGCAGGGTCTCGTCGACCAGCGTCTCGACCTCGGGATTGGCGTAGTTCGACGAGTTGAACAGGTGGCCTTCCTTGTAGGCCCAGAAGAAGTAGTAGCAGGGGTAGTTCAGCCAGCCGCCGAAGTTCTCCAGGTGCATCGGCAGCCGCTTCTCGACCAGGCAGGCGGTGCGCCAGTTGGCCCCGGGGATCTTCTCGATGGTCGCGGCGATGCCGAGCTTGGCCAGGTTCTCCTGGATCAGCAGCGCCGTCGGCTCCATCCAGTCGGCGAGGCCCAGGCTGATCGACAGCGGCACCTCGAAGCCCGAGGCGAAGCCGCTCTTGGCCAGGTGCTCCCTGGCGCGGTCGAGGTCGGTCTCGTAGGGGAAGGGCCGCGGCCAGTCGGTCGTCTCGACGGCAGCGTCGCCGCCCCACATCGGCGCGCCGCGCCCGTAGGCCGCGGTCTGGAAGATGTCCGCGTAGGGGATCGCGTAGGCGACCGCCTTGCGCACGTCGGGATCCTGGAAGGGCTCGAAGCTGTAGTTCAGCCCGACGCAGTGGATGCAGTTCTCGATCGGCGTCGAGAAGATCGAGACCGTCTCGGACTCGGCCAGCTCCTGGGCGTCCTTGTTCGGCAGGTCGAAGTTGATCTGCACGTCGCCGCGCTCCAGCAGGGCGCGCCGGTTGGAGGGGTTCGGCACCTCGCGGACGATGACCCGCTTGACGCCCGGCAGCGGCCCGCCGGCCCAGTCGTCGTTGCGCTCGTAGACCAGCTGCTGGCCCGGGTCCCAGCGCGTCACCTTGAAGGCGCCCGAGCCGGCCGGGTTCTGGTGCAGGTACTCCATCGCCCAGGGGTCGTCGGCCGTGGCGTTGGCCTTGGCGACCTCGGAGTTGATGACGATCGGCACCGGCACCGCGAGGTCCGGCAGGGTCAGCTTCGAGGGATGCAGCAGCTTGACCCGGAAGGTCTTCTCGTCGACGGCCTCGAACTGCGAGGGCTCGACCAGCAGGCCGGCCTTCATCTGCACGGTCGGGAAGCCGCCGACCGTGACCGCGCGCTCGAACGACCAGCGCACGTCCTCGGCGGTGACCGGCTTGCCGTCCCAGAAGGTGGCATCGGGCTTCAGGTGGAAGGTGATCGAGTCCTCGGCGATGTCCCAGCTCTCGGCGAGCTCCGGCACGATCGTCTCGTAGTCGTAGGACAGGCCGCCGTCCGGCGTCTCCTTGGTGCCGAAGGAGACCAGGCGGTCGTAGACGTTGACCGCGACCTGATAGCTGGCGCGGTTGGTGCCGGTGCGGTGCAGGTCCAGGCTGTTGATCGTCTGGCCGGTGACCACGACCAGGGTCTCGGCGGCCTGGGCGCTGGCCGGCAGCGCCTTGAGGAACGGCAGGACCCCGGCGCCCAGCGCCGTCGCCCCCGACATCTGCAGGAAGCGGCGCCGGCTGGCGCCGGTCAGGCTGCCGGCGAAGCCGCCGGGAAGGGTCTTGGACTGGGTCATCGCGCTCTGCCTCTCTGTTGCCGGCCGGTGCGCGGCGGCGCCCGACCTTGGTCTGAGGCGGAGGCTAGGAGGCGGCGACTGTGTCCGTCTTCTGCTATTGTCGAACCCTACCGGTGAAAAAAATGCACCAGTCGGGAAAGAGCCCAACGGCATGAGGCACTTGCAGACCTATCGCTACATCGACGCCGTCTCGAAAACCGGCTCGATCCGCAAGGCGGCGGAGGATCTGAACCTCACGCCCTCGGCGCTCAACCGGCGCATCCAGGCCTTCGAGGAGGAGCTCGGCACGCCGGTCTTCGAGCGCCTGCCGCGCGGCGTGCGCCTCAATACCGTCGGCGAGCTGCTGATCCAGCACATCCGCGGCCAGATCTCCGACCTGGAGCGCCTGAAGTCGCGCATCGCCGACCTCGAGGGCATCCGCCGCGGCCACGTCTCGATCGCCTGCAGCCAGGCCCTGCTGCCCTACTTCCTGCCGCGCCAGATCGCCCGCTACCGCCGCCAGCACCCGGCCGTGACCTTCTCGGTCCTGCCGCGCGACCGCGCCGCCGCCGAGCAGGAGCTGGTCGACTACAGCTGCGACCTGGCGCTGGTCTTCGAGCCGGCGCGCCTGGCCGAGTTCCAGACCCTGGCGGTGGTGCCGCAGCCGGTCCACGCGGTCATGGCACCGGGCCACCCGCTGGCCGGCCGGGACAGCCTGCGGCTGCGCGACTGCCTGCGCTACCCGCTGTGCCTACCGACGGCGCCCTTCGGCGTGCGCCGGCTGCTCGAGGAGGCGGCGCTGCGCAAGGCCGAGACGCTGTCGCCGCTGGTCGAGTCGGACTCCTTCGAGTTCCTGCGCCACTACGCCATGGCCGAGGAGCTGCTCGCCTTCCAGATCCCGATCGGCCTGAAGCCGCCGCAGGGCCCCGGCGACCTGGTCAGCCGGCCGCTCGACGAGCGCGACCTGCCGGCCGGCGCGCTGCTGCTCGGCCAGCTCAGGCACCGCGCCCTGCCGGTCGCCTCGGCGCGCTTCGCCGACCAGCTGCTGACCGCCTTCCAGGCCGAGTTCGCCATGGCGTGACGCCGGCAGGCGGCGGCGTCACGCCATGAGCCGTCAGTCGGCGGGACAGGTCACGCTCTTGACCAGCTCGCCGTGCTGGAAGCAGCTGCGCTCGGCCGGATAGGTCGTGCCGTCGACGGTGAAGGCGTGGCGGGTCATCCAGCCGTGCATCCGGCCGTTCCGGGTCGGCCCTTCCGAGACCAGCCGCTTGCCGTTGTAGGCGCGCATGTGGCCGGTTCCGTCGGCGCGACGCTCGGTGACGTTCATGCCGTAGAGGCCCAACTCGGCGTTGCGCGTGAAGACGACCAGCGGCTCGGTCTCGTAGCCGGGCCCCATCGCCAGGTAGCTGTAGCTGGCGGTCGGCGCCTCGCCGATCTCGTTGAGGAAGGCCCAGTGGTGGTTCTGGGCCTCGAGGGCGCCGTCGGAGCCCGCCTCGAAGGTCGCGTTGCGGATCACCGCGATGTGCCGGGTGGGACCGACGCGGACGCCGTCCCGCCAGGTCGCACGGATCCGCTCCACCGTGTCGGTGACGATGACGCGGGCCTGCTGGCCTTCGCCGTAGCGGTCGACCGAGCGGCTGCGGCCGACGATCTCGGCCGGCCCCTCGACGCCGGACGGGCCGCAGTCGCCGGAGACGACCCGCACCTCGATCGCGTCCAGGTCGGTGACGCTGACCAGTCCGTGCTCGGCGTAGGCACGCTGCTGCTCGTCGTAGTCGGTACCCTTGAGCAGCCTGTAGGCCTCCTTCGGCGCCAGCCGGCAGACCGTCGGCGCGTCCGCCTCCAGCGCCGCCGCGTCGCGGCCGAAGCGCGCGTAGTCGGCTTCGAACTCGCGCACGATCGCCTGCAGCTTCGGATCGGCGAACACCGGGTTGCCCTCGGCCGCCAGCCGGGCCGACTCGGCCCGCTGGCTGCTCTCGGCCATGCCCTGGGCGATCGAGGTCGAGGCGGCGGCGCAGCCGGCGAGGCCGGCGGCGAGGACCAGGAGCACGCTGCGGAGCGCCGTCCGGCGCAAGACCATACCGTCGACCATGCCTGTCGATTCCCTTGCAGTTGGCTGTCGTGGAGAGAGGGCGTCCGCGAGCGCCCGGTCAGTCAGCGGGCCTCGGCGCATTGCGGGTGGCCGCAGGCCTGCTGGCACTGCTGCCCGGCCGACGCGAAGTCGCCGATCAGGTTGCAGCCGTAGACCCTGGCGAGGTTCTTCATGGCGGCGCCGCAGGCCGGGTTGCGGTAGCTGACCGGCAGCGCGTGGCTGTCGCCGGCCGGGCAGGTGAAGGAATAGGTCTCGCTGGCCGGAGCGGCCGACGGAGCCGCGACGGCCGGCGCGATCGCGGCGGCCGGGCTCGGGCTTCCCGCCTGCCCCGTCGCCACGCCGCCGAGCGTCGCCAGCGTGCCGCCGAAGCCGGCCTCCGCGGCGCTGCCCTGCCCGGTGACGCCGCCGGAGAGAAGGCTGTCGAGGCCGGGCGCCTGGAACGACTGCTTGCCCGAGAAGATGCCGCCGCCCGGCAGCCCGGCGTTGGCGATCCGCATCAGGGCCTGGCCGTCGCCCGCGCCGCTCACGTCGCTCAGCAGCGCCTGGCCGAGCTGCAGCTTGTCCAGGCCCGGCAGGTCCGAGCTGCCGATCAGCGCCGCCCCGAAGCCGAGCGCCAGCACCGCGCCGAAGTCGATGCCGCCGCTTGCGGCCTCGGCTGCGAGCTGGCGCTCGTAGCTCTCGACGGCGGCCGCGTGCTGGCGCTCGAAGCGCTCCAGGTACGCAGGCGTCGCGCGGACGAAGTGAAGCGGCACGCCGGCCGTCGCCTGCTCCGCGATGTAGATCCCGGGCTCGACCGCGCCGTCCCAGGACAGCTTCCGGCCGACCACCACGTAGCTGCCCTTGGCGAAGGGGAACCAGTCCTCGGTCGGCTGCCCGAAGTAGTGGAAGGTTCCGACGTAGGCGGCCTCGCCGGGCACCACATAGACGCCCTCGTCGTAGCCGACCAGCTCGCGGTCGAGGTAGGCGTGGTGGACGCGCCTGAAGCGGCCTTCGTAGTAGGGCTCGCGGCCGGGCGTCAGTCCGGTCGTGTCGCGGACCTCGATGCCGCGCAGGCTCGCCGCGCCGGAGTCGAGGAAGCGCGCGAACTCCGCCTGGCCGAGCGTCGCGGCAGGGGTCGGCGCCAGGAAGTCGCGCTTGCGAGAAGCGGCGGCACCGCTCGCCGAGGCATCGTGCTGCTGCAAGAGGCGCAGTGCGTCTGCCGCCATCCCTGCCTTGGGATCGGACTGGGCCTGGACGGGGGCGCACCAGCCGGCGAGCAGGAGCGCCAGCACGAGGACCGGACCAAACAAGGCAGACCGCACGAGCCCCTCCCGAAACGCAGCTCCACCGCGTTCTGGCACGAGCCCGAGCGCCTGACATCCCCCGATACCGGAATGGGACCCCGGCGAATTCGGCAGGGAACGACTCTCAGGCGGTCTCGGCGGCGGGCACGATCGACTCGGCGACCAGCGCCTTGAGCTGGCCGGCGTAGCCGGCGCTGCGCGCCGGTCGCGTCGGGTCGGAGGTGACCGCGACGGTGATCCCGAGATCCGGCACGACGTAGACCATCTGGCCGCCGTAGCCGCGCGCGTAGTAGAGCGCATGGCCGCCGGCGTCCGAGATGAACCAGCCGTAGCCGTAGGCGTCCCCGGAGAAGGGCGAGCGCGTGCGCGGCGTCCAGGAGCGGCTCACCCAGTCGCGGCTCAGCACCCGCCGGCCCTGCCAAGTGCCGCCCTGGCGGTAGGTCTCGCCGAAGCGGTAGAGGGCGCGCGGCGCCAGCGCCATGTTGTTGCCGCCGAGATAGCGGCCCTGCGGATCGCGGGTCCAGGGCGGGATCGCGATGTCCAGCGGCTCGCCGAGCCAGTCGCGCGACAGCGCCAGCAGGCTGCGGCCCGAAGCCTGCGCCAGCGCCGCGCCGAGCAGGTGGTAGCTGCCGGTCGAGTAGAGCATCCGCCCGCCGGGCCGATCGACGAAGGGCCGCGCCAGCGCGTCGCGCACCCAGTCGTCGCTGGCGATCCAGGCGCCGTAGTTGGGGCCCGAGGTGCGCTCCAGCCCGGCGCGCATGGTCAGCAGGTCGCCGACGGTGATCTCGCGCAGCCGCGGATCGGGATCGCGCGGCAGGGAGTCGGCGAGCAGCGGCGCCACCGGCTGCTCGACGCCCTCGAGCACGCCGCGCTCGATGGCGATGCCGGTCAGCGCGGCGACCACCGTCTTGGCCACCGACTTGACGTTGGCCGGCCGGTCCAGCCCCGGCCCGCGGAAGGCCTCGGCGACCGCGACCTCGCCGTCGCGCGCGACGATCAGGCTGTGCAGCTGGTCGAAGCCGCGCGCCCGGCGCACCGCGCGTTCCAGCGCCGCGCCGTCGAAGGCCGGCGCCGCGGCGACCGGCAGGATCGGAACGGCCAGAGCGGCGACCGCGCCGCCGAGAAGGGTGCGCCGGCTGACGGCGCGCTGTCCGAGTTGGCTCATGAAGCGGAAGTGGGCGGCGGCCGCGGGCGATCAAGCCCGGACGACCGCCGGGGCACTCAGCGCCGCCCGGGCAGCGGCCGCGCGCGCAGGATCGCCCAGCGCAGCGCCTCGGCCGCCGTGCCGGCGGCGAGACCGATCAGCGGGTCGAAGGCGGCGGTCGCCAGGGCGGTGACGACGATCACCGGGCGGCAGGAGGGCTTGACCCGGCGGAAGGCCGCCAGCGGCAGCAGCTCCCAGGCGGCGACCAGCAGCAGCACCCCGACCGCCGCCAGCGGCAGCGCGACGAGCAGCCGGGCGGCGGGCTCGGCGAAGAACAGGCCGCCGGCCAGCAGCAGCAGGCCGATCGCCGCCGGCGCGCGCCAACTGCGCGCACCGAAGCGGACATGCGCCGCCAGCCCGCCGGCGCCGTGGCACAGCGGCAGACCGCCGAGCGGGGCGGCGACCAGGTTCATGGCGCCGGTGGTCAGCGCGAGCCGCCGGATCGTCACGCGTCCGCCGGCCTCCGGGAAGTAGTCCCGCGCCAGCAGCGCGGTCAGCAGGATCGCGTTGGTCAGGGTCAGCGGCAGCTGGGCGAGCACCAGGCCGGGCAGCGCCGCGGCGAAGTCCGGCAGCGCCGGCAGCACCGGCAGGCTGCGCTCGGCCAGCCCGGCGAGCGGCGCCGCCGGCGCGCCGCCGAGCCAGGCGATGCCGGCCCCGGCGAGCAGGACCAGCAGCGGCGCCAGCGCGGCCCGTCGGAGCAGCGCCAGCCCGGCCAGGGCGGCGCAGGCCAGGCCGATCCAGGGCTGCTCCAGCAGCAGTTCCAGCGCAGCCAGTGCGAGCGTCAACGCGAGGCCTGCCTGCAGGCCGTGGATCAGCGAGCGCGGCACCAGGCGCGCGGCCTTCTCGACGATCCGGAACAGCCCGACCAGCGAGACCAGGACGCCGAGGATCAGGCCCGAGGCGGCGAGAGTCTGGGGGTCGCTGGCCGTGGTCAGCAGGATCGCCCCGACCGCCTTCATCGGCTGCACGGCGATCGGCAGGCGGTAGACGGCGGCGACCAGCAGGTAGCCGGCGCCGAGCGCGACCAGCAGGCCGACGGGATCGACCAGGCCGAGCGCCAGCGCGCCGGCGGCGAAGGGCAGCAGCGTCCCGAGGTCGCCGAACGCGCCGCCGAGGTCGCCGGCCAAGCCGCGGCCCTGCCCCGAGCCCGGCCGCGAGCCCGGCCCCCTTTCGGGGCCGGTTCCGGAAGCGGCGTCCTGGTCTCGACCGGTCCGCCTGGTTGGCGACGCGGCGATGGCCTCCTCCTACGCTCTGCAGTTTCCTGCGCCCGGCTGCACTGTCTCCACGGACGGCGGAAGCGGCGAGACTAGAACAGATGCCTGGAGGGCGAAAGCCGCCTGCCGCCGCCGCCGCAGAGCGACAATGGTCGGGACCGGGGCCGCGTCAGGGATCGCCGGGCGGCAGCGGCGTCGCCTCGAGCACCTCGACGCCGAGCCGGACGCCGCCCGAGTAGGGGCTGTCGTGCAGCGCCAGGAACCAGAAGGCGGCCGTGGTGGCGAGCGCGAAGACGGTCAGCGCGAGGCGGCCGGCGGCCGGCCTGTCGAGATGCACGGCGGCGATGGCGGCATAGCTGAACAGGCAGAGCGCCAGCATCGTCCACCAGGCGTTGGCCGCGCCGCCGTCGCTGCCGATCGCCAGCCGCTCGGCGCGCGCCGCGGCGACGTCGTCGAGCACCGCCAGCAGGTGGGAGGCGACGGGCGCCGGTGCGCCCTGCCGCGCCAGCTCGACCGTACGCGCCCACATCGCATCGAGCGCAGCGTCGGCCCTCGGGTCGCGGCGCCGGTTCTCCCAGTCCCGCCATTCGACGTCGATGACCGCGCGCCGGTAGCGCTCGACGGCGCTCAGCGCTGCGGCGTCAGCCAGGCCGTGCGGCCCGACCAGGGTCTCGAAGCGCTCGATCGCCGAGCGCTCGGCGTAGGCCGAGTCGCTGGCCCGGCGCTTCTCGTTCCAGATGTCGGCGGCGAGGAAGCCGACGAAGAGCGCGAAGATCGTCGTCACCGAGACAAAGAAGGGCGCGACCGGCAACAGCGCCCGGCCCGAGCGGTGGCGGCGGTTGAGCCAGGCGAGCAGCAGCAGCGAGGCGGCCCAGACCACGGCCGAGAGGCCGACGAAGGCGGCGAGCTGGTGCAAGGGCGGCCGGGCGAAGAGCCCGAGCGGCAGATCCATCTGTTCTCCCCCAACGGTGAAGGCGGCCTGCGCGCCGGCGGGCCCGGAGGCAGCGCGGCCGAGTCTATGACGTCGGCCCGTGCTCGGACCAGACCGTGACGCGAGCCGGCCGCCGCCGGCCGCGTGGCGCTGCGCTTGACTGCGCCGGCATTTGCGAAATGATTGAGGCGCGCGGTTCGGGGGGCGATCCGCACGGCAGTCGGGGGACTCCTGGACGTGACGGGATGCGAGGCGATGCGGGCCGGAGGGGTCCGGCGAGCCGGCCGAGCCGCGGGGCCTGCCGATGGCTGAGGCCGCCGGCTCGAGCGCGACCATGCCCCGGGCGATCGTCGCCTACGTCCGCGGGATCGACG
>JAUILQ010000093.1 GCA_030433005.1 Alphaproteobacteria bacterium
GCATGGGCGGCGACCTCGTCTTCCAGTCGGCCGAGCAGCCGCTGCCGCTCGATCCCGAGGGCACCGACATGGTCGGCGCCGAGGAGCGCCTGGCCCACGTCGCCGAGCTGCTGCCGGAGATCTGCACGATCGACTGCGGCACCATGAACTTCGCGGCCGGCGACTACGTCATGACCAATACGCCCTCGATGCTGCGCGCCATGGCCAAGCGCGTGCAGGCGCTGGGCGTGCGCCCGGAGATCGAGGTCTTCGACACCGGCCACCTGGTGCTCGCCAAGCAGCTGGTGAAGGAAGGCCTGATCGACGATCCCGTCATGGTTCAGCTGTGCATGGGCATTCCCTACGGCGCGCCGGACGACCCGCTGACCCTGCTGGCCCTGGCCAACCAGGTGCCCGACGACTGGACCTTCTCGGCCTTCTCGATCGGCCGCATGCAGCTGCCCTACGTCGCCATGGCGGCGCTGGCCGGCGGCAACGTGCGCGTCGGGCTGGAGGACAACATCTATCTCTCGAAGGGCGTGATGGCGAGCAACGGCGACCTGGTCGAGCGCGCGCGCACGATCCTGGAGGCGATGAACGTCCGGGTGCTGGGCCCCGACGCGGTGCGCGAGAGGCTGAAGCTGGCCAAGCGGGCGCCGCGCGCGGCGGCGTGAGGCGCCGTCGGGAGGCAGGCGCCCGCCGCTCAGGCGATCAGCGCCTCCTCCAGCACCGTGCCCTCCAGCTTGGCGCCCTCGACCCGGAGGCCCTCGGTCTCGGCGTCGACCAGGTTGGCCATGGTCAGGTCGGCATTGCGGGCGTCGGCGTTCTTCAGGCAGGCGCCCGAGAGGTTGGCCGGCCACTTGCGGCCGATCGGCCGCCCGGTGTTGTCCTTGAGGTCGACCGCGCCGAGCTTGGCGCCGGCCAGCTTGGCGTCGGTCAGGTCGGCGTCGACCAGACTGGCGCCGTCCATCATGGCGGCCTCCAGCTTGGCCCCGACCAGCCGCGAGCCCGAGAGGTCGGCCATCACCAGCGACGCTCCGGAGAGGTCGCTGCCCGAGAAGTTGCAGCGGCGCAGCGAAGCGCCGGAGAGCTCGCAGCCGCGCAGGTCGATGCGGCTGAGGTCGACCTCGGCAAGGGTCGCGCGCTCGCCTTCGGCGCCCTGCGAGCGCACCCAGGTCATGTGCTGGTTGAGGGCGGTGCGGACGTCGCGCGGCAGGGTGTCGCGCGAGAGATTGAGGATCGCGCCCTCGATCGAGGCCTGCGAGAAGTCGAGCCCCTCCAGGCAGGCGCCGGTCAGGTTGGCGCCGTCGAAGCTGCAGCCGGCGACCTCGGCGCCGGTCAGGTCGGCGCCGACCAGGGAGACCTCCTTCAAGCTGGCGCCGCGCAGGTCGGCGCCGCGCAGGTCGCAGCGCGCGAAGCTGCCGCCGTCGGCCAGCACCTCGCTGAGGTTGGCGCCGCGCAGCAGGCACTCGGCGAAGTTGGCGCCGGACATGCGGGCGCCGCGCAGGTTCGCGCCGTTCATGTTGGCCTTGCCCGCCCGGGCGTCGCGCAGGTCGGACTCCTCGAGGTCGCAGGCGTCGAAGACCACGGTCTCGCCGCCGCCGGTGATCAGCGAGCCGCCGCGCAGGTCGGCGCCCTGCAGGTTGGCATTGAGCAGCTTGGCCTGGGCGAGCTCGGCGCCGCGCAGGTCGACCTCGACCAGCCGCGCCTCCGAGAGGTCGGCGCGGCTCAGGTTCGCGGCGAAGAGATCGGCCCGGCTGAAGTCCGAGCGGCGCAGGTTCGAACGGCGGAAATCGGCGCCCGAGAGCAGCGCCTCGCGCAGGTCGACGCCCGACAGGCTGGCCCCCGAGAGATCCTTGTGCCGCAGGTTCGCGCGCCGGCCCTTGCTGCGGTTGCGCAGCCACTGCTCGTGACCCTGGATGGCGTCGACCACCTCCTGGGGCGTCATCTTGCTCCCTTTCCCGCCGTGCGGCGCCGGCCGGGCTGGTCCCGACGGCGGCCTCGAGCGGCGCTTTCGCCCACCTTCCGACGGCGAAGGCAAAAATCCCGTTAATCGCGGGATCGGCGGGGCCGCGGGCCCGGGTCGCTCAGGCGATCAGCTGGGCTTCCAGGAAGGTACCCTCCAGCTTGGCGCCCTCGGCCTTCAGGCCGGTGGTCTCGGCGTCGACCAGGTTGGCCATGCTGAGGTCGGCGCCGCTGATGTCGGCGTTGCGCAGGCTCGTGCCCGAGAGGTTTGCCGGCCACTTGCGGCCGATCGGCTTGCCGGCGTTGTCCTTGAGATCGACCGGGCCGAGCCTGGCGCCGCGCAGGTTGGCGTTGGTCAGGTCGCAGTCGGCCAGGTTGGCGCCGTCCATCACCGCGTCGGAGAGGTTGGCGCCGATCAGCCGCGCGCCCGAGAGGTCGGCCATCACCAGGAAGGCCCCCGAGAGGTCGACCGAGGTCAGGTTGCAGCGGCGCAGCGAGGCGCCCGAGAGCTCGCAGCCGCGCAGGTCGATGCGCGCCAGGTCGACCTCGGTCAGGGTCGCGCGCTCGCCCTCGGCGCCCTGGGAGCGCACCCAGTTCATGTGCTGGTTCAGCACGCTGCGGATGTTGCGCGGCAGGGTGTCGCGCGAGAGGTGCAGCTTGGCGCCCTCGATCGAGGCCTCGGAGAAGTCGAGACCCTCGACGCAGGCACCGGTCAGGTCGGCGCCGTCGAGCCGGCAGCCGGCGATGTTGGCGCCGGTCAGGTCCGCGCCGACCAGCGAGACGTCCTTGAGGCTGGCGCCGCGCAGGTTGGCGCCGCGCAGGTCGGAGCGCGCGAAGCTGCCGCCGTCGGCGACCACGTCGGAAAGGTTGGCGCCGCGCAGCAGCGACTCGGAGAGGTTGGCGCCGGTCAGGCGCGCGGCGTGCAGGTTGGCGCCGTTCATGTTGGCCTTGGCGATCAGCGCCTTGTCGAGATCGGATTCCGAGAGGTCGCAGGGATCGAAGACCACGGTCTCGCCGCCGCCGGTGATCAGCGAGCCGCCGCGCAGGTCGGCGCCCTGCAGGTTGGCGTTGTGCAGCCGCGCCTGGGTCAGCTCGGCGCCGCGCAGATCGGCCTCGACGAGCCGCGCGTCCGACAGGTCGGCGCGCGTCAGGTTGGCGGCGAAGAGGTCGGCGCGGCTGAAGTTCGCCTTGCGCAGGTTGCAGCGGCGGAAGTCGGTGCCCGAGAGCAGCGCCTCGCGCAGGTCGATGCCCGACAGCCCGGCGCCCGAGAGGTCGCGGTGGCGCAGGTTGGCGCGGCGGCCCTGGCTGCGGTTGTGCAGCCACTTCTCGTGATCCTGGATGGCCTTGACGAGTTCCTGCGGCGTCATCGCTCTTCCGTCTCTGCCGTGCGCGCAGGGGCCCGCCGCGCGGCGCCCGGCGCTGAGGGCGCGCGACGGAGACGGCCCTGCGTCCCCTGGTACGCAGGATTTGCCTCAAACGGCAAAGAACTGGTTAATCACCGATCAACCCCGGCGGGAGTCGTCGGCGCGCGCTACTCCGCCGCCTCCCGGGCCGGCTCCGGCGCCGCGCGCTCGGCGGCCGGGCCATAGCCGCCGCCGGTCGGGGTCTGGATGACCAGCACGTCGCCGACCTCCAGGTCCTTCTTGTCGGTGCCGGTCATGGCCTCGCGCGTGCCGTCGGCGCGCTCGACCCAGTTGGCCCCGCACTGCCCGTCCTCGCCGCCCTTCAGGCCGAAGGGCGGGACCGTGCGGTGGCTGGCCAGAACCGCCGCCGTCATCGGCTCGAGGAAGCGCAGCCGGCGGATCGTGCCGTCGCCGCCGTTGTGCTTGCCGCGGCCGCCCGAGCCCGGGCGGATGCGGAAGGACTCGAGCAGCACGGGGAAGCGCCACTCCAGGATCTCCGGGTCGGTCAGGCGCGAGTTGGTCATGTGGGTGTGGATGGTCACGCCGTCGAAGTCGGGCCCGGCCCCGGAGCCGCCGCAGATCGTCTCGTAGTACTGGTAGCGCGCGTTGCCGAAGGTGACGTTGTTCATCGTGCCCTGCGCCGCCGCCTGCACGCCGAGCGCGCCGTAGAGCGTGTCGGTGACGCACTGGCTGGTCTCGACGTTGCCGGCGACGGTCGCCGCCGGATACTGCGGATTGAGCATCGAGCCCTCGGGGATGACCAGCTCCAGCGGCTTCAGGCAACCCTCGTTCATCGGGATCTCGTCGTCGACCAGGGTGCGGAAGACGTACATCGTCGCCGCCCGGCAGACGCTCGACGGCGCGTTGTAGTTGTTGTCGAGCTGGTCGCTGGTGCCGGTGAAGTCGATCAGCGCGGAGCGCCGCTTTCGGTCGATGGTGATCTTCACGACCAGCTTGGCGCCGTTGTCCATGGGATAGACGAACTCGCCGTCGCTCAGCACCTCGAGCACGCGGCGGACCTGCTCCTCGGCGTTGTCCTGGACGTGGCCCATGTAGGCGTGGACGACCGCCAGGCCGAAGTGCTCGACGGCGCGCATCAGCTCCTGCACGCCCTTGTTGTTGGCGGCGATCTGCGCCTTCAGGTCGGCGATGTTCTGGTCCGGGTTGCGCGCCGGGTAGCGCCCGGAGCCGAGCAGCTCGCGCAGCTCGGCCTCGCGGAAGCGACCCCGGTCGACCAGCTTGAAATTGTCGATCAGCACGCCCTCCTCCTCGACGGTGCGGGAGTCGGGCGGCATCGAGCCGGGCGTCGTGCCGCCGACGTCGGCGTGGTGACCGCGGCTGGCGACGTAGAACAGGATCTCCTCGCCGGCCTCGTCGAAGACCGGCGAGATGACCGTGACGTCGGGCAGGTGGGTGCCGCCGTTGTAGGGCGCGTTGAGCACGTAGACGTCGCCCTTGCGGATGGCCCCGCGGTTCTCGCGGATCACCGTGCGGATCGACTCGCTCATCGAGCCGAGGTGCACCGGCATGTGCGGCGCGTTGGCGACCAGCGCCCCGTCGGGCGCGAAGATCGCGCAGGAAAAGTCGAGCCGCTCCTTGATGTTCACCGAGTAGGCGGTGTTCTCCAGGGTCGAGCCCATCTGCTCGGCGATCGACATGAAGAGGTTGTTGAAGACCTCCAGCATCACCGGATCGACCTCGGTGCCGACCGCCTTCTCGCGCTCCACCGGCACGACGCGGGTCAGCACCAGGTGGTTGTGGCCGGTCAGCTCGGCGCGCCAGCCGGGATCGAGCACCGTCGTCGAGGTCGATTCCAGCACGATCGCCGGCCCGTCGACGGCGTCGCCGGGCTGCAGGCTGTCGCGCTCGTAGACCGGCGTGTCGTGCCAGGCGCCGCCCGCGAACATCGGCCGCACCGCCTTCGGCTCCGGCTTCGGGCGCGATTCGTCGCGCGCCAGCGTCGGGTCCTCGCCGGCCTCGGCGGCGCCGATCGCCTCGACCGAGACGGCCTCGACGATCAGCGGCTTGTCGTCCATGACGAAGCCGTAGCGCTGGCGATAGGCCTGCTCGAAGCGCTCGACGATCTCCTCGCGGGTGCCGTGGTCGACGATCAGCGCCGAATCGGTGCCCTCGTAGCGCAGGTGCACGCGGCGGATCACCGTGACCCGCTCGGCGGCGACGCCCTGGTCGAGCATCTCCTCGTGGGCCGCCTCGCCGAGGCGGCCGAAGATCTCCTCCATGCGCTCCAGGCAGTCGCCGAGGCGCGCCTCGACCGCCTCCTCCTTCATCAGCCTGAGGTCGGCCAGGCCCATGCCGTAGGCCGAGAGCACGCCGGCATAGGGGTGCAGGAAGATGCGGGTCATGCCGAGCGTGTCGGCGATGTCGCAGGCATGCTGGCCACCGGCGCCGCCGAAGCACTGCAGGGTGTACTCGGTGACGTCGTAGCCGCGCTGGGTCGAGATCTTCTTGACCGCGTTGGCCATGTTCTCGATGGCGATGCGCCGGAAGCCGTCGGCGACCTCCTCCGGCGCCCGGCGATCGCCGGTCGCCTCGTGGATCTCGCGGGCCAGGGTCTCGAACTTGCGGCGCACCACCTCCCCGTCGAGCGGCTCGTCGGCCTTCGGCCCGAAGACGGCCGGGAAGAACTCCGGCTGGATGCGCCCGAGCATGACGTTGGCGTCGGTCACCGCCAGCGGACCGCCGCGGCGGTAGCAGGCCGGGCCCGGGTTGGCGCCGGCGGAATCCGGGCCGACGCGGTACTTCGCGCCGTCGAAGTGCAGGATCGAGCCGCCGCCGGCGGCGACCGTGTGGATCTGCATCATCGGCGCGCGCATGCGCACGCCGGCGACCAGCGTCTCGAAGGCGCGCTCGTACTCGCCGTCGTAGTGCGCGACGTCGGTCGAGGTGCCGCCCATGTCGAAGGTGATGATCTTCTCGAAGCCGCCCATGGCCGCGGTGCGCACCGCGCCGACGATGCCGCCGGCCGGGCCCGAGAGGATCGAGTCCTTGCCCTGGAAGGTCCGCGCGTCGGTCAGCCCGCCGTTCGACTGCATGAACATCAGGCTGACCGCGTCGGCGGTGCCGGCGCCGAGCTCGCCGGCGACCTGGTCGACGTAGCGGCGCAGGATCGGCGAGAGATAGGCGTCGACAACGGTCGTGTCGCCGCGCCCGACCAGCTTCATCAGCGGGCTGACCTCGTGGCTGACGCTGACCTGGGTGAAGCCGATCTCGCGGGCGAGACGCGCCACCGCGCGCTCGTGCTCGGGATAGCGGTAGCCGTGCATGAAGGCGATGGCGATCGAGCGGATGCCGTCGTCGTAGGCCTGCTGCAGTCCGCTGCGGGCGGCCTCGAGGTCGACCTGCTTCAGCACCTCGCCGTCGGCCTTGACCCGCTCGGCGATCTCGACGACGCGCTCGTAGACCAGCGCGGGCAGATCGATCCGGCGCGCGAAGATGTGCGGACGGTTCTGATAGCCGATGCGCAACTGGTCGGCGAAGCCCTCGGTGATCGCCAGCAGCGTGCGGTCGCCCTTGCGCTCGAGCAGGGCGTTGGTGGCGACCGTGGTGCCCATCTTCACGGCATCGATCCGCTCGGCCGGGATCCGGCCCGAGCGCTCGATCTCCAGGATGTCCCGGATGCCCTGGATGGCGGCGTCGCGGTACTGCTCGGGGTTCTCGGACAGCAGCTTGTGGGTCCGGATCGCGCCGTCCGGGGCGCGCCCGACCACGTCGGTGAAGGTGCCGCCGCGGTCGATCCAGAACTGCCAGTTGCCGCGCGTCGCCCCACCGTCCGCCATGATCGCTCCTTCCCTTTTCCGGAAGGCGGGATTGACGACGCTCGGCACCCAAAAGTCAACGTCGCCGGGACCGCCGGCGACCGGCTTCGCGCACGGCCGGCTGCCGACCGGCCCTGCGATGCCGGCTCCGGGCCGGCTCGCGGCCGGCGCCTCGCGAAAAATTCCTGGACCGCCGGCGCCCCTCGATCTCGATCTACCGAATATGAACGAGCGCCCGCAAAATTCGCCTGTTCGGTTAGATACCCGTCGTGCCAATCGCAGAAAACCGCCGTTCACCGGAGGAATTCCCCCTCTCCCCGCCGGGGTTCAGTCGATGCAGCCCCATCCAGGCGCTGGAACCTAACCCGATGAATTAGAACGATTCTTAGAAGACTTAATTTACTTTCGCTTTACCTGCTCATGATTGAAGCGAGGCAGTTTCGACTACTCATCATGGAGATGCCGATGCGCCGGTTCCTCATGGCCGCGGCGATCGCGACCGTCCCCTCGGCGGCCCTTGCGGCCGGCGAGATCCCGGACGGCCTGGTCGCCGAGCTCAAGTCCCAGCTCGAGCAGCCCGTTACCCTGATCATGCTGCGCGCCCAGAACGCCAAGCACGCCGACCTGACCCAGGCCGAGATCGACGCCCTCGACAAGCAGTGGCGCGCCGAGCACGAGCAGGCCGACCAGCCGCTCATGGCCCGGCTCATGGGCAACCCCATGACGACCTACGTGACCAAGCTGACGGCGCGCTCCGGCGGCCTGCTGTCTGAGATCTTCGTGATGGACAACAAGGGCCTCAACGTCGGCCAGTCCTCGATCACCTCCGACTACTGGCAGGGCGACGAGGCCAAGTACCAGAAGACCGTGGCGGTCGGCGGCGACGCCGTCTTCGTCGACGAGGTCGAGGTCAACGAGACCTACGGCAACCGCTTCCGGCAGCTCAGCATCACGCTGACCGACCCGGCCACTGGCGAGGTGCTCGGCGCCGCCGCCATCGACGTCAACATCGACGAGTTGGAGCGGCGCAAATGATCGGCGGCACCCTCAACATCTCCAAGAAGCTGACGCTGGCCTTCGGCGTCCTGGTCGTCACCGGCCTGATCTCCGGCGGCGTGACCTACTGGTCGACGGCGCAGTTGGAGTCGGCCTCGCTCTCGCTCGAGGAGGCGCGGCAGAACCAGCTCGACGCCCGCTCCCTGCAGAGCAACGTCGAGACGGCGCTGAACAGCGTGCGCGCCTACCTGCTGACCGGCGAGCTCGCCTACCCCGAGAAGATGGAGCGCGAGCGCGCGGCCTTCGGCGAGACCTCGGCGCACCTTGCCGACCTCTACGAGGGCGACGCCGAGCGCAGCGCGGCGCTCGCCGATCTCGTCGAGTCGGCCGCCGCCTGGTATCGCGACGTCGGCTCGGTCCAGGTCGAGCTGATGCAGCATCCGGATACCGTCGAGCAGGCCCGCGCCATGACCTTCGCCGGCATGGGCGAGCGGGCCGCCCAGCACATCCGCGAAGCCGCGGACGGCCTGCTGGCGCTCGAGGCCGCGCGCATCGAGCAGCAGGTCGCGGCCCAGGCGACCGCCAAGTCGATCGCCTTCGCCGCGGTCATCGGCGGCGCGCTGGCCTCGGTCGCCATCGCCGTCTTCATGGGCCTCTGGCTGAGCCGCGGCATCGCGGTGCCGGTCGTCTCCATGACCGCCGCGCTGCGACGCCTTGCGGACGGCGACAAGGCGGTCGACATCCCGGCGCAGGAGCGCCGCGACGAGATCGGCGACATGGCCCAGGCGGCCCAGGTGTTCAAGGAGAACATGCTGACCGCCGAGCGGCTGGCCGCCGAGCAGGCCGCCGAGCAGCAGGCCCGCATCGAGCGGGCCGAGCGCCTGCAGGCGCTGACCGCCGCCTTCGAGGAGGCTTCGGTCGGCATGCTCGGGCGCTTCGCGGAAGCGGCTGGCAGCCTGCAGTCCACGGCCCGCGAGCTGACCTCCCTGTCCGAGGAGACCGACCGCGAGGCCTCCAGCGCCGCCCACGGCGCCGAGGAGGCCAACGGCAACACCCAGACCGTCGCCGCGGCGGCCGAGGAGCTGTCGAGCGCGATCGCCGAGATCGGCCGCCAGGTCCAGCAGTCCTCGAGCGTCTCGCAGCGCGCCAGCGAGCGCGCCTCGAGCACCAACGAGCAGGTCCGCTCTCTGGCGGCGGCTGCAGAGCGCATCGGCGAGGTCGTCAACCTGATCTCGGAGATCGCGGAGCAGACCAACCTGCTGGCGCTCAACGCGACCATCGAGGCGGCGCGCGCCGGCGAGGCCGGCAAGGGCTTCGCCGTCGTCGCCTCGGAGG
>JAUILQ010000033.1 GCA_030433005.1 Alphaproteobacteria bacterium
GCTCGCGGCGCCGGCCCGCCTCGAGCTCGACCTGCTGGCCGCGCTCGCGCCCTCGGCCGGCGGCCGCGCGGCGCTCTCGCTGGAAGGCGCGCTCGAGGCCGAGGGGCTCTGGCCGGCGACCGGCGGCGACCTCCTCGCGGCGCTGGCGCCCGGCCGGCTCGACGGCCGCCTGAGCGCCGGCGACCTGGTCCTGGCCAGCCTCGGCCGGCTCGGTCGCCTGGAGGCGCCCTTCGTCCTCGAGGTCGGCGGCGCGGCACCCGCCGTGACGCTGGAGGCGCCGCTGGAGCTCGAGGAGCTGGCGCTGGAGGAGCCGCTGCTGCAGCGGCTCGACGCCGGCTGGCGGCCGCTGCTCGGCGAGCCGCTCGACCTGACCCTGGGCGGCGCGACCGCCGGGCAGCTGACCCTTGAGGGAAAGCGGCTGCGGGTCGCCCTGCCGGGCCGGCTCGCGCTCGACGCCGGCACGGCCGAGCTCAGCGCCGAGCTCGACGGCTGGCTGCTGCTCGGGCCCACGGGCCCTCTGGGGGGCGGCGCCCTGGAGGACGGTGGGCTGGAGATCGCGGCGCTGCAGGCCGCGGCGCTGCCCACCCCCTACGGCCGGATCGAGACCCTCTCCGCCTCCGGACGCGTCGAGGGCATCCCCGGCGCCGCGGCCGGTCGGCTGCGCGCGGCGCTGAGCCTCGCCGACCTGGCCGTCGCCGGCACCGCCGCGACGGACCTCGAGGCCGAACTCGCCGCCGAGCTCACCTGGGACGACGCGGCGCTGGTGCTGAGCCTGAGCGAGCCCGGCCGGCTGCGCGCCAGCGAGCTGGCCGACCTCGTCGACCCGCGCCTGCAGGCGGTCGAGCTGGAGCTCGCGGACGGCCGGCTCGCCCTGACAGCGGCCGAGACGCGGCTCGAGCTGGCGGGCGCGCTGGCGCCGGCGCGCTTCGACCTCGACGGCCGCGGCAGCGTCGACGACCTGGTGGTCAGCGCCCCGGATCTCGCGCTCTCGCTGGTCCTGCCCGAGGGCGGCGAGGCCGAAGGCGAGCTGCGGACCCGCGACGCCGAGGCGCGCTTCACCGACGCCGGCCTGCGCCTCTCGGGCCTCGCCCTGGCGGCCACGCTCGACGGCGCCGGCCGGCGGATCGAGCTGAGCGAGGGCCGGGCCGCCTCGACCGCCGAGCCGCCGCTGTTCCCGGCGCTCAGCCTCGGCGGCTCGGCCGAGGAGCAGGATGGCGCCCTGACCTTCCGGCTGCGCGGCCGCGGCCTGTCGGGCGCGCTGCGCCTCGCCGCCCGGGGCAGCCAGGACCTCTCGGCCGGACGCGGCCGGGTCGCGGTGACGCTGGAGCCGCTGGAGTTCTCCCCCGGCGGCCTGCAGCCCGGGGCGCTGACCCCCGCCCTGGCCGAGCTGGAGCGCGCCCGCGGCCGCGTCTCCGGCAGCGCCGAGCTCAGGCTCGGCGGCGCGCTCGACGGCAGCCTGCGCCTGGCGCTGCAGGATATCGGCTTCACGGTCGCCGGCACCGAGGTCGCCGGCCTGCAGGCCGAGCTGGCGCTCGACGGCCTCGACCCGCCGACCACGGCCGGTGCCCAGGCCTTCTCGATCGAACGGGTCGACGTCGGCGTGCCGCTCACCGACGTCGAGGGCCGGCTGCGTCTCGTCTCCGCCGAGGGGGCGACCGAGATCGTCGTCGAGCAGGCCGAGGCCGCCTTCCTGGACGGCCGCCTGGCGCTCGAGGGCGCGGTGCTCGACCCGGCCGCCCGGCGCTACGACCTGACGCTGCAGGTCGAGCGGGTCGACCTCTCCCGCCTGCTGGCGCTGACCGGGCTCGAGGAGGTCTCGGGCGACGGCCGGCTGAGCGGCGAGATCCCGGTCACGCTCGCCGACGGCAAGCTGGTGATCCGCGATGGCGCCCTCGACGCGCTGTCGCCGGGCGTCATCGCCTTCAAGTCGGAGGAGGCGAAGCAGGCGCTGGCCTCGGGCGGGCAGTCGGTCGAGCTGATGCTGCAGGCCCTGGAGGACTTCCACTACGACGTCCTGCGCCTGACCCTCGACAAGCCGGCGGAGGGCGAGAGCCGCGTGTTCCTGAAGCTGGAGGGCAACAACCCCGAGGTCCTGCAGGGCCAGCCCTTCGTGCTCAACATCAACCTGACCAGCAACGCCGCCCCGCTGCTCGCCGCGCTGGCGCGGGGAACGGAAATCTCCGACCGGCTCGTTGAAGAGCTGTTGCAGAGCCGACAGCGCTGAGCCGCGCTCGCCGGTCTTCCCTGCCCCGGGGGAAGCCTCGGCGGAACCCTGGCCGGCGCCCGGCCGCTATGCTAGCCATACCGCCGGACGGTGCCCGCCGCCGGCCAGACAGACGCGAGAGACGCCATGCTCCAGCTCCTGACCGCCTCGGTTCCGCCCCTGGCCCCCGCCCGGATACTGACGCCCCTGCTGCCCGCCGCCCTCGGCGCGGGCCTCGTCCTCGGCCTCTCCGCCTGCCAGCCGACCGTGCAGGTCGCGGCGCCGAAGGAGCCGATCACCATCAACCTCAACGTCAAGCTGGACGCCGACGTCCGCGTGCGCCTGGAGGAGAAGGCGCGCGAGGACATCCAGACCAACCCGGACATCTTCTAGCGCCCCTTCCGCCCGCGAGATCGATCGACAGGTGACCACGATGACCAGCCGCCGCCGTTTCCTGACCGCCCTGGCCGCGGGCGCCGCGACCCCGGCCCTGCTGCTGGGCGGCCTCGCCGCGCCCCGCCCCGCGCGCGCCCAGAGCAAGGACGCCCTGATCGCCGCCGGCACCGCCGGCGAGCGCTGGGACGGCTACCTGGAGGCGCGCGACCCGAGCGTCGCCGGCGCCGTCGCCTCGATCAACGCCCAGCGCCGGGAGATCTACACCCAGCGCGCCGCCGAGCAGGGCGTGCCGGTCGAGGAGGTCGCCAAGGTCTACGCCCAGGAGATCATCGCGCGCGCCCCCGCCGGCACCTGGATCAAGCGCCAGAGCGGCGAGTGGGTCCAGAAGTGACGTCACACGCCGATCCCGCGCAGGCCGAGCCGAAGCCGGCCTCCGGCACCCCCTCGGCCGGCTCGGTCGAGGAGGTCCTGGAGCTGCTCGCCGCCGGGCGCTACGTCGGCGAGCGCTCGCTGGCGACCGTGCTGTTCCTGGCGCTCAAGCTCGGCCGGCCGCTGTTCCTCGAGGGCGAGGCCGGCACCGGCAAGACCGAGATCGCCAAGGTCCTGGCCGACACCCTGGGCCGCCGGCTGATCCGCCTGCAGTGCTACGAGGGCCTCGACCTCTCGAGCGCCGTCTACGAGTGGAACTACCCGCGCCAGATGGTCGAGATCCGCCTCGCCGAGGTCACCGGCGACCGCGACCGCGAGACCATCGCCTCGGACATCTTCTCCCGGGAGTTCCTGATCGAGCGGCCGCTGCTGCAGGCCCTGGAGCCGGCCGCCGGCGGCCCGCCGGTGCTGCTGATCGACGAGCTCGACCGCACCGACGAGCCCTTCGAGGCCTTCCTGCTGGAGCTCTTGAGCGACTTCCAGGTGACGATTCCCGAGCTCGGCACGGTCAAGGCGCCCGAGCCGCCGATCGTCATCGTCACCTCGAACCGCACCCGCGAGATCCACGACGCCCTCAAGCGCCGCTGCCTCTACCACTGGGTCGGCTATCCCTCGGCCGCGCGCGAGCTGGAGATCCTCAAGGTCAAGGCGCCCGACACCCCGGCGGCGCTGAGCCGCGAGATCGTCGGCTTCATCCAGCGCCTGCGCCGGCTCGACCTCTACAAGCTGCCGGGCGTCGCCGAGACCATCGACTGGGCCGACGCCCTGACCCAGCTCAACAAGGTGGCCCTCGACCCCGCCGCGGTCGACGACACGCTGGGCGTGCTGCTGAAGTACCAGGACGACATCGCCAAGGTCGAAGGCAGCGAGGCCGCCCGCCTGCTGACCGAGGTCAAGCGCGACCTGGCCGCGGAGCCGAAGGACTAGGGACGCGGCCCAAAGGGGCCCCCTCACCTCACCCCGGCCCTCTCCCCTCCCCCGGGAGCGGAGAGGGGGCGCCAAGGGCGCCGCCTCCGCTATGCCGGCCGGTCCCGCGCCAAGCGCCGCCGTTCGACTCCCTCTCCGCCCTTCGGGGGGAGAGGGCCGGGGTGAGGTGAGGGGAACCGCCCTCCGCCCCTACCCCAGCAGCCGCGGCAGCCAGAGCGTCAGCGCCGGGAAGGCGACCAGCAGGGCGACGCGCAGCAGCTCGACGAAGAAGAAGGGCATGACGCCCTTGAAGGTCTCGCTCATCGGCACGTCGCGCGACAGCGCGTTGATGACGAAGACGTTCATGCCGACCGGCGGCGTGATCAGCCCCAGCTCGACGACGATCAGCGCCAGGATGCCGAACCAGATCTTGGTCTCCTCGGGCCCCAGGCCGAAGTCGAGCCCGGAGATCACCGGCCAGAAGAAGGGAATGGCCAGCAGGATCATCGAGAGGCTGTCCATCAGGCAGCCGAGCAGGATCAGCGCGAGCAGCAGGATGCCCAGGATGACCAGCGGCTGCAGCCCGCTGGTCGCCATCATCTCGGCCGCCGCCTGGGGCACGCCGCCGCGCGACATGAAGATCTTCAGCAGCTCGGCGCCGAGCAGGATCAGGTAGATCATGCCGCTGGTCCGCGCGGTGTCGAGCAGCGCCTCGCGCAGGCCGCTCCAGCCGACCAGCCGCCGCGCGACGCCGTAGACCAGCACCAGGAAGACGCCGATCGCGGCGGCCGGCGTCGGGTTGAAGAAGCCGAAGTAGATGCCGCCGATGACCAGGCCGAAGATCACCGCGACCGGCAGCACCGCGACCGAGGAGTCAATCAGCTCGCGCCTGGTGACCCGGTCGCCCGGCGGCCCGGCGTCGCCCTTGATCCGCACGTAGACGGCGATGGTCGCCATGAACAGCAGCACGGCGATCAGGCCCGGCACGAAGGCGGCGATGAACATCGTCGCGATGTTGGCCTCGACGATGATCGCGTAGATCACCAGCACCACCGAGGGCGGGATCAGGATGCCGAGCACGCCGCCGGCGGCGACCGTGCCGGTCGCCAGCGAGGGCGCGTAGCGGTAGCGCCGGAGCTCCGGAAGCGCCACCTGGCCCATGGTCGAGGCGGTCGCCAGGCTGGAGCCGCAGACCGAGCCGAAGCCGGCGCAGGCCGCGATCGCCGCCATGGCGACGCCGCCGCGCATCCAGCCGAGCCAGGCGTTGGCGGCGCGGAACAGGTCGCGCGACAGGCCGGCGCGGGTCGCGATGTTGCCCATCAGCACGAACATCGGCACGACCGAGAGGTCGTAGATCGAGAACTGCCCGTAGGCCAGGGTCTTGAGCTGCGAGAGCAGGATCAGCGGCCCCGAGAGCACCACCGTGCCGACCGCGCCGACCAGCATCATGGCATAGGCGATCGGCACCCGGATCGCGATCAGCCCGACCAGCGCGCCGAGCCCGACCAGGCCGATCAGCAGCTCAGATTCCATGGGGCTTTCCCTCGCGGGCGGCGACGGCGTGGGCGCCCGCCCTACCCTCCCCGTCATCCCCGCGCAGGCGGGGATCCATGGGGAGCCGCCGTGTGCACGACGGCGGCGGGGGAGCGCCCGGCGATTCCCTATGGATCCCCGCCTGCGCG
This sequence comes from Alphaproteobacteria bacterium, assembly GCA_030433005.1. Taxonomy (GTDB): domain Bacteria; phylum Pseudomonadota; class Alphaproteobacteria; order Kiloniellales; family DSM-21159; genus Tistlia. The sequence continues at coordinate 5,617 of JAUILQ010000033.1, forward strand.
GGGATGACGACGGAGGGCGCGAGGATGACGCTAGAGGACACCGGGACGAGGGACGACCGCGCGGCCACTAGCGCTGCTCCAGCGGCGGTCGGCCGCGCAGGGCCTCGGCCAGGGTGACGGCGGCGGCCAGGACCAGCAGGACGAGCGAGACCAGGATCGGCACGAAGGCGACCCAGATCGGGAACTGGTAGATCGTCGTGACCTCCTCGTAGCGCACGTAGTCGACCAGCCCCAGGCTCATGCGCCAGAGCAGCAGGCAGCCGAAGCCGAGCGCGATGGTCCCGGCGATCACCGCGAAGACCGACTGCCAGGCGCGGCTGGCCCCGGCGGTGAAGATGTCGGCCGTCACGTTGGCGCCGGTCACCTGGCAGTAGGGCAGGAAGGCGAAGACCGCGACCGCGACGCCGACCTCGACGATCTCGAAGTCGCCGGCGATCGGCTGGGCGAAGAGGATGTTGCCGGCGAGGCTCGCGGCGTTGACCGCGACCACCGCGAGCAGCAGCAGCCCGCCGGCCAGCGCCCAGAGCTCGGTCACCCGCCGCACCGCGCCGGCCAGTTTGTCGAGAAGGGAGGGTGAGGGCATGAGAGGGGTTGCGGAGCGCCGTCTCCGACGGCGCCGGTTCCGGCCCTCTCCCCCGATCCGTAGGATCGCCGCGCAGCGGGGGCCACCCACGTCAGTATCCTGGAATGGGTGGCCGGGTGGGGGAGAGGGCCGGAACCGCTTCGCCGGAGGCGAAGTCCCGTAAGACTCCCGCCTAGTTCATCGTCGAGTTCTTCGAGATCGCCTCGCGGGCCTGCTCGACCAGCGCGGCGCCGTCGATGCCCTTGCCGCCGACCTCGTCGATCCAGCGCTGGACCACCGGCTCGGTCTTCTCGCGGAAGCCGTCCCAGGCCTCGGGCGTCAGCACGATGTGCTGGTTGCCGGCCTCGGTCGCGACCTTGATGCCGCCGTCGTCGTTGTCGCGCCACAGCTCGCCGACCTCGACCAGCCAGTCGCGGCCCGACTCCTGCTCGAAGATCGCCTTGATGTCGTCGGGCAGCGAGTCCCAGCGGTCCTGGTTCATCGAGACCTGGAAGGTCGTGGTGCCGAGGCGCGCCTTGTTCGGGCCCTCGATCTGGTAGTCGGTCAGGTCCTGCAGCTTCAGCGCCGGGATGATCTCCCAGGGGATCAGCGCGCCGTCGACGACCTTCTTGCTGAGCGCCTGCGGCAGCTCCGGCACCGGCATGCCGACCGGGTTGGCGCCCAGCGCCTCCAGCACCCAGGCGCCGGTGCGCGTCGGGATGCGGATCTTCTTGCCCTCCATGTCGGCGACCGACTCGACCGGCGTGTCGACCATCTGGATGCCCTGGCCGGCATGGACGTGCAGGAACAGCGGGTGCACGCCCTGGTACTCCTCGGCCAGGTGGTCGTCGTAGAGGTCGGCCATGGCGAGGTTGGTCGCCACGGTGTCGTTGGTGTGCACGAAGGGCAGCTCGAAGACCTCGGTGCGCGGGAAGAGGCCCGGCGTGTAGCCGTTGACCGTCCAGACGATGTCGACGACGCCGTCGCGCGCCTGGCGGATCAGCTCCGGCGGCTTGCCGCCCAGCGACATCGAGGGATAGACCTCGATGTCGATGCGCCCGCCCGAGGCCGCCTCGATGCGCTCGGCCCAGGGCACCAGCATCTTGGCGTGGGCCGGCGACTTCGGGCCCAGGAAATGGTGCAGCTTGAACTCGTACTCGGCGGCGGCGGCCGGGCCGCTGCCGAAGCCGGCGGCCGAGGCGGCCAGCGCCGCGGCGCCGGCCAGAAGGGCGAGACGCCGCGTCCAGCGATGGGACATGTTGCTTTCCTCCCCAGAAAGGTGGTTGCGCCAAGCCGGCGCGCGCTTTTTCTTCGCGCCGTCTGTCCTGGGGAAAGGCCCCGATCGCCCCGCCCCGACGGCCTTGCTCTCGACGCCGAGATTAACCGGTCTTTCGCGGCCGGGTCCAGTCCAGTTGACGAGACAACTCGGAGCCTGCGAGCGTGACAAGGGCCGCGTGATCCGGGCCGGGCGTTCGGACTACAGTCGTGCGGCGGCAGCGGCGGAAACCGGGAGGGACGTCAGATGGGCGACGACAGCGGAGCGGCCGAGGCTCGGCCGGCCGGAGCCACGCTGACCGCCGGCGGCGCCCTGCTCGCCCGCCTCAAGGCGCTCGGCGTCGAGGTGATCTTCGCCAACTCGGGCACCGACTTCCCGCCGATCATCGAGGGCCTGGCCGAGGCGGCGGCCCGCGACATCGCCCTGCCCCAGGCCCTGGTCGTGCCGCACGAGGGCGCCGCGATGGCCATGGCCCACGGCTACTACCTGGCGACCGGCCGGCCCCAGGCGGTGATGGCGCACACCAACGTCGGCCTCGCCAACTGCGCGATCGGCGCGATCAACGCCGCGGTCGAGCAGGTCCCGGTGCTGCTGTTCTCCGGCCGCACGCCGACGACCGAGCGCGGCCGCTTCGGCGCGCGCACCGTGCCGATCGGCTGGGGCCAGGAGATGCGCGACCAGGCGGCGCTGGTGCGCGAGGCCTGCAAGTGGGACTACGAGCTGCGCTTTCCCGAGCAGGTGGCGGAGCTCGCCGACCGCGCCCTGGCGATCGCCCAGTCACAGCCGCGCGGCCCCGTCTACCTCTCGCTGCCGCGCGAGGTGCTCTGCCAGCCCTGCCCCGGCGAGAACCTCGACGCCCCGCCGGCGATGCGCCCGAGCCGCGCCGCCGCCGAGCCGGCCGCCCTGGCCGAGCTGGCGCGCCTCGTCGCCGCCGCCGAGCGCCCGGTGATCTTCGCCCAGCGCGGCGCCGGCAGCGGGCCCGAGGCCGCCGCCGGCTTCGCCACCCTGACGCAGCTGGCCGAGGACTGGGCGATCCCGGTGGTCAGCTGGTGGGCCGTGCGCCTGCCGATCCCGACCGGCCATCCGATGAGCGCCGGCCCCGACCCCGAGCCCTGGCTCTCCGAGGCCGACCTGGTGCTGGTGATCGACTCCCTGGCGCCCTGGTCGCCGGACCTCCACGCGCCGCGGCCGGAGGCCACCGTGGTCCAGCTCGGCCCCGACCCGCTGCAGGCGCGCACGCCGATCCGCAACTTCCGCGCCGACCTCAGCCTCGCGGCCGAGCCCGCGGCCGCGCTCGCCGCCCTGGCCGAGGCCCTGGCCCCCGCCCTGCCCGGCCGCCGGGAGGCCGTCGAGGCGCGCCGCGAACGCGTCCTTGCCCGCACCCGTCCGGCGCGCGACAAGGCCCTGGCCGCCGCGGCCGCAGGCGGCACCGCCGGCCCGCCGAGCAAGGCCTACGTCTCGCACTGCCTCTCCGAGGCCCTCAAGAAGATGACCGCCGAGACCGGCCGCCGCGCCACCGTGCTCTCTGAGCTCGGCTGCCCGCTCGAGCCCCTGGACCTCGACCACGCCGAGGCCTGGTACCAGGAACCCCACGCCGGCGGCCTCGGCTGGTCCTTCCCCGCGGCCCTCGGCATGGCGCTCGCCGACCGCAATGCCGGCCGCGAGGACCGCCTGATCGTCGCCACCATGGGCGACGGCAGCTACCTGTTTTCGAACCCCGTCGCCTGCCACCAGATCGCCGAGGCCCTGGCCCTGCCGATCCTGGTCCTGGTGCTCAACAACGCCGAGTGGGGCGCCGTCCGCCAGTCGGTCCTCGGCCTCTACCCCGAGGGCCAGGCCGCTAAGGCCAACGCCATGCCGCTGACCTCGCTGGCCCCGAGCCCGGACTTCGTGAAGGTCGCCGAGGCGAGCCGGGCGTGGGCGCGGCGGGTGGAGGATGGGGCGGCGCTGACGGATGAAATCGAAGAAGCGCTGCGGCACATTCGACGAGAACGAGCGCTAGCATTCCTCGAAATCACCGTGCACAATTGACGGCTCCGGGTTCTTACTTTTGCGATATCGCATCCACGGAAAACCACCTAGAGGCAACGCTTTGCCGCTTGAATTCATACCCACTCGCACTGATCAAGCTCAGTATCCAGCCATTCAAACTGCGATCACCGAGCTTCAACAGAATGCCGAACGACTGGAAATAAGTAACGGCGTCCTATATTATGGTTGGCCAAAATTCCAAGACTATGAGGCGGTCGGACACAAAGTAGATATTGCAATTTTAAGCAAAAAAACTGGCCTTCTTTTGTTTCGCCACGTACCAGAAGCGAATTTCAATATTATTGACGAAGTTGATAATAGCATTTCCCAAGCCGCTGCAACGGCTGAAGCACAGATGCTCAAAAGCGCAACACTGCGCGGGCCAAAGCGACAGCTAAAATTTAGCGTGATACCCATTCTCTATGCGCCAGGTTATGACGGCCCAGCTGACTTTCAATCGGAAATTGTTCGTTCCCAGAATGGTCTTCTGGATTTTGTACGCACCTATGAAGATCAAGACTTAGAAGACGAAGATATTGATGAATCACGTTCGATCCTAGAAGGCGCCAAAGCACTGAGCAGAAGCGTCCGACGGCGCATTCAAGACCCTGAGAGTTCTCCTGCCGCAGTTGCACTTCGTACTCTAGAAGAAGAAATTGCTAAATTTGATTCTCAGCAACGGTATGTTGCTTTGACCAACCTAGAATGCCCACAACGCATTAGGGGGCTGGCGGGCTCGGGAAAAACTGTAATCCTCGCAATGAAGGCTGCACTCGCGCACATTGCCAATCCCGATTCAAAGATATTAGTCACATACTATACAAGAAGCCTGCGCTACCATTTAACAAAATCGATAACGCGATTTTATAGGCACTTCGCCGAAGGTGAACCGGACTGGAATCAGATCGATGTTCAGCATGGCTGGGGCCAAAAGAACGTCCCTGGTGTGTACCGCGAAACGTGCTTAAGAGCAGGTGTGTCTCCATTCACGTTCAAAGATGCAAGTCGTTTTAAGAATCCATTTGATCATATTTGTAAGGAATTAGTGAATTCAGGAAAAGTTCAACCACAATATGACCTAATACTGATTGATGAAGGTCAGGATTTTCCCGAAGGCTTCTATCAGCTCTGTTTCTTTCTCGCAAAAGGGCATAGAGACAAGAAACAGATAATCTGGGCCTACGACGAGCTTCAAGATATCTTCGATGTTCGGGTACGCAGTGCAGAAGAATTGTTTGGCAATGATGACGATGACGAGCCCCGCATTTCTCTGGCAAGAGCCGTCCCTGCTACTGCAGATACGAATGATTTCGTACTGCCAAAATGCTATCGAAACCAACGAGACGTCTTAGTTCTAGCTCACGCCACTGGTTTTGGTCTATACGGCGAACCGGTCCAGATGTTGCAAAATGAGGAGCATTGGAAAGATGTTGGATACGAAGTTCTGAGAGGTAACTTCAGACCAGGTTCCCAAACAATAATCCGACGACCAGACCGGAATAGCCCCCTCCAAATCAACACGGGGCCGGAGCATCCACTCGTTGAATGTCGCTCTTTCCCGCAACCGCACGATGAAATCGAGTACTGTGCGGGCCAGTTTTCGTCGTTTATTGAGGCTGGGCTGGAGCCGAACGATTTACTTGCTATCTGTATCGATGATCGCGCAGCTAAATTCTATCTATCGAAGCTAAGCGAAAAACTAGCTGAGCGAGGAATAAAGAGTAACAATATCATTGCTGATCGTTTTAGTGAGCCACCATTCTGGATCGAAGGAATGGTGACACTTTCTACTGTTTACAGGGCAAAGGGTAATGAAGCGGCAGTAGTCGCTGTCCTAGGTTGTGATAGCGTTCCACTGCGCTCTCGAACTGGCCGAAACCGCTTGTTTACTGCTTTCACAAGAACCAAAGCTTGGCTGAGGATCACTGGAATGCGCGGCCAGTTTGAACAGTTGGAGACGGAAATCGAGGCTGCTCTAGAGCACGCACCAGAACTCAGATTCACCATGCCTGACTTACGCCAGATCGAGATGATCCAGCGTGACCTTGCGGAGCGCGATGCGAGGCTGCTGCGCGCTAGGGAACAGATGGAGAAGGTGAAGGGCGAACTTGGTTTAACTGACGAGGATCTTCGTACGATTTTGGAGAGCCGCCAGAAAAATGGAAAGATCTGAATTCAATAGAAGTATCCGCTCAACATGGTCGCTCCTGAATGAGGATATTGCGATCGGCAGGACTGTATCCTCATTGCATTCTCTGGCTCCAAGTGCGGATTTTAATGAAATTGCCTTAGATGGAACAGCACCGTATCAAGACATTTATATTAGAGCGGTGAGCATATCATATTACAATTTGATGCTGTTTGATTTCTCGGTGTTTCAATTTAGCTGGTCGTCTGCATTATCTTGGCGTTTGGCGTATTTGCCGAATCCCTGGATAACCGGGGTGTCTGGTGCTTCAAATCTTATTAGTGAATGGGAAGCCCTTGAAGCGCTTGGCGATATGGATCAGGAAGCTGTAGCTGGTCTAATTTCAGAACTTCCTTTCCAACTCTCTGTACCGCCGATCCGATTTGAATATGCGGTTGAGCAGTACAGAGAGCTATCTCATCCCGCAGCTCATTTCCATATTGGAAGACACACTGAGAATCGGTGGCCGGTGAGCAAAGCGTTGTCTCCCGTGACATTCGCGCTTATGATTGCGAAGATGTATTATAATGACTATTGGAGTCCATGTAGTAGCTTTCAGACTGGCAATGAAGAAGGCTGCCTCGATAATCATTTTATACAGAAACTTTCGGACAATCGTCGCGTTCATGATTTTAGCCTGGCTGAACGTCGTTCATTACATTTCGATTGCTTTTAGAGATTAAAGAAGGACTCGTCGTATATTTCTCTGGATTATGCTACTTTGTGCCTGAGCACATCGACTGCCTGCGAATGGGCATGTGTTGATATTGAGGAAACCTTGATAGTCGCGCGTCGAGTAGTGGTCGTCCGAGCTTCCGTCCAGGGTCAGGCCGCCGACGACGCGGCCCGAGAGCGTCAGGCCCCAGGCCTCGATCGCGCCGGCCGGGCCCAGGTAGAAGGCCGGCAGGATTCCGACGTATCTGCTCTCCTGGATGCCGTCAGGGTAACCAAACGACTTGGTCGCGGAAGCCGCTCCCCGAGCTGCCGTCGTAGCTCTCGCCGCGCATCGTCCTCCCCCCCTGATCCTGACCCGGCCGCGCGGCGTGATCCGCCTGCCGGCGCCCAGGCAGATCGCCAACCGCGCCGTCTTCGAGCGGAGCCACGCGATGCGGACCGACCGCGTCTGCAACCATGCGCGCCAGATGGACGACGGCGTCGCAGTCCGCGCATAGCCCTTCCGACAGGCCATCCCTCGAAGGCGAGCCCTATCTTGACCGTCTGACGCGCCCCGCCCTTCCCCGCCGGCGCCGGCCGGACTACCCTGCCGCTCCACGATCGTCCGAGGCCCCGTGACCGCTCTCCCTCCTGCCGCCCCCGCGCCTGCGCCGCTCGAGCAGGTCGTCTACGTCAGCGCCGCGACGCGGCCGCTGGCGCGCGGCGAGCTGCTGGCCCTGCTCGCCGAATCGCGCGCCAACAACGCAGCCGCCGAGGTCACCGGCATGCTGCTGCACGTCGAGGGTGCGTTCATGCAGGCGCTCGAAGGGCCGGGGCCCGCGCTCGATGAGACCATGACGCGGATCCGCCGGGACCCGCGCCACGACGGCGTCACCCTGCTGGCCCGCGAGGCGGTCGCCGAGCGCGGCTTTGCCGACTGGTCGATGGCGCTGGGCGACGTCAGCCGGGCGGAGGCACGCAGCACGCCGGGGCTCAGCGACTTCCTGGCCGCCGTTGAGAGCGCGGCGACGCCGCCGGCAGACCTCGCCCGCCGGCTGCTCGCCAGCTTCCGCCGCTCCAACCACCGCTATCTCGTCTCGGCCTGAGGCCGGCGCCCCGGGGCTCGGCGCCCTTCCATCGGCCCGGGCATCGCGCGGAATCGGCGTCGCGCGGCACCGGCGCCGGCGCGCCCCCCGGGCGCCGGCGCCGGCCCGCCCGCCCGCCGGGCGGCGCTAGAAGCGCACGCGCAGGCCGGCGTCGACCGTCAGCGCCCCGAAGCTCGCGCCCCCGACCTCGCCGTCGAGGCGCTGCGGCTCGGCGCCGGCCTCGTCCCAGAGGGTGCTGCCCTTCATCAGGAAGTGGCGGCGGTAGCGGCCGCCGAGGAACAGCGCGGCCTCGGGCCCGATCGGCAGCTCCAGGCGGGCGCGCAGGCCGAGGTAGGGCGCCGGGTGGTAGTCCTGCTCGAAGGAGAGGTCGCGCAGCCAGTGATGGTCGGCCGAGCTGCCGTCCAGCGTCAGGCCGCCGACGACCCGACCCGAGAGCGTCAGGCCCCAGGCCTCGATCGCGCCGGCCGGGCCCAGGTAGAAGGCCGGCAGGCTCTGCTGGTAGCTGATCACCTTGGCGCCGTCGGCGAAGGCGCCGGCCCGGTCGCGAAAGCCGGTGTCGGAGCTGTAGACGTAGCTGCCGCCGCGCGCCGTCCACTTGACGTTGGTGTAGCTGAGGCCGGCGGCGAGGCCGAGGCGGCCGCCGCGGCCCCGCAGCAGGTCGTAGCGGGCGCCGAGCTCGAGAACGAGGTAGCGGTCGAGCTCGGTGTCGGGGTGCTGCGAGCGCATGCTCCAGGGCCGGCCCTTGACCGTCCAGTCGTAGTCCGCCATGTCGCCGCCGCGCCCCAGGCCGAGGCCGAGCGAGCCGAAGACGACCAGGCGCTCGGCGGCCTGCCACTCGGCCTCGAAGGTCGCGACCGGCACGGCGGTCGCCTGCCAGATCAGGCGGCTCACCGTCGTGCCGTTGTCCTCCAGGTCGTAGAGGTACTCGTTGGCCTCCAGGTCGGCGAAGCCGATGCTGCCGCTGACGGTGAAGTCCGCCGCCGCCGCCGGGGCCGCCAGGGCCGCCAGGGCCGGGGCCGCGGCGAGCGACAGCGCGGCCGCGGCCAGGGCGGAGCGCGCTGCCTGCCGGCGGCGCGCGCCCATCAGAAGCGCACGCGCAGGCCGGCGTCGAAGGTCAGCGCCGAGAAGGACGCGCCGGCGGCGTCGCCGTCGAGGAACTCGACCTCGCCGCTGCCGCTGTCGGTGATCGTCGTCGTGCCCTTCATCAGGAAGTGGCGCTGGTAGCGGCCGCCGAGGAAGAGGTCGGCGCCCGGGCCGATCGGCACGTCGAGGCGCGCGGCGAGGCCGAGGTAGGGCGCGGGGTCGAAGTTCTCCTCGAAGCGCAGGTTGCGGTTCCAGTGGTCGTCGACGTCGCGGCCCTCCAGGGTGATGCCGCCGACCGCGCGGCCCGACAGCGTCATGTCCCAGAAGCTGATCGCGGCGGCCGGGCCGGCATAGATCGCCGGCAGCTGCTGCTCGTAGGAGATGCCCTTCTGGCCGTCCGGGAAGCTGCCGACCTGGTCGCGGAAGTCGCCGGGCGAGCTGTAGACGAAGTCGCCGCCGCGCGCGGTCCACTTGACGTTGGTGTAGCTGAAGCCGCCGGTCAGGCCCAGCCGCCCGCGCTCGCGCTTCAGGAAGTCGTATCGCGCCGAGACGTCGACCGTGACGTAGCGGTCGAGCTCGGTGTCGGGGTGCTGCGAGCGCTCGCTCCAGTCCTGGCCCTCGACCAGCCAGTCGTAGTCGACCATGTGGCTGTCGCGGCCCAGGCCCAGGCTCAGCGAGCCGGCCAGCACCAGGCGCTCGCCGGCCTGCCACTCGGCCTCGAAGGTCGCGACCGGCACGCCGGTCGATTCCCAGATCAGCTGGCTGGTCGTCGAGCCGTCGTCCGTCTCGTAGACGAACTCGTTGGCCTCGAGCAGCGCCAGGCCGATGCTGCCGCTCAGCGTGAAGTCGCCGCTCGTGGCGATGCGCTCGGCGGCCTGCGCCGGCGCGGCCGTGAGCGCCGCCGCGACGGCGGCGGCTGCGAGAGTCTTGCGGGCCATGGCCCCGATCCTTTCCCGATGTCGTCCCGCGGAAGCGCCTAGCAGAGCCCCCGGCGCCCCGGCAATCGGCCGGGACGCGCTGCACGGATTTGGGGACGCCCGGGGTGCCGAGGGGTTCGTATCCCCACACCTCTCCCCGGCCCTCTCCCCTCCCCCGGGAGCGGAGAGGGGGCGCAAAGGGCGCCACCTGCGCGACGCCGGCCGGTCTCGCGCCAAGCTCCGCCGTTCGACTCCCTCTCCGCTCCCTGGGGAGGGGAGAGGGCCGGGGAGAGGTGTGGGGACCGGCCCCCGCCTTAGGGATAGAGGTCGCGGCGGCGGTCGGCGTGGTAGGGGTTGGCGGCGCGGGTCGCGGCGTGGCCGGCCCAGTCGAGCTCGGCGACGAGCAGCGCCTCCTCCTCGGCGCCGGCGGCCGCCAGCAGCGCGCCGTCGGGGGCGGCGATCGAGCTGCGGCCGACGTAGGTCAGATCGCCCTCGCGGCCGGCGCGGTTGGCGTAGGCGACGAAGACGCCGTTCTCGTAGGCGCGCGCCGGCACCAGGGTCTCGGCGACGAAGGCCATCGGCTCCATCAGCGCGGTCGGCACCGCGACCAGCTGGGCGCCGGCCTCGGCGGCCCAGCGCACCGCCTCCGGGAACTCGACGTCGTAGCAGATCAGCGGCGCGACCTTCAGGCCGCCGACCTCCAGCAGGGTCGGCCGCGCGTCGCCGGGGCGGAACAGCCGCTTCTCCTCGGCGCCGAACAGGTGGGCCTTGCGGTAGCAGGCTCGGCGCCCGTCCGAGTCGACGAAGAGCGCGGCGTTGTAGATGCCCTCCGGCGTCCGCTCGGGAAAGCCGTAGAGCAGCGCCAGGCCGTGGGCGGCGGCGATCGCGGCGGCGCGCCCGGCCGAGGGGCCGTCGGCCGGCTCGGCGAGATCCCAGGCGCGCTCGCCGATGTTGTAGCCGGTCAGGAACAGCTCCGGCGCGACCAGCAGGCGCGCGCCCTGCCCCGCCGCCTCCGCCGCGCGCGCCTCGAGCAGGTCGAGCGCGGCCTTCGGATCGGGGTCGGCGGGACCGGCGGTCTGCAGCACGGCGAGCTTCACGGGCTCTTCTCCTCGTCCGCGCCCAGCGCGCCGAGCAGCCGCGGCAGGTCGCCGAAGCGGCCGATCGCGCCGAACACCAGCAGCGCCACCGCGACGAAGGCGACGGCGATCGCCGCCATCACCGGCGTGTAGCCGTAGCGCAGGGCGTTGAAGATCTTGATCGGCAGGGTCTCGACCGTGAAGCCGGCGACCATGTAGGCGACGATGTACTCGTTGAGGCTCAGCACGAAGGCGAAGGCGAAGCCGCAGACGATGTAGGGCCGCAGCAGCGGCAGCACGACGCTGCGCAGCACCTGGGCCGGGGTGGCGCCGGCGACGGTCGCGGCCTCGACCAGCTGGCGGTCGATCGACTGGAAGCCGATCGAGAGCGTCACGACCGGCAGGGTGACGAAGAAGATGGCGTGGCTGAACACCACGGTCAGGTAGTCGCCGTAGAGCCCGAGCGTCGCCCAGAAGGCCAGGAAGCCGAGCGCCGAGATGACCGGCGGCAGCACGAAGGGCGCGACGCCCAGGGTGTAGAGCAGGCCGGCCCAGCGCACCCGCCAGCGCCACAGGAACCAGGTCAGCGGCAGCGCGATCGAAACCGCCAGGCTGGCCGAGAGCAGCGCCACCGACAGCGAGTTGGCCAGCGCCCCCGACCAGCCGGCGTCGCGCAGGATCTCGCCGTACCACGTCAGGCTGAAGCCCTGCGGCGGGAAGTAGAGCGTGCGGCTGGCGTTGACCGAGACGCCGGCGATGACCACGAGCGGCGCCGCCAGCACCAGGCCGATGGCGCCCATGAACAGCCGCACCCCCAGCGCCTGCCCGCGCCGCCCGCTCACGCCGCGCTCCGATCGCGGCCGCGGCCGAGCAGCAGGGTCAGCGCGATCAGCGCCAGGCTGACCAGCATCAGGAAGATCGCCATGGCCGCGCCGAACGGCAGGTTCGACTGGAACACCGCCTGGTCGGTGATCATCACCGACAGGGTCCAGTGCTCGGGCCGGCCGAGCAGCTGCGGCAGCAGGTAGATGCCGAGCGTGAAGACGAAGGCCAGGATCAGGCCCGAGAGGATGGCGTTGCGCGCGACGCCGAGCACCACCGTGACGAAGGCGCGCAGCGGCGAGGCGCCGAGCGTCGTCGCCGCCTCGACCAGCTCGCGGTCGAGCCGCGCCAGGGTCGGGTAGAGCAGCAGCACGGTGTAGGGAAAGGCGAGGTAGCACATGCCGAGCAGCAGCGCCGCGAAGCCGGGCGACCAGCTCTCGGCCTCGCCCAGCAGGCCGAGCGCGACCAGCAGGTTGGAGACGCCGGCCGAGCGGCTCAGCAGGGTCGACCAGGCGAAGCCGACGATGACCTCCGACAGGCTCAGCACCGACAGCAGGAAGACCAGCCAGGCGACCTGCCGGCGGCGCGCGAGACGCGTCAGGAAGTAGGTGAAGGGAAAGCCGAGGCCGACGCAGATCGCCGCCGCCAGCGCCGAGAGGCCGAGCGAGAAGCCGAGCACGTTGGCGAAGAACAGCGAGAAGAAGCGCTCGTAGTTGGCCAGCGTCGCGACCGGCTCGTAGAAGCCGCCCTGGACGCGCTGGAAGAAGCTGACCGCCAGCATGATCGCGAAGGGCACGACGAAGAAGACGGTCAGCATGCCGACCGGATAGAGCAGCGGCAGGTGCTGCCGCGCGCCGGGCGTGCGCGCCGCGCTCACGCCGGAAAGACCCGGCAGCCGGCGGCCGGCACCTCGACGCGCACGGCGGCGCCCTGGGCGAAGGGCGCCCCGCCGTCGGAGACGGAATCGGGAACCGCGACGGCGATGACGCGCTGGCCGGCGCAGTCGACGTGGGTCTCGACGGTCTGGCCGACGTCGCGCACGAAGACGACCTCGCCGGACAGGCCGTCGCCGGCCGCGCCCCCGTTCTCGGCCCCCTTGTCGGCGGCAACCAGGCGCAGGCTCTCCGGCCGCACGCAGAGCGTGACCGCGCCCGAGGCCGGCGCGTCCGGCACGGTGATCGTGCCGCCGGGCAGCTCGATGCGTCCCTCGCCGCGCGCGCGGCCCTCGAGCAGGTTGGAGGCGCCGATGAAGTCGGCGACGAAGACGCTGGCCGGCCGGCGATAGATCTCCAGCGGGCTGCCGACCTGCTGCACCCGGCCGCCGTCCATGACGACGATGCGGTCGGCCATGGTCATGGCCTCGAGCTGGTCGTGGGTGACCAGCAGAGTGGTCACGCCGAGCCGGCGCTGCAGCAGGCGCAGCTCGAGCTGCAGCGCCTCGCGCAGCTTGGCGTCGAGCGCGCTCATCGGCTCGTCGAGCAGGAACAGCCGCGGGTCGACGGCCAGCGCCCGGGCGATGGCGACGCGCTGGCGCTGGCCGCCGGAGAGCTGGCCGAGCTGGCGGCCGGCGAGGTCGGGCAGCTGGACCAGGCGCAGCAGCTCCTCGACGCGGCGCCGCTGGTCGGCCTTGGAGGCGCCGCGGATCGACAGCGCGTAGGCGATGTTCTGGGCGACCGTCATGTGCGGGAACAGGGCCAGCGACTGGAACACCATGCCGAAGCCGCGGCGGTGCGCCGGCAGCCCGGTGATGTCGGTGCCGTCGAGCAGCAGGCTGCCGCTGTCGGGCTCCTCCAGCCCGGCGACCAGGCGCAGCAGCGTGGTCTTGCCGCAGCCCGAGGGGCCGAGCAGGCAGACGAACTCGCCCTCCGGCACCGACAGGCTGACCTCGTCGACCGCCGCCGTCGCGCCGAAGCGCTTGACCAGGGAGCGGAGCTCGAGCTGGGACATCAGGGGCTCCGACGAGGGGCCGGGCGGGGGCGGCGCGCGGCCGCCCCCGACGCGGCACTCCGGCGCATCGCCGGCGTCAGCCCGTGATCGTCTCGATCCACTGCTGGTCCAGCCAGTCGCCGCGCTCCATGTACATCTGGTAGTTCGGCACGATCGGCGGGATCGAGCTGGCGACCGCGGCGAACTCGGCGTCCGTCAGGTCGAGCAGCTCGCGCCTGACCGTCGGCGCCGTGCCGACGTTGCGCGACAGCGAGGCCTGGATCTCCGGCTGGCACATGTAGTCGATGAAGACGTGCGCGTCGTCGGCCCGCTCCGAGGCGCGGCTGACCGCCCAGCAGCCGGAATCGTTGACCCCGCCCTCCTTCGGGAAGGTCGAGCGCACCGGGTGGCCGTCGGCCGCCGCCAGCCCGGCGACGTCGTGGTAGTACTGGCCCATCGGGATCTCGCCGGTCTGCAGGGCCTGCTGGAACTGGCCCTCGTCGCGGTACCAGAGCTTCACGTTCGGCTTGACCTCGGCGAGCTTGGCCAGGACCTCCCTGATGCCCTCTTCGGTCGACAGGATCTCCTGCCCGCCGAAGAAGGTCTCGGCGGTGATCTCCAGCAGGAACGAGTTGGTCGCCAGCGCCAGCAGCCCCAGGGTGTCGCGCTTGTCCTCGGCCCACATGTCGCCCCAGGAGCTCGGCGCCGTCGGGAAGACGTCGGTGTTGCTGACCAGGGTGATGTACCAGGCGACCGCGCCGATGCCGTCGATGCGCCCGTCCGGGTAGGTGTGGACGAACTGCTCCAGCAGGTTGTCGGCGTGCGGCAGGCGGCTGCGGTCGAGCGGCATCCAGAGCTCGACCGCCTGGCCCTTCAGCATCGGCACCTGGGCGATCATCGAGACGTCGGCCGGCGCCTGGCCCGCGCGCGCCGCCTGCTCGAGCTGGACCAGCCAGGCCTCGCCGGTCGGCTCGGCCACCGACTCGACCTCGATGCCGGTCGCCTCGGTGAACTCGGGGAAGATGAACTTGTCGAAGGAGTCCTTGAAGTAGCCGCCGTAGACGCCGACCTTCAGCGGCTCCGCGGCGCGGCTGTGCACCGCCGGCAGGCCGACGGCGGCGAGGCCCGCGGCGGCGCCCAGGCCGCCGACGACGTGGCGCCGGGAAAGGGACGTGCGGTTCTGTAAGGTCGGGCGGCCGCTTCCGGCCCGTTTGCCCGTGATGTGCTTGCCGGTCATCTGCTCTCTCCTGTTCGCTTGGGTCGCCGGACCCGTTGGCTCCGCCGGCCGGACCGTTCTTTGCGGTCCCTTCGCTCGTTTCCCGGAACGGTATAGGACTCGGGGCGCGGATCAAGCGGCGGATCGAGCGGGTGTCCGCGCCGGGGCGCCGTCCGGCCCTTGCCGCTCCCGAGCGAGACCCCAGTATCAAGGCATGACCCTGCCGGTTGCACGGCGGCCGGCACCGCCACACGCCTGACGCTGGAGGTTCCGCCTTGCCCCTCGCCCCATCCCGCCTCGCACCCGCCCTTCTCGCAGCAGCGGCGCTCGCTCTCGGCTTCGCCGCCGCCCCCGGCTTCCTGGCTCCCGATGCCCGCGCGCAAGGCCGCGAATCCGTGGTCACGGCGCCGCCCAACGCGCCCGGCCAGGAGCCGGCCTTCGAGGGCCAGACCCGGGCGCCGCGGCCGGCGCAGGAGGTCGCGGTCGCCACCGAGACCGTCGCCGAGGGCCTGCCCGGCCTGTGGGCCATGGAGTTCCTGCCCGACGGCCGCATGCTGGTGACCGCCAAGCAGGGCGCGCTGCACATCGTCTCGGCCGGGGGCGAGCCCGGACCGGCGATCGAGGGCGTGCCCGAGGTCGACGCGGCCGGCCAGGGCGGCCTGCTCGACGTCGTGCTGGCGCCCGACTACGCCGAGAGCGGCCGGATCTTCTTCTCCTTCTCGGAGCCGCGCGAGGGCGGCGGCAACGGCACCTCGGTCGCCCGCGCCCGCCTGGTCGCCGACGAGGCCGGCGGCGGATCGCTCGAGGACCTCGAGATCGTGTTCCGCCAGACCCCGGCCTACGCCGGCAACAAGCACTTCGGCTCGCGCCTCGTCTTCGCGCCCGACGGCACCCTCTTCGTGACGGTCGGCGAGCGCTCCGACACGCCGATCCGCGACCAGGCCCAGGACCTGACCTCGGGCCTCGGCAAGGTCTTCCGGATCAATCCCGACGGCTCCGCGCCCGAGGACAACCCCTTCGTCGGCCACGCCGCGATCCAGCCGGAGATCTGGTCCTACGGCCACCGCAACCTGCAGTCGGCGATCGTCGACGGCGTCGGGCGCCTCTGGACCGTCGAGCACGGGCCGAAGGGCGGCGACGAGCTCAACCGGCCGCTCGCCGGGCGCAACTACGGCTGGCCGGTGATCACCTACGGCCTGACCTACGGCGGCCGGCCGGTCGGCAAGGGCATCACCCAGATGGCCGGCATGGAGCAGCCGGTCTACTACTGGGATCCGGTGATCGCGCCCTCGGGCATGGCGCTCTACGACGGCGAGGCGATCCCCGAGTGGCAGGGCCGCATCCTGATCGGCGGCCTGGTCAGCCAGGGGCTGGTGATCCTGGAGCTCGAGGGCGAGCGGGTCGCCAGCGAGGCGCGCGTGCCGCTCGGCGAGCGCATCGTCGACGTCCGCGTCGGCCCGGACGGCGCGGTCTACGCGGTGACCGAGCAGCGCAGCGGCGGCGAGAGCTCGATCATCCGGGTCACCAAGGCCGAGAGCTGAGCACCCCAACCGGCGACGGCCGCACGCCTATCGCACTGCAACATGGCAGGCCCGCGCCGCAGCCCCTGGACAGCGGCGCGGGCGTCGCTATCTATCTCGTTCGCCTGAGTTCCGACGATTCGAAGGGGGCATGACGTGTTCGACGGGATGACGCTGCCGAAGACCGTGACCGAGGAGACGGTGCTGTCGGTGCACCACTGGACCGACGAGCTGTTCTCGCTGCGCGTCACGCGGCCGATGTCCTTCCGCTTCCGCTCCGGCGAGTTCGTCATGCTCGGCCTGATGGTCGAGGGCAAGCCGCTCTTGCGCGCCTACTCGATGGCCAGCCCCTCGTGGGACGACGGCCTCGACTTCTACTCGATCAAGGTCGCCGACGGGCCGCTGACCTCGCGCCTGCAGCACGTCAAGGAGGGCGACTCGATCCTGCTCGGCAAGAAGCCGACCGGCACCATCGTGCTCGACGCCCTGGAGCCCGGCCGCCGCCTCTTCATGCTCTCGACCGGCACCGGCGTCGCGCCCTTCGCCAGCCTGGTGCGCGATCCCGAGACCTACGAGCGCTTCGACGAGGTGATCCTCACCCACACCTGCCGCAACGTCGCGGACCTGGCCTACTCGCGTTCCTTCGTCGAGGCCCTGAAGGACGACCCGCTGGTCGGCGAGATCGCGCCGGAGCGCCTGACCTACTACGCCTCGACGACCCGCGAGGACTTCGCCCACAAGGGCCGGATCACCGACCTGATCGCCAGCGGCCGGCTGTTCGAGGACCTCGGCCAGCCGCCGCTCGACCCGGCCGGCGACCGGGTGATGATCTGCGGCTCCATGGCGATGATCAACGACACCCGCGCCCTGGTCGAGGCCGCCGGCCTGACCGAGGGCTCGAACGCGTCCCCCGGCGCCTACGTCGTCGAGAAGGCCTTCGCCGACTGAGCCGGCGCGAACGCCGCCCCACACCTCTCCCCGGCCCTCTCCCCTCCCCGGGGAGCGGAGAGGGAGTCGAACGGCGAGGTCTGGCGCGAGCTTGGCCAGCGTTGCGAAGGCGGCGCCCTTTGCGCCCCCTCTCCGCTCCCTTGGGGAGGGGAGAGGGTCGGGGTGAGGTGTGGGGCTACCCCGCCCGCCGCTGCCAGAACGTCCGCCCGGCGAATCGCCGCTCCATCCCGTAGATCCGGCTGCGCGCCTTGAGGAAGTCGACGACGCCCTCGGCGACCGCCGCGGCGTAGCGGGCCAGCGGCTCGGCGTCGCCGGCCAGCCAGGCGTCGGCCGCCTCGGCGGCCTGGATGCCGCTCCACAGCGCCGTCGTCATGCCGTGCGAGGACAGCGGGTCGAAGGCCGCCGCGGCGTCGCCGACCGCCGCCCAGCCCGCTCCCTCTCGGCCGCCCGCAGCCTCCGGCCCGGCGACCGGCGCCAGCCAGGTCGTGCCGGCCGAGGCCAGGCGCGGCGGCCCCGCCAGGTGGAATCCGGCCTCATCGATCCAGCGGCCCACGGAGGCGGTTCCGGCGAGCAGCCCCTGCAGCACCGCCGGGTCGCGGCTGGCCTCGCGCGGCAGCAGGTCGGGGTCGCTGTAGTAGTTGAGCGCCAGCCGGCCGTCGGCGAGCAGGCTGGCGTACCACCAGCCGTCGGCCACGGCCTCGATCAGCGTGGCCCGGGTCGGCGCCACCTCGGATTCCGGGTCCTGCGGCAGGAAGGCGACCAGCGCGGCCAGGCGGTCGGCCCGGAAGCGCTGGCTGAGCGGCGCCGCGACCACGGCGGCGCGGCCGCTGGCGTCGATCACGAAGGGCACGGGCGGCAGTGCCTCGCCCCCCGCGAGGCTCAGCCGCCATCCCTCGGGACCGCGCTCGGCGCCCGCCAGCGCGGCCTCGACCCGCTCGACGCCCTCGGCCGCCCGCGCCAGCGCGGCGAGGTCACGCTCGAAGGCCGGACGGTCGAGCACCGTGCCCGGCCCCTCCAGGTGGACGATGGCGTCGCGCTCGGCGAGCTGCGCCGAGCCCCAGGCCGAGAGCTGGCGGTTGGCCGGCCGGTGGCCCGGCGCCTCGAGCAGCCCGGCGGCACCGAGGCGCGCCAGCAGCGCCCGCGCCGCCGGCGCCAGCTGCTCGCCCGGCCGATCGCCCTCCTCGAGCGGCGGGGCGATCCACAGCACGCGCCGGCCGAGCGCGGCCAGACGCAGGCAGGCCGCCGCGCCGGCGATGCCGCCGCCGACGACGGCGGCATCGCGCCCGCCGTCGCGCGATGCGCCGTCGCTCAATTCGGCAGCATGCCGTCGTCGGGCCGCCAGTCGAAGCGGAACTCCAGGTTGTCGGCATGGCCGACCTCGACGAACAGCTCGTCGGGCACCCCGGCCGGCCGGCCGGGGTCGCTCGGCGCCGGGCGCTTCACCACGAAGCCCATGCGCTGCCACAGCTGGATCATGTTGGTGATGCCGTCCCAGTAGCTGGCGTTGGCGTGGTAGCCGATGCCGGCGACGCCGCGCGACCAGGGCAGCCGGCTGTCGAAGAACTTGCGCCGCTCCTCGCTCGGCAGGTCGCTGCGCATCAGCTGCTCGTAGTAGGCCTCGGGCAGCACGTCGATCGGCAGCAGCGCCGGCCACCAGACCGCGGTCGGGAAGTTCTCCTGCAGCAGCACCTGCTGGCAGGAGAAGGCGTCGCACTGCCAGGGCAGGCCCATCCAGCGGGTCAGGTCGCCGGCCGCCTGCGGGCCGATCGGCGCCGGCTGGCCGTTGCCGCCCTCGAAGGCCTTCTCCCCGGTCAGCAGCCGGCCGACGTCCTGGACCAGGCTGCGCCGCGGCCCGTGGGCCAGGCGGAAGGGCTCGGCTTCGGGATCGGTGTGACGCGCGTACATCGGCGCCAGGCGCAGGTAGTAGGTCAGCTCGACGCCGGGATGGAAGGCGCCGCCCGAGCAGGGCTCCAGCGCCGCCTCGGTCAGCGCCGCCGGCCGCGCCTCCAGCGGCAGGTCGTCGAGCGCGGCCACCGCCTCGGCCTCGGCGTCCTCCAGGTCGTCGACGAACTCGCCAGCGGCCCAGGCCTTCAGGTTGTCGTACTGCAGCTTGGGGAACTGGAACCACTGCAGCGGGCTGCCGTCGTAGTTGACGCCGTCGCCCATCATGTAGGGGATCTTGAGCCGCTCTTCCTTGTAGGCCTCGGGCCCGAGGTTCTCCGGGTCGCGGAAGGCGGCGAAGACCTTCTCGCGGAACGCCCGGTTGGCCTCGGAGGGGTCGGCGAGCCGGGCGACGAACGCTGGGTCGGAGAAGTCGCCGACGTCGATCCAGCCCCGGCGCAGGTTGGCCGCGTTGGTCAGCCACTCCATCAGCGCGACCCGGCGGAAGGTCGGGTAGACGTGGCGGCGGAACGACAGCGGCCGCGCCGGCGGCTCGCTCCAGCCCTGCTCGACATTGAGGTTCTCGATGGTGTCCCAGAGGGTCGTGATCGGCGGGATCTCCGGGGCGAAGTTCGGTCCGACGCAGGCGACCCAGGCCGGCTCGGCAGTCAGCGTGCGGCCGCCGGCCAGCGTCACCTCGGCGGTCACCGGGCCGTCGCACCAGTCGTCGTGCCAGCCGTCGTTGTCGGCGAAGGAGGTGATCGGCGCGTTGGTCGGCGAGGCCGACTTGCCGTCGGGCGGCACGACCAGCAGACGTCCGGCCTCGTCGGTGCGCAGCTCGCCGAGCCCGACGTCGACCATCTCCCAGAAGCGCCCGACGAAGGCGTAGGCGGGATCGCCGCCGCCGGCGTTCACCGAGGCGCCGGCGATCGCCTTCTCGCCGCCGTCGATGACAAGCATCGCCTCGCGGCGCGCCGGGGCGACGAAGTACTGGTTGCGCAGCTGGCCGGGCAGGCCGGGCGCCAGCTCGCCGTTGTCGAGCGCGTTGTTGAAGCCGTACCAAGCCGCCTTGGTGTTGGCCAGGTGCACGCGCCAGGTCACCTCGCCCGGCGCACCGCTGCCCTCGCCGCCGACCTCGCCGATCACGCGGTCCTGGTCGTCGAAGGCGTAGACCCGGAAGCGCTGGACCTGCTTCTTGATCAGGCCCTCGGCGTCCTTGAAGCCGTCGTTGGGCGTCGGCGGCAGGCCCGGCACCTCGGGCGCCAGGAACCACTGGGCCGAGCCGCCGACGCGGCAGATGCCGATCGCCGGATAGACGCGCAGCCTGGCGACCGTCGCCCCCTCGGGCGCGCGCTCGGCCGCGCCCCGCGCGGCGGCCGCCCGCGGCCGCCAGGCCAGGCCTGCGCCCAGCAGGGCCCCGCTCGCCGCAGCGCCGGCCAGGAAGTCCCGTCGCGTCGCCTTCGCCCGCTTGCCGTCCGTCATGCTGCGTCTCCCCCTTTGTCGTTGCGACCCCGTCCGAGTGGTCCTTCTACCATAGAGAGACCGACGCGCGCGCGTAGCCCGGTCAGGGAATCAGGTAGAAGGGGTTGGGCAGCTTGAAGACCGCCTCGGCGTGGCCGCCGGCGAGGTCGCTGACCTGGTCGCCCATGTTGAGCACGATGCGGTAGCCGAAGCGCTCGATGCGCTGGCGCACCGGCGCCTTGTAGGCGGCCGCCGACTCCCGCTCCTCCGCGGGGCCGCGCAGGAACAGCCCCTCCCAGGTCGGGTAGCCGACGCGGGCGAGGTTGCGGGTCGTCGCCTGGCGCTCGGTCTCGGGGCGCCCGGTGACGAAGAAGATGGCGACGCCGAGCTCGGCCGCCCGCTCGGCCAGCCGCAGGGTCGGCGCGATCGCCGGCGCCGCCGCCAGCTCGTTCCAGGCATCGGCGCCGCAGGGCGCCTGCGGCTTGCCGTCGGCGTCGAGGCGGCAGGGCGCCTCGGGCAGGTAGGCGAAGTCGTTGGCCGCGAGGCGCGGCCAGTTCGACAGGCTGGTCTCGTCGATGTCGAGCACGATGGCCAGCTTCTCGTCGGGGCCCGCCGCGGCGGCCCGTCGCTCCAGCCAGTCGAGCGCCTGCTGCGCCACCTCGGCCTGCTCGACGGCGTAGGCGCCGCTCGCGTGATAGGCGGTGAGCGCGGTCTTGAGCCGGCCGAGGTTGTCGGGCTCGGCGCCCGCCGCCGCCGGCAGCAGCAGCCAGACCAGGACGGCCGCCGGCCACCCAGGGATCCTCGCGCGTCTCATCGCCCCCTTCCCGCCGCCTCGGGACCGGAAGCTTAGGCGAAGCGACGGCCGGGCGGAAGCGGCCGGCCTAGGAGCCGGGCCGGCGCTCCGGCTCGCCGATGCGCTGGCGGGCGCCGCCGTCCTCGGCGAAGAACAGCGGCGCGTTGGAGGCCGGCAGCGGCTGGCGGCCGCGGATCATGTCGGCGGCCTTCTCGCCGATCATCAGCGTCGGCGCGTTGAGGTTGCCGTTGGTCACGGTCGGCATGATCGAGGAATCGACCACGCGCAGCGCCTCGACGCCGCGCACCCGGCACTCGGGGTCGACGACGGCCAGGGGATCGCGGCCCATGCGGCAGGTGCCGGCCGGGTGGTAGGCGGTCTCGGCCGCCCCGGCGACCCAGTCGTCGATCTCGTCGTCGCTCTGCACTTGCCTGCCGGGCGCCAGCTCCTCGCCGCGGAAGGGGTCGAAGGCGGGCTGGGCGAAGAGTTCGCGGGTCAGGCGCAGCCCGGCGCGGTAGGCGGCCCGGTCCGCCTCCTCGCTCAGGTAGTTGAAGAACAGTTTCGGCGCCGCCTCGGGGTCGGCCGAGGCCAGCGTCAGGCGGCCGCGGCTCTTCGGCTTGTTGTGGCCGAGGTGGACCTGGAAACCGTGACCCTCGGCGGCGGAGGAGCCGTCGTAGGCGATGGCGCCGGCCAGGAAGTGGTACTGGATGTCCGGAAAGCGCAGGCCCTCGCGGCTGCGGATGTAGCCGTTCGACTCGAACTGGTTGCTGGCGCCCAGGCCGTCCTTGAACAGCATCCAGCGCACGCCGATGGCGGCGCGCGCCAGCGGGTTCAGCCAGGCGTTGAGCGTGATCTTCTGCGTGCAGGCCTGCTGCACCCAGACCTCCAGGTGGTCCTGCAGGTTGGCCCCGACGCCGGGCAGGTCGTGCCTGACCTCGATGCCCTGGGCCTTGAGCTGCTCGGCCGGGCCGATGCCCGAGAGCATGAGCAGCTTGGGCGAATTGAAGGCGCTGGCCGAGAGGATGACCTCGCGGGTCGCGCGCACCCGATGGGTCCTGCCGCCGCGGCGGTACTCGACGCCGACGGCGCGGCCCTGCTCGATCAGCACGCGCGTGGTCAGCGCGTGCATCCTGAGCTCCAGGTTCTGTCGCCCGAGCACCGGCTTCAGGTAGGCGTTGGCGGCCGAGGCGCGCACGCCGTTGCGCACCGTCATGTCCATGCGCCCGAAGCCTTCCTGGCGCTCGCCGTTGTAGTCGGCGGTCTCGCCGTAGCCGGCCTGGCGCCCGGCGTCGACGAAGGCGCGGTAGAGCGGGTTCTTCATGCCGTTGCCGTTGCACACGCCGACCGGCCCGCCGCTGCCGCGGTAGTCGTCGGCGCCGTAGACGCAGTCCTCCAGGCGCCGGAAGTAGGGCAGCACCTCGGCATAGCTCCAGCCGGACGCACCCTGCCCGACCCACTCCTCGTAGTCGCCGGGATGGCCGCGCACGTAGGCCATGCCGTTGATCGAGGAGGAGCCGCCGATGACCTTGCCGCGCGCCTGGTGGATGCGCCGGCCCTTCAGGCCCGGCTCCGGCTCGCTGTGGAAGCCCCAGTCGAAGCGCGGCTTGTTGAGCGGGATCGAGAAGGCGACCGGCATCTGGATGTAGACCGAGTTGTCCTTGCCGCCGAACTCGAGCAGCAGCACCCGGGTGCCGGCGTCCTCGCTCAGCCGGTTGGCCAGCACGCAGCCGGCCGAGCCGGCGCCGACCACCACGTAGTCCACCGTCTCGTCGAAGTCCGTCTCGGTCATCGTCTCTCTCTCGTTCGCCAACGCCGCTTCTCGTAGCTGAAGAGCAGGCCGGCGGGCAACCTCGCCCGCCCCGTTGACCCGCCCCGCTGGCCCGCCCCGCTCGCCCATCCCGCTGGCGACCCGCGCCGCCGCCTTCACGCGCGCCCGGCGCATCGCTACCTTAGCGGCCATGTCCCAGGTCGACCCCTTTGCCGACGCCCAGCGCCGCCTCCGCCAGGACAGCCAGCTCGCCGAGCTCGGCGAGCGCCCGGAGGACGGCAGGCTGGCCGAGAACATCCTCTACTTCGTGCGCACGCTGCGCGCCGCCGGCCTGCCGGTCGGGCCCGGCAAGCTGCTGGCCGCGGTCGAGGCGGTGCGCGCCGTCGGCCTGGACCGGCGCGACGACTTCTACTGGACGCTGCACTCGGTGCTGGTCGAGCGCCGCGACCAGCGCGAGATCTTCGACCAGGCCTTCCAGATCTTCTGGCGCAACCCGAAGTACCTCGACCGGCTGCGCGGCCTGCTGCTGCCCGACATCACGCCCGAGGAGCACCGCCAGGAGCGCCAGAAGGAGCTCAACCGGCGGCTCGCCGACGCCCTGGCGCCGAAGCGCCCCGGCGAGGCCGAAGCGCAGGCGCAGGAGGAGGTCGAGCTCGACGCGGTGATGACCTGGTCGGACCAGGAGGTCTTCCGCGAGCAGGACTTCGAACAGATGTCGGCCGACGAGCTGAACCGCGCCAAGCGGGCGGTCAAGCAGCTCTCGCTGCCGCTGCAGAAGGTGCCGACGCGCCGCTTCGAGCCGTCGCACCGGCCGCCGAAGGCCGACCTGCGCGCGACCCTGCGCGCCGGCCTGCGCGAGGGCGGCGACCTGCTGGAGCTGCGCTGGAAGAAGCGCAAGCACCGACCGCCACCGCTGGTCATCCTCTGCGACATCTCCGGCTCGATGAGCCGCTACTCGCGGATCTTCCTGCATTTCATGCACGCGGTCACCAGCGACCGCGACCGGGTCCATTCCTTCGTGTTCGGCACGCGGCTGTCGAACCTGACCCGCTACCTGCGCCAGCGCGACATCGACCTGGCGCTGGAGCGCTGCGCCGAGGCGGTCACCGACTGGTCCGGCGGCACCCGGATCGGCGCCTGTCTCGCCGAGTTCAACCGGGTCTGGGCGCGCCGCGTGCTCGGACAGGGCGCCATCGTGCTGCTGATCAGCGACGGCCTGGACCGCGAGGGCGCCGACGGCGTCGCCCACGAGATGGAGCGGCTGCACAAGTCCTGCCGCCGCCTGATCTGGCTCAACCCGCTCTTGCGCTACGACGGCTACGCGCCGAAATCGATGGGGGCCAAGGCGATGATCCCGCACGTCGACGACTTCCGCTCGGTGCACAACCTGGACAGCCTGGAGCAGCTGGCGGCGGCGCTCTCGACGATGCCGCGGCGCCGGCACGAGGCGGCGAGCGAGTGGCTGGAGGAGGAGATCGCAGGATGAGTATCCAGAGCGGCGTTGCGAAGGACCGGGGCCTGCAGGCCTATCCGGACCCCGACGAGGTGCTGGGCGCGGCGCGCGGCTGGCTCGACGAGGGCCGCGGCGTGGCCCTCGCCACCGTGGTCGCGACCTGGGGCTCCTCGCCCCGGCCGGTCGGCAGCCAGCTCGCCGTCGACGACCGCCAGAACATGCTGGGCTCGGTCTCCGGCGGCTGCATCGAAGGCGCGGTCGTGCAGGAGGCCGGCGCCGCGATGCGCGACGGCAAGCCGCGCCTGCTGGAATTCGGCGTCTCCGACGAGGACGCCTGGTCGGTCGGCCTGGCCTGCGGCGGCTCGGTCCAGGTCTACGTCGAGAAGCTGGAGCCGTGAGGGCGTTCCAGGACGCTCCCTCTCCGCCCCTGTGGGGGGGAGAGGGCCGGGGTGAGGTGGGGTCCGACGCCGCCACCCACGCCTGCGCTTCCGGCCACCTCCACCCCCACCTCTCCCGGACCCTCTCTCCCCCAGAGGGGCGGAGAGGGAGTCCCGCAAGAGGCGGGCAGCCATGAAGCGCGCGCTGCTCGACCGGCTGCTCGCGGGCCAGGCGGCCAAGCGGCCGCTGGTCCTGGTCACCGAGCTCGGCTCCGGCCGCCAGCTGCTGCTCGACGGCGAAGAGACGCTGGGCGAGCTGGCCGGCGACGCCGCCGCCGAGCAGGCCGCGCACGACGCGCTGGCGCGCGAGAAGAGCGGCCGCGTCGCGGACAGCGAGCTCTTCGCCCAGGTCTACATGCCGCCGCTGCGCCTGATCGTGGTCGGCGCCGTGCACATCGCCCAGGCCCTGGTGCCGATGGCCAGCCTTGCCGGCTACGACGTCACGGTCGTCGACCCGCGCCAGGCCTGGGCCAGCGACAGCCGCTTCCCCGAGGTCGCGATCTCCTCGGACTGGCCGGACGAGGCCCTGGCCGCGCTGGCGCCCGACCGGCGCACCGCGGTCGTCACCCTGACCCACGACCCCAAGCTCGACGACCCGGCGCTGATCGCGGCGCTCGCCGGCCCGGCCTTCTACATCGCCGCGCTCGGCTCGACGCGGACCCACGCCAAGCGGCGCGAGCGGCTGCTCGCCGCCGGCCTGGACGAGGCCGCGATCGCCCGCATCGCCGCCCCGGCGGGCCTGGCGATCGGCGCGAAGTCGCCGGCCGAGATCGCCGTCTCGGTGCTCGCCCAGATGACCGCCGCGCTGCGCGGCGCGCCGCCGCTGGTCAAGGCCGAGCAGGGCGCGGTCGGCAGGGGAGCGGCGGCGTGAAGTTCGGCAGCCTGCCGGTCGACGAGGCCGAGGGCGCCCTGCTCGCCCACTCGCTGCGCGGCGAGGGCTTCAGCTTCAAGAAGGGCCGGCGCCTCGGTGCCGAGGACGTGGCCACGCTTCAGTCGGCCGGCGTCGCGGAGATCATCGCCGCGACCTTGGAGGACGGCGACCTGCACGAGGACGAGGCGGCGGCGCGCATCGCCGCCGCGCTCGCCGGCTCCGGGGCGGGAGCCAAGGTCACCGCCGCCTTCACCGGCCGCTGCAACCTGGTCGCCGAGGGCCGCGGCCTGTTTCTCGTCGACCGCGCCCGCATCGACGCGCTCAACGCGATCCACGAAGCAATCACCGTCGCCACCCTGCCGGCCTTCGAGCCGGTCGAGCCGCGCCAGCTGCTGGCGACCGTCAAGATCATCCCCTTCTCCGCCCCCGCGGCCGCGGTCGAGGAGGCCGTCGCGCTGCTGGACGCCGCCGCCGCCGGCGGCGCCCCCGGCGCCAACCGGGGACCGGCCGTGCAGGTCGCGGCCTTCCGGGCGCGCAGGGTCGGCCTCGTGCAGACCGCCCTGCCCGGCACCAAGCCGGCGCTGCTCGACAAGGGCCGGGCCGCGCTCGACGCCCGCCTCGCCGCGCTCGACTGCCCGCCTGCCAGCGAGCGCCGCTGCGCGCACGAGCCCGAGGCGATCGCCGCGGCGCTGGCCGAGCTCGCCGAGGAGGGCTGCGGGCTGCTGCTGGTCTCCGGCGCCTCGGCGATCGTCGACCGGCGCGACGTCGTGCCGGCCGGCATCGAGCGGGCCGGCGGCGCGCTCGGCCACTTCGGCATGCCGGTCGATCCCGGCAACCTGCTGCTGCTCGCCTCGCTCGGCGAGACGCCGGTGCTCGGCCTGCCGGGCTGCGCCCGGGCGCCCAAGATCAACGGCTTCGACTGGGTCCTGCAGCGCCTGCTCGCCGACCTCGAGGTCGGCCGCGAGGACATCACCGCGATGGGCGTCGGCGGCCTGCTCAAGGAGATCGGCGGCAGGCCGCTGCCGCGCGCCGAGGCGGTCGAAAGCGGCGGCGACGACGAGCCGGCCGCGGACTCCGGCGCCAAGCGCCTGCCGCGCATCGCCGCGCTGGTGCTGGCGGCCGGCCAGGGCCGGCGCATGGGTGGCCCGAACAAGCTGCTGCTCGAGTTCCAGGGCGAGCCGCTGCTGCGCGCGGCCGTCCGCGCCGCGCAGGAGTCCGACGCCGCCGAGGTCCTGGTCGTCACCGGCCACCAGCGGCAGGCGGTCGAGGGCGCGCTCGCCGGGCTCGGCGTGCCGACGGTGCACAACCCCGACTACGAGCAGGGCCTCAGCACCTCGCTCAAGGCCGGCCTCGCCGCCCTGCCCGCCGCGATCGACGGGGTCGTCGTGCTGCTCGGCGACATGCCGCGCGTGGCGCCCGGGGTCATCGACAAGCTGATCGCCGCCTTCGACCCGCTCGAGGGCCGCGCGATCTGCCAGCCGAGCTGGCGCGGCAAGCGCGGCAACCCGGTGCTCTTCGCGCGCCGCTTCTTCGCCGAGCTGCAGGGCCTGGGCGGCGACGTCGGCGCCAAGCCGCTGCTCGCCGACTATCCGGAGCTGGTCTGCGAGGTGCCGGTCGACGACGAGGCCGTGCTCAGCGACGTCGACACGCCCGAGGCCTACCGGGCGCTGACCGGGGAATAGCTCAGCGCGCGGCGGGCGAAGCCCGCGCGGGGTCCCGGTCCAGGCCGGTGCGCTCGATGATCTGCGCGCTCGCCTCGTCGGACAGGCCGAGCCAGCGCAGGGCGGTGCCGACGTCCTCGAACAGGCGGCAGGTCTCGACCCGGTCGAGCAGAGCCACGGCCTCGTAGAGGCGGCTCATCGGCTGGTTGATCTGCTGGGGAATCAGGTGGGCCGAGCGGGTGGTCCGCCCTGCCTCGCCGTGGAAGCGCGCGGTCTCGGCCGACACGGTCATCATGGCGGCGACGTCGATGTCGAACGAGGTCACCTGCCGCGAATCGCAGAGCTCCACGAAACCGGGCCGGTAGAGGCCCTCGCGGAACAGCCGGTCGTAGGCCGCCACGAACTCCGCCCCGGTCACGACGCCGCGGTAGCTTGCGACGGCGAGCCCGAGTTCGGGAAAGACTCGATGGGCCACCGGCATGCGCGATACACCTGATGCGTGCAGACCGCTTGTATCCGCTTCTCGGTGGCTCGACAAGCCGATCGCTACCTTCGACCCGATCGGGGCGCGCGCGATCCGGCAGCCGTACGGTAGGGCCTGGGCAGCCGCGGCGGCGCCGACCCGCTCACGTCTGCTATCCGGAGTTGCCCTGCGCGGTGCCCGCCGACGCCGGCGCCGTGCTGAGCGACCTCGACACGCCCGAGGCCTATGCCGCGCCGACCTCGGAGTAGCCCGGCTCGCGAGCGGCGAGCGACGAGAAGGCCGCCGCCAGGCGCGCGTCCTCCGCCTCGGCTCGGCCCGCCGCCCGGGCCAGCTCCGCGCCCAGGCCGGGCGCCCCCGGCAGCGCCGGGTCCGGCCCGGGCGCCGCCCCGGACTGGCCGGGCGCCGCGCCGCCCGGCGCCGCGTCCCCGCCGCCGCCCGCATCCCCGCTCGTGCCCTCGGGCGCGCCACCCGTCGTGCTCCCGGCCGGAGTGCCGTCCGGTTCCCCGCCGCCGCTCCCGTCCGGCGCGTCGCCGTCGGGGCCGGACCCCGGGCTGACCGTGCCGTAGGGCCCGACGACGAGCCCTTGTCCCGGGTAGGACCCGAAGTTCAGTTGGCCGAACGCGTCCAACTGCTGGTTCAGCCGGTTGAAGCGGTTCAGGATAGCATCCCGGAAGAACGAGTTTTCGAGGCCAGGGGGGAGACTGGAAGGACCCGGCCTCCCGGGCCCGAGGCTGAGAGTCTGATGGGCGATGTACAACAGGATACCCGACACCGCAGGCCCGGAGGGGCCTGAATTCTGCCCGACGGTCGTCTGCAGTGTCGGGGCATTCGTGCTCCGGCCGTTCTGGGCGAGCTGCGTGGCGTTGGGAGAGGCCGCCGCCTGCCGAACCTCGATGGCGAAGCTCGCGGCCGCGCTGGTCCGGATGCCGTCGCTGCTGGTCACGCTGAAGCTGTCGCTGCCGGCGGCCGTGCCGCTCGCGCTGCGGTAGACCACCCGCCCGGCCGCCAGGTCGGCCGAGGTGAAGCTGTCGCCGGCGCCGAGCGCGCTGCCGCTCAGCAGCAGGCTGCCCTTGGCCGGCGCGGCGCTCAGGCGGTAGGTGAAGTCGGTCACGCCCTCCGGATCGCGGGAGCCGAGCAGATCCGCGCCGATGGTCACGCTCCCGCCGGACTGCACCGTGGCCCCGGCGTTGGTGGTGATCGTCGGCGCCCGGTTGGCCGCGACCGAGACCGTCACGCTGTCGCTGTCGCTCGCCGAGCCGTCGCTGGTCGAGACCTGCAGGCTCAGCGTGCCGGTCGCCCCCGGGTTCGGCGTCAGCCTCAGGCCGGCGAGCCGCGCGTTGATCTCGGCCGCCGTGCCGCGCAGCACCAGGGTCCCGCTGCCGTTGCCCGAGACGCTGCCGCCGCCGTCGCCGACCGAGAGGGTGGCGCCGCTGACGCTCAGCGTCGTCGTCAGGCTGCCGCCGTCGGCGTCGGCGACGGTGATCCCGCTCAGGTCCGTGGCGACGCCCTCCGTCGCCGAGCGGGCGCCGCCGACGCTGTTGACCGGCGCCTGGTTGGCGGCGGTGACCGTGATGCCGATCGTGCCGCTGTTGGCCGAGACCTCGCCGCTGTGCGAGCTGACGTCGATGAAGACGGCGCCGCCCGGGCTCGCGGAGAAGCTGCCCATGTAGATGTCGTCGAGAGCGCGGAAGGTCAGGCCGCGCTCCTCGCCGGTGAAGCCGTCGGCAGGCACGAAGCGGATCTGCGTGGTGACCGACAGCACCAGGGCGTTGGAATCGGCGACGGCGCTGCCGATGGTCGTCCAGTCGCTGCCGTTGGTCGACCACTGCCAGGTCCCCGACGAGAGCGCGTCCGCCGTGTTGCCGACGATGGCATAGCCGGCGGCCGTCTCTCCGGGATCGGGGTCGGTGACGGTGATGCCGATGCTGTTGAGGGCACGACCGGCGAAGCTCTGGTCGCTCGCGGACACGGTGGGCAGCGTGCCGTTGCCGGTCACGCTCGGTACCGCGAGCAGCTCGCCGTAGCCGGAGGCCGCGAAGGCCTGGGCGACGGGGCTCTCGGCGACGTCGCCGTGCCGCGCCTCCAGCACCCAGTCGCCGCCCCTGGCGGCCGCGCCGGTCGCGTCGCTCGAGGCCGCGACGTCGGCGCCGGCCGCCTGCGCGAAGGCCTCGAGGAAGGCCCGGCCGGCGCCGTCGGCGGCCACCGAGCAGCCGTAGAGCAGGATGTCGCCCTCGGCCGAGAGGGCCGCGCCGATGCGCGCCAGCGCCTCGGCCTGGTCGGCGAGATTGCCGCTCGACACCCGGCCGCTGCCGAAATCCAGGGCGCCGACCGCGCCGTGGCTGACGATGTGGACCGCCGCGACCGCGCGCTGCCCCTCGAGCGCCGCGGCGATCTGCGCCAGCGCCGGCGAGGCGGCATCGAGCATCACCACCCTCACCTGCGCGCCGAGACCGGCGAGCAGGCTCTCCGCGTCCGCGACGGCGGCATCGACGAAGACGAACTCGGCACCGGCCTGCACGGCTTCGGACCGGGAATCCGACGCGCCGGCGGCTGCCGGCAGCATGCCGGACAGCGCGAGCGCGAGATCCTCGGTCGTGGGCGCACCGCCGGCCGCGGGCGAGGAAGCCTCATGGGCCGGGGCGCCGGCACCCTGGTCCCGATCGGCGGCCTCGCGCGCGGCCGTGTCCGCCGCTTCCTGGCCGGCCTGTTCGGCGGCGGTCGCCGCCGCGGCGGCGTCGAGCAGGAGCCGCGGCTCCAGCGCGTATGCGAGTGCCGCACCCTGGTCGCGGGCCGGCGACGCCGCCCACTCCCGCGCCGCAGACCGTCGATCGCCCTGCGACCCCTGGACGCGCCGAGCCATTCCGACCACCGCCCCCTCCGAACTGCCGCGTCGAAGCCATGACGGACTGCACGGCGGTGACCTGCCGGCCGGCCATCCTTGATGCATGTTAAGCATTTTCCGTCGGGCACGGTAGCGGGATCCGAGCGCGAGCGAGTCGAGGCGCGCCGCTCCTACATGCGCCGCGGCACGAAGCGGGCGAACCAGGCGCCGGCGAAGAAGCTGAGCGCGCTGGCGACGAACACGAAGGGCAGCGGCAGGACCGCGAGGATCAGCGCGAAGACGCCCGGCGGGGCGACCTCGGAGACGTCGCGGTAGGTCACGAAGACCGTGGTCATGCCGGCGCGCTGCGAGGGCCGCACCGAGCGCAGGAACGGCAGGTTGCCGCTGACGTCGAGCGACATCGAGGCGAGCGCCGCGGCGACGATCAGCGCCGCCGCCAGCACCGGGGCGAGCGGCATGACCGCCGCCGCGGCCACGGTCACGCAGCCGCCCGCCAGGAAGGCGGCGACGATGGTGAAGCGCACGCCGCGGCGCTCGACGACCCGGCCGACCAGCGGCGCCAGGAACAGCGTCGCGTTGCCGGCCGAGACCAGCAGCCCGCCGACTTCGGCGCCGAGACCGGCCTCGACCGCGAAGACCGGCACGTAGACGAAGAACATCACCCACCAGGCGCTGCGCGTGAAGGCGATCAGCCAGCCCAGGCGCAGGCGCGGCTGGGCGAAGAACCGCCCGACCTGGAGGAAGGGATTCGGCGCCGGGCTGCGGGCCCGCACGATGACCCGGTTGTCGCTCGCCCGGAGGAACCAGAAGTAGCCGAGCAGCAGCAGCGCGCAGCCGGCGCTCGCGAGATAGGGCACGGCGTGGCCGACCCGGGTCCAGAGGAACACGCCGAGCGCCGGCCCGACGGTCCAGGCCGTGGCGGCGAACAGCAGCCGCACCGGCTCCAGGCGGTTGAGCTCGCGCCCGCGGATGTAGTCCAGGATGTAGAGGTTGAGGCAGATCGCGAAGCAGGCCGCGCCGAACGCGCGCAGCAGCATGCCGGCGGCGCTGCCGGCCAGCGTCTCGCCGGCCAGCAGCAGGGCGGCGGCGATGCTGGCCACTGCGCCCAGCGAGTAGGTGAAGCGCCGGCTGATCAGCCGCACCAGCAGCGGGATCGTGAAGTTCATCAGCAGGCCGAGGCCGCTGACCAGGAAGTAGACCAGCGAGACGCCGGCCGGGTCGCCGATCAGCGACAGGACCTGCAGCGGCACGACGCTGGCGACCAGCGCTCGGGTCGTCGATTCCAGGGCGAACAGCAGGGCGAAGGCGGTGGCGCCGGGCGCGCCGACGGCCTGCAGCCAGACAGGATGACGGACGTTCATCGCCCACCGCGTCGCCCGACCGGCCGAAGGGACCGGCGCCCCGGGAATCTCCTATAGGCGGCTTCCGGCAGCCGGCGTCATGCAAAAGCGGCATGGCCTGCCCGCCGGCGGCGGGCCCGCTCAGGCGCCGCCCTGCGTCGCGCCCGCCCCGGCCCGCTGCTCCAGGAAGGCCCGGACCGTCTCGGCCGTGCCCGGCTGCTCGTAGAGGTCGGCGTGGCGCCCCTGCTCGAGCGTGAAGAGGCGCTTAGGCTCGCGGGCCGCGGCCAGGAGGCGCCCGGCCATGGCGTAGGGCACGACGGCGTCGAGCCGGCCGTGCAGGATCAGCAGCGGCGCGCCGGCCGCAGCGATGCGCGCCAGGCTGTCGAAGCGGTCGCGGACCAGCCAGCGCGCCGGCACGTACCAGTAGTGCTGCTGCGCGGCCTCGGCGATCGAGGTGAAGGGCGCTTCCAGGACCAGCCCGGCGACCGGCGCGCCGCGCGCCGCCTGCTCGGCGGCGAGCCGGGTGGCCACGCCGCTGCCCAGCGACTCGCCGTAGAGCACGACGCGCCCGGCCGCGAACCCGCGCTCTCCTAGCCAGCTCAGCACGCCGGCCGCGTCCGCCTGCAGCCCGGCCTCGCTCGGCGCGCCCGGATTGCCGGCATAGCCGCGGTACTCGGCGAGCAGCAGGCCCCAGCCGGCCGGCAGGACCTCGCGCAGCTTGCCGGCCCGCTCGCCGGCGTTGCCGGCGTTGCCGTGGAAGGCGAGCAGCACCCCCGGACAGGGGGCGGTGGAATCGCCGCCCGGCGGCCGCCAGAGGTGCGCGAGCGTCAGCCCGTCGGCGCTCGCGACCTCGATCCGCTCGAAGCCGTCGCCGAGGCGGGCCGGGTCCAGGAGTTCCCGCGTCGGCCGGAACAGCAGGCGACGCTGCTGGACGAACAGCAGGACGCAGAGGCCGAGATAGCCGAGGACGAGGGCGGCGAGCGGCCAGAGCAGGACGGACACGGGCTAGGCGTCGGCCAGCGCGCGCACCGTCACGAGCCGGGCGTCAGGCCCTGGAAGAAGCGCTCGAGGACGCTGTCCCCGGCCGTCGCGTCCCCGCCGCTCGCTTCCGCGTCGCGCGTCCCGGCCTCGGACGGGGCGCCCGGCTGCGACCAGGTCACGCCGGTCCCCGGCTGGCGCGGCGCGGCCGGCTCGGCCGCCGCGGGCGCGTCGTCGCCCCGGCCGGCCGGGGCCAGCTCGACGGTCGGCCGGCTCGGCGCCGCCGGCGCTTGCGGACGCTCGATGGCGGGCTTGCTCAGCGCGGGGCTGCCGGTCGACGGCGGCGCCGGCCGAGGCGCCGGCGCTTCGGCGGCGGCCGTCTGGAAGCCCTCGGCGGACGCGTGCTCCGCTTCAGCCTTGTCCGGCCCAGCCTTGCCCGGCCCAGCCTTGTCCGGCCCAGCCTTGTCCGCCCCCTCCTGCACCGGAGCCGCGGGCTGCTGCGTGTCCGCGAGCGGCTCTTCCGGCACGAAGGCCGCCTCGGCCAGCGCCCCGCTCTGCCAGAGCTCCTCGGTCTCGCGGATCGCCGCGGCCAGGGTGTCGAGCGACCCGTCGGCGACGCTGTCGGGCAGCGGGTCGGCGCCGACCGACAGCAGGACCTGGCCGGAGGCGCTCTGCAGCCGGGCGTAGGCGAGGTCGCGGCGCAGCTGCGAAAGCAGCAGGTTCAGCTCGCTCTGGATGATCGGCAGGTCGCCCAGGCGGTCGGCGCGGCCGCCGGCGCGGAACTGCGCCAGGATGCGGTCGTCGATCTCGACCAGGTCGGCGCTGTTGACGAAGTCCTGGCGCGATTCCTGGAAGGTGATCCAGGCGACGTGGGCCTGGGTCACCACGGCGGCCGCGGTGGCGCGCCGGCGCGCCTGGACCAGGTCTTCCTGGGTCTCGGCCAGGTCGATCCGCGTCGGCCCGGTCAGCAGATTCAGAAGGTTCCAGGAGATCCGCGCGCCGTACTCGTACCAGGTCTGGTTCACCAGGAAGGAGTTGCTGTCGTAGTTCAGCCCGGTGTTGAACTCGATGCCCGGCAGCATGCGCAGCATCGCCTTGCGCGTCTCGTCCCGGCTGATCCGCGTCTGGTAGATGTCCTCGCGCAGCTCAGGCCGGTAGGTCAGCGCCAGGATCTCCAGCTCGTCCGGCGCCATCTCGATCCGCGGCACCGAAAAGTCGCTCTCGTCCGGCATCGCGACCTCGAAGGGCCGGTCGGGCGGCAGGTTCATCAGCGTCGCCAGCTCGGTCTTGGCGAGCAGCAGCTCGCGGCGCAGGTCGTGCAGCTGGCGCTGGGTGTCGATCAGGCTGCGCTGGTAGCTCAGCGCCTCGAGCGGCGAGCGCAGGCGCAGCTGCTCGATGCGCCGCGAATCGGCGCGCGCCGCCTCGACGCGCTCCAGCAGCGGGTCGATCTGGCCGAGCAGCCGCTGGCCGGCGACGGCGCGCCAGTAGGCCGAGCGCACGTCCTGGATGATCTGCTGGACGATGCGCCGGCGCTGCTCCTGCGCGATCAGCGCCCGGTCGGCCTGCTGGTTGGCCGCGTAGTAGCCGATGCCGAAGTCCAGAACGTTCCAGACGACGTTGAGGTCGGCCTGGATCAGGTTCTGGTCCTGGGAGGTCGAGGGCTCCAGCGACTCCTGGCCGGTGATCACCGAGCGGCTGGAGGAGGCGTTGACGTTGTTGCGCCGGGTCGCGGAGGCGCCGGCGTTGACCTGCGGCAGCAGGTCGTAGCGCGCGAGGTCGAGCTGGCGCTGCGAGAAGGCCTCCTCCATGACCCGGACGCGCTGGTCGAGGTTGTAGCGGACCGCGCGCGCCATGGCCTCGTAGAGGCCGAGCGGCCCCTGGATCGGCTCCTGCTCGCTGAACAGGCTGGCGTACTGCTCGGCCGCCTTCTGCTGCAGCTCCTCGGTGCTGTAGGGGTCAGGCTGGATCGCGCAGGCCGACAGCGCCATGGCCAGGCCCACGACGGCAACTGCCGTCCCCAGGCGCGGGACGCCCCCGCCACGCAAGTCACGACTTACAGACACCTCGGATCCCCTCCCCCGGAGTCGGCGACCGCCCGCCGCCGACGCGGCGCCACATTAGGTTGAAAGATGACGCCGAGCAAACCTTCCCGGCGGGCTTTCGCCCGCGGCTCCGGGCGCCCCGCCGTCGCGGCGACCGGCCGCCCGGCCCGCCGTCCGCCGGCGCCGCACTAGCCCTCACGGCCAAGCGCAACCTCCGACAAGGCCGCCGCCAGACGCGCGGCCTCCAGGTCGTGGCTCCCCGCGGCGCGGGCAAGCTCGAGGCTGAGCGAAGGCGCATCCCACCGGCCCGTCACGGCGGCGAGCGCCGAGGCCAGGCGCGCGTCCGCGGCGTCCGGCCGCCCCTCGAGCGCGACGGACAGCCCTGTCGCCTGATCGCCGGCCGGCAGCGCGGCCGAGGCCGCGGCGGGGTCGTCCGGCGCCGACCGCGGAGCGGGCCCGGCGGCGGCGGCCGTCTGCGCCCCGCCCGGGAAGGGCACGAGCGGCAGCTCGTCGTCGTCGCCCTCGACCTCGAAGAGCGCGGTGTCGTCGGTGAGGAACTGCTCGATGCCGATCGGGATCCAGGAATTGCCGCTATAGACCAGCACCGTGAAACCGGCGCCGACGAAGTCCGAGATGATCGGGCTGAGCGCCGCCGAGCGCACGACCTGCAGGAAGCTCGCCGAGCCCGGGGTCAGGCTGCCGCCCTCGACCGAGCTGCGGAAGGCCTGGGACAGCGGCGAGTTGCCCTGGCCGAGACCGGTCAGCGACTGGTTGACGGTCTGCGGCGGCTGGCCCGTCTCGACGAAGGCCAGCTGCAGATTGCCGGCGCCGGTGTTGGCGAAGACCAGATTGGCCGGGCCCTGGCGGCCGGTCTGGAGCGTCGAGTCCTGGCCCAGCACCGAGGCGTTGAGGTTGGCGACCTCGCCCGTGCCGCTGTCGGCGCCCTGCGTGATCGTGACCTCGACGCGCGCCACCTCGCTGCTGCGCACGCCGTCCGAGCTGGCCACCTGGAAGCTGTCGGCCGTGGCCGTGGTGCCGGCGGCGGCGCGGAAGGCGACCCGTCCGGCCGCGAGGTCCGCCGAGGTGAAGCTGTCGCCGACGCCGAGCACGCTGCCGTTCAGCAGCAGGTCTCCGGCCCCGGGCGTGCTGCGCAGGTGGTAGGTGAAGGCGGTCGCGCCCTCGGGATCGCTGGAGCCGAGGTGCGACGGCCCCAGCACGACGGTCTCGCCCGCCCCCAGCGTCGGGCCGCTGTTGGTGACGATGCTCGGCGCCTCGTTGCGCGCGATCGACACCGTGACGGCGTCGCTGTCGGTCTCCTGTCCGTCGCTGGTCGAGACGCTCAGGGTCCGGTTGCCGGTGACGCCGGGATCCGCCGTGAAGCGGAGGCTGGCCAGGCGCGCGTTGACCTGCGCCGCCGTGCCGCTGATCGCCAGCGTGCCCGTGCCGTTGCCGGTGACCGTGCCGCCGCCCTCGCCGACCGACAGGGTGCCGCCGGAGATGCGCAGCGTCGTGGTCAGGACGTCGCCGTCGGAATCGGCGACGGTCAGGCCCCCGAGATTGCCGGCGATGCCCTCGACCGCGCTCAGCCTGCCGGGCAGCGCGTTGACCGGTGCGTCGTTGGTGGTCATCGAGAAGCTGGCCGCCGCCGAGGTCGTGGCGCCGCCGCCGCCGTCGTCGGTGATGGTCGCGCTGAACCGGTGGGTGCCGGTCGTCTCGGGCGTGTAGAGCAGGTTGCGCAGCAGCGTCTGGACCAGCGCCGGCGAGGCGTTGGGGTTGAGATCGATGACCAGGTTGGCGGCATCCTGACCGTCCGCGCTCACCGTGCCGATCGCCGTGCCGCCGACGCGGATGGTGGCGCCGTTGGTGATCGCGCTGCCGCCGTTGGCGGTCACCGCCGTGCCGTCGACCGAGAAGTCGCCGGTGAGCGCCGTGTCGGTGCGGGTGACCGTCAGGTTGCCGTTGTTGAAGTCTGCGTTGTCGAGATCGGCGAGCGTGGCGTCGCCGCCGAGGTCGACGTTCGCCGCCGTGCCGACGCTGCCGTCGACCGTGTCGCCGTCCAGGTTGCCGATGGTCGGGCGGTCGCGCACCGTGACCGCGATGGTGTCCGTGTCGCTGTTGGTGCCGTCGCTGGTCACCACCGTGATCGTCTGGTCGGTCGTGCTGTCGCTCGCCGCCGTGTAGCTGAGGCCGGCCAGCGCCGTGTTGACCTGGGCGAGCGTGCCGCTGACCGTCACGGTGCCGCTGCCGTTGCCGGTCACCGTGGCGCCGCCGCCGGTCGCGACCGACAGCGTGCCGCCGCCGACCGACAGGGTCGTGGTCACGCTGGCGCTGTCGGCATCGGCGACCGACAGGCCGGCGATCGCCGTCGTCGAGCCGTCGACCACGCTCTGCGCGCCGGGCACCGTGTTGACCGGCGCCGCCTCGACGGTGACCGTGAAACCGGCCGCCGTCGAGGTCGCGGCACTGCTGCCGGCGTCGGTGATCGTCAGGCTGAAGGAGTTGCTGCCGCCGGTCGTCGAGCTGAACTGCAGGGCGCGGATCAGCTGCTGCACGCGCGCCGGCGTCGCGTTCGAGCCGAAGTTGAGGACCAGGTCGTTGGTGCCCTGCCCGTTGTTGACGGCGCTGACCGAGGCGATCGCGAGGCCGTCGACGAAGACGATCTCGCTGCTGGCGATCGTGCCGTCGGCATCGAGGGTCGAGGTGCCGGCGGCGACGCCGGTCGAGCCGCTGCCGGTCAAGGAGAAGTTGCCGGTCCCGCTGTTGCGGGTGATCGTCATGTTGCCGCCGTTGAAGTTGCCGCTGTCGGCGTCGCTCACCGTGGCGTTGCCGCCCTGGTCGATGGCGACCGCGACGCCGTTGGGCGTCGAGACGCTGTCGCCGTCGAGGTTCGAGACGACCGGCGGGTTCGGCGTCACGTTGAGAGTGAAGTTGGCAGTGGAGTCCTGGTCGCCGCCGTTGGACGTGCCGCCGCCGTCGTTGAGCGTCAGGGTGAAGGTGCGCGCCCCGAGGCTGCTCGGCGCCGAGTAGGTCAGCGCCCGCAGCAGGGTCTGGATCCTGGCCGAGGTGGCGTCGGCGGTGTCGAAGCTGATCTGCAGCGTGTTGCCGCCCTGGCCGTCGTTCGTCGCGTGGACCGTGCCGATCGCGGTGCCGCCGACCGAGATCGTCTCGCCGGCCGCGATGGTGCCGTCGCCGCCCGCCGTCGCCGTGGTGCCGTCCAGGCCCCAGCTGCCGTTGGTCGTGCCGCTGCCCTGGCTGATGGTCAGGGAGCCGTTGTTGTAGTCGGCGGGGTCTTCCGGGTTGGTCACGGTCGCGTCGTCGAACAGCGCGACGTTCTGAGCGCCCCCGCCCGCCGTGATGCCCGAAGTCTCGCCGTTCACGCCGCCGATCGCCGGCGGGTCGTTGACGGCGGTGACGTTGATCGTGACCGTCTCGCTGTCGGTCTGGGCGCCGCCGGAGCCGGTGTTGCCGCCGTCGTCGACCGCGACGGTGAGCGTCCGCGCCGCCGTGCTGTCGCTCGCCGTCGTATAGGTGACGTTGCTGCCGGTGATGAAGCTGTTGATGGCGGAGACCGTGCCGCTCAGCGTCAACGCGGTCGCCGAGCCGCCGACCGTGACGCCGCCGCCGCTCGTCGCCGCCAGCGTGCCGTCGGCGATCGACAGCGTCACGGTGACGCTGCCGCTGCCGGCGTCGTCGTCGCTCACCGAGATGCCGGTAAGCGCCGTCGCGACGTCCTCGGTCACGGTGATCGAGCCGGGCACGGTCAGGCTCGGCGGGTCGTTGACCTGGGCGATCGTCACGGTGGTCGAGCCGCTCGCCGTGCCGGGGTTGGCGCCGCTGCCCTGGGCGTCGCCGGCATTGCCGTCGTCGAAGCTCCAGTCGAGCTGAACCGTGGCGGGCGGGCCGTCGCTGGTGTTCCGGTACTGGATGTTCTGCAGCGTCGCGTTGACCAGCGCCTGCGTCGGCGCCGCGCCGGCGTTGGAGAAGGTGATGGTAAGCGTGCCGCCGGTGCTGGTGAAGGTCGCGAAGGTCTGGCCGCCCGACTGCAGGTCGCCGCCCGATACGCTGAAGCCGTTCTCGGCGAAGGAGAAGACGTCGTCGGCGCTGGCGCCGCCGTTGCGCGCGATGACCAGCTGCGAGCCGGAGAAGTCGTTGCCGAGCTCGACGTCGCTGAGCGTGACATTGGCGTCGAGCACCACCGCGGAGCCGCCTTCCGTGAAGCTCGGCGTGCCGTCGAGGTTGGCGAAGACCGGCGCGTCGTTGACCGCGCTGACCGCGATCGAGGCGCTGGCGCTGTTGCTCGAGAAGGCCGTCGAGCCGCCGGTGCTCGAGGCGTCCGCCGTCGAGGGGCTGCCGTTGGTCGAGGCCGAGCCCGAGGTCTGGTCCCACGCACGGAAGCTGAAGGTTGCGGTCTCGCCGTTCTGGCTGTCCGGGACGTAGCGCACCTGGGTCGTCGAGGACAGCAGCAGCGCCGAGCCCCCCGAGACGCTGCCGAAGGCGGTCCAGGTCGTGCCGTCGGTCGAGAACTGCCAGGTGCCGTTGCCGGTGACCGCGGTCACCGCGATGCCGGACTGCGCGCCGCTGTCGACGTCGGCGTAGCCGACGCCGCCGAGGATGGTCGAGACCGCCGTGCCGCCGCTCGTCGTGTCCTCGTTCGTGCCGGTAAGCGTCGCCGTGGCGCCGTTGGTCACGCTCGGCGCGTCGTTCGCGGCCGTGACCGAGAGCGAGGCCGTGGCCGAGGCGCTGGAGAAGGCGGTGCTGCCGCCGTTGACCGCGGTGCTGGCGGTCGAGGGGCTGCCGTTGGTCGAGGCCGAGCCGGAGGTCTGGTCCCAGGCCCGGAAGCCGAAGGTCGCGGTCTCGGCGTTGCTGCCGTCGGGCACGTAGCGCACCTGCGTCGAGGACGAGAGCAGCAGGGAGGAGGCCATCGAGACGCTGCCGAAGGCGGTCCAGGTCGTGCCGTCGGTCGAGAACTGCCAGGTCCCGCTACCGGTGACGCCGGTCACCGCCACGCCCGACTGGGCGCCGCTGTCGACGTCGGCGTAGCCGGCGGCCGTGAGGATCGCCGAGACCGCCGTGCCGCCGCTCGTCGTGTCCTCGTTCGTGCCGGTCAGCGTCGCCGTGGCGCCGCCGGTGAGCGAGGGTGCGTCGTTGACGTCGCTGACCGCGATCGAGGCGCTGGCGCTGTTCGAGGAGAAGGCGGTGCTGCCGCCGTTGCTCGAGGAGTCGGCCGTCGAGGGGCTGCCGTTGGTCGAGGCCGTCCCCGAGGTCTGGTCCCAGGCGCGGAAGCCGAAGGTCGCCGTCTCGCCCCTCTGGCCGTCCGGCACGTAGCGCACCTGCGTCGAGGAGGAGAGCAGCAGCGCCGCCCCGCCCGAGACGCTGCCGAAGGCGGTCCAGGTGTTGCCGTCGGTCGAGTACTGCCAGGTGCCGTTGCCGGTGACCGCGGTGACCGCGATGCCCGACTGCGCGCCCGAGTCCGGATCGGCGTAGCCGACGTCGCCGAGGATCGAGGAGACCGTCGTGCCGCCGGCGTTGGTGTTGTTCTCGGTGATGCCGGTCAGCGTCGCCGTGGCGCCGTTGGTGACGCTGGGCGCATCGTTGGTGCCGGTCACGTTGACCGTGACGTCGGCGCTCGAAGAGCCGCCGTCGCCGTCGTTGACCGTGAAGCGCACGGTGCGCGCCGCGGTCGACGGACTGCTCGTGTCGGTGTTCTCGTAGGTGACGGCCTGGACCAGGGTGGCCACCCGGGCCGCCGTGGAATTGGCGTTGAGGTTGACGACGAGGTCGTTGCCCGCGGAGATGCTGTTGGCGAGCGTCCCGATGGCGATGCCCCCGACGCTGACGTTGGAGCCCGCCGTGGTACCGCCAAGCGTGACGCTCCCGGTGTTGAAGGAAAGCAGGTCCTCGCTGGCGTCTTCGTTGGTCACGATCGAGACGGTCAGGCTGCCGCCACTGAAGTCGGCCGAGTCGTCGTCGGTTATCGCCGCCGCCGTGCTCTGGTCGAGAACCTGCGCGCCGGCACCCTCGGTGTAGGCCAGGACATCGCCCGACAGATTGGAGATCGAGGGCGCGGCATTGGCCAGGCTGACGTTCCAGCCGCGCAGGTCGAAGGTCGCGGGGCTGGTCGTCGAGACCGCGTCGAAGGTCACCGTGAAGCCGGTGATCGCCTGGCCGGCGAAGGCCGTGCCGGTCAGGTCGATGCTGTGGCCGCCCTGGAAGTCGGCCGGCAGGTTGCTGGCCGCGTAGTTGTAGGTCGTCGTGCCGCCGCCGGCGTTGGCGCCGGTGATCACGATGTTGTTCTCGAAGCTCGGCGTGCCCGGAAACTCGCCGACCGTCACGCTGTTCAGCACGAAGGAGGTCGGCGACGCGCTGCCCGTGAGGTTGACGCTCAGGCTGGCGACCGCGCCGTTGCCGGGATTGGAAGCCAGGAAGATCGAGTTGTCGAAGCGGTTGACGTCGACCTGGGTGCCGACGCTGTTGGCGCCCGAGCCGACCCACTCGCCGCTCTGGGTCGTGACCGTCTGGCCACCGTCGGTATCTGTCCCGTTGGTGAAGTCGAAGGAGCCCGCCGCGAACAGGCTGCCGGCGAAGCCGCTGGCCGCGAAGGCCTCGTCGACGCCGCCGTCGGCGATCTCGCCGGTCGCCGATTCGAGCGTCCAGTCGCCGCCCTGGCCGGCGTCGCCGGTCAGGTCGTCGGCGGCGGCGACGTCGGCCCCGGTGAGCGCGGCCAGGGCCTCGATGAAGGCGCGGCCCTCGCCGTCGGCGCCGACGTAGCAGCCGTAGAGCAGCAGGTCGCCGTCGGCGGCGAGGGCCTGGCCGATCCGGCCGAGCGCCTCGCCGTAGGCCGCGAGGTTGCCGAGGTTGAGGCGGCCGCCGCCGAAGCTCAGCTCGCCGGCGTCGCCGTGGCTGACGACGTGGATCGCCGAGAGGCCGCTGCGGCCCTCGAGGTGCGCGCTCATCTGCAGCACGGCGTCGCCGGCAGGATCGAGGGCGACGACCTCGACGCCGCCGCCCAGGCTGTCGATCAGGCTCTGGTGGTCGGCGACGCTGGTGTCGACGAAGACGACCTCGCCGCCGCCCTGGTTGTCTCCCGGAGCCTCGCTGGCGACCGGCTCGACCTCGGACAGCGCCTGGGCCAGTTCGTCGTCGCTGGGGCCCGGCGCACCGCCGCTCCCCTCGGCGCCGTCGCCGGAGCTCTCATCGTCCGAGCCGCCGCCGGAGGGCTTGTCGGCCGCTTCCTGCGCCGCCGAGTCGGCGGCGTCCTGGGCGGCCTGCTCGGCCGCCGTCGCGACGGCGGCGGCGTCGAGCAGGAGCCGCGGCTCGAGGGCGTAGGCGAGGCCCTCGCCGCCGTCGAGCGGGCCCTGCCCCGCGCCGCCGCGGCGCGCGCCACGCGCGCCGTCTGCCGCCGAGGAGCGCGACTCCGCCATGTCCTGCGCAATGCCACGCTGGAGGCCCAGCGCCCCCGGTTGCGTCGGCGACACCATTCGTCTTCTCCCACCCCCAAGACGTTCGGGCCCCG
This sequence comes from Alphaproteobacteria bacterium, assembly GCA_030433005.1. GTDB lineage: Bacteria > Pseudomonadota > Alphaproteobacteria > Kiloniellales > DSM-21159 > Tistlia. The sequence continues at coordinate 48,466 of JAUILQ010000033.1, forward strand.
CACCCCGGAGCCTGCCCGCCCGCGCCTGCCTGCCGTCTGCGCCCGGCGCCGGCGCGCCGGACTGCGGGCGACCGTGCGGGCCGCCCGGCACGCGCGCAGCGGACATTCGGCAACACTAAGGGTTGCAGTTCATGCGTGGCAATTCAAAAGAACGCTTAAGACTGCGGGAATGAGAACAGGCGCGGCGCTAGCGGGGCCGCCCCAGTGCGGTCTGCTCGGGCGCGCCGCCGCCGCCCGGCAGGCCGGCGATCGGCGGGCCGCCGATCTCGCGGATCAGCTTCAGCTTGATGGCGCGCGCGAAGTCCCGGTAGTCGGTGGCCGAGATGACGAAGGCCCCCGAGCCGCCGATGACGTTGGCCCGGTAGTAGCTGTCGACGCTGGGATCCTCGTTGAGGATGGTCAGGCCGTTGACCGTGATGCCGGCCTCGACGGCGGCGTTGCGCAGCGCCGGCGTCTGCACGCCCTGGTTGGTGCGGCCGTCGCCCGAGACGTCGACCGTGCGCCGCCGCCCGCGATAGGCGTTGCTTTCGATCAGCAGCTGGGCGAAGCCGATGGCGTTGCCGATCGCCGTCGAGCCGCCGGTGACGAAGCGCGGGGCGGCGTCGACCCCGGCGGCGAAGGCCTCGGCGCTGGCGGCGTCGTAGACCAGGGTCCACTCGACGGCCTTGATCTGGCGGTCGCGGCCCGACCACTGCACCAGGGTGACCGCGACCCCGAGGTCGCCGGCGGCGCGGATCGCGCCCTGCACCTCGGCGTCGCGGAAGGCGCCGGCGATGCCCTGCATCTGCAGGTCGAACTCCCAGGAGGTGACGCTGGAGGAGGCGTCGACCGCGAGCACCAGCTCCAAGTCGACCTCGGTCGCGGCCCGGACGGCGACCGGCACGGCGCCGGACGCCGCAGCCAGCAGCGCGGGTGCGGCGACCAGACCCAGGATGAGCGCCCTCAGCTGTCCCACGCCTTCGACTATAGGTCAGTCGACGCCCGGCGCCAGACTCACGAATCCGGGAGCGGCGAAAGGCGGCGCCGCGGGCCGGGGCACTCAGGCCTCGGCGGCGTCCTCCAGGATCAGCTGCACGGCGTCGCCGCCGGCCCAGCTGTCGAGCCGCAGCTTGCCCGCGAAGTGCAGCCCGCGGCCGCGTCCCGTGGTCAGCGCCGCCCCCAGCAGCTCGGCCTTCTCGCGGAAGGCGATGGCCTTGAGCCGGCGGCCGTCGGCGTCGGCGAGGATGCAGCGCAGGTGGCCCTGTCCGACCGGGTCGGCCTTAACCACGCGGCCGCCGGTGACGGCGAAGCGCGGCTCGGCATTGCCGGCCCCGAAGGGCGCCAAGCGGTCGAGAGCGCGGATCAGCCCGGCGTTGGCGGCAGCGAGGGGGATCGCCGCGTCGAAGCCGAGCGAGGGCCGCCAGCCGCTGCGCGCCAGCTCGCGCGCGCAGCGCTCGGTCAGGAAGCGCTCCAGCTCGGGCAGCCGCTCGGCCGCGACCGTCAGCCCCGCGGCCATGGCGTGGCCGCCGCCGTTGACCAGCAGGCCGGCCTGGCGCGCCGCGATCACGGCGGCGCCGAGGTCGAGGCCGGGCACCGAGCGCCCGGAGCCCTTGCCGAGGCCGTTTTCGTCGAGCGCGACGACCAGCGCCGGGCGGTCGAAGCGCTCCTTCAGGCGGCTGGCGACGATGCCGATGACCCCGGGATGCCAGCCCTCGCCGGCGACCAGCGCCAGGCCCTCGGGCGGCGGCGCGGCCTCGAGCCGGGCCAGCGCCTCGGCCAGGACCTGGGCCTCGATCTCGCGGCGCTCGCCGTTCAGCTCGTCCAGCCGCCCGGCCAGGACGCGCGCCCGCTCCGCGTCGTCGCCGGCCAGCAGCTCGGCGCCGAGCCCGGCCTCGCCGACCCGGCCGCCGGCGTTGACGCGCGGACCGAGCAGAAAGCCGCAGTGGTAGGCGCCCGGCGTATCGTCGAGCCGGGCCACGTCGGACAGCGCCGCCAGGCCGGCGTTGCCGCGCCGAGCCAGCACCTTCAGGCCCTGGGCGACGAAGGCGCGGTTGAGGCCGCTCAGCGGCACCACGTCGCAGACCGTGCCGAGCGCCACCAGGTCGAGCCACCGCAGCAGGTTGGGCTCGCGCCGGCCGCTGCCCTCGGCATACCAGCCGGCCTCGCGCAGCGCGCGGTTGACCGCGACCGCGACCAGGAAGGCGACGCCGACCGCGGCCAGGTGGCCGAGGCCGCTGTCGTCGTCCAGGCGGTTCGGGTTGACCACCGCCAGGGCCGGCGGCAGCTTGGCCTCGGCGGCATGGTGGTCGACGACGACGACCTCCAGTCCGGCCGCCGCCGCCTCGGCCAGCGGCTCGTGGGCGGTGATGCCGCAGTCGAGGGTGAGGGCCAGGCCGGCGCCCTGTTCCTTGAGCCGGCGCAGCGCCGGGCCGTTCGGCCCGTAGCCTTCCTTGAGCCGGTCGGGGATGTAGACCGTGACCTGCGCGCCGGCGGCGCTCAGGAAGCGCCGCAGCAGCGCCGAGGAGGTCGCGCCGTCGACGTCGTAGTCGCCGAACAGCGCGATCGTCTCGCCGGCCTGCACCGCGGCGGCGATGCGCGCCGCCGCCCGGTCCATGTCGCGCAGCGCCGAGGGATCGGGCAGCCAGTCGCGCAGCGTCGGCGCCAGGAAGCGTTCGGCCTCCTCCAGGCCGATGCCGCGCGCCGCGAGGCAGCGCCCGACCGGCTCGGGCAGCCCGAGCCGCTGGGCCAGCGCCAGGCCGAGCCGCTCGTCGCCGGCGCGCAGCTCCCAGCGCTTGCCGCCGAGCGAACGCTCGACCCCGAGCAGGCAGGCCCGCCGCTCGGCGAGCGCCTCGGCCGGCTGCGCTGCGAGAATCGCGCTCATCTGCGTACCGCCCTCCTGTCGTCGTCCCGGGCCCTTTGCCGTCATCCCTGCGAAAGCAGGGATCCAGAGAACGGCGTCGCAGGCACGGGTGGACACCGCTTCGCGTTCCTGTCTCCTTTCTCTGGATCCCCGCTTTCGCGGGGATGACGAGGGAGAGGAAGGAGATGACAGGCAGGCGGCCAGCCTCGGCCAGTCAGACCGAGTCGTACCAGGGCTTGATCGTGAAGTTGTGGTGGCCCTCGATCAGGCGCACCGTCCCGGTCTTCGAGCGCATCACCATCGAATGGGTCTCGGCGCCGCCCTTGAAGCGGCGCACGCCGCGCAGCATCGAGCCGGGCGTCACGCCGGTCGCGGCGAACATGACGTCGCCCTTGGCGAGGTCCATCAGGCCGTACTTGCGGTTCAGGTCCTCGATGCCCCAGCGCCGCGCGCGCTCGCGCTCGGCGTCGTTGCGGAACAGCAGGCGCCCCTGGATCTGGCCGCCGACGCAGCGCAGCGCGGCCGCTGCCAGCACGCCCTCGGGGGCGCCGCCCGAGCCCATGTAGAGGTCGATGCCGCTGTCGCCCTCGCTGGTCGCCATGACCGCAGAGACGTCGCCGTCGCCGATCAGCATGATCCGGGCGCCGGCCTCGCGGACCTTGGCGATCAGCTCCTGGTGGCGCGGCCGGTCGAGGATGCAGACCACCAGGTCGCGCACGTCCATCGCCTTGGCCTTGGCCAGCTCCTTGAGGTTCTCGGCCGGGGTCGCATCGAGGTCGACGACGCCGTCGGGCAGGCCGCCGCCGACGGCGATCTTGTCCATGTAGACGTCGGGCGCGTTGAGGAAGCCGCCCTCCTCGGCCATCGCGATCACGGCCATGGCGTTCGGGCCGCCCTTGGCGGTGATCGTGGTGCCTTCGAGGGGATCGAGCGCGATGTCGATCTTGGGGCCGCCGGCCCCGACCTTCTCGCCGATGTAGAGCATCGGCGCCTCGTCGCGCTCGCCCTCGCCGATCACCACGGTGCCGTCGATCGGCAGGGCGTTCAGCGCCTCGCGCATCGCGTTGACCGCCGCCTGGTCGGCGGCCTTCTCGTCGCCGCGGCCCATCAGCCGCGAGGCGGCCAGCGCCGCCAGCTCGGTGACGCGAACGGCCTCGAGGGCCAGGTTTCGATCCATCGGTTGAGGCATGCCTGCCCGTTCTCCTCCCAAAGACGTTCGTTCCGGCGCCCCGACCAGCGAATGGGGCGCCCCTCTTCATACGGCCGGGCACGCCGGCCCGCACCACTCTACACCCCGAGCGGCCGCTTCGCGCCCGCCGCCTGGTCCGCGGGCGCCGCGTGCGGCCCGCCTGCCCCGCTATTCGCCTTCTATGCGGATCAGGCGCGGCGGTTCCAGGCAGGCCTCGATCGCGCCGATCCGCTCGACCGCCCGGCGCATGCGTCCGGCCGTCGTCTCGTGGGTCGTGATCACCACCGGCACGCTCTCGCCGGGATCGCGGCCGCGCTGCAGCAGCGCCTCGACGGAGATCTCCTCGTCGCGCAGCGCCGCGGCGACCTCGGCGATCACGCCGGGCCGGTCGATGACCATGATCCTCAGGTAGAAGGCGCCGAGCTGGCCCTCGTCGGGCGCCGCCGGCAGGCGCTGGAGCGAGGCCGCCGGCACGCCGAACACCGGGCGCCGGTCGCCGCGCGCCAGCGCCGCCAGGTCGGCGACCACCGCCGAGGCGGTCGGCCGCTCGCCGGCGCCGGCGCCCTCGGCCATGATCGTGCCGATGAAGTCGCCCTCGGCGAGCACGGCGTTGAACACGCCCTCGACGGCCGCCAGCGGGCTGCCGAAGGGCACCATGACCGGCTCGACCGCCTGGGCGACGCCCTCGCCCGAGCGGGTCGCCACGCCGAGCAGCTTGATGCGCAGCCCGAGCTCCTCGGCGAAGCCGATGTCGATCGCCGCGATCTGGCGGATGCCCTGGACGCGCACCGCCTCGAAGTCGACCTCGCAGCCGAAGGCCAGCGCGGTCAGGATCGCCAGCTTGTGGGCCGCGTCGACGCCGTCGATGTCGAAGCCGGGATCGGCCTCGGCGTAGCCCAGCGCCTGCGCCTCGGCCAGCACGTCGGCGAATTCGCGGCCGGATTCGCGCATCGTCGTCAGGATGTAGTTGCAGGTGCCGTTGAGGATGCCGGCGACGCGCTCGATCCGGTTGCCGGCCAGGCCGTCGCGCAGCAGGCCGATGACCGGGATGCCGCCGGCGACCGCCGCCTCGTAGTAGAGCCCGGCGCCCGCCGCCTCGGCCTGGCGCGCGAGCGCGCTGCCGTGATGGGCGAGCAGCGCCTTGTTGGCGGTGACCACCGGCTTGCCGGCGGCCAGCGCGGCCTCGACCAGCGCCTTGGCGGGCCCGTCGGACCCGCCGATCAGCTCGACCACGACCTCGACCGCGGGGTCCCCCGCCAGCGCCAGGGCGTCGTCGTGCCAGCGGCAGCCGGACAGGTCGAGCCCGCGGTCCTTGCCGCGGTCGCGGGCCGAGACCGCGACCAGCTCGATCGGCCGGCCGCAGCGCGCCGCCAGCGCCTCCGCGTTGTCGCGCAGGGCGCGCACGGTGCCGCTGCCGACGGTGCCCAGGCCGGCGATCCCGACCTTCAACGCTTCGCTCAAGAGGCCAACCTCCGTTTCGCTTCTTCCGGATCGACCGCGCGCAGGAAGGCGCGGACCTTGCGCACCGCCTGGCGGATGCGCTGCTCGTTCTCGACCAGGCCGAAGCGCACGAAGCCGTCGCCGTACTCGCCGAAGCCGACGCCCGGCGCGACCGCGACCTCGGCCTCGCTCAGCAACAGCTTCGAGAACTCGAGGCTGCCGATCGCGGCCAGCTCGGGCGGCAGCGGCGCCCAGGCGAACATCGTCGCGGGCGGGCTCGGCACCGGCCAGCCGGCCGCGCCCAGGCCCTCGATCAGCACGTCGCGGCGCCGGCGGTAGCGCTGGCGCATCTCCTCGACGCAGTCCTGCGGTCCGTTGAGCGCGGCGGTGGCGGCGACCTGGATCGGCGTGAAGGCGCCGTAGTCGACGTAGGACTTGACCCGCGCCAGGGCCTCGACGAGGCGCGGATTGCCGGCGCAGAAGCCGACTCGCCAGCCGGGCATCGAGTAGGTCTTCGACAGCGAGGAGAACTCGACGGCGATGTCCTTGGCGCCCTTGACCTGGAGGATCGAGGGCGGCGGCGGCCCGTCGAAGTAGACCTCGGCATAGGCGACGTCGGAGATGACGTAGAGCCCGTGGCGCCGGCAGAACTCGACCACCGCCTCGTAGAAGGCGAGGTCGACCGTCTCGGCCGTCGGGTTGCTCGGGAAGTTGACGATCAGGGCCAGCGGCTTCGGCACCGAATGGCGCACCGCGCGGTCGAGCTGACGCAGGAAGTCCTCGGCGCCGCCCGCGCCGGTGGGCGCCGGCGCCATCGAGCGGATCGCCGCGCCGGCGATGATGAAGCCGAAGGCGTGGATCGGGTAGCTCGGGTTCGGCGCCAGCACGATGTCGCCGGGACTGGTGATCGCCTGGGCGAGGTTGGCCAGGCCCTCCTTGGAGCCGAGCGTCACGATGACCTCGCGCTCGGGGTCGAGCTCGACCTGCCAGCGCCGCGCGTAGTAGGCGGCCAGCGCCCGGCGCAGGCCGGGGATGCCGCGCGAGGTCGAGTAGCGGTGGACCCGCGGGTTGCGGATCGTCTCGGCCAGCTTGTCGACGACATGGGCCGGCGGCGGCTGGTCGGGATTGCCCATGCCGAAGTCGACGATGTCGCGCCCCTCGCCGCGCGCCGCCGCCTTCAGCTTGTTGACTTCGGCGAAGACGTAGGGCGGCAGGCGCCTGATCCGGTGAAACTCGCTGTCCATCGGGACTCTCGACCTGAAATCGCGGCCCGGCCGGACTCCCGGGCTCCGGTGTGAGCGGCCGGCCGGACGGGGCTGGCGTGACGGGCCGGCGGCCCGCCCTGTCAGTAGTCTTGACGCCGTCAGTAGTCGAGGAAGATCTCGGCCCGCCGGTTGCCCGCTTCGCCGGTCGGCATGAACTCGTAGTAGACCGGCTGCGCCGATCCCATCGCCTCGACGATGACCGGCGGCGCGCCCAGCGCCTCGAGCCGGCGGGCGACGGTCTGGGCGCGCTGCAGCGACATGTTGAAGTTCGCCAGGTTGTGCTCGACCGGGTTGGCGACGCCGGTTCGCATCGAGGCATGGCCGACGATGCGCAGCCGCCCGCCGCGCTGCTGCTGCAGCTGGACGATCTGGCGCAGCACCGCGACGTCGCGCGAGTCGAGCCCGGCCGATCCGTAGCCGAAGAACACCACGCCGACCATCTCGCTGTAGTTCGGCCGCTGCGGCAGGTTGTACTGCTGGATCTGCGAGGGCCCGACGGCGCTCGGCGGCGCCTGCTGCGGCTGCGGTTGCGGTTGGGCCTGGGGCTGCGGCTGGGGCGCCCGGCTGGTCTGGGTCTCGATGCGGCTCTGCGCCCGCCCCGAGGCGGGTTCCGGCAGGGTCGGGCGCGAGACGCCCTGGGTGATCTCCGAGGCGATCGCCGGCGCCGGCGCGGAGGCCGCCGGGGAACTGGTGGCCGGGGAACTGGTGGCCGAGGAACTGGCCGCCGGCTGGTCCGAGTAGACGGCCTGGCTGCGGTCGCGCCGCAGGCTGTCCTGCAGGGCCTGGCGCTGCGACGGCGACGAGGCGCGCGGCCGGTCCGGCACGCTGGCCAGGCTCGGCACCACGGCGTCCTGCTGGCCGCCCGCGCCGGTGGTCACGACCCCGGGCACCGGCTCGTCGCCGAAGACCTCGTCGTAGGCGGAGCAGGCGGCGAGGCCGAGCAGCGCCGAGGCGAGCGCCACGCCCGTGGCGAGTCGACGCAGCGCGGCCGTGAAGAGGCCGGCCGTTTGGCTGCCGTTGGTCAAGGCGAAAGCACCTCCGCTCCGGCCGGGCGCCGGACGGCACCCGGAAAAACTGCGACTCGACCGCACCGCTTGCGGCGCCGTTAGTTACCTTGCGCCGCCGCCGAGGGCAAGGTAACACAAAGACTTGCCGCCCGGCTGGCCTCGACGTCGGCCGATCGACGTGCAGCATAGGAAAGGCACCATGTCCGAGCAACAGGAGCCGGAAGTCCGGTTCCCCGACCCGGTCAGGATGTCCAAGTCCATGACCGAGATCGCGGAACGCAGCCAGAAGCTCGTGGCCGAGTTCCTGGAGCGGCAGTCGGAGAGCCAGGCCAGCGCGGCGCGCCTCGACCCGCTGAACATCGGCGGCGCGTTCATGGAGATGACCGCGCGCATGATGGCCGATCCGGCCAAGCTGATGCAGGCGCAGCTGAACCTCTGGCAGGATTACCTGCAGCTCTGGCAGACCACGGCGCGGCGCATGATGGGCGAGGAGGCCGAGCCGCTGGTCTCGCCCGAGCGCGGCGACCGGCGCTTCAAGGACCCGGCCTGGGACGAGAACCAGCTGTTCGACTTCATCAAGCAATCCTACCTGCTGAGCGCGCGCTGGATGCAGAACCAGGTCAAGGACGTCGAGGGCCTGGACGACAAGACCGCCAAGAAGGTCGACTTCTATACCCGCCAGTTTGTCGACGCGATGGCGCCCTCGAACTTCGTCATGACCAATCCGGAAGTGCTGCGCACGACCCTGGAGAGCGGCGGCGAGAACCTGGTCAAGGGCCTGGAGCACCTGCTCGAGGACCTGGAGCGCGGCAAGGGCCGCCTGGCCATCCGCATGGTCGAGGACGACGCCTTCCAGGTCGGCGAGAACATCGCCGTGACGCCGGGCAAGGTCGTCTACCAGAACGACCTGATGCAGCTGATCCAGTATGCGCCGACC